>CAVPMI010000038.1:0-105810 GCA_963705975.1 uncultured Pseudomonadota bacterium
TTCTTACCAAGGACAAACCGCAGTGCTTGGGGTGGAAGTTGGCACACAAAAAGAGTCTAATACCAACATCCTGTTCCGGGCAAATAAGAACAACCGGATTTACCTGGTGATTGATTACGAAAGGCCATCCAACCCAAATAATCCTGCGGGAATGTGCGGCGGCGGCCAAGAAGGCGCCTTGATTTGGATAAACGCGTCCGAAGATCTCTCAAATTTACACCAATCTGTAGCTGTATATGACTCTTGTTATAAAGATATCAATCTCGATGAAAATCACCTAACTGCATCGACTTTATATACCTCGTATATTGACTATGACGCCAATAAAAAAACCATACTCAGATACGATAACAAATTCCCGGAAAAAGGCTTTCAATTAGACGTAAAAAAATTGGCGCCTATAGGCAACAAATTAACCAAACAATAAGCAAATTGCCGGCTTTCGATTTTAAAATAGTATTAACTTGCAACTATTTTATGCAAATTTGCTCAGCGGCACCCAGCCTATCGGCTCGCTTTTGAATTCAAAAAGCATGTACAGTTCAAACCATAAACCGGCTAACTGAATAGCGTAATTGTCTGGCTGACCCTTCAAGTAGTTCAGCGCTATGGACGGCATGGAGTAATGTCACGCCATTTTCCCCACATAATTGGTCAATCTCGGTAATATTTACCGCGATCTGTTCACTGAAATTACGTTGCTCTGCAAGAGCGGCGCTTATATCCGCCACGACTTGCGCTACTCGGATCGAGTCATCGCGAATCTGACCTATAGATAAGCCTGCTTCATTCGCTAACATAACACCTCCATCCACTTGCCTTACGCCGGTCTCCATATCATAGACGGCATGTTTCATGCCGCTTTGGATAGCGACTATCATTCCCTCAATTTCTTTGGTGGCTAAGGAAGTGCGCTTAGCCAGATTCCGCACTTCGTCGGCGACAACCGCAAACCCACGGCCTTGTTCTCCGGCGCGCGCCGCTTCAATTGCCGCATTCAAGGCCAACAGGTTGGTTTGTTCGGCAATACTTTCAATAACCTGTATTACTGAAGAAATTTGTTCCGATTGCGCGCCAAGCGTCAGTACGCTGCTGGAAGCCTCACGAACCGTTGTGGCTATTTTTTGCATACTCAGAACAGCGTTATTGATTACTTGGACGCCTTGCTCGCAACTGGATTGCGACTGCCTGGAAATAACCAAAGCCTCTTCGGCATGACTGGCAATACTGCGGGTCATTTGTTTAGTGGAGGTACTAACCGTCTCTGCCAACGCAAATTGCGCCATAGACGCTGAAGACGCGACATTAGCCGCTTTTGCCATTTGCGTAGATTCCGCAGCTACCTGATCCGCTTGTTCTGAAATCAAGCCGACCAAGCGCCGCAATCGGGATTGAAAGTCCTTCAGCGTGGCTGGCACACTGCTTTTATCATCATTGGGCGCATGGATGCCAACGGCAAGATTACCGATCGCCATATGCCGCACTACCTCGGCAATATAAAGAGGATCGCCGACCTTGGTTAAATTTTTGTAAACCAAGCGTCCCATGAAGGCAATAATAGACAAACATAAGAGGCTAATCAACTTTAGTACCAGTCTATCGACAGATATAACTCCTGCAGCCTTATTTTGCAGGGTTAAATACTCAGCGTTTGCCATTTCCACCACTGCGTCGATTTGTTGCCGATGCACAATGTACATGGTCTTCATGCTGGGAAATACCGCTTGCGCCGCTTCGCGTTTATTCGCCAGCAAGGCCGGAATAAACTGCTTGTCACGCAAGTTGAGGAATTCAATACCAGAATCCCAAGCATTTTGCACCATGGTCGTTTTGAGTTTCCCCTCAGGTAAATTGTTCTCCCAAAAGGCATGCCGAGTTTCAAACTCCTCTCGCAGCTTGCGGCTTTTTTCCACGAGGCCCGGCAATTCGCTAGCATCCGTAATCCACATTTCCTCAGTGACCTGCCAGGATTCCAGCAAGTATTCCGGCGGTGGCAAAATATCCGCAATCAAATCCTTTTGGAGTTCGATCTGATGATAGATGGGCCCATTAATGCGGACTTGTTCCAACGTTCTATAATTGATGGCCTCGGTGACACCAACCCCTAGCAAAAAAGAAAAAATCAATAACAATAGCTGCTTAGGACCGGATAACAATTTAATCCAATACAGCGGATTAATCCGGCTAAATAGGGAACGTCTAACCAGTTTCCCATGCTTAATTGCATAACGCCCTTCGCTGTTATTCAAGCTTTTATAGAACTGTTCGGTTTCGGCGATTTCACTTTTGCCGGGCTTGCTGCGCATTGAGGTGTAACCGACAATTCGCCCATCCTCAACGGTTGGCGAGACATAGGCATTCACCCAATAAAAGTCACCGTTCTTGCAACGGTTCTTTATCAGTCCGTTCCAAGGCTGACCCTGCTTTAATGTCGCCCATAGATCCGCAAACGCCGCAGCCGGCATGTCAGGGTGCCGCACGATATTATGATTTTTGCCGATTAACTCTTGCAGGGTAAAACCGCTAATCCGGCAAAAATCGGCATTTACATAGTTTATCAGTCCCTTTAAATCAGTTTTGGAAATCAGCGTATCCTGTTCACCGAATTCGATTTCATTCTGCGTGATTGGTGAATTGACTCTCATTGAGCTTGCGCCTCCAATTTGCTAAGAAGAATGTTGCTGTTCTTCGTCATACTATTGATTTAGGACATTTTTTATCGGCAAAATGCTCTACGCTTTAAGTATAGTTGATAAGTCTAATAACTCATAACTGGAGAAGGTAAGTAAAAACGTATAACCATTTTTAATTTTTTGTAACTTTAATTATGGGGTCGAAGCCAAGACCCTGAGATTTGGTATCGGCAAGAGCTTGCAGAGGGGTAGAAGGCATGGATGCCGACTTTAGCCTACACGGACGTACTCGGCGCGCCCTCTGCAAGCTCTTGCCGATTCCAAAATCGTCGGTTAATGGTAAATTCAATGAACGCAATGGTTTTATAAACAGTAGTGCGTTTTTACTTAATTCAATAAATCTCAGAAATTTTTCACAAAAATCGGCTACTAACTTAAGCCGGGATAGCTTAAGGTTAAGCCGTTCGTGGTGAGCTTGTCGAACCATGAACGGCTTAACCGTCCACCCTTCGACAGGCTCAGTGTGAACGGTTAATCCTCGCAGTTGTCCCGCTTTAAGTTGGTGGCCAAAAAAATCAAACAGAAGCTCAGCTTAAATCGCTGTCAATAAGTTGGATTTTTGTCAGGAATTGGCGCAAACAGTGAGTTCGCATTTTCAACTGCGCACCCCATTGGAAACCGAGGATTCTCCGGCAATAAGCAATGTATCCTCTAAAATGTATTTAACCATGAAGACTTGGCAATTGCAGCAGGCGATTGTTATACGAATAGGGCAAGTTGGACTCATGCTATAAAGCTAAACTTGGCGTGTAACAGTGGTTAAGCATACAATAACCCCAAAACCAGGAACTGTATTCGCTTAAACATGATCACTCAACGCTACACCCAAAAAGATTCACGCTCAAAATGCGCATGGTTCGCCTTAACCGCTGCTATGTCCCTCATGGAAATTGAAGCAGTTTTCAGTGCAGATTTGCCGCTGATTCCCGCCCCCGAAACCATCAGTACTCCAGCACTGGACAACCCACCGGCGGCTTTGGACTTAATTCCCCCTGATAATGCAATAGGGGCGATTTTACTTAGCAAACTGAATCCCTTGCTGTTGCGTAGCGATTTCAGCCGTGATAGCGATGTGATTAATCAAATTTATCAAAACTCACATTTTCAACCGATCTGGTTTTCCGCCAATCGTTCCGAGAAAAATCTTCAGGACCTGTTGAGCCTATTAAGCAACGCAGCTAGCGATGCCTTGAATCCGGCTAATTATGATATTGACCGCTTGCAGGAAATGATTAGCAGCCAAACTGCGGACAGCAACGCCACAGCGGGTTACGACGTAGCTATAACGGTTTCCTTGGTCCGCTATCTGCATGATTTGCGGCAGGGCCAAGTTGACCCGCGCGATATCCAATATCCGCTGCATAGCGCACCGAAACCGCCTTTAGACGTAGCCGGCTTGCTGAAACAACATCTGGAAGCGCAAACCTTAAGCGAAATACTTGCTCAGTTTGAACCCAAATCCCAGCAATATCAGCGGTTAAAACAAATCTTGAATCGCTTCCAATCTGACCTGACGCAAGCGACGCCGGAAGCCTACAAATTCAGCAAAGAATTGCGGCCAGGAGAAAAAAATCCGCAAATACTTCAACTGCGCCAGCGTTTACAAGCAATGGGCGCACTGGACGGCAAAACAGCTGCCGACAACACGCTTTACGACAGCGATTTAGTCGCTGCCGTGAAAAAAATTCAGCAACAACAAGGCCTAAAAGCCAATGGCGTGATTGGTCCGGCTACTGCGGCCTTGTTCAAGCCCTCCTCCCGCGAAAAAATAGCGCAGATTGAACTGGCAATGGAACGGGCGCGCTGGATTCCGGACGCTAGCGATGGCCCCATGATAGTCGTTAACATACCTGCGTTTGAATTATGGGCGTTCAATTCGGCTGACGACACCAAACCCCTGAACATGAAAGTGGTGGTTGGCAAATACCCGGATAACCAGACCCCGCTGTTATGGGAAGACATGAAATATTTGGAGTTTATGCCCTACTGGAATATTCCGAAATCTATTTTTGAAAAAGAAATCCGGCCAAAAGCGGCCAACAATGCCGGCTATTTAGCCAGTAAAGACATTGAGCTGATTCAGCATCAAAACAGTGACGAACATGGCGGCGGCAGTTATATAAGGGCCAGACAACGCCCCGGCAAACAAAACCCGCTGGGCCGAGTAAAATTTGTATTTCCGAATTCCGCCGACGTGTATTTACACGACACGCCCGGCCACGCAGCCTTTAATCGGCCGCGCCGCGATTTAAGCCACGGCTGTGTGCGGGTGGCTGACCCGGAACAACTCGCCGCCTTTGTGTTGGGGGATCAGGAAGGTTGGGACAAAGAAAGCATCAAACAAGCCATGTCCGCGCCTAAAACCCGGCATGTGACGCTAAAACGCTCGGTGCCGGTGCTGTTTTATTACGCGACCACTTTTGTCGATCACGAAAACCGCTTACGCTTCTACCCGGATGTGTATGGACAGGACGAGCAACTGAAAAAGGCCTTGAGCAAATTACAAGCGCCGGCTGCGGCGGCTAAGGTTGGTTTTAGCCCGAATACCTAAAACTCAACCCAGCCTACCCCGTGAATAACCGCCAGATTTAAACGTCGGCGGTTTTACATAGTCCAGGTTCTAAAACTTCCGGTATCCAGATGGATAAAGTTGGATTCCGGATAATAGCCGACGCCGCCGCTGTGCATAGCTAACGCCGCGTTATGGATACGCCGCAAACCGAAACGCTCGATGCGAATATCGACTGCCCGGCCACTCATGTGAAAGCTGTTATTGGCGACACCGGAATGTTCGGCATGCAATAGTGCATTGGTCAATGGCGAGCGATAACCGCAGACAATATCAAACGGTTGATTCAAGCCCAGCATTTGCTTTAAATTGTGCAGTTGATCTAACAGCTCGGGATCAATCGGATGGATATCCCCAGTCCGGTAGTCGCGTAATAAAAAGCTGATTTCCTCTAAAGCATCGCTCAAATACCGGCCTTTTTCAAAATAAGTCAGGCTCAATTTATCGCCGGTATGCGGATTCTGTATCGCCAATGACCGATAGTTGACAAGACGACCCGGATTAGCCAGAAACAATGGCTCTTGCTCAGCCTCGTAAAGCGGCTCTCTTTGTACGGGCTGTATAATCGAATGCGTTCTGCCGCCAGACTGATAATGGCGCTCGCTATGGTGTGATGAGCTATGCATGGAGTGTTTTTTACCTGCATAAACATCCCGCACCCTGGCATCATGACGCCCATGATAATCAGCATGGGCAGTTTGGAAGCGTCCTTGATGATGATCGGCATGCCCTGTGTGTAAGCGCCCGTGTTCTGCCGCAGCTGATTTGTGCTTATGCAGGTCAATTTTAAGGCCCACTTCTTCGTGATGCTTGCCCGCAGATAGTTTGCCGGGCTTTACTGCCTGCAATGCCGGGCTATGTTTAGGAATTCGCACTGCTGTCCGCGCGGAATGCGCTAAACGCTGGTTTTTTTCTGCTTTTACCGCCGCACTCTTTGCAGCATATACTACACCCGGCATCCCTATCGATAAAAAAGCACCTATAGCCAGACGGCTGAAAAAGCCGCGTCGCGACAACTCCACCCCGTCTTGCTGATTACTATGATTTTCTATATTTTCTCTCTTCATCCATAATGTCCCATTTCGCCATCGTTCGGATAGTCATAAATAAAATAACCCAAAAAGGCCGCTGGGGGATTATAACACCCCAGTGTAAAAATACTTAGTTTTTGCTCAAATCTAGGGATAAATGATTACAAAATTAAATTAAATTCAATAAGTTATAATGAACGCAAGCACTCATCACTAGCGTTCTTGCCCGAAAATTCTACACCCAACGATCAGCTTCAACAGCACGGTTAACTCTATACAATGAATTCTGCAAACGTTATCATACAATATACTTTTCTCCAGCAAGAAAACATCCATGCCGGCTTTAAACCAACCCGCTGAATCCATTTTACCGCTGGAAATACCAGCCTGCTGTTTGTTACAGTGGCTGACGACTGCCGACCAAAGGATCTTGTTTCAACCGCAATCACAGCCACTATGTTTTACGGACGCTAACACTAAGGACTTACCCGTGCTAAGCGTGGATAGCGAGCAAAAGTATCAGCGCATAGAGGGTTTCGGCTTTGCCTTGACCGGGGGGAGCGCCATGTTGATCAGTCGTATACCAGACGTTGAACGACAGGCCTTATTACAGGAATTATTTTTACCTGCGGCAAACGGCATAGGCCTGAGTTTTCTGCGCTTAACCATCGGCGCATCTGATTTAAGCGCAACGTGTTTTTCCTATGACGACAGGCCAAAGGGCCAAACCGATATTGATCTACTTCATTTCAATATCAACGCCGGCGATAGCGGGGTGATACCTTTGCTACAGGAAATTCTGCATATCAACCCCGATATTAAAATTATCGCCACGCCTTGGTCGGCGCCGGAGTGGATGAAGACTAACCAAAGTTTTATTGGCGGCAAACTAAATCCGGATTGCTACGGCGTTTACGCCGCCTATCTGGTTAAATATGTACTGGCAATGCGGGAAAACGGCATAGTGATTCACGCCCTCACGCCGCAGAACGAACCCTTAAACGCCAAAAATCAACCCAGCATGCTTATGGAAGCCGGTGAGCAGGCCGAATTCATCAAAAACCATCTCGGCCCGGCTTTGACGGCGGCTGAGTTAGGCGCGATTGAAGTGTTTTGCTGGGATCATAATTGTGATGTCAAAGCATACCCGTTAGCGGTTTTCGCCGATGCGCAAGCCCGACAGTATGTATCCGGATCAGCCTGGCATCTGTATGCCGGCGATATTTCTACACTCTCTGAGGTGCACCAGGCTTTCCCGGAGATGAAATTATATTTCACCGAGCAGTGGGTGGGAGCGGATGGGCAGTTCGCCGGAGATTTTATCTGGCATATGAAAAATGTGTTGCTGGGTTCAATGCGTAACTGGTGCCAGGTGGTGCTGGAATGGAATCTGGCTGCCGACCCTGACTGCGGCCCGCATACGCCAGGCGGCGCTGACCAATGTGTCGGCGCAATAACTATAGACGCAAAGATTAGCCGTAATGTCGCTTATTATGTGATCGCGCATGCCGCGAAGTTTGTGCGCCCTGACTCGGTGCGAATTTATTCCGACGGCCAAACTTTACCGAATGTGGCTTTTCTGACGCCGGCCGGCCATGTCGTTTTGATCGTGTTGAATGACAGCGACGAAGCACAGGCTTTTAGTATTCAGTATCATGGAAAATACGTCACAGCCAGTTTGCCGGCCAATGCGGCGGCTACTTATATTTGGCGGGCGGTTTAATGTTACTTCCGTAAGTTGAAAAGACCACGACCTGCTAATTGATAGATTGAAAAATGTCTTCTTCAGCATAGAAGCGGTCTTCTTTTATAGCGTCTGCAGCTAACCTTCTGGCCAATAAATCTTCCACATCAATAGTGACTCTATCCAGCAATTCCAGCGTCTCCCCCTGCTCGGCAGACTTCATCAAGGCATTTCCCCAGATAGCGACATGCCGGGTAGTTATCAAACGGGTTTGATTATTCTTGGCCCACTCGCCGGCAATCATCAAACCCAGACGCTCCAACTTATGCTGCAATTCATTTGCGAATGCAGCTTCTGGATTTTTGCGCAATAAATCTGTTTTTATGCTGTTCCAGCCCCTCGGATGCAGTTCCGTACCCTGATAAAAACTGATAACCCAGCCAAGATATTGATCGAGATTTTGCAGCTTGGCATTGCCGGCGTCTTGCTGATACAAACTCAGAAAATACGCTTGATGCTTTAATTCAGCAGGCCAGAGCGGTTCTTTTGCAGAAAAGACCGCACAACCCGGCAAGGCAAAAATCAGCAGAAGAACTAACAGTCGGATAGACATAGTGATTTCTAAACCTAGGCAGAATAAGCAGTTAGAATATGGTTACCCTCCTGATTTTAACTGTCGATACATGTCATTTTGATGAAACCCACAAATATTTGCTGGAGATAAACTTTGTAGGATGTGCCAACCTGCTATTTATCTCTACTCTCCAAGCCCTGCTTTTATTTCACACCGGCAATCAAGATTAGGTAAAAGCCCCGCATTTTTTCGCGTTAACTACGAACTCTAGCAGCGAATCACTTCAATCTGGATTTTGTAGCTTCAAATCTCAATCAGCACATTTCCCGCTTAAAACTGCAGAAACCGCATTTTGTCAAGCACTTCAGCTAAATGAATATTAAGCAAACGCCTTAATAACCCTAACAATCTGCTTATGCGCCATAAAGAAGCCATTAGTTAACAATTAAAGTGTGGTACCGGGCTTGATTCTGTATTATTATACAAACAAGATGAGTTGAAAGGTTATTTCCACCTATAATAATCGTAGATACAACTGTTTTTCTAACAAAAACAACACATTTATGGTGCTAAATATAAAATTTGCACATCAGCTTATTTACAAGCACAAAATAAGCCTGCAATTTTACACGTTATCAACTAGTCTTAATAACTAGCATATTGCTTTGCAGAGCTGTAAGCGTCTCACTCTCAGCACAAATACTTGGAACTTAAAATTGACAAACATTCCAAAACCGACACCACCCAAATGAGCAGCATACATACTATTCGTTTAAATCGAGCCTTACCTGCATTGGTTATCGGCTCCTTTTGCCTATTGTTGCTGTTTTCGATTGTTTACCAGCATCAGCAAATGCTTAAAGCCATCGAAATTAGGGCGTTTGAGGATGTGCAACACTTATTAACCAGTACCAAAATAAAAGTTGAAACCTTGTTAAAGAACGATCAGCAGGCCCTGATCGAAGCAGAAATCGCGAGTTACGGCCTGGATGCCAATATCCAAAGCCTAGCGCTTTTAGACGAAACCGGCATCATCACTCAAGCGACGCAACTTGAGTGGATTGGCCGCGCTTTGCAACATGAATTGCCCGATTCTACAGAAGCGCAGTTTCGCGCTGTGCAAAACGGCGGTAAATTGTTTATCCGGTTTTCAGCTGATCGACAGCATCTACTCGGCTACCAACCCTGCATAGCTGCAACGTCCGCCGAAAACAGCGGACCGGCTAAGATCGGCATGCTGCTGCTTGATTACGATATTTCCCGCGCTAAAACTGCAAGCTGGGAGATATTAATAAAATCCATGTATCCTATAATAAGTTTTGGCTTGCTGTTAATGCTATTTATGGGTTGGGTTATTGCCCATTGGATAGACAAACCGCTAAAACACTTAACCACTGTGGCGACCCGTTTTGCCCAGGGCGACCACAGCGCAGCAGCCGAATTGACAGGTAATAGTGAGTTAGCAACCTTTGGCAAGGCATGGAACCAACTGCTTAAACAGTTGGCAGACACCATCAATCAATTAGTAGAAAGCAAAGAACGCCTAGCGGTAACCTTAAACTCGATTGGCGATGGCGTCATCACCACCGATTTAAACAGCCGCATCACCTTTATGAATCCTATTGCGCAAGCATTAACCGGTTGGCCTATAGGGGAAGCAAGCGGCAAACTCCTGGCAGAAGTTTTCACCATTGTTAATGAGCAAACCCGGCAACCTGCCGCAGACCCGGTAACACGTACACTTAACACCGGCAAACTTAGCGGCTTAGCTAACCATACCTTGCTGATTTCGCGCGATGCAAAGGAATATCACATTGCTGATTCCGCTGAGCCGATACGCAGCCAAGATGGCAAATTATATGGCGTGGTGCTGGTGTTTCGAGATGTAACGGCAGAGCACACACTCAAAGAAGCCTTAAGCCGGGAAAAGGCCTTGTTAAGATGTCTGATAGACGCCGTCCCCGATTTAATATTTTATAAGGACATAAACAGTATCTATATTGGTTGTAACAAGGCTTTCGAAAAATATGCAGGCCGGCCGGAAGCCAGCCAAATCGGTAAATCCGATTTTGATTTTTTTGATCGGCAAACCGCCGAACAATTCCAGCGCTTTGACCTTGCCGTATTGGAATCCAGGCAATCAAAAAGCAACGAGGAATGGGTAACTTATCCCGATGGACGTTGCGTGCTGGTGGATACCATCAAAACCCCCTTCTTTACGCCTGAAGGGATGATGCTAGGTTTAGTCGGTGTCAGCCGAGATATAACCGAACGCAAACGTTTCGAGGAAAAATTAGCTGCCAGCGAGGAGCGGATTCGTTCCTTAGGCAATAATTTACCCAATGGATACATCTATCAATGCGAGCTGACATCTGCAGGCCATGCTAAATTCCATTTTATCGGCACCGGCCTCGAAAAAATTCATGGTCTCGCTGCCGAAAAGGTTTTGCACAATCCAAACCTTCTGCTTAAGCAAATCGACGCCGGGCAACTCGCGCATTATAAAGAAGCCGTGGCAACCAGCGCTCGGGATTTGAGCGATTTTTCTATGGAGTTATTCATCCATCCACCTGGCGGCAGCCGCTGGATACAGGTGTGCTCCAGGCCGAAATCGCTTGCCAAAGGCGCTATAGTCTGGGACGGCGTCGCCTTGGATATTACCGAGAAAAAACTCTCCGAAGAACAAATTTGGCGGCAAGCTAATTTCGATCCTTTAACCAGCTTGCCAAATCGCCGAATGTTTCATGATCGCTTAGAGCAACAAATTAAAAATGCCGACCGAAATACCGCTGCTTTTGCCTTACTATTTATTGATCTGGATAGATTTAAGGAAATCAACGATACCTTGGGGCATATTTTGGGTGATAAATTACTGGAAACCGCCGCAAAACGCATCGTAAGCTGTGTACGGGATACGGATACCGTGGCACGCTTGGGCGGCGACGAATTTACGGTGATTTTGACCGACCTGGAAGACTCTGAGGATGTGGAAAGGGTGGCGCAATCCATCTTAGCCCTGATGCGGGAGCCCTTTACCCTGCATGACGAGCAAAGTTTCATTTCCGCCAGCATCGGCATTACCATTTACCCGACCGATGCCGGAGACATAGGGCATCTCCTGCAATATGCCGACCAGGCAATGTATGCAGCAAAAAATAATGGCAGAAATTGTTATTGTTATTTTACAGCCGCTATGCAAAACGCCGCGCAATACCGGCTCAGCATGGCCAACGACTTACGCTTGGCCTTAGCAAAACAACAATTTCAAGTATATTACCAACCGATAGTGGAACTCAAAAGCGGATGCATCGATAAAGCCGAAGCCTTGGTTCGCTGGCATCATCCTAGCAAAGGCATAATCAATCCAGCTTTGTTTATTCCGGTTGCGGAAGAAAACGGTATGATTCATGAAATCGGCGACTGGGTATTTAGACAAGCCATCCAGCATGTGCAAATATTACGTAAACATATCAATCCCAACTTCCAGATCAGTATCAACCGTTCTTCGGTACAATTCCTGCGCTCCGAGGGAAACAGCTTTAACTGGGCTGCATATCTGGACAGTCTGGGTATGGCGGGTGATTGCTTAACAGTCGACATCACCGAGGGTTTGTTGCTGGAAACCTCCGCCGCCACCGAAAAGCTGCACGCGTACCGAGACGCAGGCATTCAGGTAGCCATTGACGATTTCGGCACAGGTTATTCGTCTTTGCCTTATATGCAAAAATTTGCCATTGATTACTTAAAAATCGATAACAGTATTGTCTGTAATCTGGCCGACGATTCCACCCATCTCGCATTATGCGAGGCCATGATTTTGATGGCGCATAAACTTGGCATGCGGGTGGTGGCCGAAGGCATAGAGACCCAACAGCAAAACGATATACTAACCCGCATCGGCTGCGATTACGGGCAAGGTTATCTGTTTTCAAAGCCGTTGCCTAGTGAGGAGTTTGCTAAATTATTTCCATTCTGAGCCAAAGGCCCGTGAAACAACCTCAAAACTCCGCATCATGATAAATTGCCTGCACATCGTCCAACTCATTCAGCATATCTAAAAACTTTTCAAACATGATGAGATCATCGCCGGCAATAGGCGTAGAACTTTTCGGCACGAATTGAATTTCGTCCACCTCAAATTCAATTTTTCCCAGCGCATCCAATAAAGCTTGCTTGGCCTTAAAGTAATCGGCTTGTGGCACAAACACCGTAATAGCGCCAACATCGTTTTCAATATCGCCTACGTCCACATCAGCCGTTAGCAAGGCTTCCAGCACCGCATCCTCATCAGCATTTTTAAAAGCCAAGATAGCGGCATGATCAAACATATGGCTGACAGCGCCTTGAGCGCCGATTTTTGCTTTGGTTTTAGTAAAACACTGCCGCACATCATTAAAAGTTCGGGTAGGGTTATCGGTCAAACAATCGACTATGACCATGCAACCGCCGGGACCAAAACCTTCATAACGCGCCGGAGCAAAATCTTCCCCACCGCCACCCTTGGCTTTGTCGATGGCTTTTTCAATCACATGGCTAGGCACCTGATCCTTCTTAGCTCTATCGATCAAACCACGGAGAGCTGTATTTCCAGAGGGATCTACGCCGCCAGCCTTGGCGCACACATAAAGTTCACGGCCGTATTTGCTGTAGACTTTTGCCTTGGCGTCCGCGGTTTTTGCCATGGATACTTTACGGTTTTGATAAGCTCTTCCCATTTTGCTGTTGCTCTATTAACTAAATAAAAATGCGGATTTTACAGATAAGTATTTATATAGGGAAACTTTTAGTAAGTAAGGAACATTCAGAACTCAATTTTCGATAACTATTCAGCGTGACTCATAAAATCATTTTAAGGCTAACTCACAATCTTGATCGGCTCGGGCCACGCCCTCGATGAGGCCTTTAGATCTTGATAGGCCTTTATCGCGGGCGTGGCCCGCTCCTACATTTTTGCTAATATTACAACTTTTCTTCGCTTGCTTACGCTGTTATCCCCGGCTTCAAAGTAAAATAAAAGGTTGCCCCCCTGCCAACCGAGCTTTTGAAACGTAAAACACCGCCGTGAGCTTCTATCAGTGACCGACAAATAGATAAGCCCATTCCTAAGCCACTGGTCTTAGTGGTATAAAATGGCATAAAGATTTTTTTTTGCTGCTCTGCAGTGATACCAGGCCCATTGTCCTTAACCCGCACTTGAATGCTATTTTCGGGCATTAATTCATTATGGATGCTTAAGCTACGCTGTTGATCGACAGATAAATTCTGCAAAGCATCAATGCTGTTACGTATCAAGTTTATTAAAACTTGCTCGATTTGGATAGGATCGACATTGACCAGCGGCAGATCATTTTTCAAATTACAATCCAGTTTAATATTATTTTGCTTAATGTCAGCCTGGCACAGCCCTACTGCATCCAGGATTAAGCTGTTAAGATCGACAACTGTATTTGGGTTTGCTTTAAATTTGATAAAATCCCGCATGCGATGCACTATTTGTCCGGCTCTTAAAGCCTGCTGCTTGGTTTTGTCGGCAATTTCTGACAATAATTCCAAATTCGGCTTTTCTGCTTTGAACATGTTGATACTGGCTTGGGTATAGCTGGCGATGGCAGACAGGGGTTGATTAATTTCATGCGCTAACCCTGAGGCCATTTGCCCCATCAATCCCAGCCGCGTGACATGGGCCAATTCATCCAAATGCGCCTTGCTTTGCTCTTCCTGCCGCCTGCGCTCGGTGATGTTTTCATGACTAACCACTACACTGCCGCCAAGTTCGTTCAATGGCGTAACCAGCATTCTAAACCAGCGCAACTGGTCTGCAGCAAGGTTTGCATATTCTAAAGAAAACGATTTTTGTTCACCTCTTAGCACAGCTAATAGACCGGTATGCGCAGCGTGGTGGGTAAAGTGAAATTTATTTCCGTCTAAAACATGATAAATGCCTTCTACTAAGCAAGGAGAGCTTTCCGTGTCAATGCCTGTACTGTTGTAGCAAATATTCAGATCGTAACTATAAGTACGGACTGTTGCGGACGGCAAATCATTATCCAGCGCAAAAGCATCCCAGTGCCAGTTCGTTGCTTGTATCCTGCCCTGGGGATCAATCAGCGCAATATTCACCGGCAGAGCATCTAAAATAGCTGTCTGAATTTCCAGCAACTCACTTAATTGCGCTTTATTTTCCAGCAGTTGTTTTTCGGACTGCCGACGCTCGCGGATATCTTCGATCATGGACCAAATATAATCCCGGCCATCCTTGCCTTTAATCAATACCCCGTTTAGACAAATGGGAATTAAACTACCATCCTTGCGCAGATACTCCTTTTCGTAGGGACCGTATTTTCCGGTTACCGCAAGCTTACCAAGCTGCTGGGCTTCGGCGTAAGCGTATTTTTGCGGCGTTAGCTCCCAATAATCAAGCGCCCGCAGTTCCTGTTGCGTATAACCGCAGATTTGCATAAATGTTTCATTGAATTCAATAAATTGACCTTCCATGTCAGTCATGGCGATACCCAGCGGCGACAGCTTAAACAAACCGCGCAGTTTCCGCTCGTTTTCCTGCAAAGCCTCCTCTGCCCTCTTGCGTTCGGTGATGTCCCGCGCAATACCATAAAGACCAATGACGATGCCTTTTTCGTCCTTGATGGGGTATTTACGGTTATCTATCCAGCCTTTTTTACCGTCTTTCGCCTGATATTGCTGTATCTCGTACACGGCCTGACCGCTGGCAAAGACTTCCTTTTCGAGTTGATAATAGCTATCGGCATATTCTTCAGGAAACACATCATAATCCGTCAAACCCAGCAAATCGCTACTCGGCTCTAGCGGCTCAGTGTTGTCTATTAAGGTTTTACTCGCGCCGGTAAACACATGGTTACGATCTTTGAAATAGATGTAATCATCAGTGTTATCCATCATGGCTTTGAAATTATCCACCAACGGCGAGGTGGAAATCCTTTGCCGTAGACTTTTCGAATCCTGCATCCGCCATTCGAGAATGTCTACGCCATCTTCAGCCGTATTTTTTGTATAATAAATCTTCACACAGCGAATCAGGCCATTTGCCTGCCTGAGCCGGATATTGCACGAAGCCTCAGCTGCGTAATTTTCAATTGTGAATAGCTCGTCCGCTATATCCAGATCATGTGCATGAATTAGCGTACGGACAGACACTTTGGCGGCCAAAAAATCTTCAGGTTTAAAGCCAAGTAAAGCTTCTATTTCTCCTGTGATCGATAGCACCGGAAAATTAGTCGTCAGCGCCAAGCGGAGGCTGGCTTCTAGCATATTTGCGACTCTGTGGTTTATTTTTAGCTTATCATAACATTAGCCAACTAGAGATGGCATCCGAGTTGATTAGAAAAACATAAGTACACCTTGGGACATCAGGTCAGCGCTCAGGCCCCCTGCTTTGCTCTCCCCCTTTATAAAAGGGGGATTTATCTAATTAAAATCGCCCCTAACCCCCTTTTTTTCTAAGCGGTTAACTGAAAGCATACGATGCCAGAGCTACTAATTAAGTGTAAAATGCCGGAACAAATTAAGCTTATCAGCTACCAGACCGAAGTTAGGAGATTAAAACTCAAGCAAACATGTCAATTCGCCCATCCCTTTATCACACTAAACTAGGCTTCGGTCTATTGTGCAGTCTCTTTGTGTGGCCAATTTTAAGCTCTGCCGATAGCTTTGCCGCTCACATCCGCTCAGCAAGGCTAATCGAAGCAAGCGACGGTTATCACATCGCCACGCAAATCGGCTATCAACTGAGTCCTACCGCTCGCGAAGCTTTGCAAAAAGGCATTCCCTTGGCTTGGGAGTCGCTGATTAACATCAGTGCGCCAGGGTGGCTATGGGATACGACTATTTATAGTCAAAAATTGACTTACATACTGCGTTTTAACGCATTGCTGAATCAATATGAAGTCCATAATCCCAGCGGTGAAGATGAAATGTTTTTAAGCATGAACGCCGCGCTCAATTATCTATCCACGCTGCCGGAAGCGCCTACAATAGACAAGCAATTGCTTAAAAGCAGCCGCACTTACCAGCTAGCGGTAAAAACCGAATTTAACCGCGAATTTCTGCCGGTGCCATTGCGCCCCTTCGCCTACCTCGATAATCAATGGTTTCTATCCAGCGCCTGGTTTATATGTCCTATTCAAAAATAAAAGTTCCCGCCAGCGTCTCAATTTTCATACTGTTTGGATTTGTATTGCTGTCACTGCAATTGATGAGTAGCGCTACTCAGGAATCATCGCAATTGGGTGAGATGTATTCCGGTTTACTGGTCATCAACACCTTAGGTTCTATCATTCTGTTAGGCTTAGTAGCGGTCAACGCTTACTCGCTGGTGCGTGAACTCAAGAAAAAGGCAGCCGGCTCGCGGCTCACCACGCGCATGGTGTCGCTATTCGTCCTGCTGGCCCTTGCCCCGGCGGCAATTGTATTTTACTTTTCCGTGCAGTTCCTGCATCAAGGCATAGACAGCTGGTTTAACGTCGAAATCGACCGCGCCATGGATGACGCGCTGGAACTCAGCCAGTCCTCGCTGGCGCAACGCATGAACTGGCATATCAAACAAACCAGGCAGATGGCGGCACAACTTCAGGACAAATCGGAATCGATGATTGCGCTGGAAATCGGCGCCTTATGGAATGACTCCGGGGCTATGGAAATAGCGGTGTTTTCCAATCAAGGTCATATTATTGCCTCCAGCAGCGCCAACCCCAGCGACATTCTCCCGCATGTGCCGGACGAACAAATCTGGCTGCAACTCAAGCAAAATAGAGAATATTTTGCCTACGACCCCGGCGATAAAGCTGAAATGCTGGCGCGTGTGATCCTGCCGATTCAACGCGATCAAAGCCGCTATTTGCAGGTCTTATATCCGGTGCCGGTGCGAGTGACCGATCTGGCGGACTCCATTGAGTTCGCCTTCACTCGCTACCAGGAAATGACTTTTTTGCGGGATTCCTTAAAAACCAGCTTCTCCTTGATTCTGCTCTTGGTGCTGCTGTTAAGCATGCTGGCTGCTATCTGGGTAGCGTTCATCAGCATCCGCAATATCGTCGCGCCCGTTAAAGAACTGGTCAAAGGCACCCAAGCCGTCGCCGATGGCGATTATTTGCAGCAATTGCCGGTGACCAATCAGGATGACCTCGGTTTTCTGGTGGAATCCTTCAACCAAATGACGCGACGTATCGCCCGTTCCCGCGACGAAACCCGCTCTGCGGGGCTAGAAGTAGAAAATCAACGCGCTTATCTGGAAACCATTCTCGCCAATCTTACCGCCGGCGTTATCAGTTTCGACGCCGGCTTTACGATCCGCACTGCCAATCAGGCTGCTTATCGGATTTTACATATCCCGGTCAGCCATTTTGTCGGCCAAAACCTGGCCACCTTGGCAGGCAAACATAGCGAACTAGCCGAGATGCTGGCCACTATTCAATCTTTACTGGAGAAAGCCGACGATATTTGGGAACAACGCATTGTCTTTCTCGGCCCTAACGGTCGCCAGGAATTGCTCTGCCGGGGAACACCCTTGTTCATGCAGGATGGCAGCCGCACCGGGGCCGTTGTGGTGTTCGATGACGTGACCGACCTGATCCAGGCGCAAAAAAATGCCGCATGGGGCGAAGTGGCCCGCAGGTTGGCGCATGAGATCAAAAATCCACTGACGCCGATTCAGCTATCCGCCGAACGTTTACAGCACAAACTCGCCAAAGAACTAAACGACAGTTCCGCAGAATTTTTGCAGCGCGGTACGCGCACCATCGTCCAACAGGTAGAGGCGATGAAACAAATGGTGGACGATTTTTCCGAGTATGCCCGCCCTTCCAAAAAACAGGTGGAAAGAATCAATTTGATCGATTTAATCCAAGAAATTCTGGCATTATATGCGCCTACCGGCATCCTATTCACCACAGCATTTCCGACCCAGCATGTCATCGTTGAAGTCGATGCGGTCAGCATCCGCCAAGTGCTGCATAATCTAATTAAGAATGCATTGGAAGCCACCAGCTCTCAGTGTCAAATCGATATTAAAATCAACAAAGTTGTACGCAACAATGTCGATTATGTCGAACTAGGGCTTTATGACTATGGCTGTGGCTTAAATACCGAGCGCATTGAAACTATTTTTGAGCCCTATGTCACCAGCAAAAGCAAAGGCACCGGCTTGGGATTGGCCATCGTGAAAAAAATTGTTGAGGAACACGGCGGCGCGATTTGGGTGGATAAGTCATATAATAGCGGCGCCGGCTTTGTCATTCAGTTGCCGGTCTATGAATTTGGGAAAAGTTAATGAATAAGCAAGCGCCTTACGTTCTGGTTGTGGACGACGAACAGGACATTCGTCAATTAGTTTCGGAAATACTAGAGGATGAAGGCTATGAGGTGGCGATGGCCGAAAATGCCGCCGAAGCCCGCAGACAGAAGGCTCTGCGCCGGCCGCATCTGATTCTATTGGACATTTGGATGCCGGACTGCGACGGCATCACCTTGCTGCGGGAGTGGGTCGCCGAAGACGACTCGCTCTGTCCGGTGATCATGATGTCCGGCCATGCCTCAGTCGAATCGGCAGTGGAAGCCACCCGGCTTGGGGCTTACGATTTTCTGGAAAAGCCCTTATCGCTGGCAAAGCTACTGTTGATTGTCGAACGCGCACTGGAAACCAGCTCGCTACAACGCGAAAACGCCGGTCTCAAACAACAATTAATGATAGGCGTCGATCCGGTCGGCAAAAGCGCGGTGATCGAACGCATTAAAGACAAAGTCAAGCGCCTGGCGCAACACGACGCCCGGGTGCTGTTTGTCGGCGAACCCGGCGTCGGCAAGGAAATGTTCGCCCGCTATCTGCATAACACCAGCATGCGCCGCGACGGCCCGTTTGTCGATGTCTCGGTCGGCAGTATTTCCCCGGAAAATTCTGCCGTGGAATTTTTTGGCCGGGAAGACAATGGCCGTATTTATCGCGGCCTGCTGGAGCAAGCGCACCGCGGCACACTATTTCTGGGTGAAATCGGCGGCATGGACCCGGAAACCCAGGCCCGTTTGCTCAGCGCCTTGGAATCCAGTTCCTTCTTGCGGGTCGGCGGCAGCCAAACCGTGCGCGTTGATGTGCGGGTAGTCGCCTCTACGCGCATGGCCCTAGATGAAGAGGTGAACAGCGGTCGCTTCCGTCAGGATTTATATTACCTGCTAAACGTGGTAACGCTAGAGATTCAGCCCTTGCGTGAACACAGCGAAGACGTGCCTGCCTTGCTGAATTTTTATGTCGATCATTTCGTGGTGCATGAAAAACTACCGTTCCGGCGTTTTTCGATGGCCGCCCAAAATTATCTGCGCAATTACAATTGGCCGGGCAATATCCGTGAGTTGCGCAATCTGGTGCAACGCTTGATGATCCTCGGCGCCGGCGACGATATTGAGCTGGATGAAGTAAAAACCGCGCTGGGTTCGATAGCCGAATCACCGAAACTAGGCTCAAACGTGCCGGAATTTTTCAATCTGCCCTTAAAAGAAGCCCGCGATCATTTCGAGAAAGCCTATCTGGAATACCATTTCGAAAAAACCGGCGGCAGCGTGGCTAAATTGGCATCCGCCATCGGCATGGAGCGGACGCATTTGTATCGGAAGTTACATTCTTTGAAGATTAAGTTGTGAATTAGCGCAAACAGCCTAAAAGATTTGCTATTGCTAGCGTTCCCACCCTCTGCATGGGAACGCTAAACCAATCGAAGCCAAAGAACTGATTACCTGCCTTGAATCTTATATGCACGCTGTAGAAGCAGTCAATTCATTATTAACTGCTTCGAATGTTGGGCTTCCAGGCGTCAGCCCAACCTACGTACTGGGGTATCCGGCAGATTAACAATGCTTTGTATATTTAAGGCGATTTATTTATACTCGCAGATAATTGTTTAACCGGGATCAAGTCAGCAGGACTAGTCCTAATGGTTTTATCCGCTTTGAACAATTGCAGCAATTCACGACCTCTGGCATAGGTATCCAACATCAAAAGTTCTGAAATGACTTTTTCACGAAATATAGGCGGCGTACTTTTGTGGAAAAAACCTAACCCTTGCGGAATACCATTAATTTGCGAAACAATCTGCAATTTTTCTCTTATTTGTGGGTTTAACTCGCTCGCGACTGCATAAGCATTTTGATACATACAAATCACATCGGTTTGACCGAAGAAAAGTTTTAAAATAATTTGCATGTATTTCGTCTCATTTTTAACCACCTTAAAACTATCATAATAATGTTTCTTAAAATTAGACAGTGCTAAAGTGTCAATATAAAGATGGGCGATAGGATCATTCTCGACTAAGGTAAGACGCTTGCCTTCCAGCAACTTAAAGTTATCCAAGCCTGCATCTTTTCGAGTCATCACCACCAAGGTATCATTAAATTCATTATTCGTGACCATTCTAAAGCCATCACCAAATTGACTATTTTCAAATTCATTAGCAAGATTCAATGAGGAAGCCACCACGAAATTAATCTCGCCATGCTCGAAGGCTTTGCGCATTTCTGCCAAGTCCTTAAAAACAGTGACACTGGTTTGAATACCTAATTGCTTACCAATTTCCTCCGAAAGCAGTTTTACGGTTATTTCTAAATCTGCCAAGGAAAAATCCGGAAACGCCCGCGCATAAAAACCAACCCGAAAGCTTTCTACGGCCAAGGCATCATCGGCCCTTATACTATTGACAAAAAGAAAACTGCCAAGAAAAATACACCAGATAATCCAGTATCTTGCCAACGTTAAATCCATGCGGATAAAATTAAAAAATAGACGACATTGTTTCACTGGTTTTAGCCTTTTTTCGGCGCCCAAAGAGGTAATCGTTCAATTCCCCTTTTGAAAAAGGGGAGTCGTGGGGGATTAATTTAAAAAATCTCCCCTAACCCCGCTTTTTCAAAGAGGGGGACTGAACGCTTACCCGAAGAATGTAGGCATAACCGCTTCTTAACCAGAATTTTATTTTATTGTTAAGTATGTTAATTTATCATAGACACTGATAAGTGTGCTAATTTGTAAGATGCCTAACAATCGCTTGACTGATTTAGCAAAAAACCGCCTAGGAAATTGTAAGCACTCATTTCCCTCTTTCAAAAAGGGTTATCGAGGGGGATTTATTTAGAAAATCTCCCCTAACCCCTCACTTTCAAAGAGGGGGGGCTAAACGATTACAGGAAAATTCATTCAAAGCCGATTATCGCCAGACTAACGCAAGTTTGAATTTTATGTTATTTTGACTGCAAAAATTAATAACTATTCAGCGTGACGAATTGATTCGATCAAAAGAAAACCTACAACCTTCTAGGAACCGGCCATGCCCGCAATGAAGGCCTATCCAATCCGAAAGGCCTTATCGCGGGCATGGCCCGCTCCTACATTTTTTCTTATAGTGCTTTTCGCAGAATAATTATAAAAATCAATTGATTAAACGAGCATTTATGCGCTATTCAGGTGACTATTAAAAATGGCAGTACTATTTTTTTCTTTACGCGGCGTACCTAACGATGAAGCCGAAGATGTCCGCGAACTATTGCTGACAAACGAAATTGATTTTTATGAAACCTCAGCAGGCAGCTTCGGTATTTCCATGCCGGCCATTTGGCTCTATCACCAAGAGGATCTGGAAAAAATCCAACCCCTGTTCGATGCATACCAACGTGAACGCTACAACACACAGCGCGCTCTATACCAGGAATTAAAACAGCAAGGCGAGGTAGGTGGGTTTTTGCAAGCCAATTTGAGAAATCCACTACAATTTTTGATCTATAGCAGCGTTATAGCATTAACGCTTTATGTATCAATAAAATGGGTATTCGAACTGGGATTGTAGTCAATCCAAGTCAAGCCGTTCATGGTTCGATTAGCTCATCACGAACGGATTAACTTAAAGACAGCGTTTAACGCGACTGCAACACTGTCAACAATCTTTGCGCATGATCGGCAACCTCAACACCCAAATCGGTAAGATAACCACCATCAATCCGCGTCGTCATCCCCTTGTCGAACATACGCTTAGCGGCGGCAATCAATTCAGGATCAGCGTTGGCGTGCACCTTAACACCCTCCTGATTCGAAGCCAGCTTGAACAGCGACAAAAATTTAATCTCAGCAACCAATTCATCGGTTAATTGCATTTATTGTTCTCCATTTATAAATTATAGATAAAAATGAGCGGTCAATTTTGCCGGCTAAGGGCGCTTAGCCAGCTGTAAACCCGTTTAACAAGCCGCTCGTAATCTTGTTGATAGGCATGGTTTTCGCCTTCCATCCGCACTTGCCAGTATACTGGATTATCCTTACCCGCCAACCGGCGTTGCTGGGCTGTGTTCAGCACAGTGGATAAATCAAACTGAGCATAAATATCCAACAATGGCAAGGCAATATTTTTGATATACACCAAAGTCTGTGCTTGCGGCGCATCGCTTTCCGGCACAGGCAAACTAATCGCAGCCACGGCAACCAAACTCTCTGGTTTTTCGTTAACGGCATATACGGCCAGTAAAGCGCCTAGACCGTAACCGATCAGTGCGATTTTTTTAGCGCCGTTCTTTTGCAGATAATCAATTGCGGCCCGAATTCGCAGTTGCGATTCAGCAAACAGCCCATAATAATCAGCCTCGGTCGCCGATTTTTCCCGCAATGGCAATTGCAAAGCCAAAGTCGTCCATTTGTGTTGCGGCAACTGGGTTCTTAGCTGATGCAGCAACGGCTTCTGATCAGGGTCGCCGCCAATGTCATGTAAAATGATGGCCGCTTGGGCGTTATCGGTTTTCTCGGATTCTGTATACAGACAGAAAAAACGTTGTCCTGCCGCCTCCAGCCACAGGGTTTTACCAATCAGGGGCTGTTTTGCTATCTCGGTCGCATTCTCCTGCTCCCGATTTTGATCACTGGCCGTAGCCTGCCCAAGCGATAAAGCCAAAAACATCAGCAAGGTCAAACGGCCAATCACAATTGCGAGATACTGTAAAACTGACTATCAGTATAGCGTTCATGAATATGCCGCACTAGCACCATAATCACCGACGCCAAAGGCAGGGCCAACATGACGCCTAAAAATCCAAATAATTGCCCGCCGGCCAACACGGCAAAGATGACCGCCACCGGATGCAAACCGATTTTGTCGCCGACTAACCAAGGCGTCAACCACATGCTTTCCAGACTGTGCCCAATGGCAAATATCACCAGCACTGGAATAACTTTCATCAAATCCTGGAATTGCAGTATGGCGGCTAGGACGGCGGAGCCTAACCCAACTATCACACCCATGTAGGGGATAAAGCTAATAAAACCGGCCAGCATACCGATCAACAGGGCAGTTTCTAAACCGGTTAACCATAAACCTATGCTATAAAACACACCCTGCGCCAACATCACATAAAACTGGCCGCGCATGAAAGCGCCTAACACCTCATCGGCTTCTGTAGCCAACTTGCCGACTAAGCCGGAAAAGCGGCGCGGAAATAAATTATGAATCTGCTTTATCAAGTCATCCCAATCTCGCAGCAGATAAAAGCTAATCACCGGTATCAATACCAGATTCATGATCCAACCAATCAGCACCGCACCGGAATGGGATAGCGAACGGAGCATATTTTCCGTCAAAGCGCCATTTTGCCAATGGCTTTTCAGCAAGCCCACAAACTGATCAGTCTGTAAAGGCCGAATACTGCGGCCGAAATACTGTTGCAGCAACGGAATCACGGTTTTATTCAACCAAACCAGATAGGCCGGTAATTTATCGATAAAATCGCTCACCTGATTTTCCAGCGCCGGCAGCACAATAATTAAGAGTGTGGCGATAGCGAATATGCTGCTTAAAAAAACCAACAACACCGCAAAGGTGCGATTTAAGCGAAAAGATCGCCAATGCAGAGCCTCCAATCTATCTACCAGAGGATCGCCTAAATAAGCCAAGCCAAAAGAAAACGCAAACGGCATTAAAATCGGCGCTAAAAGATATAACAGCCAACCTATCGCCACTGTAAACGCCAAAATTAGCCATTTTTGCGAATCGCTCATAGTCATACCTTAGCTTTGTTGTTGAGCCGGTTTGCGAGACTTCCAAACTTCAAGCAGGATAGGCGCGATAGAGACGAATATGATAGCCAGGATCACGATTTCGAAATTTTGTTTGACGACAGGAATATTACCGAAAAAATAGCCTGCCAAACTGCAAATCAGCACCCAAGCCACGCCGCCAACCAAATTATAGGTTAAAAAAGTACGATAAGACATGGCGCCGATACCCGCCACAAACGGCGCAAAAGTGCGGACGATAGGCACAAATCGCGCCAAAACTATGGTTTTAGCCCCGTATTTTTCATAAAAGGCTTGGGCTTTATCGAGATGACTCCGGTTGACCCAACTAAGTGTATAGGCCCGCTGCCCCAATTGCCGGCCAACCCAATAATTAACCGTATCGCCGAGCACAGCAGCAAACATCATTAAACCCAGCAGCGCTGTTAAATCCAAAACACCCAAAGCAACAAAGGCGCCGGCAGCGAACAACAAGGAATCACCGGGCAGAAACGGCATGACCACAAAACCGGTTTCCACAAAAATGACCAGAAACAGCAATGCATAGGTGAGCACTCCATAGTCACTGATAATGACGGCCAGATGTTTATCGAGATGCAAAAAAATATCCAGCAGCTGTTGTATAAATTCCATATTTGATTCCTAAAACTGAGGTTTTAGACAATGACACGCAAGCGCTAACGCTGTTACATAAAATAAGCAGCGACTGCGACACTAGCCAACCCCAAGATAAGCGCCGCTAACCATACCCATAATTTGATTGCTTTAGCTGGTTTTGCGACAATTTCAACACCTTCGATACTCGCGTTAACCGCTTTGAATTTACCGCCGACATCTTTAGCCAATTCATAATACACGACATCGCCACGGGTAGGCCGGCGCGCAATGCCTTTCAAAGCAGAGATATGCATAAACACATCCTTGTCGCCATTATCCGGCAAGATAAATCCAAAACCACGGTCGTCTTTCCAGGTCTTTAAGATGCCTTTATAGACAGTTTTCCCCATTATTTTTCACCTAATTTTTGCTTTATTGTTGTTATTTATGTAGCGATGCGTTCAGCATGTAGGTCGCCAGCGGGCGACGCACAGCTAGCGTTGGCATATAGTTTACATCGACAGACCAAAGGAATGGGAGAAAAATTAACAACCGTGTACACAGACTCTTTGCCTGCACCCCCCTATGAAAGCATTGCTGTTAAATTTCGGTCAAACATCCACTGTGTGCTACGCAACAAGAGTCAGGCGAAGGGGCCTTTAGCAAAATTGTATTACTAAACCAACCAAAACGGCTTGCCCCTCCCTAACTCCATCTACTGCACAAGTATTTTTAGTTAGAAAGTTAATTAAACCTTCTTATCTATCAAAACCTCGCCATCAATAATCAGCTTAGAGACCCCGCCCAAATTCAGATGCAAGGTGCAGGAAGCGGTTTTGAAATGCGAATCTTTTTCGCCTACCCATTCCATGGTGACATAAGTTGCTTTATCGGTATCGGTTTTTGAAGGAAAATAGACCTGTGAACCGGTTTTATTCAGTATCAATTTAGGACATTTCACATTCGCCATTTCCTGCATGGCGACCAAAGCCCGTATTTGCGCTGCTGACTCTTTCTGACCGCTAGTTTGCTGCTTGTTGGCGCCTACCATGATAAAACCGACAACAAACACACCGGCAACGGCGATCATTAATTTCTGTGCTTCACCCATTTCCGCTCTCCACTGTTTATTTAATTATTGTAATTAATGCCTAACCTTACATTTTCGATTCTATGCTAAATACCCGGTGGCGGCAATGGAAATCATGTTTGCAACGCTTATTCCGGATCGACCTGAGCAATCCAGTCGCCTAGGTTGTAATAATTGGTAATTCTTGCAACTTTTCCGTCACGTATGTCAAAAAAGGCGCCGGCAGGCAAACGATAGGTCTGACCATTGGCTTCCGGCAAGCCCTCGTCGGTATGCAGATACTCGCCTAACACCACAAATTCCGCTGCGGCGCGCGTACCATCTGCGTTGGCCATCACCACAATATCTTCTAATTGTTCCCGATAGTGGTGATTCATTTTTTTCATGAACTTGGCAAAAGCTTCTTTGCCTTGCTCACGGCCGCCCTGATTGATGTCATGCACCACATCGTCAGTCAATAGGCTTAGAAAAGTATCCATGTCGCCATCATTAAAGGCTTGGTAATAATTCTCGATCAGGGTTTTGGCTGCTTGCATTTTGTCGGTCTAGTCTATGTTAAAAAGGTTGTTGATTTTGCCAGAAAAGCAGATTTATTTCAGCCTAAAATTCCACGCCCTGCTCAGCTTTAATGCCTTGTTGAAAAGCGTGTTTGAGCATATGCATTTCGGTGACGGTATCGGCGACTGCTATCACCTCGGGGGCGGCGTTGCGGCCGGTCATGACCAGATGCACCCAGGCGGGCTTTTCCTGGGTGATAAAGTCGGCTATTTCTTGACCGGAAATCCAATTATAGCCGCAGCAATAGTTAATTTCGTCCAGCACGACCAAATCGTACAGTCCGGTGGAAATTTTTTGTTTACACAAGTCCCAGATTTCGCGGCTGGTTTTAATATCCTGCTCGGGATTCTTGGTATCCCAAGTAAAACCATCGCCTAAGGCATGCCATTCAATGTTATCGAAGCGAGCGGCGGCTTTTTGCTCGCCGGTTTGCCATTGGCCCTTGATGAATTGGATCACCAGTACCTGCATATCCCAACCGGCGGCGCGAAACACCATGCCAAAGGCGCTGGACGACTTGCCCTTCCCTTCCCCGGTGTGAACCAAAACTACGCCGCGTCTTCTGTCTTTGCTTTTCATGCTGGAATTTATCCTGGAGCTTTCAATGGCTGGTTAGCATTATTAGGTAGCTATTGTAGCAAGTATGCGGGTGTACATGTCCTTCAAACATCAGACCGATGGTTTCTGCACTCTCATCAAAGTGCAGTGACAGATTTGATTCCAGAACCCTCCGCGTGAGAATAGTTGTCGCCAACCGGACAAGTTAATTGTCGCCGAACATCCGGCCAACGCCATTTAAATAGGGCTTCGGTACATTGATCTTCGGACCCATAATTTGTGAAAAAATCTATTAGACTATACCCTTTTTGGAACTGGACTTGATTTTTGCTATCCGCTACATCGGTAAAATCCAGGTTGAGTTGGGCTGTCATTGGACAAGAAAAAAGCCCGGTTAAGGGCTTTTCTTTTTAGGCGGCCGCTTAGGCAGGCGCG
This sequence comes from uncultured Pseudomonadota bacterium, assembly GCA_963705975.1. Lineage (GTDB taxonomy): Bacteria > Pseudomonadota > Gammaproteobacteria > Methylococcales > Methylomonadaceae > Methylomonas. The sequence goes on from CAVPMI010000038.1 coordinate 27,859, forward strand.
GTTTCAGTACTCGCAGGCGGCGGGGAAATTGTCATCCGCAATTTATCGGCTTTTTCCGTGGCTTTGGCGCCGGCAAGGACTAACTCGTCATACTTTTTAATGTCCAACTCAAGTTTTTCCGGTTTACCTTCAACTTTGGGTGAAAATAAACCTATTTTCTGATTGCTTTTATCAGCAGGTTTAGCAGGGTTACCGACCAATATATGGGCGATTTTATAGGGTTTGGCTTTAACGTAGTGAAGGAAAATTTTCATGCAACTCTTATTTAATTTAGGTTATTCTAGCAGTTTAGCCCTATAGAATACTAAAGGCAGCCATTTTATCCAAACAAATTTTTACTTAAAAGATTCTGCCAACTTTCTTCTACTCAAAATAGCTAAGGCGGTTAAGCCATGATCATTGTCGAAACAGCGTCTAAAGCCAGCAAATCACTTTCTGAACCCAAGGATCAGACAGCAGCATGAAGTTTCTCAACGGACTCGACCACGACCTAAAATCCGCCTTATTAGCACAGCTTCGCGACCTTTGGTCACATACCAGCACCGCTTTGGAAGGCAATACGCTTACATTAGGGGAAACGGCATTCATACTGGCCGAAGGGCTGACTGTGTCCGGCAAGCCCTTAAAAGACCACCAAGAGGTCGTGGGACATGCCCGCGCTATCGAACTACTCTACGGGCTACTTGATAAGCCCGCTACCATTAACGCTGATGATTTGTTTCAACTGCACCGTGCCGTACAGACCTCGGTTATCGTAGATATATTTCAGCCAGTGGGTGCTTGGAAAATCGAACCCAACGGCGCCCATGCACTTAACGCCGATGGGCGGCAGACTTTCATCGACTACGCCTTACCAGCAGAAGTGCCTGCGCTAATGGCTGAATGGTTGGCGTTATTGAATGACTCGCTCACCACAGAAATGGCTGAATCTGAAACACTGGCAGTCTATGCGGATTTGCATCTAAGTTTTGTCCGCATTCATCCCTTTGCCGATGGCAATGGACGTATGGCGCGGTTAATTGCCAATCTGCCGGTACTTAAATCCGGTTTTCCAGCCATTCTAATAGACCGCTCACGTCGCCGGGAATATTTGCAAGCACTATCTGCCTATGACTTGCAGATGGGTCCTGCTCGGCTCGACTCTAGTCGCCAAATTCATACTATGAAACAATGACCTATGAAGACACCCGTACTTCACTACAAAATCGATATTCCGTTTTTAGGCAATGATCCAGCCATTTTTGCAAAAAATAATTCAGCCGCCATTTGTAGTCTTGAATTTCCAGCACAGCGCCTGGATTTTTATAGACCCGATCCACTGCCGGCCTGTCATGATCACGGATCACTTCCGCCAGTTTTGCATCCAGATAAACCCGAATTCTGACGCCTGGCGCTATCAATTCCGCTAACTGCCGATCAAAACAATGGCTGAGTTCTATAGTCAAGGTATAGGGGTTACGCTCCAACACATCAAGATACAGCGCCGGTTTGTTCTGGGTATGGCCTATCGCGATTTTGTCGAACGAACATAAATCCGGAATCAGCCGAAACAGCTTTTGGTAGTTGGATTCGCAAATCATTTCCAGACACAGCGAGGTATTGACCGGTCGCAGTTGACTCACGGTTAATCTTCCCGATAACAGGCGCAGGCGCTGGTCGTCTCCCACAGCACCACTTGATCGACAGGCAATCCTTGTTGCTTGACATGCTGATAAATCATTTTGCTCAACACTTCAGCTGTTGGATGCTCATCCAACAGCAAGAATTGTTCATTGGCTGCGGTCAGAGCCGGCACCAAGGGATCGTCTTTATGCAGTAGAAAATTATGGTCCAGGACATCGTTTATAAAGCTATCCACAGCTAGCTTAACATCGGCAAAGTCGCAAACCATACCCTGCTGGTTTAGCACTTCCTGCTTGATGGAAATACTGGCTTTGACGCTATGCCCATGCAGATTCCGACACTTGCCGGGATGATTCATCAGCCGGTGACCATAACAGAAATAAACTTCCTTGGTAATAATGTACATAGACTAACTATATGTATTCATTAAAACATTAGCTATGTATAGCGTTCTGGGCATAATTTATTGGGTGCGTTAGAATTTGCTTAATTATAGCATCAACTAAAACAGACACCGTGTTCTTTGTGGCGCTGAAAATGTGATCCAATGCGCTTAAAACCATTGATTGCGGCAAACTGTAGACAAAAAAAAGGCGTCCAAATGAAATGCTTAATTCATTCAATCTGGACGCCTATGTCAAAAATTACATGACAGGGAAAGTCTCAGCAGCAGACTTAGCTATATTGCAGCAATATGGATGCCAGAATTAAATATACTGATACTTCAAGGCTTGTAGCGTATTAACGTCAGTAATCTACGAGAATTTGCACTATGAATAGGCAGTTGCTTAAGCAAGTTGCACCAAAATAGCGCCTAATCTAAGCCACTGAGACAATGCGCTCGGCTACCACAGCTATCAGCTTGTTATGCGGAATACTGTCAAAATATTTCGACAAACCGGCATCTGTGAGTTGTGTATAGCCTGCCTATAGCGTATTGGCGATGCCAATTCCAGACGGAACTTTACCCGCTAGATTTACCGCTGTTACTGCGAACGAATAAACCAAGTTTTTATTTAAAACGTAGTCTGCCCCCCCTATAAATATAGGTATTCGTACGAATTGAAGTACATAGTAATGTCAAAGGATAATGACCATGAGGATCTGGATTACACTTTTGATAATTGGAAAAATGAAAGGAACTAAATTGACTAGAATAAATATCAACAAAATTATTATCTTATCCGCACTGATGTTCATCAGCTGCGGCGCATTTGCAAATACGATTGACGTCGAATTAGACGACACTTTCGACTATACAGTCACGGCCCCGTTCGTTGGTCAAGGGGAAGTTAGTTTCAACAACACCCTAGCAGATGGCACATACTTATTAAGTAGCTTACAAAATCTCAGTATCTCATTTACTATTGATACCACAACTTTCACAAATAACAATTACAATGGCACTCCAGACCCTAGCACATCAATCGTCCTCCTAAACGGAGGAACTGATTTCTATTTCTTGGGAGACGGTGCAACCTCCGGCCAAAATGGCGCAGTGGACTTTATACTAGGTAACAATACCTTAACAACTGAGCCATCATACTACGGCACTGCTCCTTACGACCTCTTTCAGGCAAATATTAATGGCGTCAGTTATTCTGGGACCTATGGAACCGCCGTTCCAGAGCCAACATCTATTGCCCTGTTAGTCGCAGGCCTTTTAGGACTTTATTTTACGCATAAGAAAGTGACTCAGGCTTAATATCAATCAATCCTGCAATATGGGTATATCAAGAAAGCTGAAAGGGGTCTGATTGGAAAGCATGTTTGCCGGACACCACAAACTGGTCTCACCCCACCCAAACCCGAGCATTCCGAAACATCCGCAGCCAAGCCCCGTCTTCCAGCCACTCAGCTGGATGCCAAGAGTTTTGCACGGCCCTAAAACAACGCTCCGGGTGCGGCATCATAATCGTGAAGCGGCCATCATGCGTCGTCAAGCCCGTGACACCCAACGGGGAGCCATTCGGATTGGCGGGAAAGCCGGTGGTTTCCTGTCCGTAATTATCTACATAACTCAGCGCCACCTGGCTATCAGCTGGATTGCCGGCGAATACCGCCCTACCCTCGCCATGCGCGACAACCACCGGCAACAACGAACCAGCCATACCGGAAAAGAATATGGACGGCGAAGCCTGCACTTTCACCATCGCCACCCGCGCTTCAAATTGCTCAGAGGTATTACGCTTAAACTGCGGCCAATGTTCCGCACCGGGAATAATCTCTTGCAGGCCGGACATCATCTGACAACCGTTACACACACCCAAGCCAAAAGTGTCTTGTCTGGCAAAAAACGCCGCGAACTCAGCGCGGGCTTTAGCATTAAACAAAATCGATTTAGCCCAGCCGCCGCCGGCTCCCAGTACATCGCCATAGGAAAAGCCGCCGCATGCCGCCAGCCCGATAAAATCAGCCAGAGTCACTCGACCGGAGATGATGTCGGTCATATGCACGTCTATCGCACTAAAGCCGGCGCGATCAAAGGCCGCAGCCATTTCCACATGGCCGTTGACGCCTTGTTCGCGCAAAATCGCCACCTTAGGCCTAGCGGCTGCGGCAAAATCGGCGGCGATATTAGCATCTACATCAAAACTCAAGACCACGGATAAGCCCGGATCTTGATCGTCAAGTATGCGTTCGAATTGTTGACGGGCGCACTCAGGATGATCGCGTAAGGCTTGCATTCGATAGCTAAGCTCAGACCAGGTTTGTTGTAACTCGGCGCGGGTAGCGCTATAAACCAAAGCTTGCCGATAAGAAATACGTAATTGTTGACCGTCGACCACCTTACCGATGATATGACTGCCAGCCCCTAAGCCGGCTTGCTGTAACAAAGCCAGCACTTGTGGCGCGTCTACCGTTTTGACTTGCAGCACTGCGCCTAATTCTTCATTAAACAAGCTGGAAATTAGATCAGCATCCAAGGGATCCAGTTCAAGATCGACACCCAGTCTACCGGCAAACAGCATCTCCACCACGGTAGCTAATAAGCCGCCGTCGGATCTGTCATGATAGGCTAACAATAAATTTTTCTGATTTAAGCTCTGAATCGCGGTAAAAAAGGCTTTGAATACGCCGGGATCATCCAAATCCGGGGCCTGATTGCCAAGCTGATTGTAAACCTGCGCCAACACCGAAGCGCCTAAGCGATTTTTACCGAAACCCAAATCGATCAGCACTAACACGCTGCCTGCATTTTGCAATTGTGGTGTAAGGGTCTTGCGCACATCCGGCACTGGCGCAAAGGCGGTAATAATCAGGGATAAAGGCGCTGTCATGGTTTTTTCGCCGCCGCCGTCCTGCCAAACGGATTTCATCGACAAGGAATCCTTGCCGACCGGAATGGCGATGCCTAAAGCCGGGCATAGCTCCATGCCCACAGCTTGTACCGTATCGAACAAGATAGCGTCTTCGCCAGGGCTACCGGCAGCCGCCATCCAATTAGCCGACAATTTAACATCATTTAAAGTAGCGATCCGCGCCGCCGCCAGATTGGTCAGGGCTTCGCCTATCGCCATCCGCCCGGAGGCCGGACCATCAATCAAGGCCACCGGCGTCCGCTCGCCCATCGCCATCGCCTCGCCAGTGTAAGCGTAAAAACCGGAGGCGGTTACCGCGACATCGGCGACCGGAATCTGCCAAGGACCGACCATTTGGTCGCGCGCCACCAGACCGGTGACCGAACGGTCACCGATATGAATCAAAAAGCTCTTATCGGCAACGGCTGGAAAAGTCAAAACGCGTTTAATGGCCTCCCCCAAATCTAAATCGGCGAGTTGCAAAGCCGGCAGATTTTTTGCTAAGCGCTGCGCATCTCTATGAATTTTAGGCGGTTTACCAAACAGCACAGACATCGGCAGATCGACCGGCTTGCCGCGCAACCAAGAGTCACTTAAGGTCAAATGCTCAGCCTCGGTCGCTTCGCCTATCACCGCATACAAGCAATGCTCGCGCTGACAGAAACTTTCAAACAAAGCCAGCGCCTCGGGCTTGATAGCCACCACATAGCGTTCTTGGGCTTCGTTACACCAGATTTGCATTGGCGACAGGCTTTTATCGGCATTTTGCACCTGGCGTAGTTCGAAACGGCCGCCGCGCCGGCAATCATGAATGATTTCCGGCACCGCATTCGACAGGCCGCCCGCACCTATATCATGAATCGAGATAATCGGCGTCTGCTCGCCTAAGGAATTACAATGATTGATCACTTCCTGGCAACGGCGCTCCATTTCCGGGTTCTCGCGCTGTACCGAAGCAAAATCCAGCTCAGCTGAACTTTCGCCGGAAGTTTGCGAAGAGGCCGCCCCGCCGCCCAAACCAATCAACATGGCAGGACCGCCAAGGATTATGATCAACGAACCGCTGGGTATCGGCTGCTTATCCACCAACATAGGCCGGATATTACCCATGCCGCCGGCGATCATGATCGGTTTGTGGTAGCCGCGAAACTGCCCGCTCGCGCCGTTTGCATCTTGCTGTTCAAAGCTACGGAAATAGCCGGCTATATTGGGCCGGCCAAATTCGTTATTAAAGGCAGCGCCGCCTATCGGCCCTTGCAACATAATATCCAAAGCTGAAGCAATCCGTTCCGGTTTGCCATTCTCGTTTTCCCAGGGTTGTGGAAAACCGGGTATTTTTAAATGCGACACGCTAAAACCGGTTAAGCCGGCTTTCGTCGCCGAACCGCGCCCGGTTGCGCCTTCGTCGCGAATTTCGCCCCCGGAACCAGTCGCCGCGCCGGGGTGTGGAGAAATCGCCGTCGGATGGTTATGGGTTTCCACTTTCATCAGGATATGCGCCGCTTCTTCGACATAGCCATAACGCTGGGTGTGCGCATCGCGAATAAAAACCTGCGCAGCCGAACCGGCCATTACTGCGGCGTTATCATGGTAGGCGGACAAGATATTTTGCGGATTTTCGCTATGCGTATGGCGTATCATCGCAAATAAGGATTTTGCCTGCGCTTCGCCATCTATCGTCCAACTGGCGTTAAAGATTTTATGCCGGCAATGCTCGGAATTAGCCTGCGCGAACATCATCAGTTCAACATCGGTCGGATCGCGCTGCAATTGGCTGAAGCTCTCGGTCAAATAATCGATTTCGTCTACTGACAAAGCCAAACCAAGTACTTGGTTAGCCTTTACCAACGCCTCCCGGCCCTGCTCGATGAGAGGAACGGTTTGCAACGGTTTAGGTTCATGCTCGGCAAACAGCGCCAACTGCTCCAGATCCTCGACGACTTGCTGGGTCATCCGGTCATGCAAAAGCGCGGCAAGCCGCTGTTTGCAGGCGCTGGATAATTCGGACGTTGTCTGAAACCGATATTCGATGCCGCGCTCGATGCGCAGCACATTTGTTAAACCACACCGCACTGTGATTTCCGTGGCTTTGCTCGACCAAGGCGAAATGGTGCCTAAGCGCGGCAAGACCCACAGATTGGTATAACCCTCTCCGTTTTGCGCGAGCTGAGTTTCTCCCACCCAGAGCGCTTGATCCCCTCCCCCCTCTGCTGTTTCCACATAACCGTAAGCCAAGAGTCCTTGCAACACGGCGAGTTGCTCAGCAGCAAGCTCGGCGTCAAGTTGCACAAAATGCATAAATCGAGCGCTAAGCGCCGAAATACTGCTGTCTATGCTGTGCAGTTCATTGAGTAAATTTTCGAGACGAAAACGAGAAAAGGCAGAGGTTCCAGGTAGGATCAACATGGTGATTTTTTATAGGCAACTAATCAGGGCGCCGGCGTAGTCAGCGGGCCATCGTCTTTAGGCGCAGCTAGCTTGGAAGCATCGTCATTGGCCGGCTTTGCTTCCTTGGGATCGGAAGGAATGTCGTTATTAATACCATCGGTAATAGATTTCAGCAAAGCTGTCGCCGCATGGTCGGCGATGGTTTTGCCTTCGTTATTCTGGACTGTAACTTCGGTTTCTTGCGGTGCAACTTCCAGCAAGCTTATCCGATATTCTTTTTCATGACTAGGATCTTCGCCAAATAAAAACAACATTTCATCCCAAAAAGAACTATCTTCCGGCTTGACCGCATCCGGATCGTATTTGACATAAAAATAACCCTGATCCATATTGCGTTCGACAATTTCGATATTTTGCCTGCTCAAGGCTCGGGCGACCAGTCGCCATGCCTGTTTTTGCATCTGATCGATCATTAAACTACTGCCGGCAACAGCCGAAGCAGACTTATCAGCTTCTGTCGGCATAGGCGTTTGCCTAGAAACGCCGCCTGCTTGTGCGCTGGCTGCAATATCTGGCTTGACCGGCGCTGCAGGCGCAGTGCCATCGCTAGCCGACGCCGGCTCAGCAATAGTAACGGTTGCCGCAGGAACCGACAATGTCCCCGGCAATTTATGCGCTTTGAGATCATCCGGGATAATCAGCTCGGGAATTTCTGTTCTAAACTGATAATCGCGCTCTTTGTCTGGAAATAGGCTTTTGATATAGCTACAGCCGGTGCTAAGCCATATCAACAACAGCACAGCCAACCAACTGATGCGCCTTTGCAAAATCATGCGCTTAATACGCCGGCCTGCAGCATTGCATTCCGCACCACGTCAAAACAGTCCGGCGTCAACCAAGTTAAGGGCAATCGAATGCCTTTACCCATTAAGCCCATTTCCGCTACCGCCCATTTTACCGGTATCGGGTTGGATTGAATAAATAAACTGTGGTGCAAGCCAGTGAGTTTGGCATCGATTTCCGCAGCAAGTTCGCTGTCGCCACATAAGGCTGCCGTCAACATTTCATGCACCAACTTTGGTGCGACATTGCCGCTGACAGTAATACTGCCATTACCGCCCAACAGGCAGAATTCCCGGCTGGTAGCGTCATCGCCGGTATAAATGGCAAAGTCGGCGCCGGTTAATTCCCTAATCTGTTTGACCCGTTCCAGCTTCCCGGTAGCTTCTTTGACACCAACGATATTGGGAATTTTCGCTAAGCGCCCAACGGTCTCCGGCAACAAGTCGCATGCAGTGCGTCCGGGTACATTGTATAGAATCAACGGAATATCGACCGCTTCAGCCACGGCTTTATAATGCAAAAACAAGCCTTCTTGAGTCGGCTTATTATAATAAGGCGTCACCAATAGACAGGCGTCAGCGCCTACCTGTTTGGCCTTTAAGGTCAGATTAATGGCTTCGCGGGTACAATTAGCCCCTGTGCCGGCAATGACCGGTATGCGCCCAGCGACAGTATCCACCACCGTCTTGATCACATAACAATGCTCATCTTCATCCAGAGTTGCCGACTCGCCGGTGGTGCCGACCGGAACCAAGGCATCGGTGCCTTGCTCGATATGAAATTCAATCAGCTTTTTTAGACTGAGCTCATCCACCGCGCCGTCTTCGGTCATAGGAGTGACCAGCGCCACGATACTACCTTGAATCATGCAATTTCCCATCAGGGTGATACTTAAAAACAGGCATTATACCAAGCTAAGCTAAAAAACTCAGCTTGTTATATTTTCATCGCCCAAAGCACGAGGTTCACCCCTCCCTATTAAAAATCCAACCAGCCTCTAAGCCGGCCTGCCCAACCAGGCAGGTTTTGCCGCCTATCTACAGATGCAGTTTTAGCCCACTCCGTCAAAGCCTGCGCCACTTCTATCACCACTGCCGCCCAATCTCCGCCTCTTTGCTGGCGAAACAAACGCAAAACGCCCGGATACCAAGGACTGTCGCTACGTTCCCGCAACCAACGCCAATCGGTCACCGGCGTATGCAGCAACAACCAACAAGGCGTACCTAAAGCCCCGGCCAAATGCGCGACAGCGGTATCCACGCAGATCAACAGATCAAGTTGCGCGACGATAGCAGCGGTAGCGGAAAAATCCTGGCACTGCTCACCCAACGCCACGAACGGTAAAATTGACTGTTGCGCAACAGCTGCGATCGCGCCTTGGCCTTGCTGCAAACTAATGAAGACCACATCCGGCGTGTTCCATAACGGCGCAAGGCTTTGCAAATCCGGCAGCGAACGAAATCGGTCCTGGCCGTGCTCGCTTGCGCCCTGCCAGACTAGGCCGACACGCAAACTTTGGGTGGGCATTTTTCTCGCCCAGCGAGCCACGGCTTTCGGCCTGGCCTGCAAATAAGGCAGTTCGAAAGGGAGATTTTCCAAAGTCGTGTTGCAATGCAGCGGCAGACTGAGCAACAGGGTCCAATAATCATGACTAGCCAAACGGGCGGTGTCGGTTTTGGCAATCAGCACATCCACAGCCGCCAAGGACTTGAATAAGCCGATCAACACCGCATCGCATATCAGCGTGATTTTCGCCGCCCCCAAACGCTTCAACACCGCCGCATACCGGCAAAACTGAATTTGATCGCCATAGCCTTGTTCCGGCCACAACACGATAGACCTTCCCTGTAAGTCCTGGCCTTGCCATTTCGGAAACGGCAACTGCCCCAGCGCCGCATTCAAACGGGTAAAGCCGGGCAGTGCGCAACGCGCTTCGTAGCGTCGCAGGCCTTCCTGCCAACGGCCTTGCGCTAACAACAGCAAAGCCAAATTCAGTTCAGCTGCCGCGCAATCGGGTCGCAAAGACAAAGCCTGCCTATAATTGCTTTCCGCCTTGGTTTCTGAACCTTGCATGGACAGCAACAGACCCTGGTCAGCGTAAGCATCGGCAATACCAGGGCGTAGCGCCAATAGCTGCCGAAAGCAGTCGGCGGCTTCGTCCAAGCGCCGACTATCCCTAAGCAAATTTCCTAAATTATGCAAGGCGTCAGGGAAATTGGGCGCAAGCACCAGCGCCCGGCGCAGGTAGGCCTCCGCTCTTTCCTTGACGCCGACCGCCATTTCGCAGACAGCAGCGATATTCAAAAATGCTGCGTCATCAGCCTGGCGTGGGTCGGCATATTCCAACAAATTCAACACCTCCCGGTAGCGGCCTTCTGCGAATAAGGACTGCGCTTGGCTAGTCAGTACGGAAAGCGGCTGCTTGCTAGGCAGTTTATGGGCGGCGGACAAAGAAGCCGATTTGGGTTTCATGGTTAATGTTAAGGTTAAAAATATAATTTGTAACTATTCAATGTGATACATAGATGCAAACTCACAAACTTGTAGGAGTGGGCCATGCTCGCGATAAGGCCTTTAGGTCTGGATAGGCCTTCATCGCGGGCATGGCCCGCTCCTATATTTTTTAAGCTAATGAATTTCCCTGAATAATTATTATAATTTTAGACTATGTTGACCTTTATGTTCAGAACCATGATTGGCTTATGCTTTTCGTAACAAACGCCGCATGCTTGTCATCCAAGCTAAGCGCTTGGCTGGTTGCGCTGTCTTCTGTCGTTCTACCCAGTTAGCCAAATCCTCCGCGACCTCCCCCACCAAACTCTTCCAATCACTGTCCGGCTGGCGACGAAATAAGCGTATTCCTAGCGGATACCAAGGACTCTCCCGGCCCTGCAGCAGCCAGCGCCAATCCGTACCCTGCGCCGGCAACAACATCCAACAAGGCTTGCCCAGCGCTCCAGCGACATGCGCGATAGCAGTATCCACGCAAATCAATAGATCCAATTGCGCAAGGATAGCCGCGCTGTCGGCAAAATCCTGAATCTGCGCGCCTAAGGCCAGCAGCGGCTGAGCCGGCGGCGGCGCGGCGGCCTCGTCCTCGGCCTGGCCTTTCTGCAAACTGATGAAAACGACGCCGGGCACTTGCCACAAGGCTGCCAGCATTTGTAGATTAGGCAAAGAGCGCTGCCTATCGTTTTTATGCGCGCTGGCGCCTTTCCAAACCAAGCCGACGCGCAAACCGGTTTGGGGCAAACGCGGCGACCATAAGTCCAGCCGCTCCTTAGCCGCCGTCAGATAGGGAATCGCCGCCGGGATAGTTTCTAAATCCGTCCGGCAATACAAGGGCAAGCTAAGCAGCAGACTCCAGTAATCGTGCGCCGATAGGGCCACCGCCTCGGCCTTAGTCAGCACTTCATCCACTGCGGCCAAGCTTTTAAATAAGGCTTTCAGCGGCGCATCGCAAACCAGAGTGATTTTGGCCGCCCCCAAGCGTTTCAATTCGGCGGCGTAGCGGCAAAACTGGATTTGATCGCCAAAACCTTGTTCCGGCCACAACAGTAAGGACTTACCTAACAAAGCTTCGCCGCGCCATTGCGGAAAAGACAAATGCCAGGGCGCTGTAGCTACTTGGGATTTATTGGACGGATCGTACCGCACCTCGTAACGCTGCCAGCCCTCTGCCCAACGGCCTTGCGCCAACAACAGCAAGGCCAGATTCCATTCGGCCTCAATAAAATCCGGTTGCACTGCCAACGCCCGCCGGTAATTCACTTCAGCCGCCGCATGCCGCCGGCTGCCGCCAAGCAGCACACCTAAGCTATTCTCGGCGGCAACGAAATCCGGCTGGATTTCCAATGCTTGCCGGTAATAACTTTCCGCCTCCGCCGTGCGTTGCCGTGTCAATTCCAGCGGTGCAGTATCCGCCTCAGCAGTTTGCCGATGCAGCAATAAATTTCCCAAATTATTCAATGCATCCGGGAAGTCAGGTTGCAGGACCAAAGCCCGCCGCAATAAGTTCTCCGCCTGCGTAAACTGTCCAGAAATTATGCCGGCGACCGCCGCGAGATTTAAGAAATCCGCCTGTTCGGCTTGTTCCTGGTCTAGCCCCGCCAGCATCTCCAGTATCTCCGCATAGCGTTCTTGCTCGAACAAAAGCAAGGCTTGGGTAAATAACGCCGAGGGCTTAGGGCTGGCATAGACAGCCGTGGCGGGCGAAGTGAGGGTAGCAGATGTGGACATATTCAGTAATGCGGTTAGCTTAGTCAAAGCATAGACCGAAAATCAAAATAATTAAAACCGATCAGTAGATGGGTGTTCACCATTATATAATCCCCTATACGCTATATAATCCCCTATACGCTCATTTTCTACGGAGTCAAGTGCATGAAAAAGATGCTTGTATCGGCAGCACTCCTATTGCTGCCAGGAATTTGCTTGCCGGATACCGTTTTATCCGAGCAATATTTGGATTGCAGAGACAAGTCGGGCGGTTCAATCCAGGAAATATTGCACTGCATCGCTGAGGAAAACGCTGCTCAAGATGCACGCTTAAACTTGGCCTATAAGACAGCACAAAAGAATCTGCCGCCGGAACGCGGCAAGGAACTGCAAGAAGTCCAGCGCATATGGATTAAATACCGCGATGCGAACTGTAAGTTTTATGTAGACACGAAAGCCGGGGCTCCTGCAGCGTTAAGAACCAATGAATGCGTAATGAATGCCACTGCAGCCAGGGCCACTGAGTTGGAAAACCTTAAATTTATCCAGCCTTAGGGGTGCCGAACCGCAAGCCCGCCGCGCTGCGCTATCCAGACGCAGCTAACCCGCCTTAAGGCCCTTGCAGGATTTATAGGTTTTATGCGCCGGAGTCATTTCTTTTTGGTTAATGCCTGGGTAAAAAAAACTATCAGACCAATGACGAAAATCCCGGAAAAAATCGCCAAGCCATTTTTATCCCTATTTGAAACTTCATGGCTTCTTTTAGCAGCCAGTACAGAAGCTGAAGTCCGGCCATCTACTTCATATCCCGAATAAGACGCAGACCGGCGCGTATTCTTACCCTCTGCGGCATCACTGATTTGACTGATGCCTGTGGTTGAGGGCGTTGGGTCGACAACGGGTTGCGCTACCGCCAAAAGTGGTAAGCAAATTAGCGTAGCTACTGTCATGTGTATTATGAGATTATAGTTTTTCATTTTTCACCTGCGACTCACGAACAAAGGGTAAATCCTGAGGGACAATGCGTAAAAATCATTGCTTGATTACTATCTGATATAAGCTTAATAGCATCGAATTTCAAGCAAAAACAGATTTAATGTAAGCGTTCACTTCCGCCTTTGAAAAAGAGGGGGACTGAACGCTTACGATTTAATTGCTGACTTATGGCATTTTTTATTGCTTGGGTTGTCGTATAGCTCATTATAATGTTGCCAACAGTTTCACCGGTCAGCTAAAAACACCAACTATTTGCATTCCCGGCACCCAGAAAAGGAACCACCATGCGGAAACTTGTCCTGCCTATTTTCATCGCCGCGCAATTACTAACCGGCCAGGCAAATGCTGCGGAAACCACCAATCAATCCGCCGGTGACTCGCGCATCGATCTTGGTGATCTGCCTATGCCTAAAGCAAAGAATAAAGTGAAAGCAAACGTAAATGACAATGCAAACTTAGCCGGCCTGGACCAGGACGCCCCGGAGCTAAGTTTATTATCCGGCACAGACAACGACGAAAACTCGGCTTCCGGCCTAATCATCACCCAAGCGGGCAATCCTTTGCCGGAAATTGGTTTGACTCGCCCGCCGTTCCATCTTAGAACCAAGTCTAACGCGCCTATCGGCATTGATTACTTAACGCCCGAGATCGTCACGCATTTTTACGGCGTTTCGGCCATGCAAAATAACCAGCAAGGCGCGGGTCAAACCATCGCTATTATTGATGCTTACCATAACCCGAATATTGCCGATGATTTGAATGTCTTCAGCCAACAATGGGGTTTGCCGCTGTGCAACGCCGCCAACCCTTGCTTTAAACTAGCCTATGCTTCCGGCAAACAGCCGGCAGCGGATAAAGGCTGGGCCGTGGAAATTGCCTTGGACGTGGAATGGGCGCACGCCATAGCGCCTAGAGCTAATATTTTATTGGTAGAAGCCGACTCCAATAGCCTGGATGACTTGTTTAAAGCCGTCGACTACGCGGTGAAAAACGGTGCAAATGTGGTGTCCATGAGTTTTGGCGGCGCCGAATTTCAAACAGAGAGTTTCTATGACTTCCATTTTGACGTCCCGAATGTCATCTTTACCGCCTCGTCAGGGGATAACGGTGACGGCGTCGAATACCCTGCAGCTTCGCCTTATGTGATAGCGGTAGGCGGCACCAGCATCAATACCGACCCTACCGGCGCTTACCTGGGAGAATCGGGCTGGTCGGGCAGCGGCGGCGGCTTGAGCGCCTTTGAAACAGCGCAAGCTTTCCAACAAAAGCTTACCGGCGAGGACGCGCAAAACCTGCGTGGCGTACCGGATGTGGCCTATGGCGCCGATCCACAAGTGGGCTATTATATTTACGACTCATTCGATGCGCCGGGTTGGTTGCGCATTGGCGGCACCAGCGCCGGCGCGCCGCAGTGGGCGGCTTTATTTGCCATTGCCAATTCAATAAGAAATGCTGCCGTAGCCACGCAGTTGACTGCAAATAATCTGCTCTATCAGGCCGCGCTTAATTTATCGACCTATCCAAGTTATTATCACGACATTACCAGTGGCGTAAACGGTGGTTGCGGCGCTGTCTGTAGTGCTGAGACAGGTTACGATTATGTGACCGGCTTGGGCAGTCCAATCGCAAACAAGCTGATCGGTTATGTGAGCGGCAACTAGACGAACTACTCAACGACCGGAAATAAGTCACGGTTGCCGCAATGCAACATAGCGTAATCGAGGCCACACTGAATGTTTACTTTGCAAGCCGGATATACAAAAAGGCCGGTTGCCATGCATGGCAACCGGCCTTTTAAGTCAGCGGATTAGACAGACTATCTACACTGTTTTACGCTGACTTACGGCGATTAAAGCCCATGAAGCCGGCTAAAGCCGAACCAAACAACCAAACAGCAGCTGGCACAGGCACAGCAGCGACAGCAGTGCCGGAAATCACAACGTTATCAAAGCGCCAGTTGCCGGAGTTGTTATTCAAGGGAGTACCTTTCATGCTGATATCATCCGCGCCCATTGATGCGTTCACTAAGGCAATAGCAAAGTTAGGATTATTTGCCGCAAGTGGATCATTGATTGTTGCAGTTAAACCAGTGAACCAATCTTGGCCCAGTCCACCAGTAGCTTCAATATAAGAACCCATCACAGTATTGGCTGAGGTGCTGTTAGTAAGCACGGCTAAATCAGCGTTAGTGCCGATATTAATCGGCGCATTGATCCAAGTGGCGCCGCCGTTATCCGTGTATTCCAACTGTAATTTTGCCTCGCCTTGAGTCGTGCCATACCAATCAAAGCTGACATTAATGCTACCGAACCCTGCAGTGCTGGCAGCGAATTCAGCGCCTTGTGTACCAATTGGCGCCAGGCTTGACCAGCCGTTGGCTTTACCTGAGGCATCCTGCCCACGAATACGCCAAACATTGCCGGTATCTGCATTGCCATTCACGCCTGTGTCACCGCTCACACCAGCTATAACATCGGCGGTGGCAACACTGTCAGTAGCCGTGGTTGGATAACTATTGGTCATGCCTAACACGCTAGCTACACCCGTACCTGTAGAAGCTGCCGGGCTATTGGTAAGGGTGGCTGCCGTAGTGTTTTCAAAGTTCCAAGCTGTGATGGTAGCAGCTTGAGCAGAAGCCAATGATGCTATGGACAAAGCCAACGCAGAAATAAGTTTCGTTTTCATTTTTTACCTAAATTTAATAATGAGTTAAGTATCTGTTTCAAAAAGAAGCAAATCCCGCTTCTATGTGAACTCTAGCGCATAACTATTACTAAATTGTGACCAAAGGCCTAGTTTGTGCTTGGCAAGGTACTAAAACTATAGGCTATTGTCAGCTTATCCCTCACCCAAGACCAATAGATTGTCTTAGACACTCTGTCTGACTGCAGGTCTAGAAACCAGAAAATAATTGCATTTTTTTGCGCTAAATAGCCGGGACAAAAAGGCAACGTGCTAAAAGCCTTTCCTTATTGAATGGGTATCGGTGTAAAGCTGGCCGGCTAACTATATCGATATTAAGCAGTTATAAACAACGCCGGCTTAAAACTTGCTAAGTCGGCGTAATTATCTAACTTAATATAAAACCTAAGTGCTATTTTCCTGGTGCGGCAGGTGCGGCAGGAGCAGCGGGTGCAGCAGGCATAGTCGCTGCACACTTTTTCTCAACCGCTTTTTTCTCAGCAGTTGCGCCATGTTTCATGGCCGCGCCACATTTACCTTCACCACAGGAACCGCTTTTAGCTTTATCGGTTGCTGCAGGAGTAGCAGGTGTAGCAGTCGCACCCGTTGCCGCTTCGGCGGTCTGCATATAGGCTGAGCTCAGTTCCGTTAACGCGAATGGATTGCTGTCCGCTTGCGCAACACTGGCGGCGAATGGCAACAAGCTGGCGCCCATGGCAAGGGCGAAAGGAGTTTTACGTGAGTTTTTCATAATGATTCCTACAGTCGATATATTATTATGGTATGTACAGCTATCAAACACCGCGCAGCGCTGTTTAAAGGTGATTATTACCAGCAAATTGCTGATTAGCAAATCCTAATAAACAGCAGTATACTGCTGCCCGATTATAACAAACCCCTGCCCCTTTAGTCCGGTATCGAGTGAAATGACCAGCCATCCCCAGATAGCGCAATTAGGTGACGAGGTGTTACGCCTCGAAGCGCAAAGCATTGACGATTTTAACGCGCCTAAGTTCCAGGCCTTAATCGCCACCATGCATGCAATGATGCTGGAGGCGAACGGGGTAGGCATCGCCGCGCCGCAATTGGGCGCATCGCAGCAGATTGTCATCATTGCCTGCCGGCCCACCCCACGTTATCCACTGGCGCCGGTAATGGAACCTATCGTCATGGTCAATCCCAGTTTTACGCTGCTTGACGCTAGCCGGCATAAAGACTGGGAGGGCTGTTTGAGCGTACCCGGCATAAGGGCTTTGGTGCCGCGTTATCGGGCTATCAAAGTCAGTTATCAAGATCCGCAAGGCGAGCGGCAGGAACTAGACCTGGAGGATTTTCCGGCCCGGGTATTCCAACACGAATTCGACCATTTGCAAGGCTTGGTCTATCTGGATAGAGTCGAGAACAATCGGGACATAGTTGCCGAGAGCGAATTTTTTAAATTGATCGAAGCAGAGAGACAAAGCGCATGAAACTTGCTTGGTTTGCTGTAGGCTGGTTTTTCAGCAACGTCTATGCAGCCGCTCCCGCGCCTAGCTTAAGCATGATGCAGGTTGCGCCCGGCGTTTACGTGCATCAAGCGCAACAACATTGGCCGGATCGGAAAAATCACGGCGAAATCGCCAATATCGGCTTTATCGTCGGCGAAAAATGTACAGCGGTGATCGATAGCGGCGGCAGCCCGCAACAAGGCATAGCCTTACGCGAGATCATCAAGCAAACCACCGACAAACCGGTGTGTTATGTGATCAACACGCATGTGCACCCGGATCACATCTACGGCAATAGCGCTTTTAAAGGTCCCGGCGTGCAATTCGTCGGGCACCATTTGCTGGCGCGGGCTATGGCCAGCCGTGGCCTACATTATCTGGGCAGAGCGCCGGAACTGTTGGATCTGCATCTAACTGCCGAAAACATCATCCCACCGGATATCCCGGTCAAAACCACGTTGACGCTAAATTTGGGACAGCGCGAATTGGTGTTGACCGCGCATCCCGCCGCCCATACCGATAACGATCTAAGCGTCTACGACAAGACCAGCGACACGCTGTGGCTGGCCGACCTGCTGTTTCTGGAGCACATCCCGGTCATAGACGGCAGCCTAAAAGGCTGGTTGGCGGAACTGGCTAAGCTGGAAAAAAATCACTACACCTTAGTGATTCCCGGCCACGGCGGCTTGGTGAAAGACTGGCCGGCCGGCATGCAGCCGCAAAAAGCCTATTTGCTGGATTTGCAAAGCGAAATCCGAGCGCAGATCAAACGCGGCGGCACGCTGGAGCAAGCGGTTGAGAGCGTAGGTTTATCGGCAAAAAACCGCTGGCAACTGTTTGAGCAATTTCACCGGAAAAACGTGACTGTGGCGTTTGCGGAATTGGAATGGGAGGATTAATATATGGCGTAAATATTCGAAACCGGTTTGCAGATTGCAAGACAATGATTCCACAATTTCTTACTATGTTAAACTTTGGTCATGACAAAACCAAGCCACCCTGACATTATGGAAGACGAGATCACCCAAAACCACCGGGTTTTCATTTCCTATTCAGCTAATGATTCTAAAGCCGCTGCCGATTTGCAAAGGTTATGCGATCAAGCCGGCATGGATACATGGATAGATAGAAACATCAAGGCCGGCGAAAATTGGCACGACCAAGTCGAGCAAGCAATCAGCGAGAGCGAGGTGTTTCTAATCCTGCTCAGTGACGCACTTAAGTCAGACGAAGCAAGAAATCAGGTTTGGAGTTCAATCTGTGAGCGAAGCTGGAAAGATCCTAAGGTCCGCCTTTAGGCAATGGCGCACTCGCTGCCGCCCGTCAATATTGCATGAGAGTAAAACAATGCAGAAGCCACCTAAGATAATCTTACTAGTAATAATGCTGTTACTGCCCAGCCTTGCCGCCGCCGAAGGCGACGACGACACCTGGAACACGGTGCTGAAAAACCAGTTTTTCTCCGGTAAAAACATCGAAGAATCCGAAGCCGTCATCGCTCTGGAAACCCCCTATCGCGCCGAAGATCCAGCCATTGTGCCAATCAAAGTTACCAGCAAAATTCCGCAAACCAAAGACAAATATATTAAGAAAATTTGGCTGCTGGTAGATAAAAACCCCTTCCCTTTCGTCGGTGAATTCGAATTTTTTCCGGAAAGCGGTAAAGCCGACCTGGCGCTACGCATCCGCGTGAATACCTATAGTAATATCCGCGCCATCGCCGAAACCAATGACGGCAAGTTCAGCATGAGCAAAAAATTCGTCAAAGCCAGCGGCGGCTGCTCCGCTCCGCTGGGCGCCGATTTAGACGAAGCCATGAAACGCCAGGGTAAAGTCAAATTTCGGCTCGACGCAGGCATCAGTCCCGGTCAACCAGCCCAAACGCAACTGATGATCAGCCACCCCAACCTGACCGGCATGCAAATGGATCAAATGAGCCGCTTCGTCAGAAAGTCCAATTTCATTGACCAATTGCTAGTGAGTTTTAAGGACAAACCGGTGCTAAGGGCTAAAATCGACATCGCCATCAGCGCCGACCCCAACTTCCGTTTCTATTTCGTCCCGGACAAAGCCGGCGAATTAAAAGCCGAATTCAGCGATATTTCCTGCGAATCGCCAATTAGCCGGGATGTGTGCAGCAAAGGCCGGAGTTATGTGCAAACTTATGCGGTGACGCCTTAGAATTTAAACGGCCAGACCCAATCTATTTAAACCAAAGCGCTCGATTTTTTTATACAACGTCGTCCTGGTAATCCCTAATTTTTTCGCGGCTATGGAGATGTTGCCTTCGCAGGCATTTAATGTGGTTTTAATAGCGTGCATTTCCCAATCCGACAAGCTCATGGCGTCGCCAGTTTGGTTTAGGGGGATGATAAAGCTTAAATTTGCCTGAGTATTTGAGGCCTGCATTTCTAGGTCGGCTGAGCTTAATTCATTTAAAAAATCCGTTGGTAAATCGTCCAGGGTAATCAGCGGTCCGACTGCTGTATAAATCGTAGCTCTAAGCACATTAATCAGCTGTCTAATGTTGCCCGGCCAAGGGTGCTGTTCAAACAATTCAATCACCTCCATGGCTATGCTAATCTTTTTGGACTCAGGCAGCTTAGCCAACTCGCATTGCAGAATGTGATGAATAAACTGTTTTTTGTCGGCGCGTTCCCGCAGTGGTTTCAAATGGATTTGCGCCCCATTAAGCCTGTAGTATAGATCGCGACGGAAGCGACCTGCTTCTACGGCGTCCAGTAAACGCACATTCGTGGCCGCGACAATTTGCACATCCACATGGATAGGTTTGCTGCCGCCGACAGGCGTGAATTCGGAGCTTTCCAAAACCCTTAGCAAGGTGGATTGCAAGTCCAGACTCATATCGCCGATTTCATCCAGAAATAAAATACCTTTATCGGCTAACAAAAACTTGCCGGGTTTACCGTTACTTCTAGCGCCGGTAAAACTACCGGCTTCATACCCGAACAATTCACTTTCAATCAAATCATGCGGAATGGAGGCGCAATTGATAGCAATTAGCACCTGATTACGCCGAGGGCCGGCATTTTTCAGTAATTGCGTAAAATGATCTTTACCGACCCCTGACTCGCCGGTAATCAATATCGGAATTTTATACTCTTGTAACTTAACAGCCTTATCAACTAAACCTTGCAACTCTGCGGATGCTAGCGCGTTGGGTTGCTGCACCAGTCTGCAGATCGGTTTCAGGGCAATTTTTTCCAACACGCGCACTTGTGCGGCCTTATTGTGGGCTAATGGCAAGTTGGTGCTTACTAGAACGCAGATTAAATGCAAAAAAGCAAACAAGGAATTCGTGCTTTCCTGATGGCCGCTAATTAGACCGACGACAGCCACTAACTGCCCAGCTTCATCCAGCATGGGATAGCCGACCGTAGTAAACGGGTGCAGTGCACTTAAAAAATGCTCCATGCCTTGAAAAGCAATGGGTTTTTTTAATACCGCTGCGCTACCAATGCCATTATTACCCAGTACCGCCTCGCTCCAACAAGCGTTCGGATTGGATAAGCGCGCTAATAGCAGATCAGAATCCGAATTTTCACCTAAAGTGCTTATCAAACAGCCATCCGGTCCGGTTAAGACCAGAATAACACCGGCAGCTTGCAAAAAATTTGCAAAATTGCGGCTCAAATCATTTAAAAGCCGCGAAATTTCCTGCGTCCGGCCATCATTTCTACAGGCTAAACGCTGAATAGGATAATGATCCCAGTTGGCAAATCGGCCTAAAGGTAACTGATACTCTTCCAGGCAACGCCGCCAAGAATGGAAAACGTCGGGTCTGACCCAGTCGCACTGATCGGGAAGTGCTCGGCTTTGATTCATCCATTGCCAGGCTTGAACCGGACGGTCGATAGTAAACTCAACAGCTTGCCTAAACAAAAACTCGTCCTGAATAACTTTGGTCTTAAAGGGAATGTTTAGCTCAAAATCCATATTTATCCTTCACTTAATTGCCAATACCTTGAATTAGTTTCGATCCGAAACTAACCTTAGAAAAAAGACAGTTAGCCTTAGACTAAGGCCAAGAACATCTTCTAGGGTGACCAAAATAGCAAAATCTAAGAAAGAGACAATGTGGCATATTGTCACATTGTAATTATTTTAAAAGGGAAATACAGCTGCGTAGCTTTATTTGCGCAAAGAAATTGAGCAGGCCGCCGTTGATAAAATGGACAACCAGCTCTAGATTACAGACGTTAAGTGCTTATTTTGCAAAAGCTAATAACTCAGGCTCAGGGTAAGTTAGCAGTGCTATAAGGACTGGATTTGTCAGTGTTTCAAAAATCCGCCATGCGGCGCTGCTCGGCTGCATACACCAAAATCGGCTCAGAATCGCCCAAAATAACCGCCTCATCTATCACTACCTTGGAAATTCTTTCATCACTCGGAAGCTATGGAGGCGTATCTGCTTATTGACATGAGCAACTGAATCAACAAAAGGGCCCAAGGAACAAAATCCTCAGACCCCACAGACTAATCAGTCATACTTAATGCTGAGCAGCAGACTTATAATGCTTTAAGCGGATCTTGAAACACGCAGTTGATCTTTTTTAGATCATCCAGTGTCCACATCTTGCCATCTTTATTGGTGTGCGGTTGGGCGATCAGGGTTTTGCCGTCACTTCGCACACCGTGCAGTTCGGCAATCACTTCCGACAATTCACGGCCTGCGTATTGCTCCCAGATGTTTTGGCACTCGTAACGCTCCGGCTCGCTTAACCATTGGCGCTCGCCCCACTCGTCGCTGAAGGAGTGTTTTTTGCCGTTCAGTTCATGAACGCGCAAACTGCCGGAGCCTTTGCTCAAACTAGGCGCAAACGGCACTTGTGAGACGCGGTCGATGTAGATCGGATGGTTGTTTTCGATAAACCATTGCAGAGGTAGGAAACCGCTGCTTGGATCTTCGCAACCACGCGCACGCCATTCTTCATAGATTTTGCCGTAATGGTCGTACCAGCCTGGGTAGTTGGCTTCGAACCATTCCGCTTCTTCTGCGGTCGGCAGCGTTAAACGGAAGAAGCCGGTAGGCCATAAAGCGTACGCGATCAGGAACAAGTCATGATGCGCCCAGTAGGCGTCTTTTTTCGCGTCACGTAGACTGCGTGGCGATTCGACGCCGTATTTGCCCAGCCGGCCAATCCAGATGCCGCCCCAATCTTCGTATACCCAACGGTTCCAGGTTTTTACCCAAGGCTCGACTTTGAAATGACTGCCGTACTCAAACGCCATACCCAAAACTGGGGTAAAGTATTTTTGTTGCGTCCAGAACGCATTGTTCAAATCGGTATTCAGGTATTTTGAAGCCGCTTCGTCATTGGCGATAGACACCACCGTTTGATAACCGTTGGCCATGTGCCGCAGTTCGTCGGTTTCGATAGACAAGAAGACGGTTGGCGTAATTTCATCGCCGTTGGCTGCCGCCCATTCGGTAACCGCTACGATCAAGGGGTTAGTGAAGCAGGCTTCGCCTACCAATTGCAGGTTGATCGAACATTCTACTGCGTCGCCGGAGATAAAACCGTCGGAGAATACCCGTTTCATGCCTTTCCAGAGCGGCCCGATGCTGCGGGTGCGGCGGGCGTCGTTATGGCCGGCGGCGTCTTGACCGTGTTTGGTGAAGTAGTAGTTGACGTAACCGCATTGGTTGGTGTGGCGGATCTCATCCATCACTTGCGCCAAGTAGCCGTTTTTTTGCTCGGGCGCCGAAGCGGAATCCCACAACATGCCGGTGGCGGCAATCGCGTTGTATTCACCGACTTCCAGAAAGTTGGAGACCACTTTCATGGTTTCATTCCATTTTGGATGGACCCGGTTACCCGCATCTACCCGGGTCAAAACATCTTGCAAGCTGCCGAACTGGCGTTCGTCTTTTACTGACTCCATTCTGGCGTATTCTTTGGCGATCAGTTTGAACTGTTCTTTGGTTTCGTTCGCCATTTTGTACTTGGTAGGATATTTGGTACGGTTTTTATCAAAATCCCAAGTAAAACTTTGTAACCAGCGGTGCACTTCTTGCGCGCCTACGCTAACCGGGGCACGGTTAACGGCTAGCGCATCGGTTGCAGCTTTTGTAGCAGCACTTATTGCCATGATTAACTCCTAGTTGTTAAGACAAAATTAATGAGGCGGCGTCCAGCAATGATGCAGAAGCATATTAGTTTGAATGAGTATTCTCTTCAGAGTCGTCGACCACCTCATGCCTACATATGCGAAAAGTGTGCCAAGCCCCTGGAATTAATTTTTATTTAATATACAACAATAACTTAAAAATTTTATCCCGATTAATAAAGGGGATTGATTAACCGTAGCGGATTTTTAAAATTAATACTGTCTAGAATTTGGACATTGAATTTTAATCTTTGTATACAGTTTTAATACTACGCCGTAAATGTCCGCAATGCCTGCATTGGATGATTTGAGCATGACAAGCAATTAAATAATGAAGCACTGTTCATTAATCTAACACATGATTGCCCTATTCCTGGACAGTGTGGAGTTTTACGACACTCGCTACGCCAAATTATGCCTTTGTCATACCTACAAATTGAGACTGAATTCTTATAAATTGACTATTGGCATATATATTGCTTTAAGAAAAAATTAGCTCAGTATTTTGCTTAGCTAAGGATTTCATAATAACTGCGAACCTAAAGTAGGAGAAAACTTATGTCGCTAGCATGTTTGGTATATGCCAGTTTGGCCAATAATGAGATGACCGAAGAAGACTTGAAAGGCTTGCTCTCAGTAGCCAGAAGCAAAAACGAAAAATTGGAAATTACCGGTTTGCTGCTGTATCGGGATGGCTTTTTCGCTCAAGCTTTAGAAGGAGAAAAAGATAAGATAGACGCCTTGTTCGACAGAATCTCCATAGACGGTCGGCATCGCGATGTTACCAAAATATACGAAAAATCCATTCATGAGCGCTCATTTCCAAACTGGAGCATGGGTTATTGCAGGATTGAGGACCACCATGGCCTGGAAACAATTGAGGGCTACTGTGATTTCATGCAGAATGCAACGCCACACTTTCTAAAGTCGCGCCCAAGCTATGCACAAGCTTTATTGGAAAATTTCAAAGCCGACATGCTGTTCTGAGATGAAGCAATTTCAATATATTCCTACCAAAATCAAATAAGAATCTGTGAGCGAGGCAACCAAATGAAAAGCTTTGTGATAGCAAGCACATGGACAAAGATCCCCGAAGATAGCCCATGTTTTGTGGAATGCGGAGATACCGAGTTAGCGCTTGTGAAGTTGGAAGGTCGGGTTTATGCGCTACACGATGCATGCCCACATCGAGCCGGTCCGCTCTCGGAGGGAGAACTTGAAGACGGCAAAATTCGCTGTCCTTGGCACGGCGCATTGATTGACCCGATCACAGGCGATGCCAGTGCGCCAGCCACGCGGCCTGCAACGTGCGTTAAGACCCGGCAGATAGGCGATAACATAGAAGTATTACTTTAGCGCAACATTTTCTCACCCAAACCATGCCCAAACGCATAGACAAACAGTCTGATGATAAAGACGCCAGGATCCGTTTCCATATCAGCTCCGCTCGGATGTCTATCGATAAAATCAGCTACGTGGCTTTCCAGCGCTTACTCGATGAGATGGAAGAGTCCATGTTTCTCTGTCCGAATTGCGGCTGGCGCGGTCGGGGCCGAGACTTAGCGCCTATGGAGCAGGACGAACACGATTTGTATTCTCTGGAACAGACAGCAGAATGCTGGTACGCCTGCCCTAAGTGCGAATGTGAAATCGCCATCAATCATCCGATAATGCGCAGCATTTCATGTCCTAGCCCTAAATAACTTAGTAACGAAAGAATAATGACAAGAAATTAACCGTTCATTTTATGAT
This sequence comes from uncultured Pseudomonadota bacterium, assembly GCA_963705975.1. Lineage (GTDB taxonomy): Bacteria > Pseudomonadota > Gammaproteobacteria > Methylococcales > Methylomonadaceae > Methylomonas. The sequence goes on from CAVPMI010000038.1 coordinate 53,282, forward strand.
CGCTTGTCCAATTTTTACACAACTTAGCCCTGTTGCATACTCTGTATTGCTTAGTAAATCAAAGCATTATGTCTATAATCGGCTTATTTTAAAAGGGGTAAAATAAAAGTATGACAATTAAAGCAGGAAGCATTAAATAGGCATATATAATGCTAGATAAGGCGTAAATAAAAACTCTAAATATATTTACGCTACCAGAGATAACCATGGATTTTCCTATATTTCATATCGACTTTATTTTTATTGCGGCAGTTAACGAGGCTGAGAAACAGGATAAACTACTCAATAAAGAAAAACGAAATCAGATAACAACGGCAGGCGCAGAGGAATTAAACTGTATTGCGCAGCTTGTCATCATCCGAGCTTACCCACGGCAGGGCCATCCCTAGAAGAAATCCGTAAGGACTATGCCGGCGATCCGATAGGCATTTCCAAGTGGACTAAAAATCCCGGAAAGAAACGGCCTAACAGCATGCAAATGCCTGGCTTCCCGCAATTGCGTAATGATGAGCTTAATGCAATCTGTCTGTTTATTTTAAAACAAGAGTAGATTTGCCAAATAGTGTCATTATTTGCAACCATCTCAACATATGTATATAAAATTACCTTTAATAGATAGGATTAGACGTTATGGAAAATTTAAATCATTTAGAGCACCCTGAAAGCAAATGGCAGTTTAATAGCAGAAGCAGGACTTATAAATCAACAAATGAAAAAGATTTACCTGATAAATTTCCTTCACCTATGTATTTTCAGACACATTTTGCGTATATACATGAGCAGAATGCCCGCTTGTATAATGAATTAATTCAACTTAAAAAACAGTATTATAAATTAGAGAAAAAGCTGCATGCAGCGACAAAAAACGGCAAAATTACGTTGGATTAACGCTAGCTATTAAACCAAAATAATGTGATCAAAAAACCAAGAGTGCGGCAATTGGCCACATTTTATAATTTAAATATTACTGTTACAATATAGTCTCTTGCTTTACCTTCCCTACCTCATATCCGGCCTTTGGCCGGATTTTTCTATATCAATAAATCAGTGTAAAAATCCTGAACTATTACGGCTATTAATCTTCCAGGAATAATATTATCCATACACAGTTGTCGCTTATTGAATTGGGCTAAATCTGGGCCACCAACTTAAAGCGGGACAACTGCGAGGATTAACCGTTCACACTGAGCCTGTCGAAGGGTGGACGGTTAAGCCGTTCATGGTTCGACAAGCTCACCACGAACGGCTTAACCTTAAGCTGTCCCGGCTTAAGTTGGTAGCCTAAATCTGCTTATAAAATAAAATGGCGTAGTACTGAGTATACTATTAGGTGATCATAATGAAAAAATCAAAACTGAGCAAAGGTGCAGTTCTTTTACTGTTAATAATTGGATTTGGCTTATCTGTTAAAGATAGTCCTATCCGCAATTTTGAGCCCCCGACAATTGACAACGGCAAGCTGACAATTGCAGGCGAAACGCAGACCTCTCTTCTTTCTGAAAATCAGAGAGAGCAGACTGAAGCCGGATCCAAACTTACCGCAGCCGATTTTCTGCCCAAGGCTCAAGAAAGTCTTATGCCGGTAGCTGTTAACACAGAGGTGGCGGCAACCGATCTGCAAAATATCGGCGATCAATCCAAGATCGACCCTAAATACCCGGCCGCTGATTTTCAGCCCAAGGTCATCTATATTAACGAAGCTGCGGCTTCTGCCGACATCAAAGCGCTATTAGCAGGCAAGCCGGAAAATACAGAACCGGAAGGGGAAATTGATCCAAAATTTCCTGCCGCTAATTTTCAGCCCAAGGAGTTGTATTTTAACGAATATGCGCTGGATAGCAGTGCTAAAGCTGAGCTTGATAAAAAACCGGAATAGCCGCTAAGGATTCTGTAGGGGCCGCACTGTTTGCGCCCCAATCTGATAGCGAAAATATGGACGTTAATTTTTACAACGACCTAAATTTGTTTAAATATTAGCCATTTGGTGCAAGTAAAAAAACTGCGTCCGTCTCCGCCTCCGATTCTTCCAATAGAGTTCTGCACGTTTAGTCAACACCTTTAATATGCATTTCTGCTTCAAACAGTTGTATATATTTTGCATCTGTCAGATGCCAACTTTTACTTAAATGTCCCTGCTCTAAAACATTCCTTAATTGTGCGCCGCTTTTGTTTTTCTTTCTTGCGCAAGCAAACGTTCAGACATTGCTTCAGCAAATAACCGGATACATTCATAAGCTTCCGGCAGCGTTTGTAACAGTACAGAAAGAATCAATTCATCAGTAGGTTCTTTGCCTGCGGCAAGCATTTGGGCTTTTAATTTATCCAAATGATCTAAAAATGAAACATCTTCAGCGACTAAGGCGGTAAATATATTAACGCTACTTTTGACGACATCTAAAGTTTGCGAGGTTTCCTTGGCAATAATACCGCTATGCCAAAAAGTAAGACGTAAACTCAAACCCTGTAAAAAACCCTGTGACCAATGCCAAATACTATGCATTTTTTCTTCAGTAAGTTCTCTAAAATCAAATGGAAATTTTAATTTTCCAGCAATTAATTGTTTATTGCCGGACTTAACCACCCCCACGACGGCTTTCTTCAAATCTTTCGCTTGTTTGCCGGTCAAAGCAGGCCTCTCACCATAAAATAATTCGGCCATCCATTCCGCCGGCTCTATAATCATAGGCGTTATCGCTAGTGCATAAAACAGCCCGCAAAGACCATCTTTATTAAGATGTTGCTCTGCGGGGACGCATTTATTTAGCTCTAAAACCAGTTTCTCAAGTGTTTTGTCGTCTATCATGTGATTAATTAGAAGGTTTTATTATTTACAATTGACGCTATAAAAAATATCCGTCATGTTCAAATTGCCATTTTATTCATTCGGCCACGCCCATTTTATTCAAACCAAAACGTTCGATTTTTTTATACAGGGTAGCGCGGGTAATCTTTAGCCTTTTAGCAGCAATAGCGATATTGCCTTTACATTCCTGCAAAGTGGTTTGAATCACGTAGACCTCCCATTCCAATAAACTCATGGCAGACATATTGGGATGCTGCGGGTCCTTAGGCGTTTGGTCAAGCAAGTTATTTGCGCTATTCCCACTTGCTGCGCTTAAATTGATTTCATCTAAAAACTCCATTGGTAAATCTGCACGGGTGATCACTGGACCGCCGGCAGTGAAAATAAAAGATCTAAGCACATTAATGAGTTGCCTTATATTACCTGGCCAGGAGTAATCTTCAATCAGCTCAATGACATCTGCAGCAATGCAGAGCGGTTTAGATTCAGGTAGTTTTGCCATTTCCCTCTGTAAGATTTGCCGAATCAGTAGTTTTTTATCCCTTCGCTCCCGCAATGGCGGCAAATGAATTTGTGCGCCGTTGAGTCGATAGTAAAGATCACGCCGGAAGCGGCCTGCTTCAACGGCATCCAGCAGACGCACATTCGTAGCGGCGACAATTTGCACATCCACATGAATAGGCTTACTGCCGCCAACCGGGGTAATTTCCGAAGTTTCCAATACTCTGAGTAAAGTGGATTGTAAATCCAGACTCATATCGCCGATTTCATCTAGAAACAAAATTCCTTTATCGGCCAGCAAAAATTTACCGGCTTTACCATTACTTTTAGCCCCGGTAAAACTGCCGGCTGCATAGCCGAATAATTCGCTTTCAATCAACTCATGCGGAATGGACGCACAATTGATGGCTACCAGCGCCTGGTTGTGCCGTGGGCCGGCATTTTTTAGTAAGTGCACGAAATGATCTTTACCAACACCCGATTCACCGGTAATGAGTATCGAAATTTTATGTTCTTGGAGCCTAACAGCTTTATTAACTAATTGCTGTAACTCTGTAGAAACGGTCGACTCGACTTCTAGTTCCCGCTTACCGAACGCTTGCATCGGGACATTTGCCGGTACGCCGGCTTTTATCGCAGGGCTTTGTACTAAAGGCAGATTTGTCAGGATCAGTACACAAATAAAATGCAAAAACGCGAAAATTGTATGCAATTTATCCTGATGATCGCAAATTAGACCAATTACAGCGACTAATTCACCGGTATCATCTAACATGGGATAACCGACTGTTGTAAAAGGGTGCAATACACTTAAAAAATGCTCCATGCCTTGAAAGGCAATCGGCTTTTTTAAGAGCGCCGCGCTACCGATACCATTATTTCCGAGCATAGCCTCACTCCAACTAGCCTCCGGCAGGGATAATCGGTACAGAAGCGGAGTCGTAAATTGAATTTCGCCCAAGGTATACAGCAAACTGCCGTCATTTCGGGTTAACACCAGCATCATGCCGGCTTCTTGCAGAAACATAGCGAAGTTGTGGCTCAAGTGATTTAAAAATCTGGCAATTTCCAGTGCACGGTAATCTTCGGCTGCCGTTGGGTATTGAACTTGATAACGTTTACAGCTTGAGAATTGACTGAGCGGCAATTGATAGTCGTCCAAACAGCGCCGCCAAGCTTCAAAAACATCTTCTCTAACCCAATCGCATTCATCCGGGAGAGACCGGCTCTGATTCATCCACTGCCAAGCTTGCACCGGACGATCAATGTCACAGCCCATGGTTTGCCGAAACAAAAAAGCATCAAGAATGACCTTGATTTTGAAAGGAATATTTTGATCAAAATCCATATTTAAGCCTTAACAATCTTGGCAACATCAGTAATTAGTTTCGGATTACATTAATATTCATTTACAAATAAATGTACAAAATAACCACATCAAAAAATAGGCAATGTGTCTGGGCGACACATTGCCCTTAACTCAATATTTAGTTTCTAAATAGAGCAGGTGCTCTGACTTCAAGCACTTAGGGAGGTTTGATAGGAAAAAGGGGTTTTAAATTATGGCGCCCTCGGATCTTCACGGGTTGCGGCCGCCCATTCCGGCGAGTATCCGTCCATAATCGATGTATCAGGAACCGTCATGATGACAGTTTCACTCGTGATCATTGTACCAACCACGCTAACCGCATTGCGTAAACCCATAGCAACTACTTTTACGGCATCCAGAATTCCGATCTCCAAGAAATTGCCGTAACACAATCTTTGCATATCGAAGGCGAATTGCTCACTGTCTTGGTTAGTCAAGCGCATAATGACTTCTTCGCTATTTAAGCCGGCATTGCTCAGCAGTTGTTTCAACGGTGCGGCGAGCGCCTCTCGCAGTATGGCGACTCCTTGCTGCTGCTCGGCATTTTCGGCGATAACTGTATCCAGAACAGTGGCCGCACGGAATAAACCGACACCACCCCCTGGAATTACGCCCTCATCCATCGCAGCTTTAGCCGAAAGGTAAGCGTTTTCAATTCTAACCATGCGTTCGCGGATTTCAATATCGGTAATACCGCCGACACTGAAAGTCCCGGTTTTACCGGACAATATCGCGATGCGCCCTTTCAATTCATTCGCATCATGTTGATTGCCGGTTGGCGAGCCATTACCTGGTTTTCGGGTAAAAACCAGTTCAAGATCTCGGCGCAAGCCATCAGTAACCTGAGCGATTTGCTCACGATTGCCTGCTCCGCCAACGATAGTAGTGGCGCCTGCGCTGATTACCGCGCGTTGGGCCTGACCTAATTGCGCGAGGGTGATATTTTCTAGCCGCCCGGCTTGCGCCTCCAGAATAGCCGTGCCGCCGGTTAACAGCGCCAGATCATTGAGGCGATCAATACGTTTGTCACCAAAGCCAGGCGGTTTAACCGCCACCACTTTAAACACTCCGCGAATATGGTTCAATAATAAGCCGGTTAAGGCCTTATCGACAATATCCTCTGCAATGACCAGCAGCGGTCTGCCCTGATCTGAAACTTCTTCCAGGATAGGCACTAAATCCATTAAATCGGATATTTCCCGGTCATACAGTAAAATATAGGGATTCTCTAAAACCGCTTCACCACGGATCTTATCGGTAATGAAATACGGCGATAAGAACCCCTGTTCATAATGAATGCCCTCGATAATTTCCAGTTCATTATCTCTGTTGCCTAGTTGAAAGGTCAAAGGTCCATCTTGGCCAAGTTCCGCCAACGCTCGCGCCAATAATGGGCCGATGCCGGGCTCATCCTTGGTGGCTACGGCAGCGATTTTTTCGATCCAATCGGCCGTCATACCCTTCACAGCCATTTTTTTCAACTGATTTTCAACCAGAACTAACGCCAGTTCTAAACCTTTTCTTATTTCCAAAGGGTGAAAACCGGCAGCTATCCTTTTTAAGGCTTCGGAGGCGATTTTTTGCGCCAACACAATAGCAGTCGTCGTGCCGTCGCCTACTTGCCGGGAAACCGATCCGGCAACATCCCGCAACATCCGTGCGCCTAAATCTGCAATTCTGTCTTCCAGCATAATGGCATTGGCGACTGTAACGCCGTCACGGGTGAAAACCGGGGCAATACCGTCCGTGCGGTGTTGGATAATGACCGCTGGACCAGTGCACCCCATCGTGACACTAGCGGCGCGAGCAACTGAGTTAATACCTTGGAGTAATCGCTGGCGAGCTTCCGGATTATATATTACGAGTTTCGACATATGCTTCCTTTTCTGCGGTGTTTGTCTATTGCTTTATTTAATACGTGTGATTTTTCATTAAAGTCTGACCGGCTTTGGCGCGCGAAGCATAAATTCGTTCCAACCTCAACCAAATCCAGGTCAGTTTTTTATCTACATGGTCCATAGCTAATCTAAACGCCTCCTCATCCTCCGGGAGTAATTCCTTTTGCCAATACTCCCTTAGCTCGGTGACACGCTCTTGACCGAGCTTGTTAAACAATTCCTCTTCCTGGGCTACCAAACGGCGGATGGTTTCATCCAAAACAACGACCATTTCACCAATAAAAACTTGATCTTCTTGTCTTATACTCATCAGTTTGTCCATCCATCAACCGCTTAGTCATCAACTACTGCTTGGTAGAAATTTTTCCAGATAGATTTTCTCTTTCGGTATGCCGACTTCGGCACAAACCCCATAGGTTGCGTCCACCATGCCCGGTGGTCCGCAGAGGTACAAATCCGGGTTTATGCCCTTAAGCTCTTTTAAGTCGCGGCGCAACACATCGACTACGCTGCCTTTTTCACCACTCCAATTTTCGCTAGCTTTCCATACGCAGATGCGTACGGTTAAAGTCCGCATTTCCGCCGCCAGACGTTTTAGCTCCTCCGCATAAAAAACCTCTTCTTCGGTATTGACCCCAAAGTAAATCACGCAAGGCTGCGGCTCATCCCACTCGTGCATACGTCTGACCATGGAAAGGATAGGCGCCAGCCCGGTGCCGCCGGCCACAAAATAGCGTGGGGTAAAACCATTTTCCTTAAGACCAAAGATGCCTGAGGGTCCTTTGACATTGATTTTTTGGCCAACAAACGCATCCTGCTGTAAGTAGCTTGAAAATTTACCGTTGTCGACAATACGAATCAGAAAGTTCATTTCGCCGCGATTATTGGCGGTGTTTGCCGGCGAATATGAACGCGTGATGGTCGTGCCGGGGATTTCCAAGTCGTAATATTGACCGGAATCCAGCTTGATTTGTTGGTCGTTGCCTAAACGCTGCAATCGTAATTCGACGACGTTGCAAGAAACGTCGCGTAATCCCACCACTTCGGCTTCTAACTCCAAATTTACCGGTGAAAAGGATATCCTGTCATAGGTGTAAGGCACTTCAATTTCCAGATCGCTGGTTGGATAACAGCGGCACAGTAATACTTGACCTTCTTCTTCTTCTTCAGGCGGCAGGGCTTGCACGCTGACCTTGCCTATTTCATAATAACCTTCTGCGCAAAAACCTTTGCAGGTTGCACAACCGCCTTCCCGGCAAGAGGCCATTAAATAAATATCCTGACGCAAGCCGGCGCTGATAATATCTTCATCTTCGTTACAGTCAAAACTGACTGATTCACCATCCTGCGTGATGATTTTGACTTGATGGGCGTTCACTTTAACTCTCCTTGTCCTTGGCGATTGACCGATACATTGTAAAAGGCCAGCACATGGCCAACAGCATGCCGAGAGGCGTCTAAGGTGAGCGAACAACCTTCCTGCACCAACTGTCTATTTTGATAGATGGTCCAACGCCACATGAATTCCAAGTCTTCGCAAAATGCAGTAAAAGGCTCATTATCATATAGTTTGGTTAAATGTTCGATTTCTTCCGAAAAATCTACTTCTGTGGATGATTGAGTATCTGAAATTAAATCCATCATACTGAGTTTATCTCGTTTAATGTTTCTTAAGTTGAATGTTACGCATCACTAGGATTTCTCGGTCACCGATAAAATCCCTACCCGGTTTAACGAGCTAAGCTTTCGCCCTACCCCTTATTTTTTTTCTGGGTTATTGCCTGCTGCGTCAGCATTAATTCTGTAGCGAACTTTGCACATCCAGCGCAAAGTTCGCTAACATGTTGCACCGACTACTTTAGCAAACAACTAAATAGAGGATGCGGCCATTATTACTAAGCAACAATCACTTTTACACCGCGCTCTTTGCGCAATTCTTCAAGTGACAACGCATAGTAATCCGTATTTCTAAGCTCCATCAATTTATTACCTAGAATGCGATCTGTATCCATAAACACATTGACAGGCATGATAGGCGGCTTAAATTTCAAACGAAAGCCGATATGAATCTTTTCTGCTGCATATTTGTCCGTAGCAGCTTCTATTTTGGCTATTACGGCATCAGCTTCTTTTTGGGCGTCGGTACCGAAAGCGGTATGATGCAAAAATTGCAAATCGTTAAAATCTTTACTTTTCAACAACGCAACTTTTTCTTCTAATTTCAGTTCGATCCAACCCCAATCGAGTTCAAGATCATAATTTTCACGCAACGGCGTTGTGTGTTTTTTCCGAAAATCTTCCAATGCCTCGACACCTTTGGCTAAGGTATTCAGCGCACCAATTTTTTGCGTCCACTCATCACGAATGGCATTGTCATGTACATTATTTTTTGCCATGAATTATCTCCTCAGGATTTCAAATCTTCCAATTGACGATCCAAGCCCATCAATTCTGAAGTTATAGTGAATTTTTCGCCCAATGTGAAAGCGCGGCCAATAGTTGAAGAGACATCCACCAGAAAATCATAAACACTGAATTTTCTGCCTAAAATTTCCGACACTTCTTCGCAATCGACTTCGATTTTACCGGTCGCTTTTAACCACCAGTAACCGGCGCGATCTTCGACCACCAAGGTTGGGTTATCTCTTTTACGCTCACCCAGCAAGATTTCATCAACAACGATATTGATTTCTTCAGATTTTTTCAGTACCAGCACGACCTCATTACTTTCGTGCACAACTTGATTTTCTTCGGCGAAATACTCATCGGCGAATGCCTTGCCGGTTTTGGCCATAATGCCCGCACCGTACGCGTTTGAATTGACTGACATGATTCTCTCCTTAGTTTAAACCATTCAGAATGGTTTTAATGATGGCCGCTTTGTCGAATTTATAGCTAACTTTGTCAGCATAATCGACTTTCCAGTCATCAAACACACGGCTCAATGACTCTGCCACCGCTTCTTTATCCGTAAGTCCTGGGACTGAGGGCAGTTTGGCGTACAGACCCATAAAGTCATGTAAGGCTTGTACTGTTCTTGGCAACCATTTATCCAGCCATGTACGCATAACACGACGGTTGTAGTCTCCAAACTCAGCATCGTTTGCCAAACCTTCTGCAAAGAACATATCGTCGACAATGCCTTTGGTTTGCGTAAAGTATAATTGCGACTGATTGATGAAGAATGGCGTCAATGTGTCGCCAAAATGTGCTGCCAAGCGTTGGAAAAACTCACGGCGGACAAATTGACCAAACAATGGATCATAGGCAATATGCGCAGAAAACAGGATTTCATTCCAATCATAGGTTGCTTGCCAAATATCTTGCACGGCTAATCTTGCGCCTTTGTAGATTTTACCTTCGGCCCATTCTTTTTTAGGCTGCTCGGTTGACTCTTGAAAACCGGGTACCAATTTGGCCAAAAAGGTTCTTTCACATTGGATCATTTGCGCATTATCGACTTTGTCCAGACCGATCATGGCGATGCTGAAGCGTAATGTATCGCCTAAGCAATCCCGTGAAGCCGATGAATGCGCATTAAACAAACCGTATTCATTAAACAAATATGCGCCATAATATTTACTTATGATTTCATCGCGCCAGAACGGATCCATAGTACGAATCGCGCCATCTGCTGAATAAGCCAATAAAAAGCGGTCGGTATAGCGCCACTCTTCAGCTTTATCTTTAACATACGGAGCATGCCAACGTTTGGCGGGATCGCGGTGTTTATGCCAGTCGGTGGAATGTAATTCAGTGGTTTCATTGCCCCAGGAAGGACGTCCGCCATGAAATTTTTGCGTCCAGTCACCCCAATCCAGGCCGCCGGGAATCCAGTCAGGCGTTGGTTGCGTGTAGCAAGTCAATACTTCGTATTCCGACAAACGGCGTCCGCGCGGTTTTACGAAGTAATTCATTTTGCGGTTGGTTTCCAACGGCTGATCCGGAATAGCGTCGAGGATAACCTGGGCTATTTCGGGATCGGTTAAACCTCTTTTTCCTGGTTGTATTTGAATTGACATTTACTATGTCTCCTTTAAAAGATGTTAGGAACGAAAGTTATAAAGATTTAAGCGGATCTTGAAACACGCAGTTGATCTTTTTTAGATCATCCAGTGTCCACAACTTGCCATCTTTATTGGTGTGCGGTTGGGCGATCAGGGTTTTGCCGTCGCTTCGCACACCGTGCAGTTCGGCAATCACTTCCGACAATTCACGGCCTTCGTATTGCTCCCAGATGTTTTGGCACTCGTAACGCTCCGGCTCGCTTAACCATTGGCGCTCGCCCCACTCGTCGCTGAAGGAGTGTTTTTTGCCGTTCAGTTCATGAACCCGCAAACTGCCGGAGCCTTTGCTCAAACTAGGCGCAAACGGCACTTGTGAGACGCGGTCGATGTAGATCGGATGGTTGTTTTCGATAAACCATTGCAGAGGTAGGAAACCGCTGCTTGGATCTTCGCAACCACGCGCACGCCATTCTTCATAGATTTTGCCGTAATGGTCGTACCAGCCTGGGTAGTTGGCTTCGAACCATTCCGCTTCTTCTGCGGTCGGCAGCGTTAAACGGAAGAAGCCGGTAGGCCATAAAGCGTACGCGATCAGGAACAAGTCATGATGCGCCCAGTAGGCGTCTTTTTTCGCGTCACGTAGACTGCGTGGCGATTCGACGCCGTATTTGCCCAGCCGGCCAATCCAGATGCCGCCCCAATCTTCGTATACCCAACGGTTCCAGGTTTTTACCCAAGGCTCGACTTTGAAATGACTGCCGTACTCAAACGCCATACCCAAAACTGGGGTAAAGTATTTTTGTTGCGTCCAGAATGCATTGTTCAAATCGGTATTCAGGTATTTTGAAGCCGCTTCGTCATTGGCGATAGACACCACCGTTTGATAACCGTTGGCCATGTGCCGCAGTTCGTCGGTTTCGATAGACAAGAAGACGGTTGGCGTAATTTCATCGCCGTTGGCTGCCGCCCATTCGGTAACCGCTACGATCAAGGGGTTAGTGAAGCAGGCTTCGCCTACCAATTGCAGGTTGATCGAACATTCTACTGCGTCGCCGGAGATAAAACCGTCGGAGAATACCCGTTTCATGCCTTTCCAGAGCGGCCCGATGCTGCGGGTGCGGCGGGCGTCGTTATGGCCGGCGGCGTCTTGACCGTGTTTGGTGAAGTAGTAGTTGACGTAACCGCATTGGTTGGTGTGGCGGATCTCATCCATCACTTGCGCCAAGTAGCCGTTTTTTTGCTCGGGCGCCGAAGCGGAATCCCACAACATGCCGGTGGCGGCAATCGCGTTGTATTCACCGACTTCCAGAAAGTTGGAGACCACTTTCATGGTTTCATTCCATTTTGGATGGACCCGGTTACCCGCATCTACCCGGGTCAAAACATCTTGCAAGCTGCCGAACTGGCGTTCGTCTTTTACTGACTCCATTCTGGCGTATTCTTTGGCGATCAGTTTGAACTGTTCTTTGGTTTCGTTCGCCATTTTGTACTTGGTAGGATATTTGGTACGGTTTTTATCAAAATCCCAAGTAAAACTTTGTAACCAGCGGTGCACTTCTTGCGCGCCTACGCTAACCGGGGCACGGTTAACGGCTAGCGCATCGGTTGCAGCTTTTGTAGCGGCACTTATTGCCATGATTAACTCCTCGTTGTTCTGTTATATAGAGACCATTTGAGACGGGCGTCTGGTCTGGAATGGAGATTTGTTCTGTCTTGAAGTGTCTTCGGTTCTGGGTAGACACCCGCCTCGAGATGTATTAATGCAGCAAGTATGCCAATATTTATACATTAGCATTATCTTCTTAGTTAACAATCTATTAAGCTGACATTGCTTGAGTTTTCATAGGCTATAAGTCCAGATAAGGATGTACAGAAACTGTACATTGTCCAATAACAAAACGCCCAATTATTTTTAGAGCCCGTAATTTAGTTGACGCTAAGCCATCCCAAGCCAAATTGCGCGTTAAAGTCACTGACTCGTTGTTGCCAATTCTTATAAATCCAAGTTGCGTCACATAATTTAAAAATTTAACTCGCATTACATACTTGTAGGATTTTCCTATCTATATTTAGGGAAACACACTACCCAGTAATAAGCGCAGTTGGCCTGAACTTCCCGTGACAATGTCCAACCGAGCGTAACAAGCCTAAGCATACCCTCAGTCAAATTCCTTGATAAACCGGTGGGGGGCGCAGACAAAAATCGGGTAGACGAACTGGCTGGAAAATTGCATTACTACTTAACGAGTATCCGATTTTATGAAAATCAATCAACCCGTCACCCAAAACGAAGTCCATTTTTCTGAAGACGACATTATCGTATCCACTACGGATACGCGTGGCGTCATAATGAGCGCGAGTCCGGCGTTTTGTCGTATTAGCGGCTATACGGAAGAGGAAATGATTGGTCAAAATCATAATATGGTCCGGCATCCGGATATGCCGCCGGAAGCTTTTGAATGGTTATGGCGGACCGTTAAATCAGGAAAAACCTGGAATGCCCGGGTGAAAAACCGCGCCAAAAACGGCGACTTTTACTGGGTAGACGCTACGGTTTTGCCGATACAGGTCAACGGACAAATTACCGGCTACCGGTCCTTAAGAGTAAAACCCAGCCGAGCGCAGGTGGATGAAGCAGGTAAACTCTATGCCGACATTAACGCCAAGCGCATTAAAAATCCGTTTCTGCAGAGTAAAATTTCAATTTTTTTGAGCAGCTTAAAACTCTGGCAAAAATTTTCGTTGCTGATAGTGCTGGCGTTCATGATGTGTGGCCTACCGACTTGGCTGTTAACACAGCGGGTCATTAGCGAGCTGGATTTTAGCGCCAAAGAAGTTCAAGGCATAGACTATAGCCGGGAAATCCTGAAGCTCTTGCAATTAATCCAGCAACATCGAGATTTTTCAGCATTAGCTCTCGCCGGCGATACTAAAAATATCGCCAAACTGGAAAGTAAACGCAACGAGATTGAAACGCAAATGCGGGCGCTGGAAGCGATCGATAAACGCTATTCTAACTTGGGTGCAAGTGAATTTCTGCTGACAATCCGCAAAGAGTTGGACAAAATCCCCAGCCGCCTAAAACCCGGCGCTACAGCCGATAGTTTGCTGCAATCTAGCGTTCTGACCGATAAAATCTTTGCTTTTAATAGAAAACTTTTTGATCTTTCCAATTTGGCGCTGGACTCGGATATTGACGCCTATTATCTGATTACTGTCGCCAACAGTCAGTTAACTGATATTGCCGAACGCATAAGTTTGCTGGCGTCTATCAGCAGTGGTGCTTTGGAAAGAAAAGCCGTTTCCCCAGCAGAAATTCAGGAACTACAAACTTTGCTATCCGGCTTGTCGGCGGCACAAGCCTTGGTCGAAGAAAATATCGATAAAGTCCAAATTGACCCAGCTATTCGCACCGATATCAAGAAAATCAGCGCAAACCTTGCCGACATCAGTCAATTGACGACGGCTCAACTGCTGAAATCGGTAAAACCGGAGTTTTTGAGCCGCGATTACCTAGACTCAGCATTGACCGAAATCAATCATGTGTATAGCGTTTCCGAGAACATCAATACGGCTGTACAAAATTTACTACTGGACAGAATCGCACGAGTCAAAGCGTCCAGATTAACCAATCTGATCAGCATGCTTGGCATGCTGATCCTGTTTTTGCTGGCAAGCACTTGGATAGTACGCGGCGTTCTGCGTCCGGTTACCGCGATGAATCTGGCCTTAAGCAAACTGGGCCGCGGCGAAATGCCGAGTAATGACGGTCAGGATTATGGGCAAGAATTGAATCAACTTAAGGAAGGTCTAAATTTGGCTGTCTGCGCGGTACGGTCCTTAATTGCCGATGCCAGCATGCTTGCGCATGAAGCTGCCGAAGGGAAACTAGACGCCAGAGCGGACGTTGCTAAACATCAGGGTGATTACCAAAAAATTGTCGCCGGCTTTAACACCACGTTAGATAACATTATCGGCCCGCTGAACGAAGTGCGCAAGCTATTGGTCGGCATGGAACAGGGCGATATGAGCCGGCAAATCAAAGGCCGTTACCACGGCCAACTCGAGGAACTGGTCAGAGCCGCGAACAACAGCATATCCAGACTGGCTGACACTATAGGCGAAGTTATCAATGCCGCTGAAGAATTAACCAACGCCTCCGAACAAATCAGCGCAACGTCGCAATCCTTGTCGCAATCGGCCAGCGAACAAGCCGCCGGCGTTGACGAAACCAGTGCCAGCATTGAACAAATGGCAGCCAGCATCAATCAAAACGCCGAAAATGCCAAAGTCACGGAAGGCATGGCTGACAAAGCCGCTAAAGAAGCACTGGACGGCGGCGAAGCCGTTAAACAGACGGTGACGGCCATGAAACAAATCGCCGGCAAAATCGGCATCATCGACGACATTGCCTACCAAACCAATATGCTGGCGCTGAACGCAGCTATTGAAGCCGCCAGAGCCGGCGACTACGGGAAAGGGTTTGCAGTGGTGGCGGCCGAGGTACGGAAACTCGCCGAACGCAGCCAGATAGCAGCACAGGAAATCGGCCAGTTGGCTGAATCCAGCGTCAAAACAGCTGAGAGCGCCGGTAATTTGATCAATCAGATTGTACCCAGTATCAGCAAAACCTCGGATCTGGTACAGGAAATTGCCGCCGCATCCCAGGAACAATCGGCAGGCGCTAACCAAGTGAACACCGCCATGAATCAAATGAGTCAGATCACTCAACAAAATGCGTCCGCCAGTGAGGAATTGGCGGCAACTGCCGAAGAAATGACCGCCCAATCCGAGCAATTACAGAACTTAATGAGCTTCTTCAAAATCAAGAGTGACGCTGATGCCGCTTAACTGCCAGGCTAAAGTGCAAATGATGATAGCTTTAAGAATTGCAATAAAAACAGTCCAGCAAAGGATTAGTCCATGACAGTTACTCAACGTATGTTGTTATTAGTGAGTTGCGCCGCACTAGGTCTGGCCGGCTTAGCCGGATTGGGTTACACGCAGCTAGACCGGGTGTATAACGCAGCCAATTTCAATACCGTACACACGCTGCCGAGCGTGTTTGTGCTTAACGATGTTTCTACTGAACTCTTTAAAATGCGCGAGCATGCTTGGCGCCATATGCTGCAGAACGACATAAGCGTTATGCAAGAGGATGAACAAAAAATCAGCGATAGCCAGTTGCATGCGGAGAAATTGTTAAGAGACTATGAACCCTTGCTTGTGGATACCGAAGATAAACAACTTTTGGCGAATGACAGAAGCAGTTTTAAGTCATTTGCTGACCTTCTGAGCAAGATACTGGAAATGTCCAGCGCCAATAAGAAAATTGCAGCCAAAGATTTACTGCAAAACAATCAAGAAATTATCGACAAAGTATTTCAGGATTTAGCTAAACATATCGCCTATAACGCCCGGCTTGGAAAACAATCTTCTGATGAGGCTGTGTCGATTCAATCCGTAGCGCTTAATCTCTCGCTGGTCATCGCCTTGTTAACCATGACCATAACCGGCGGCATCGGTTTTTTCATGAACCGCAAACTACAGCAAGAACTTGGCGCAGAACCGGACCTCCTCGTTGAATTGGCGAATAAAATCGCCATAGGCGACTTGAGAGCCGGCATAAACCTAATACCTAACGACAGCAGCAGCATTTTGGCAGCTATGAAAAACATGGTCGCGGCTATTCAGGGCTTAGTGACGGACGCCGGACTGATAGTGGAAGCCACAGTCGCCGGACGCCTGGATATCCGCGTGGATGTAACAAAACATCAAGGCGATTTTCGGAAAATTGTGGACGGCGTCAATCAGACATTGGATACGGTCATCGGCCCCTTAAACGAAGTACGTGCGTTATTGCTGGGCATGGAACAAGGCGATATCAGCCAACAAATCAATAGCGCCTACCAAGGCCAACTAGAGGAATTGGTGAATGCCGCCAACAATACCGTTGTAAAATTATCGCAAACCATCAGTCAGGTCATCAACGCCGCCGGGAAATTGACCAACGCCTCCGAGCAAATCAGCGCCACCTCGCAAGCCTTATCGCAATCTGCCAGCCAACAAGCCGCTGGCGTTGAAGAAGCCAGCGCCAGTATCGAACAAATGGCGGCCAGCATTAATCAAAACGCTGAAAACGCCAAGGTCACCGAAGGCATGGCCGGCAAGGCTTCCAAAGAAGCGCTAGCGGGCGGTGACGCCGTTCGGCATACCGTTAACGCCATGAAAGAAATTGCCGACAAAATCGGCATCATCGACGATATCGCATACCAAACCAATATGTTGGCGCTGAATGCCGCCATTGAAGCCGCCCGGGCCGGAGATCACGGCAAAGGCTTCGCGGTGGTTGCCGCCGAAGTCCGAAAACTCGCGGAACGCAGCCAAATTGCCGCCCAGGAAATTGGCAAATTAGCGGAAAACAGCGTCAAAACCGCTGAGAGCGCCGGAGAACTGCTGAACGAAATTGTGCCCAGTATCGCCAAAACCTCCGATTTGGTGCAGGAAATTGCCGCTGCCTCGCTGGAACAGTCAGCAGGCGTAAATCAGGTGAATACCGCCATGAGCCAAATGAATCAAATTACGCAGCAAAATGCTTCCGCCAGCGAGCAATTGGCGGCGACAGCGGAAGAAATGACCGGACAGTCGGAGCAATTGCAAGACCTGATGGGCTTCTTTAAAATTAGCGGCTACACTGAGAACTCAGTAAAAAGCCCCAGCAAGCCCAGCAAACCCACCGGCGTGTTTACTAAAAAAACCATTATCAATCGGGAAACACCGATTAAACCACAGCTAAAAAACCGTAGCTCAGGGGAATTCGATCTGAGCCAGTTTGAGCGTTATTAGGGAGACGCATAGCGTGAATCCGCTAGAACAGAGTAAGACCCTGGTCTTGCAGAAAAACGAATTTAACTGGATTCGGGATTATCTGTACAAAAAAGCCGGTATCGTTTTAAATGACAGTAAACAAGCCATGGTGATGGGTCGGCTGGAAAAACGCCTGCGCTATCTTGGCATAGGCAGTTATCAGGCTTATTTCCGACTGTTCGACAGCCCCGGATTTGAAAATGAAACCACTATGGCAATCGACTTGCTGACGACCAATGAAACCTATTTCTTTCGGGAGCCAAAGCATTTCGATTATTTGCGGGCGGAAATTTTCCCTCAATACCAGGGCAAGCCAATTCGCGTCTGGAGCGCGGCCAGTTCCAGCGGCGAAGAGGCTTACACCTTGGCGATGCTGTTGGCGGACTATAGTCAGACTGGAAACTGGGAAGTATTGGGGACGGATATTTCCACGCGGATTTTAGACAAAGCCCGCAATGGTTTGTATCAGGCCATTGCTGCGGAAAAAATCCCCTCCAAGCTACTCAAGGATTATTGTCTGCGCGGTGTCGGCGAATACGAAGGTTTTTTACTGATAGACCCGGCCCTGCGTAAACACGTTAAATTCCTGCATGCCAATTTGATAGAAAAACTCCCTGAATTAGGCTTATTCGATGTGATTTTTCTGCGTAATGTGATGATCTATTTCGACATGGAGACCAAACAACGCTTATTGGAACGCATCACGAATTATTTGCGTCCCGGCGCGTATCTATTTATCAGCCATTCCGAGACCTTAAACGGCATCAAAGTCGATCTGCGTAGCGTTATACCGTCGATTTATCGGAAACCATCTGCTTAGTTTTCAAAATTTAAGCTTATTTTGCCAGCTTTTTTATGCAACAGTACTTACCTGCTGAAAAAGCTAATACACCCCACGCTCCAACCCAACCAACCGCTGCAAGCACTCAATAATCATCGGCTTTTGTCCAAAGCCAATACCCTCCATTTCCACCAAACCCGCCACTGGAAACCAGGCAAACTCCAAGGCTTCACCCTGCGGCGTAAAGCTGCCGGACAACTCCACTGCGTAAGTAAGACCCAGCGCATGCTTGCGGGGATCGTAAAGCTCGCCTTTGTCCGGGGTCGGGAGATATTGCGCCACTTTCAGCGGCTCGTCGTTGCCGAAACAGGTATAGCAGATGTTATCGCCCAGCGCTTCGCGCAACTCCCGCTCTACCCCTTCGGTCAACAATTCATTGTATTGCAAGCGCCCACCGATTAAACACCATTGCCGGCCCTGATGCGGCGTTTCGCGCCAAATCAGGCCTATGTCTTGCATTTCGCCCTGCAGCCGCCGAATCGGCAGCACGTCGACACAAACGATCGGCAGACAACGCTGGACTTTGCGCCACTCTTCAGTGGACAGCCAATATTCTGATTTTGGTGCGATATTTGACATTGCGAGCAAAACGCTTATTTGATCGTCGGCAGCAAACTACCGTCGGCCATATCGAGTGTGTAGGCTTTGCTGAAGCCGGCCACATATTGGCCCTGCTGCGGGGTCAGCGCCAGTAAATGAAAGCCGGGTAAAGTACTCAACAGCCCAACCACGTCGCCGCAGGCTTGTTGCAAGGCCTCCAGTATCGGCACGTAACGCGCGTCGTCAGCGCGGATTTCCGCGACCTGGCAAGTAAAAATCAACCGCCGCCTGGCAAACATATTAGCGGCTTCGGCTTCCGGCTGGATAAACATCACCGACGCCCGGCAACTCCGCAACATATTGCCGGTATGCCTAGCCAGTTCGCTGACAAAAATATAAAACACTTGCTCAATGCGCACATAGGGCGCATAGCTGATTTCGGCATCACCCTCGTTGTTACTGGTCGCCAGCAACAGGCTGCGCTGTACGCTGATTAAAGCTCGGTAATCATCTGCCAATTTTGCCAAGTCCGTTTCTGGTTTCATCATTCAGCCAATTGCGCATGCCGGTAACAATCGACCACATGATCGTTCACCATGCCTACCGCCTGCATATAGGCATAACAAATGGTTTTACCGACAAATTTAAAACCGCGCTTTTGCAAGTTCTTACTCATTTTTTCCGATACCGGACTAAAGGCCGGCAGTTGTGCATGGCTAAGCCATTGATTCTGTAGCGGGCGGCCACCGACAAAGTCCCAGATATAGGCGTCGAAACTGCCGAATGCCGCTTGCACATTTAAGAAGGCTTGGGCGTTTGCGATTGCCGAGTCGATTTTCAAACGGTTTCTGACAATGTCCTCATTCTTCAGCAACTGCTTTACTCTATAGGTATCGAAGGCAGCAATCTTGACCGGATCGAAATCGGCAAAAGCCGCCCGGTAACCCTCGCGTTTATTCAGTATCGTCCGCCAGCTCAAGCCGGCCTGTGCGCCTTCCAAAAGCAGAAATTCGAACAATCTGCGGTCATCATGCTGCGGAACGCCCCATTCATGATCGTGGTAGTGTTCCTCGCCGGCACTGGCTAACGCCCAATCGCATTTTTTCATCAGTCCTTCTTCATCATACTCTTTAAATCGGCAAATGGATTAAACGTGGCGGCCGCCGCTTTTTTTTCCGTGCCGCCCAAGCCGCCAAACCGGCTTTGCTCTTCGAAACGTTGATGTTCGTTATCGTGGCAATACAGGCACAACAACTCCCAATTGCTGCCATCGGCCGGATTTTGATCGTGATTGTGATTGGTGTGATGTACGGTTAATTCCCGCAAGTTCTTATTATCGAATTCTCTAGCGCAACGACCGCAAATCCAGGGAAACAACTTTAGGGCTTGTTCACGATAGCCTTTTTCCCGCTCTTCTTTATTGCGTCTGGCTTCAGCGACGATTTGTTGGGCTTTGTTTTCTGACACTGTCTCCTCCCCTGGGATTAATGTATGGGTTAGCCACCGGTTGCATTCATGTGGCGCAAAATAATTGGTTGTTCGTTGATATTGAATTCGTGTTTTTCGGGCTTCAACTGCATGGCTTTAATGATGGTATGTTTCAACAGCGCCATATCGCCGGGATGCTCCCTGACCACGGCTTTTAAGTCCACTGAGTCTTCGTTTCCCAAACACAGCAACAACCGGCCTTCCGCCGTTAAACGCACCCGGTTGCAAGTGCTGCAAAAATTTGCGCTATGTGGTGAAATAAACCCGACCCTGTTCGTGCCGCCGTCAACCAGATAATACACCGATGGCCCGCCGCTACTCTCCTCCAACGCTGTTAGAGAAAAGCGCCGCTGCAGGTCTTGTTTTATAGCCGCGCTCGGATAATAAGTTTCGCCGCGATCATGCTCAGCCACCACCCCCAAAGGCATTTCCTCGATAAAGCTGATGTCCAGGCCGCGCTCTACGGCGAACTCCACCAGATCGCAGACCTCGGTATGATTGCGATCCCTGAGTATCACGGCATTGAGTTTTATGCGGGCAAAACCGGCCTGTCGCGCGGTATTAATGCCGAGCAGCACCTGTTCTAAATCGCCGCTGCGGGTGATGGCTTTGAATTTGGCCGGGTCTAGCGTATCCAGGCTGATGTTAATACGCTTAACACCGGCGGCTTTAATGTCTTGCGCCATCTGCGCCAAATGCGAACCGTTGGTCGTCATGGTCAGCTCGCGCAAGCCGGATAAGGCGCCAAGCTGTTGCAACAAACCCAAGGCGCCTTGGCGTACCAAAGGTTCGCCGCCGGTAATGCGCAACTTGCTAACGCCCAATTCCACAAAAGCCTGGGCGATAAATTGGATTTCTTCCAGACTTAAAATCTGTTTACGCGGCACAAACACCATAGTTTCCGCCATGCAATACACACAGCGAAAATCGCAACGATCGGTAATCGAGATTCGTAAGTAATTGACTACCCGGCCAAAACGGTCTTTCAATTGAGCTTGTTGTTGTAAATTAAGCATAAATCTCATGCAAAAAATTAGTTGTTAATCATATCATAAGCTTATGTTGATACACTTTTTCTCTGCCTAAGACTAAGATTAATAACAGCAGTTCAAATTAAATCAAGCTATTGTCATCTAATCTTAATCTTATTTATAGTACAATCCGCACAGGAGGAAAATATGACTGCTGATATTTCCATTTTGTTTAAGTTTACTGCACGCATTGCCATTGCGCTATGCTGCTTATTGGCCTGTCAAATAGCCAGTGCAAAACGCCAGGTCATTGTGCAAGCTGAAACCGTACAAAAATCACCTGAGTTAAACTTAAACCTACCCGCCGATGACGCTATTAAAACAGAAGAACCGGCTTGGGCCATAGGCTCATTAAAACCGAGCGACGCAAATGATGGCAATCAACTCGTCGCCGGCAGAAAGAAAAAAGCTCCGCTGGTGGATTGCGGCATGGACGTGTATCACAACACCGGACCAGACATTTCCCTCACCAGCCGCCTCACCGGCGAATGTGATTTAAAATTGCATTATTAGCCCTTCATAACTTAGTTTACCCGGCATAGCTGTAAACCTAACTATATATATTCTGCTTTTCCCGGCAGCTGCGGTAAAATTCCCACTTTATGCTTAATGGGATAAATCCGGACATGACACTAAAATCGCTATTGCTACTCTGCACCGTCTTATTCTCCAGCCTGGGTTTCGCGGCGGAGAAGCCGGTGATACGCCTCGGAACAATGGCTTCCGGCACCTTGGCCTGGGAACTGGCCGCCATGAAAAACGCCGGCCTGCTTGAGAATAGCGACTTTAGCTTGGAAACAATCACGCTAGCCAATCAACAAGCCGGCAAGGTGGCGCTGCAAGCCGGCAGCGTGGACCTGATTATCTCCGATTGGATTTGGGTGTCCAGCATGCGTTCAGAAGGCGCGGACTATACTTTTTACCCCTACTCCAACAGTTCTGGCGGCTTGTTAGTCCCTGCCGACAGCCCGATTAAAACCCTGGCCGATCTAAACGGCAAAAAGCTGGGCGTCGCCGGCGGCGAACTGGATAAGAATTGGCTGTTGCTGCAAGCCTTGGGACGTCGGCAAAATCTGGATTTGAACAAAACCGTGGAAAAAATCTACGGCGCACCACCCTTGTTGAATCAACAATTCAGCGAAAAGCGCCTAGACGCCGTACTGACTTACTGGCAATTCGCTGCCAAACTGGAAGCCCAAGGCTATCGGCAATTACTCAGCGGTGAAGACATCATCCGCCAATTGGGCATTACTGAGTCAGTGCCTAGCCTAGGCTACGTGTTTAACACGAAATGGGCCAGCCGCAACAAAGCGACTATCAAGGCTTTTTTGCACACCGCTAAAACCGCCAAAGATATACTCTGTAATGACGACGCTGAATGGCAAAAAATCGCTGCGCTTACCGAAGCCGAAGACGCCGCCAGCCAACAAGTATTGCGCACGCGTTACTGTCAAGGCCGCGTCGAACAATGGACGGAAGCCAACCGCAATGCCGCCGCGGCGATTTATTCGCAGTTACACCAACTGGGCGACAACAAATTAACCGGCAAATCTTCTCACATTCAAACCGGCGCCTTCTGGTCCGACAATTAATGACGCTGAGTTTCGCCCGCCACCGGCCTCTGGCGGCGGCTTTATCCTTACTGCTGCTGCTAGCGCTCTGGCAAGGCTTGGCTTTCAGCCTGCATAGCAACACCTTGCCCGGACCGGTAAAAGTCGGCGAGGTGTTTTGGCAGGCGCTAGTGTCCGGCGAACTGCCCTACCATCTGGGCGTCACCCTGTTGCGCTTGCTGTGCAGTTTTACCATCGCCATGCTGTTAGGCTGCGCTATCGGCGTCTGCTTGGGCAGATACCCCAACATCGACGCCTTCTTCGACAACTGGCTGGTGATTTTTCTAAACATCCCGGCCTTGGTAACGATTATCCTCTGCTATGTCTGGTTCGGACTGGAGGAATGGGCAGCGATACTAGCGGTAGTGATTAACAAAATACCGAATGTAATCATCACCATCCGCGAAGGCGCCCGCCGTCTGGATAAGGATTTACTGGAAATGGCGCAAAGTTATCGGCTGGGCGCGCACAAAACCTTCCGGCACATTATCTGGCCGCAACTACACCCGTTTGTGATGGCCGCCACCCGCTCCGGCTTGGCGCTAATTTGGAAAATTATCTTAGTCGTCGAACTGTTGGGACGCAGCAACGGCATGGGTTATCAACTGCATCTGTTTTTTCAGTTGTTTGATGTCGCCAGCCTGTTGGCGTATAGCTTTGCCTTTGTCGCAGTGATTCAAGTGCTAGAAATTCTGCTGTTGAACCCCCTGGACAGAAAAGCGCTAAGGTGGCGGCGATGAGCGGTATACACATCGCTATTTTAGACAAAACCTTTCAGGTAGAAGGCGTTAGCCGCCAAGCTATCGCCCCGCTGGAATTGCAAGTCGGACGCAATGAATTCGTCTGCCTGGTCGGCCCGTCCGGTTGCGGCAAAACCACGCTGTTAAACATCGTCGCCGGGCTGGATAAAGATTTTCAAGGCCGGATAGGCATGGACGACGCGCAGCGCCTGCCGCATATCGGCTATGTTTTTCAGAATCCACGGCTTTTGCCTTGGCTAACGGTGCGGCAAAATATCGAACTGGTGTTTGCCGAACCGCCGCCAGCTGCGTTGTTAGACAGCCTGCTGGCCGATATGCAACTAAAAGACGCCCAGCACGCCTACCCGGAACGCTTATCGCTGGGCATGCAGCGCCGGGCGTCCATCATTCGCGCCTTTGCCATCAACCCGGACATCCTGCTGATGGACGAGCCCTTTGTGTCGCTGGACGCGCCCAGCGCCCGGCAGATTAGAGGCCTATTATATGGCTTGTGGCTACAGCGCCCGCATACGGTGTTATTTGTCACTCACGACCTACGTGAAGCCATAGCCTTGGCGGATAGACTGATCTTTTTATCCGCCGCGCCGATGCAGATGGTAGCGGATATTACAGTGGAAATCGACAGGGAGCAGCGGCATGACGCTGCGCAGATTGAGGCGTTTCGGGAGCATTTGCTTAGGTCATATCCTGCGATAAAGCCATTGATTTAACTGATACCATGATTAACCAAATGACTATTAATGGCCATCAGGCCGTGATTACTTATGACTCGGATATAGATTTATTTCGCGGTGAGTTTGCCGGACTCAATGACCGCGGATTTTTACGCCGCTGATGTTGAGGGATTACGGCGCGAGGGCGAGATTTCTCTTAAGGTATTTATAGAGGCCTGCCAGGAAGACGGCGTTCTGCGACAATGCATGACAGGCAATCCAAAGATCATTAGCCCCAATCAGCGTTCCGGCGGTTTTGAGCAGGGTAAATTGCGTTGCGTAGTGTTCGCATAAGCCAAGGTTAACGGAGTATTGCACGGAGATAATCCGGACCAGCTGATGCAACTGGTTTAAAACCTGCTCTTTGCGGGTGCTGCGCTCTGCGCCTTTGAGTAATTCGGCAAAGGTGAAGAAAGACATGCACAGGGAAGAATCCTTATCTAGAGAATTAATGCGCTCGGCGATAGTCGGCGGTTTATTTTTAAGCAGATAAATAAGGATATTGGTCCAGCATGTAAATCATAATACTTCACGATCCTGCATAGTTGGCTGTTGCTGATAATCTTCCTCAAGCAAACCGGCAAACTCGTCATCGAACGCTTTAATTGCCGCCAACAAGGCTTCTCCACAATTGATAGGCACTGGATGGATCAATAGATCGCCATTTGGGTTTCGACTGATTTCAACCTGACTCACATCCAGGCGAAACTCTTATGGAATTCGCACCGCTTGGCTGTTGCCGTTTTTAAAAACACGCGTGATCAAGGTGGTCATGGCGCGCCCCTAATGTATGTACAAAGATGTGTGTATCTTATTTTTATTCGCAGAATACTGCAAGATATTTCACCATGCCAGATGGAGTTATCAGAAAACCGGGTCACAGAAAACCGAGGCTTTGCCCTTTGCCTAATTCAAAAAAGGCAAAAAAAGATTATCAAGTTAACTTAAAAGTCAACCTGACCAGAATGACACTTACTTAAGTATAAAAGCATAATTAATTCAATGCCATATAGATATATGTGGCATATGCAGTAGGCTGGGTAGAACGAAGTGTAACCCAGCATGGCGGCCTAAATCGCTGGGTTTCGCGTTGCTCTACCCAGCCTACGCCTTAACCTTAGATATGACAAAGATGTTCCTAAGCTATTGATACTAAAAAATATTTACTCTTAAGTAAGTACCATTCCAACCTGACCCCTTATTCGTAGGCTGATAGTTTTCTAACAATTTAAGTTGCATTTTTTCTTCCCTTCTTTCCCTTCATCTTCCGGATTTGCTGTTATTCATTCTGGTTAAGCATGATTTTCATTGGCGTAAAATTTCTCGCGTTAGAAACTAATTGACATCAGTTTTATAGATTTTTTTTTACTGGATTTAAAACACAGTTTTTTTTATAATTTAAACTAATGGCTGTCAGTTCTAAAGGAATCCTATGTCGGGACAATGGACTACTTTAAATTGCCCATTTTCTAGCTTTAACAAGCTTTCTGTACTTAAGAAGCACATTGCAATTTGGAGATTGAAATGAGTGACAATAACAATACCTATGTACCAAACTCAAACAACAGTGTTAGTTTCAGAACTGCGTACCGCATCAAGAGTGTCGGGCATGGAACCGTTCTGGATGACTGGGCGGGTAAAACCGGGGAAAATTCCGCTGCACTTCAGCCGGATGATGCACCTGATAGCTTGAACCGCACTTGGAGTTTAATTCCAAATGCTCACGGCTTCAGGATTAAAAGCGTCGGGCATGGAACCGTTCTGGACGAATGGGATGGTAAAACCGGGGAAGATTCAGCAGCACTTCAGCCGGATGATGCGCCTGATAGCTTGAACCGCACTTGGAGTTTAATTCCAAATGCCCACGGCTTCAGAATCAAGAGCGTCGGGCATGGAATCGTTCTGGATGACTGGGCGGGTAAAACCGGGGAAAATTCCGCTGCACTTCAGCCGGATAACGCACCTGATAGTACAAACCGCACTTGGTCATTTATAAGCGTGGGCGGAATCTTGTTAAAGAACGCTACAAAGGAAGAACTTAAAGAGAAAATTAAACCTCACTTTGACGATTTTTCAACCAGCCTCCATAGCTCACAAAAAGAAAAAATCACCTTAGATCAGGTAGTCGATGGAGTTTCCAATGCGTTGAAAGGCCAAAGTCCGGCTGGTACTCCAAAAGCACATTATACCCCGGTTGCCGTGGTTGAACACGCTGGTGACGCCCCCTGCAGTGTGGCGATTGGAACGGTAATTGCTGATGCTGTAAGCTTAGTTTTGGGATTGGCAGGTATTAATGAAGAAGAAAGCCGCGCCGCCGCCCGCGTGATCTTGGAGGAACTGGGACAGGATACTGTGCGTGGACTGAGTGCAACTATCCACGATCTTAGCGAAACAGCTTCCTTTGAAGAAAAAGCCAAGCTTATATGGAAGTTATTGTCTGAGATAAAGAATGCCCTAGGCATCGAAGGAATTAAAAAAGCACTCAGCAAATCCATGCATTGGTACGATTGGATAATCACAGGCGTAACCGTGGTTGCACAGCTGGTTATCTGGTTCGGTACGGATGGTTCAGCATTAATCGCTGAAATAGCGATGGAAGGAGCGACCCTTGCTCAGCTCACAGAAGACGTTATTAATGCAAAGAAGGTATGCGCATAAGTTATAATTGACGCTTATTGGCAACTGTTCACCCCTCTCCCTGGATTGCGGCGCATTTCTAAAGCAGGTTAACGATTTTTCATAGTCTCGCTAGCGAATGTTCTGTTTTTTCGAGTGGGTGAACAGTTACCTTTTAATTTGCATTCAGCTCAGCCAGCTTTGCTTGTGCTTCTTTGAGCACGTCTGTCATTGAACAATTGCTGATACGGCTTCGCGGCTAATTTATGTCTGAAATTAGCGCCAGACATTTCGACCCCGACGCAAACTGGATGCAGGATAAACGGTTGTAAGCTGTTTAGTTACCTATTATCATAATAATGATTAAGAGGAACTACTATGCGCATAAAAACCATTCTCGCCGCCCTGCTATTATTAAGCAGTGCAATCTCCCAAGCCGACGCCCAAGCCATCAAGCCCTTCACTGCCGGCAGCTATCAACAACTGCTGAAGGAAACCGCCAACCGCGGTTTCATGCTAGTGATCTGGTCCTTGGATTGCTCAACCTGTATTAAAGACATGGAGCTGTTGAGCACTATCCATAAAAACCGGCCCGAGCTGAAAATCATCCTGCTCTCCACCGACGCACCCGCCGCCAACGCCGAAATTCAAGCTATGTTGGATAAGTATAACTTGGCGGACCTGGAAAACTGGGTGTTTGCCGATGACAATAGCCAAAAACTAAGCTATGAAATCGACCCGAGTTGGTATAGCGAATTACCGCGCACCTACTTTTTCTCCGCCAGCCATCAACGCGAAGGCGTCAGCGGTGCGCTAAAGGCTGAAGATTACACGGCAAAATTCAATAAAATGAAAATCTAGCGCAACGCTTTCAGTTATATTCTGTCAGAATTTGTAAACAACTCGTTACATACCATGACTCACCCGGAATTCCCTTTAAGCGCTGAAATCATCTATCTTAACCATGCCGCTGTCGCGCCATGGCCACAAAGAACCAGCACGGCAGTGATCAAATTTGCCGAACAAAACTGCCGTTACGGTTCGCATTTTTATTTGGATTGGCTAAAGAAAGAAGCCGAGTTACGCCAGCAATTTAAAACCTTGCTGAATGCCCCCTCCAGCGAGGATATCGCGCTAGTGAAAAACACTTCGGAAGCTCTATCCTTTGTCGCCTTCGGCTTACCCTGGCAAGCAGGGGATAATATCGTCTCCAGTAATGAAGAGTTTCCATCCAACCGACTGCCTTGGCAAGCCTTAGCGGATCAGGGCGTGGAGTTTAGGCAGGCGGACCTGGCCAGCGCCGACTCCCCGGAAGAGGCACTGTTCGCCTTGGTGGATAGCCATACCCGCTTATTGACCATTAGTTCGATTCAATTTGCCTCCGGCTTGCGACTCAATCTGGAACGCCTGGGCGAGTTTTGCCAACGGCGCGGCATTTTGTTTTGCATCGACGCCATTCAAAGCCTCGGCGCGGTGCAGTTTGACGTGCAGGCGTACAGGGCCGATTTTGTCATGGCCGACGGGCATAAGTGGCTGTTCGGTCCGGAAGGCCTGGGGGTTTTCTATACGACGCCCGCTGCCCGAGACCAATTAAAGCTCAGCCAGTATGGCTGGCATATGATCAAAAACCCGCAAAACTATGAGAATAGGCCCTGGGAAGTACATCCCGGCGCGAAGCGTTTCGAAGCCGGCAGCCCGAATATGCTGGGCATCCATGCCTTGTCCAGCAGCCTGTCTTTATTACTGGAGATAGGCATGCCGGAAATTGAAGCCAAAGTACTAGCCAACGCCGACCATGTAACTGCCGCCGTTACCCTGCATCCGGACCTGATATTGTTGTCAAAACTGCAAACCACATTAAAATCCGGGATTGTCGTCTTCAAACATAGGCAACGCGGCAACGAAGAACTTTATCAACACCTGCAGAAAAACGGCGTAGTCTGCGCCATGCGCGGCGGCGGCATTCGTTTCTCACCACATTTTTATAACACTGCCGAAGAAATCGACAGGGCGTTCGCTTTGCTATGAAACGATTTTTCCTGCTAATGCTGCTCATCTGGCGGCAACAATTAAAGCTGTATGCCAGCGCCGGCCTCATCGGCGCGCTGATCGGCATTTTTATTCTGGCGCCGAGTTACGACTACATTAGCGCTCGCGAGACTAAAGATCCGCTGGCGTCTTTCTTGTTTATGCTCTCCCAAGTCAAAGACATGCTAATGGGGCGCATTTCTCACGATGATTTCGTTTTAATGATGTTTTATGCCGAAATCGGCGCGACGCTCGGCATGCTGTCGCTGGTACTGTACAGCTTTGTGCAAAAACGCCTGAGTCATCTCGATCATTTGAAAGCGGAACTGGACAAGGATTTACCTTCGATTATCCGTCAGGGCGAAGGACCTTATCTGGAGTTTAAATCCTCCTTGCGCTGGGATTTAGCGGAATCCCGCATTAATCGGGCGCTGGAAGGCGTGGTGCTGAAGACTATCGCCGGCTTTTTAAATAGCCATATCGGCGGAGCCTTATTGATCGGCGTGGCTGATAACGGTGAAATTATCGGCATAGAAAAAGATTATGACACCTTAAAAAAACCGAACCAAGACGGCTTCGAACTGGCGTTAATGACCTTGGTTTCCGGCAATCTCGGCGCAGATCTGTGCACGTTTCTGCATGTGCTGTTTCATGTGATTGATGACAAACATGTGTGCCGGGTGATCGTGACGCCGGCGCCGAGACCGGTATTTTTAGAGCAAAATAATACCCCAAAATTTTTTGTCCGCACCGGCGGCGCGACGCGGGAATTGAATATTCAAGAAGCCCTGGGTTATGTGGGCGGACGCTGGAAAAGAGATCATTAAGGGTATTTCTAATCCGTTTATCTACTTCGCTTTGTTGCGTAAAAGCGGCGTTGGCTCGGCAGACAAAATTTAGGTGAAATAACAGTTCTTAACCGCCGGCTATTTGCTAAAATAAGCGGGCAAAATTATAGACTGCCGTTTTGCGCATGCCTATCACCGTTTAAAGTCTGCAGACCGCAAAATGATAGGCGTGAATGTTTGGCGGCAAAGGCGTTACGCCAAACAAAGCAGTGTACAAGGTAAAACAATGGCAGTTCCAACACATACACGTGTCTATAACAACAAGACCCTTAACACGAGAAATTAACCATGTCTAAATTTCCAATTGATCTTGGCGCGTATAAACGCGTCAAATTAGATCCAAGCAATGCAACCTTAACCGCAGAGCAACGCGCCGGCTTGCAAGCCAATATTCAGCTGTGCCGCGACGCCATCATCTTTTTCACCGCCACCGGCGCTGCCCGCGGCGTAGGCGGACATACCGGCGGACCTTTTGACACCGTCCCGGAAGTCGTCATTCTGGACGCCTTGTTTCACAGCGATGCCGATAAATTCGTGCCTATCTTTTTCGACGAAGCAGGACACCGGGTAGCTACCCAGTATTTGCTGTCTACGCTGAACGGCGATTTGCCGGCGGAACGCCTAACAGAATACCGCGCCGCGCATTCACACTTACCGGGCCATCCTGAGTTAGGCTTTACCCCCGGCGTAAAATTCAGCTCCGGCCGGTTAGGTCATATGTGGCCGTTTGTCAACGGCGTAGCCATTGCCAATCCAGGCAAAACCCTATTTTGCTTGGGCTCGGACGGCTCGCAGCAAGAAGGTAACGATGCCGAAGCGGCGCGTCTGGCGGTTGCGCAAAATTTGAATGTAAAACTGATCATCGACGATAACGATGTGACGATTGCCGGTCATCCTTCAAAGTATTTAAAAGGCTGCTCCACAGCGAAAACCCTGGCTGGCCACGGCTTGACCGTACTGGAAGGCGACGGCGAAGATATAGACGGCCTGTATCAACGCATCATCACTGCCATCAATACACCAGGCCCGGTGGCTGTGATCAACCATAGACCGATGTGTCCTGGCGTAGCCGGCCTGGAAGGCTCAACCCACGGTCATGACGTGGTTTCGGTAAAAGTGGCGCTGGAATATCTGGAAACCCACGGCCACCCGGAAGCCGCCGAGCAATTGAAAGCCGTTAAAGCGCCGAAAAATGAGGCGGTTTTCCTGGGTTCCAGCGACAAATGGGACGCCAACCGCAATGTCTTCGGCGACGCCGCTGTGGCGATACTCAGCCGGTTAAGCGCCGAGGAACGCCTGGAAAAAGTGCGTGTAATCGACAGCGACTTAGAAGGCTCCTGCGGCTTGCATAAAATCCATACCGCCTTCCCGGAAATCTTTATTTCCTCCGGCATTATGGAACGCGGCAACTTCTCGGCCGCCGCCGGTTTCGGTATGGAAAAAGGCAAACAAGGCATATTCGGCACCTTTAGTGCATTCCTGGAAATGACTATTTCCGAAATCACAATGGCTAGATTGAACAACTCGAATGTCCTGAGCCATTATTCTCATTCCGGCATAGACGATATGGCGGACAATACCTGCCATTTCGGCTTGAATAACTTCTTCGCCGACAACGGTTTAAGCGACGGCTACCCGACTAATCTTTACTTCCCTGCTGATCCGCTGCAAATGAAAGCGGTATTGGAAACCATTTTCTTCGATCCCGGCTTGCGTTTCGTGTTCTCCACCCGCTCTAAAGTCCCTACTATTCTGGACAGCAACGGCAATGATTTCTTCGGCGGCGACTATAAATTCGTCTCCGGCAAAGACGAAATCATCCGCGAAGGCACAGACGGTTATATCGTCAGCTTTGGTGAAGCCTTATATCGTTCATTGGACGCGGTAGAACGCTTGAAACAACAAGGCATCAATGTAGGCTTGATCAATAAACCCACCTTGAATGTCGTCGATGAAGAAATATTGGCTAAAATCGGCAAGTCGCCAAAAGTGTTAGTGGTTGAAGCCTTTAACCGGAAAACCGGTTTAGGTAGCCGCATGGGCACCTGGTTGCTGGAACGCGGCTATACGCCAAAATATACCCACATCGGCACGCACAAAGAAGGCTGCGGCGGTTTGTGGGAACAATTCCCGCACCAAGGCATTGATCCGGACGGCATTATCGCCAGCTTCAAAGCGTAAACCCCCAGTCAAAAAGGACACAGGACGTGTCCTACCCGCTTAAAGCGGGACAACTTGAGGCTTAACCGTTCGCCCTGAGCCTGTCGAAGGGTGGACGGTTAAGCCGTTCATGGTTCGACAAGTTCACCACGAACGGCTTAACCTCAAGCTGTCCCATCTTAAGTTGGTAGCCCTTTTTTCAGCTTCAAGTTCACCTGCCCCTCTCCATCCTTGCCATGAGCATGATCCCAGAATTTCGTGATTAAAACTCTAAGTTTTGCCTGATCTTAACCAGCTAAATAATTTAATGGATAAATAAGCTATTTTTAAATATTAGCAACCTGTAAAAAATATAGGCCAGCAGATAATTTCATGCTTCCAGCTATTAAAGAGCCATTTTTTTGCGATGAACTCAATTATAAATCCAATTATGGGAAATACTCTAATTTGATCTATACTTCAACATTGACATGCAATATAGTGTAAGCAATTACTTACAAAACATCCACTTTAGCTTGTGACTGAGCCTTGCGGCTTAAGCCAAGTCAAAACAATTGCAAACAAGCATAAAAGGCGGAGCGCTCCAAAATGACAATAGACTCTAAACCATTACGTCAAAATTTTTATATCGCCCACTAATGAGCCGGAAAAACTCCATATTGCAAAGAATCGATTCCCAATTGGTTTTGCTGACCATTACACTAGCAATAAGCATTGAACTTTGGAGTTTTTACAGCGGCGAAATCTTCCAGCATGCTTATCTGCTCTTGGCTGCCATGCTCAGCGCTGCGGTTTGGTTTTCGCATAAAGAACGCAAACACTGGCATGCTCAAAATCAAAATCGCCTGTGCGAATTGGATACGGTGATGATTGAATATCAAAACCTGTCAGACGCCGTCATGCAGCATGCCGAACAAGAGTTTTCATCGTTAGATACCGAAATGGAATCCGCTAAGGAAGTCATTACCGAATCAGTTAGCAAGCTCTATGGCAGCTTAACCGGATTGCAAATCCACTCCACGAATCAAAAAGAAGTGCTGGAATCCTTGATAGGCGAGATGCTGCAAATGACCGGGTCTACGGAAAGCGACTCATCGCATCAGTCCAGCGGTTTTCAACGCTTTTTTCAAGAAACCGACATGGTAATCAAACAGTTTGTCGCGAAAATCAAGGAATTACAGAACAATAGCATCCAAATATCAGAAAGTTTCACGGAAATGAAAAGTCAGGTGGATACGATTACCAGCCTATTGAACGATATTTCTAAAATTACCAAACAAACCGACTTGTTGTCACTAAACGCAGCTATAGAGGCTGCCCGCGCCGGCGTCGCAGGTAAGGGTTTTGCCGTGGTCGCCGACGAAGTTAGAAAGCTCGCCTCGCATACCAGCGAATTCAATAGAGAAATTCGCGACACGCTAAACAGAATTGTAAAATCGATGGATGAAGTGGGCGTCGGCGTAGCGCAAGGCATCGATACCGATTTAAGCATTGCCGAAAATTCACAACAAAACCTAGCCAGCCTAGGCAATGAATTAATCCATATCACCGGCCTAGCTCGAAATCATTCGAATCAAATTACTGAAGTCAGTGAAAAAATCCATTCCTTAACCAGCGAAGGCGTAGTGGCTATGCAGTTTGAGGACATTATTAGTCAAAAACTCGACTCCTGCATCCAAAAGACTTATGCGGTCGAAAACTTTCTACATCAATATATGGCGCTGCATAATGATAGGGAAGAAGCAAATGGCTTAGTACGCTTCCAAAAACGCACTCAAGGCTTAAAAGGCCTATTGGCGAATGCCTCTGCCCTACAGACCGCCAACCGGACAGCTTCTAAATCAAAAGAGGATATTGAGTTGTTTTAATGGCAACTCCCCTGCTTAAGATGGACCTTATTTCTCCGCCTCAGAGTCTTTAGTGCGGGCATACACCGCCATCAGCAATTCGCACAAAGGATCATGGCTCTCTAATAGTCTTTCAATCCTCTCGCCCCGAGATTTCAAGACGTCCAGTTTGATAAAGTCAGCCTGCGGCAACAGTTGTCTAGAAGTATCAGTCATGATATGCATGCCGCAAGACGAATCAGCAGTTTTCATTAAACCCAATTCCCCGCTGCTCAGTTCCACCACGGCAAACTCTGTATCGAAATCAAAAGTATCAGCAAGCTTTATCATTGTAATTGGCGGCATAGCTTCCGCATTGACTTTTTCATCACAGCCTTTTTCAGTATCGATCAACACCTGATCGCAATAGTGCTGAAGGGTGGCAATCTGTTTCTCTGAATTTAGAAGAAATTTCAGACGAAAGAAAGGCAAATCTATCCATTTGCGGTCTGTACCGCAAACATACATGCCTAGCTGTAATTTATCGACACTGATTTTTTTAACCATGATTCCGATTAGAAACGGGTATGCACTTGAAATCAAGAAATGAGCGGATAAGGCTTAATAAATTTTCCTTCTTGATAAAAGGCGTTTAAGTCAAACCCGTAATCCTGAGGACGCGACACTTTTTTTATCTTAAAGGGCTGACCATCCCGATCACAAACATTTAGGGACAAATCCAGAATTTTTTCTTCAATGGGCTGATGCTTAGCGTCCAATATAATCAGTATCTTGGGTTTCAGACGATCAGCTTTATTTTGCTCAAACACAATGCCGATTTCTCCGCTGCTCAATTCCACCATATTGCCTTGCGGATAAAAGCCTACGCAATTAATAAATCGGGTGACAAAATTGGCTTCAAAATGCGAACTCATGCCATTGACCAAAATACCCAAGGCGATTAAGTGCGGCTTACCGGTTTGATAGACTCTATCGCTGGTAATGGCGTCATAAGCGTCAACCACCGCCACCATTTTAGTATAAGCTGACAGCGCGGTTTTATCGACCCCACGCGGATACCCGCCACCCACCAAGCGTTCGTGATGAGAATAAGCCACATCGACCGTACCAGGGTAGATATTTCTGGCAGACATCAGAATATCTCGACCGAAAACAGTATGTTTATGCATGATGACTTCCTCATCAGTTGTCAGCTTACCGGGCTTGTTCAAGATTTCCAAGGGCACTTTCATCTTGCCGATATCGTGCATTAAACCACAGACACCGACTTGATTCAGTTCATAGGTCGGCAATTGTAATTCGCGGCCCAATAAAATTGACATGATACACACGTTCATACTGTGTTGCGCCGTGTATTGATCCTGATCTTTTAGCTGCGTCAGCAAAATCATGGCGTCGGCATCATTGATGACTTTTTCTACGCATTCCGCGACCGCCTGTTTGACAGCCGCGACATTAAATTGATTACCGAAACGAATATCATCCATGACTGTTTTGATTAAGTGGCTGGCGCCCTTAAAGGTTTTTGCCGTTTCTGCAAACGAACTCGCGAAGCGAAATTGCTGCGCAGCATCGGTATTCCGGGTAGGAATATTACCGGCAACGCTTTTTTGACGTTTAACATCGATATACACATAATCGCAAACATCCTGTAAGGCCTTAATTTCCGTTTGGCTGGTAATATCGATTTGTTCGAACAAAAAATTTGTTTGCTCGATTGGAATATCCAGCTTGCAGACGCACATGCCTATCCTGAGTTCATAGACATGGATTTTAGTTAAGCCTGTATATGCATCCGCCATAATAGTTTAGTTTTCGCTTAACTTAGTGTTTATAAACAACAATTTCACCCTTAAAAACAGTCAAAATGAACTTAAAAATTTAAAAAACAAGAAAACTTTAGAAAAATTTATTTTTATATAATAGTTTGTTAAATTACAACTTAGGTTTTCACGGGCACATTTTTCTCAAATGTGAAAGTTTTCTCACAGTTTCCACCGCCTGATTCGCTTAAAAAAACTGGCAATACTCAGCGTGACCGATAGCCCCGTTGGTTGGCACATCCTAAAAATTTCACATTACGCTGAATTCTTAAAATAAGTTATTGCAAATTAAATTTTCCCCGCCGGCAAATTTCGGTCAACTCTTCAGCCGGCAAGGGTTTACTGAAATAATAGCCCTGCACATATTGACAACGCAGTTCGCGGAGAAAATCCATCTGCTCTAAGGTTTCCACGCCTTCCGCCACGACTTCCAGCTTTAATTGCTGGGCCATCGCCACGATGGCGGCAACAATAGCCCGGTCGCTAGGGTCAGTACTAATATCGTTGACAAAGGATTTATCGATTTTCAGCATATCGATCGGAAAACGCTTCAAATAGCTCAACGAAGAATAGCCAGTACCAAAGTCATCCACCGACAAACGCACGCCAAGATTTTTTAAGGACGTCAACACCTCCATTGTTGAATCCAGGTGTTGCATCAAAATACCTTCCGTTATTTCGAGTTCCAGCAAATCGGCCGGCAAGCCGGTTTCGTCCAGCGCCGCCAGCACCGCTTCCAGCAGCGGATGGCGGTTTTGTGCTTGCTGACTATGTAAATGATGAAACTGCCGACTGGATAAATTGACTGATACCCGGAACGGCATGCCGTTTTGCCGCCAAAGTTCAGCTTGCGTACAAGCAGTTTTCAAAACCCAACTACCGATCGGCACTATTAACCCGGTTTCTTCTGCAAACGGTATAAAATCCGAAGGGCTGACGACCCCCAATTCCGGATTAAACCAACGCACCAAGGCCTCCATGCCGATGATCGCACCACTCGCCACATCAACCTGCGGTTGGTAATACAGCGCTAATTCCTGCTGCTCCAAGGCGCGCCGCAAATGTTTTTCCAGGCGCATATAATTCTGCGCCGAACTGTTCATGGTCGGGGTAAAGAATTGATAATTATTTTTCCCCAGCTTCTTGGCATGATACATGGCGGCATCGGCATCGGCTAACAGACCATCTAAATGCAAGGAGTTATCAGGATAAATGCTGATGCCAATACTGAAACGGACAAAGACCTCATGCTGATGAATGTCAAAAGGCGCGGTTACCGCATCTAATATTTTCGCCGCTACCGTGGCGGCATCCTGAATTTCGGACAGATCCGGCAGCATGATCACAAACTCATCGCCTCCAAAACGTGCTGCGGTGTCGCCATCGCGCAAACAGAGCACCAAGCGCTGCGCAACATTTTTTAATAAAAGATCACCCAAGCTGTGACCAATGGTATCGTTAACCACCTTAAAATTATCTAAATCCAGAAACAACATCCCTATTTTGCAATTATTACGTTGAGCATGCGAAATGGCCTGCAGCACGCGGTCTTTGAGCAAGGTTTTATTCGGTAGATTGGTTAGTTCATCAAAATGCGCCATGTAATCCAGCTGCTGTCTCGCCCGCTTGGAATCTTCCATATCCTGGTCTTTTTGCAACTTCCGCAGCGCCTTTCTCAGTTGTTGCTCTCTGAGCAACAACAACTTCACAATACTTTGCCTGGTCACCTCGCCGCAATGGTTTTGCTGCACTAAGACCAGTAAGGTATCAACGGCATGGCTATCCATCGTTTTTAAAGCCTTTCGCAATGAAGTATTTGGCTCAATGACTGGAATATCCAACTCTCCAGCAACGCATATCCGGCTGTTCGACAAACAATCGCTAACGGTAAGGCGCTTCACAACAGTTCATCCAATAAAAATTCGCAAAAAAGGGCCGGCAACCAGCATAACTTGCACGTTTCTGTTAAAAAAATCATGACTTCGATCAGTAAACTGACGTGATTTCGCAAATTTATAATTTCCATCGTTTGCATGCGACAAATTTAAAGGCGGTATTGCAAACTACCATTGCGTTGCAATCGCTCGGTGGCTAGCCATAATTAGTCAGACCGTAGCAGAGTATAGCTACTATTCGGCATTTTTCTGAGCGAACAATAATATTTTATTCAACTCTTCAGAGTACTGATTAAATTTAAAGACAAAACCCGCAGCACGCGCCAACCAGCGGGCTGCGTATCAATTGCGGCCGATGCGCCTCCTGTCGTCGGCACATCCTACAAAATGCATTTTATTCACTGAATAGTTTCACTACATTTAGTTAAAAATAGACTATATTTACATTAAGTAAACTGCCAAATTGATTCAGTATCGAAGGGGAAAAATGTACGCCAAAAAGCCGAGTTAACTAAATCAGCATGGAAATTCACCTCCAACACCTCTTAACGACCTCAGAAACAGGAAAGTTGTATTTTGCTTCCTATAACTCAGCTTGGGTCGCGGTTTCCGTATTACTTTCTATTTTCGCCAGTTATGCCGCACTCGCCGCCGCCTCGCGAATTAAGCATCAGCCTGATTTCCGCTCCAAATTGACATGGATGGTAATCAGCGCATTTACAATGGGTATCGGCGTCTGGGCCATGCATTTTATCGGCATGCTGGCTTTAAAAGTAGCTCACGCTATCTCTTACGATCCTTTTCTTACTCTGCTATCAATGGCGCCCGCCGTGCTGGCTGCTGCAATCGCCTTAAGCCTGGAAAAGCCGGACGGGGCAGCCTTAATTCCCCCCCTGCCACGCAGCATTTTGTTAGGTATAGGCATAGCCGCCATGCATATGACCGGTATGTCGGCCATGCGCATGACAGCTAAAGTGCATTACCAACCCATGCTATTAGGCATAGCCATCGGACTGGCGATAGCGCTTTCCTACCTCGCGCTGTATATTAATGATAGCCGGCTTGCTTTAGGTAAAGCCCATAATCTGTTGGTTGGAATAATTATGGGCTTAGCCGTTTCCGGCATGCATTATACGGCTATGGCTGCTGCAGTCTTAGAACCTACGATCAACGTCGAGGCGGCTCATGTATCAGGTATCGCCGGCAATATGCTGCCTTTGCTGGTCGCCATCACCACGTTATTTTTAGCTCTATCAGCAATGACCCTAGCCTCCTTGTCCAAAAGCCGGCATATCACCGCGCAATTGCGGGAAAGCGAAGAACGCTGGAAATCCGCTTTTACCCAAGCCAAACAAGCCGAACTCGATCTGCGTATTGCTGCAATAGCTTTCGAATCGCAAGCCGGTATCATGATAACTAATGCCAATTGCGCCATTCTCAAGGTCAACCACGCTTTTACGCATATCACCGGCTATACAGAGGAAGAAGTGCTAGGCAAAACCCCGAAACTGCTTAGCTCAGGCCATCATAATGCGGAATTTTACGCCGAAATGTGGCAACGCATAAATCTACATGGCTGCTGGGAAGGCGAAATTTGGAACCGGCGCAAGGATAACAGAACCTATCCGCAACATCTGGCAATTACCGCTGTCAAGGGCGCAGACGGCATGGTCAGCAATTTTGTGGCGAGTATTACCGACATTACCATGAGCAAAGCCGCTGCCGACGAAATTCAACGGCTGGCTTTCTACGATCCTCTGACCGGCCTACCCAACCGCCAATTGTTACGGGACCGCTTGAATCTAGCGCAAGCCACTAGTTTTCGTAGCGGTGGCAAAGCCGCCATGTTGTTTATCGATATGGACAATTTCAAATTGCTGAACGACACCTTAGGTCACGATATCGGTGATTTGTTACTGCAAAATGTTGCAAAGCGTTTAGTTGGCTGTATCCGCGAAAGCGATACTGTCGCCCGCTTGGGCGGGGACGAGTTTGTTATCCTGATGGAAGATTTAAATCAAGAAGCACTGGAAGCCTCAGTCCAAACTGAAATCATTGGCAATAAAGTGCTCGCCATATTGAACCAACCCTATCAGCTAGCCACCTATAACTATGTCATGACTGCCAGCATAGGCGCTACGCAAATAAATGGTCATGAGCACAGCACAGACGAATTATTGAAACAGGCAGACATCGCTATGTATCAAGCCAAAACTGCCGGCCGCAACGCCCTGCGCTTCTTTGATCCGCAAATGCAAGCCAGCATAAACGCCCGGGTGACTCTGGAAAACGATATAAGTATAGCGCTGCAAGAACAACAATTTGTATTGTATTACCAGGCACAGGTCGATCACCAACAGCACATTATCGGCGCAGAAGTATTAATCCGTTGGCAACATCCGCAACGCGGCTTGGTTCCGCCTATGGAATTCATTCCCTTAGCGGAGGAAACCGGCCAGATTTTGCCGATGGGACTATGGGTGCTGGAAACCGCTTGCACCCAGCTCAAAAACTGGGAGCACGCCACGGAAGCCCGGCATCTGCAATTAGCTGTCAACGTCAGCGCTTCTCAATTCCAGCAGGCCGATTTTGTGGAACAAGTCTGCCAGTTACTTTATAGCAGCGGCGTAAATCCAAACAAACTAAAACTGGAACTAACCGAAACCCTAGTGCATGAAGATATTGCAGACACTATTATCAAAATGCACGCCCTGCGGGAAATAGGCGTGCGTTTCTCAATGGACGATTTCGGTACCGGTTATTCTTCACTTTCCAGTCTTAGAAAACTCCCCATCGACCAATTGAAAATCGATCAAAGTTTTGTACGCGATTTACCGACTGATCCGGATGATGCGGTAATCGTGGAAACCATTATCGGCATGGCTAAGCATTTAGGGATGGAGGTGATTGCCGAAGGCGTGGAAACAGAAGCACAACGAGCTTTTTTAGCCTTGCATAACTGCTCTGTCTGTCAAGGCTATCTTTTTAGCAAGCCTATACCACTGAGCGATTTTGAAAAATTGTTAAAAGTAATTTAATGTAACTATTCACACTCCGCTTCACCACCACCTACTGAAAGCGGAGGTTTTATAACTACCTATAGTCATTTAGGCCTAGATTCAGAAGCTAGGCTGTTATACTATGCCGATTTTTTACGGAGAGATTTATGCGTCGAACACTGCTATGCATCTGCTTATCAATAGTATCTGCCTACAGTTTTAACTGTTACGCCCAACAACCGCCTGCCGATCCGGCTAGACTGACCGAGTACCTACAAGGCATGCAGGAACAAATGCTGCAGATGCACGATTTATCCAACAAAATATTGTCTGAAACTGATCCGCAAAAGCAGCAGGCATTAAAGGCTCAACAACTGGAATTGATGAAAGCCCAATACCTGAGGATGCTATCGCAACAACACCCAGGTTAACTGGCTATCACGATGAATTTTCTTTCTCCTCAGTGGTTTTTGCATATAATGCTTTTAAACGGCGCGGTATTATTGCCTGCTTGCACACCACCTGACACACTTAGTTGTAACAGCGGCGAACAAGTAAGCATTGAAGACACTCTTTATTTCGGGACGAATAAGCTTGACGGCGCCGTAACCACCGAGGAGTGGGCAGGATTTCTCAGCAGCTTTGTTACCCCAAGATTTCCTAATGGGCTTACGGTTTCACAAGCCGCAGGCCAGTGGAGGGGTGCTAACGGCGAGTTGATCCGCGAAAATAGTTATGTGCTAAAACTGGTGCACGCCGACGACCCGCTTAGCGACATAGCCATCCAGGAAATAACCGACGAATATAAAGCAAAATATCGGCAACAAGTCGTACTTAGAGTTAAGTCTCAGGTATGCGTAAGTTTTTAATAGCGGATCGTTGCCGCGGAAAATTCACATTTAGCATGAAAATACTATACTAATAAGGCAGCAGATTACCTGACATTACCAAGGTTGCAAGATGGCTATAAATTTCAACACCGACGAAGATTACCGGGCAGTCAAGCCGGATACCAAAGACCGTTTGATTAAAGATGGCGGCGGTTTATTTCTTTATGTCAAGGCAAATGGCGATAAATGGTGGCGTTTTATTTACACCCTGGGCGACAAACCGAAAAAAATCTCTCTCGGCCTTTATCCGCAAATGACACTGGCTGCAGCCAGAGCGAAAGCCGAGGAAGCCAGAGAAAATCTTGCCAATGGCATAGACCCTAGCCAAGTGCTAAGGGCGGAGAGAATCAGCAAGCAAATCATCTTAAGATGTCTGACGGCGCAACGC
The DNA here is from genome assembly GCA_963705975.1 of uncultured Pseudomonadota bacterium. Classification (GTDB taxonomy): domain Bacteria; phylum Pseudomonadota; class Gammaproteobacteria; order Methylococcales; family Methylomonadaceae; genus Methylomonas. The sequence goes on from CAVPMI010000038.1 coordinate 95,205, forward strand.
CAGGCCGGTGTTGATTTTTAGCCGGCAAAGTATACGCCTAAATCGGGATAGCAAGATGTTACCCAGTCCAGGGGCTTGCAACAAATTTCTAGAGCATTAAAATCCCGGCGTGAATATTGTCCTTAAACCCTGCGAAACCGAACAGCTGATCAAAAAATCCAGATTTATCGGCCTGCTCTATCCCTGTAACAGTGAATCCACTGCTTTAGGGCTGCTTAAACAATGCCATGCGCAACATCCCAATGCCACGCATATTGTCTATGCTTATCGCATCCAAGCGGTCGAAGGCTTGCTCTGCCGCTTCCACGACGCCGGCGAACCCGGCGGCACGGCTGGCAAACCGATGTTTGCGCACTTGGAAGGCCGGCAATTGCAGAACGCCTTAGCGGTGTGCATACGCTACTTCGGCGGCGTAAAACTCGGCGCCGGCGGCTTGACCCGCGCCTATGGCAATCTCGCGAAGGAGTTGTTAACCGTGGCGGAAATTACCGGCTATATCGCCTATAGCGAACTGCAAATCACCTTGGATTACCCGCGCTTACAGGCATTAGAATATCAACTCCATAAACTGGAGGGTAGTATTCTTGAGCAAATATTTACCGAAAAGGTGCAACTGCGGATTAAAATTCCGGACAAACATCTGCAATCCTTAACGGATTTTTTAGCCTAGCAGTGCCAGCCAAGCTTTTTTTACCGGCTAAATTCATCCAAGTTATTTGACAAATCCCCCCTGTCGCCTTTTTCATAGAGGGGGGTGCAAACCCAGTAAATCAGTAGGAAATTCAATAAAATCCTGATGTAAAAACACAACAAACTTACCAGGCTCACAACAACATTGCAGAACGATGACAGAATTATTTACTATAAAGAAACAAATCATACACAATATACAATATTGTAATAAAAAAAAATGAGGTTATAGTTACCTTGTCTTCATTGAAATGACTGTTATCAGTCTAGGGGCAAAAATGAACAAATCGAAAAATCTGTATAGAGACATCGTGACTGGTCTTTTTTTTACCACTGGCGTATTTGGCTTTATGTCTGGCGAATTTATAATCTCCACTATGCTGTTTGGAGCTGCAACGATTTCCAGCAATATCGACTTTAGCAGTTCATTCAAAGCTTAATTATGTTGTATATGCTCGTGTTTTAAAACAGTCCTCCTCAAGCTCTGTTTAACCTTAAACCCTTCATCTTTTAGCTGAAGGGTTCTTTTATCTACTAACATTCCGTCATGTAAGCGTCTCGAACGACTTATTTATCAAGGTGTCTTCCACTATTGGCGGAAATCTTTTATCCCTACAACAGGTTACGCTTTTGGTCAATCGGTAATGTTACTAGTCCTGACATGATTGATCAATGATGTTATCATTTAAATTTTATCAGTTTAAATTTAGCGCTGTATCATGGAAAAATCAACTGCCGAACAGCCCAGTCCGGAGAAAATGCCTAATAATACCGAGGATAAATCACTTATCTCCGCACTTGACGAAAACCAAAATATCAAAATTCCGGTTGTCAGCATAGGCGCGTCAGCCGGTGGACTTGAAGCTATGGAGCAATTTTTTAAACACCTGCCGGAAAAATGCGGCGCAGCGTTTGTGGTGATACAACATCTCGACCCCACCCAACCAGGCATGTTGGCGGAATTACTGCAACGCACCACGAATATGCCGGTCACGCAAGCTAAAGAAAACGAAAAAATCAAAATGGATTGCGTCTATGTGATACCCGCCAATAAAGACATATCAATTTTGCACGGCACATTGCATCTGTTCGAACCGACAGCACCGCGAGGCTTACGTTTGCCTATCGATTTTTTCTTTCGCTCCTTGGCCGCCGACTTACATGAACAAGCGATAGGCGTTATTCTCTCCGGCATGGGCTCCGACGGTGCGCTTGGTCTACGCGCCATTAAGGAAAATGCCGGCCTGGCACTGGTGCAAAGCCCGGAGTCCGCCAAATTCGACGCCATGCCGCATAGCGCCATAGACGCCGGACTGGCGGATATTATCGCCAGTCCGGCGGAACTGGCGGATCGCCTCTGCAACTATCTGCATCGTACCGGACTCAGCGGTAATATCAAGCTGGCAGCCAAACAGCAACTTAAGACGCATAGTTCGCTGGAGCAAATTATTATTCTGCTGCGCGATAGAACTGGGAACGATTTCAGCCTGTATAAGAAAAACACCATCTACCGGCGTATCGAACGCCGCATGGGTCTGCATCAAATCGACACCATCAGCAGTTATGTCCGCTATTTAAATCAAAACACCCAGGAAGTCGATCTGTTGTTCAAAGAGCTATTGATCGGCGTGACAAATTTCTTCCGCGACCCGGCGGTATGGGAATTTCTGCGCGCGCAAGTCATCCCGGAACTGTTGAGCAAGTATCCCACCGGCAAAGAATTGCGCGCCTGGATTCCGGCCTGCTCGACCGGCGAAGAAGCCTATAGCTTAGCCATGATCTTTAAAGAAGTCGTCACGGCGGAACATTTACAACACCTGTATAAATTACAGATTTTTGCCACCGACCTGGATCAGGATGCCATTGATTTGGCGCGGAACGGTTTATATGCCGCCAATATTGCTGCCGACGTTTCAGCTGAACGCTTGAGCCGGTTTTTCAATATCGAAGAACAAGGCTTTAGGATAAACAAAGATATCCGGGAAATGGTGATTTTTGCCAGGCAAAATATTATCATGGACCCGCCCTTTACCAAACTGGATGTATTATCTTGCCGTAACCTAATGATTTATCTGGGTCAGGAACTGCAAAAAAAACTGCTGCCCTTATTTCACTTCGCCCTCACCGGACCAGGCGTATTACTACTCGGCAATTCTGAATCCATCAATAATTTTTCCAACTTATTTGCTACGATCGATAATACCTATCGCTTGTATCGGCGCATTGAGCAGCCGCACACCAATATAAACCTAGAATTCCCAACCAAGTATTTTTCCGTGCCTACTTCTACGCCACAAGTTTCCCAGAATACTAAGTCAACCACTAATCTTCAAACCCTGATTGACCAATTTTTACTGCAAAACTACGCACCGGCGGCCGTGGTTGTGAATACCGAAGGCGATATACTTTACATCAACGGCCGCACCGGCAAATATCTGGAACCGGCAGCCGGCAAGGCCAATTGGAATATTCATGCTATGGCGCGCGAAGGTTTGGCGCATAAATTGACCGGCGCCATAAAGACGGCCCAACGCCAAACCCAAGCGGTGTTTCTGCCTGGCTTGAGCATCGGCACAAACGGCGGCGTGCAAACAGTTAATGTTACGGTACAAGCCATCAGCAAATCAGATGCCTTAAAAGACATGCTGATCGTCTTATTTCATGAAGTGCTGCCGGCAATTACCAGACGCTCGCGTAAGGCGCCGAATGCAGAGGAAAAAGCCTTATTGCTGGAGTTGCAGCAGTCTCAAGAAGAATTGCAATGTCTGCGGGAAGAAATGCAAACTTCGCAAGAGGAACTGAAATCCTCTAATGAAGAACTGCAATCCACCAACGAAGAGCTACAGTCTACAAACGAAGAGCTGACCACCTCAAAAGAAGAGATGCAGTCTTTGAATGAAGAGCTGCAATCCATGAATGTTGAATTGCAATCCAAGGTTACGGATTTGTCCTGGGTGAACAACGATATGAAGAACTTGCTGAACAGCATGGAAATCGCCACGGTGTTTCTGGACAACAATTTACATGTGCGGCGTTTCACCAGCCATGCCACGCAGTTATTCAAACTAATTGGTGGTGATATTGGACGGCCTTTGACCGATATCACCACAGAACTGGACTATTCGCAATTGCAAACGGATGCGTTGACAGTTTTGAATACGCTGATTTTTTGTGAAAAACAGGTGAAAACTCATGATAACCGCTGTTTTACCGTCCGCATCATGCCCTATCGCACCCAGGATAACGTCATTGACGGCTTGGTCATCACCTTTATCGACATCTCCAAAATGAAATCGCTAGAGTATCGCCTGGAGCAGGCTGGAAACTAATCAACGGCCGATTTCCCGGCTGACCTGATTTTCCTGCCGGTTTAATTGTTGCTGCTCGCCGCGCGTGATATGGCCGCCGTTCTGTCCGGCCATCTGCCGTTCCTCGCGGCGAATTTGGTGATCCTGTCTATGCAGTTGCGCAGCTTGCCGGCCGTTAATTTCACCTTCTCTTCTTTCTTGATGAATACGCCGGTTTTGCTTTGCCAACCGGCCATTGACCTCGGCCCGGCGCGGATGGTTTTGCGCCCACTTTCCCGGCCCGGCTAAGGCATGAGTTGGCGCGAAGAAGCAGGCAGCCAGAGTAGCAATCAGGACTGTATAAAGCAGTTTTGCGGGTTTGAAGTTCATAAGTATGCTCCCGATGAGGATAGTTTTGATTTTTGTCACATTTACATAGATTGCAATGGCTATGCCAATAATACAGCCGTTGCTCGGCGGGCGTTGCAAATTGCGAGCGCAGAAAAGAGCTATGCAGAGGGTTGCAATCCACCGTTACAGACTAGTTGATTTCAACCGGAGTTCAATCTAAGCCTCTGAACATCATCACAAATTTTTAGTAAATTTTACGAGCACAGCTAAAATAATGGGTAACTATTCAGCGTAATTACTAAGATTTAAAACAATATACTGTAGGATGTGCCAACCAACGGGCGGCGCATCTTTCGCGACCGCACTGCGCCGCCCGTTGGTTGGCACATCCTACACACTTCATTTTTTGCTGCATAGTTACAGAATCTTTAGGTTTCCACAAATCGCTATGCTGTTGTTGATACGATCCCTCCTGAGGTCACCGGCGCTGAGCCAGCGGTTTTGTTTTCTAATCCATTTAAAAAAGCTAATAAAGTTGGCTGCGTCGTTGCTGTTGATGATGATGATGATGAAGCACCGGTTTGCCCCTGCAAGGCACTCACCAAAGCACTAAAATCAGCTTGCAATTGGCTGACTGAGCTATTTATTGTCGAGCCGGAGCCTGAAGTGCTGGTAGCCGCGCTTGTTGTCGCGCCACTACCAGCGGCTGTAAGCGAACTGATCAGGCTGGTTAAATTACTACTAAAATTATTGTATCCGGTAGTTGGGCCTGTTGCTGACGTAGCAGACGTTGAACTACTACTATCACTAGCGGTTCCAGTTGCGTCCGATGCTTGTGGCTGACTTTTTAAGGCTTGAAACAAATCGTGCATAAAGGTATGCAATAACTGGCCAAGGTTTGCTGTGGCGCTGTTTGCTCCACTATTGTCATTGTCACCATCGCTATTTGTGCCACTCGCCGCAGAAGTTGTGCTCGCTACGGCCACACTGGTGCTTGCAGTCACAGAAGTCGTACCATTTACTGAAGTGGAGGGTGTTGTGCCGGTCATGGCGCTGGTATTTGCCGTCGGCAAAGACAAGCCTAAGCCTTGCAAAGCTTGCAATACGTTTTGCATAAACGCGCTGCCGCCCACCTGTCCATGACCATGACCATGATGATGACCCCCTACCGCTCCTGAACTGCTTAAGTTACCATTATCGCTGTCTGAACTGCCGTTTACGCCATTTGTATAATATCCCGGATAAACCGATTGGGTGCTGGCTGGGTTGATTGAAGCTGTCATAATTTTCCTCCCGTTATTTGAATACAAAGGCAAAGTGGCAAATAATTGCCGCATTTTCATCTTTTACGAGTTAAATCAACAATTATCTATATATCGGCAGGTTTTATGCCAGCTTTAGGTGCTTGAGCAAATAAACATGCTGGCTAGCAATTAAAAACACAAGCACAAGACTTTAATCATAAAATAGCCGGGCAAACATAAAAAACAGAAACGGCTTTTTAAGCTCCGGGAGTTGCCCATGCATATTTTCACCTGCCTGTTGTTGCTTAGCGCCATGCTGTTCTGGAGATCGGGCATTGCCGATCCGCTCGCGCCGGCGCAAGTCCCGGAGCCATTGAAACCGTGGATTCCCTGGGTGCTGCTGGATAATCCCGATCAGGTTTGCCCGTTCAACTACGCCAACCTAGAGCAAAAACACTGTAGCTGGCCGAGCCGGTTGACGCTAGATTTAAAGCCCGGCAAAAGCCATTTTTCGATGACCTGGCAGGTTTACCGGGATAGCTGGATCAGCCTCCCTGGCGACAACGAACATTGGCCTCTGCATGTCAGCGTAAACAACAAACCGGCATTGGTGCTGGATAGAGCAGGTGCGCCAAGTATTAAACTCAACATCGGCGTCTACCGGATAAGCGGCGAATTTACCTGGGAGCAGTTACCGGATAATCTCAGCATCCCTGCCGATACCGCCTTGATAGACCTAAAAATCAATGACCGCAGCATCCACTCACCCGCCATCAAGCAGGGGCAACTCTGGTTAAAACAAACCGAAACCGGCACAGCCAATGCGGACGAGAGTTATAACAACCTGGATATCCAGGTTTTCAGAAAAATCATCGACGATGTACCGCTGCAAGTCCTAACCCGTCTAACTTTAGACGTCTCCGGCCGGCAACGGGAATTGCGATTGGCAAAACCCCTGTTGGATGATTTTATACCGCTAGCCTTGCAAAGTCCTTTGCCGGCGCGACTTGAGGCTGACGGCCAACTATTGCTGCAATTACGCCCAGGCCATTGGCAGATTGATTTACTCAGCCGCCACGTCCAGGAAATCAACAAACTGACACTGAATACCCCCGCACAAGATTGGCCGAATTCCGAAATCTGGATATTTGCAGAGCAACCGCAACGCCGGGTGGAAGTGAGAGAAGTTGCCGCCATTGACGCTGGCCAGACCAACTTACCGGCAGACTGGAAGTCACTGCCAGCCTATAAAATAGCGCAAGGCCAGAGCATGAGCCTAAAAGTCATCCGCCGTGGCGACCCCGAACCGGAACCCAATCACTTGAATCTCAACCGGCAATTGTGGCTGGATTTTTCCGGAGGCGGCTATAGCGTTTCCGATCGGATCAATGGCGTAATGCAGCGTGATTGGCGTCTTAACGCCTTACCTGAAACCCGCTTGGGTAAGGTCACGCTGAACGGTGAGAACCAACTAATCACCCGCCAAACCGCCGGTGGCAAGTCTGAAAAACAAGGGGTTGAAGTCGGAAATGGTCCCATTAATCTGCAAGCCGATAGCCGCATCGAAGGCGGCCTGTCTACCCTGAGCGCCACCGGTTGGGAGCAAACTTTTCTGAGTGTGCATACCGAGTTGAACTTGCCGCCGGGTTGGCGCTTATTCGCCGTCTCCGGCGTCGATAACGTACCGGACAGTTGGCTGTCGCGCTGGAGCTTACTGGATTTATTCATGGTATTGATTGCAGCGCTGGCTACCGGCCGCTTGTGGTCGAAAAACAGCGGCTGGTTTACCTTACTGACGTTGGCGCTAATTTGGCATGAGCCGGGGGCCCCACACTTCATCTGGCTAAACTTACTAGCCGCTGAAGCGCTTGTGAGAGTGCTGCCGGAAAATAAATTCATGAAATTTGTCCGCAGTTATCGTTTGCTGTGCCGCTTGGCCTTATGCCTGATCGCCGTGCCTTTCATGGTTGCGCAACTACGCATCGCTATTTACCCGCAATTAGAATTAGACGGACTCAATATCGCGACGCCAAACTATGCAGAGGATACTGTCAGTGGTAATCCCCAACAAGCATTTTTGGCAAAACCCAACGCCGTAACCCTGGCTTCCGGGGGAGCTAGCGCCAACCTGCCGCAACTAAAAATGCGCATGATGAGCCCTGCCCCCTCCAACCTGCCTGGAGCCGAACTCCAAAATAACGCCAACCAGTTTGTGCGCATCGACCCCAAAGCCCAGGTGCAAACCGGCCCCGGTCTACCGCAATGGCAATGGCGAAAAATCACTTTGACTTGGAACGGTTCAGTTGATAGTGGACAAAAACTTGAACTTTGGCTGCTGTCGCCAACCATGAATATGCTGCTGAACATCTTGCGGGTAGGCTTGCTAGCTGGTTTAGCTGGATTAATGTTCAGTGTTTCCGCGCAACTGTTAGCCAAGCTTAAACCCGCTACCCCGGCCTTGCTCTGGCTGCTATTCTTGCCACTGTTGACGCTGCCGGCTAAAGTGAGCCATGCCGACTTTCCCTCGCAGGAAATGCTCGACACGCTAAAAAGCAAACTGCTGGCCCCGCCGGATTGCCAGCCGGCCTGCGCGGCAATCGAAGCCATGCAAATTAATTTAAATGACCATGAGTTAGCAATAACGCTCGCTATGCATGCCCAACAGCCGGTCGCAGCCCCCTTACCCAGCATCATTGAGCAATGGTTTCCCTCCCAGGTGTTGCTGGATGGCGAAAGCGCTAACGGACTTTATCGCGATCAGCAAAGCCTATGGCTCAGTTTGCCGGTTGGCCTGCATCAGGTCAAACTGATCGCCGTACCGCCTACCCTAGGCAAGTTTAGCTTATCCTTACCTTTAAGACCCAAGCAAGTGAGCATCAACAGCAGCGGCTGGGAGGTGTTTGGCCTGCAAGAAAACAGCCGGGTCGATAATCAATTGCAATTTACCCGCCAGCAAACTGCGTCAACCCAACTCAGCGAACACGGCCTAACAAAAGAGACGTCTGAACCACAATTGCCGCCGTTTGTAAAAATCACCCGCAGTTTGCAATTCGGCCTGGATTGGCAGATGACCACTCAGGTGCAGCGAATTTCCGCGCCTGACACCGCAGTCGTGTTGGCCGTGCCTTTGCTGCCGGGAGAAGCAGTCACTAGCCCCGGCGTGCGGATTAAAGCCGATAAAGTGGAAGTCAACATGCCGGTGGGCGTAACGGTGATGCAATGGCGTTCCAGTTTGGAAAAATCCGCCAAGCTAAACTTGAACGCAGCCAACAATAGTCAATGGCTAGAGGTTTGGCAAGCCGATGTCAGCCCGATTTGGCATTTGGACAGCACCGGCATCCCCATGCTGCATGCCGATAACGGCGAGCGCCGCCGCGAGTGGCGGCCTTGGCCTGGCGAACAGCTGAGCTTAACACTCAACAGACCAGAGGCTGTGGCCGGGCAAACCCTAACCATAGACAACAGTAGTCTCAGCATGCAGGCAGGACAACGCAGTCAGGACGTACACATGACTCTGAGCCTCCGCAGTTCCTTGGGCGGCCAACATAGTATCCTCCTGCCGGAACAGGCCGAGTTGCAAAGCGTGTCCAGCAATGGCCACAACCTAGCCCTGCATCCGGAAGGCAGAAAATTGACGCTGCCGATAAATCCAGGTAATCAGGAAATCAGCCTGAATTGGCAGCAAAGCGGCGGCTTGCCTAACGTGCTGCGCACCCCTAGCGTTGATCTCGGCGCGGTTAGCGTTAACACTAAGCTCAATCTGTTGTTAGGCGAGGATCGCTGGGTGATATGGGCATTTGGCCCTAAGCTTGGCCCGGCAGTATTATTTTGGGGGCTAATACCGGTGCTAGGTCTTTTAGCCGCAGGTCTCAAAAGCCTGAACTTAACGCCATTAAGCTTTTGGCACTGGTGCTTGCTGTTGTTGGGCTTAAGCCAGATAAATATCAGCGCCGCCGGCGTGGTCATAGCCTGGCTGCTGTTGCTTGGCTGGCGACAACAGGCAAAACCCTTATCGCCGCGCTTATTCAATCTCATGCAGATTGCGCTCGGCTGCCTAACCTTATCAGCGCTGGGCTTGCTGTTTTACGCCGTGGAACAAGGCTTGTTGGGTGCGCCGGAAATGCAGATTACCGGCAATCAATCCAGCGCCTATAATCTAAACTGGTATCAAGACCGCAGCTTAGCCAGCCTGCCGGTAGCCGGCGTGATTTCTGCGCCGTTGCTGGTCTACCGTTTATTCATGCTGGCCTGGGCCTTGTGGCTGGCGCTGTCCCTGCTTGCTTGGCTAAAGTGGGGTTGGAGCTGTTTTTCCAGCCGGGCTTTGTGGCTGAAGCCTGAGAAGACCGGCAAAACAGAACTTAAGACTGTACAACCGGAGCTATAGCCAGCCGTGCCGATTTTCCATTGCCAGCAATTTTCGGTCCGGCAAGCCCGGACTGCGATGAAAGTGTGTACCGACAGCTTATTATTTGGCGCCATGTGCCCGGTGCAGACTGGCGACCAGATGCTGGATATCGGCGCCGGCACGGGGCTGTTGTCCTTAATGGCGGCGCAATCCGGCGCAGAACAGGTTACCGCAGTGGAGCTCTGCGCTGAGGCTTATCAGGACGCCAAGTTGAATTTCCAGCTCAGTCCGTGGGAAAGTCGGCTAAAATCTATTCAGCAAGACATCCAAGGCTATGCCGGTTCAGTTTCTGCGCACTTTGATGTGATTATCAGCAATCCGCCGTTTTTCGCACAACACGCAAAATCCCTTACCGCAGCGAAAAGACTCGCCCGGCATACTGACAGCCTGCCTTTCGGTGCGCTAGTCGCCGCAGCAGAGCAATTGCTTGCACCGCACGGACTGTTTTACGTGCTGCTGCCCAGCCAGGCAGTCCGGCAATTTATTGAACTGGCCGGGGCTGCCGGGCTATTCCTGACCCGACAGGTGGCTTTTCGCGGCTTTGCCGATAAACCCGCCAAAGTATCAGCGCTGAGTTTTAGACGCTTGGCGTTATTAGCAGATTGTCCAGCGGAAATAATGACAATTTA
>CAVPMI010000039.1:0-44334 GCA_963705975.1 uncultured Pseudomonadota bacterium
GTTGAAGGGAAAGGTAAAGCGGCAGTTGCCAGTATTCAGGAAAGATTGATTAGCAAAAATGTACAGCCGGAACAAATCGTTCAAGCCAGTATGGACTTATCGCCTGCCTTCATCTCTGGCGTCACCGAATACTTTCCCAAAGCAGAAATCACATTTGACCGGTTTCATGTCGTCAAATTATTGAATGAAGCTATGAACAAGCTCAGGATCTTGGAGCAAAAAGAGCATGCTTTATTGAAGGGCCAGAAATACACCTTCTTAAAGAACCCAGGCAATCTTACAGAAAATCAAAAACTTAAACTGGATGAAACGATAAATTTATACCCGGCCTTGGGAAACGCTTATCGTTTGAAGGTGCTGTTTAATGATTTATGGGAAATGCCCAATAAGAAAGCAGCACATGATTTCATGGTCAATTGGTGTGCAGAAGTTCGAGTTTATAAAATTGGGCCGTTTATAGAATTTACGCAAACCCTGATGGCCCATTGGTACGGCATTCTGAATTTTTTCGAGTCGCGCCTCACTAACGGTTTATTGGAAGGCATCAATCATAAGATTCAACTTGCAAAAAGACGGGCTAGAGGATATCGGAACACTAGCAACTATATTAATATGATTTACTTTTTATGCGGCAAACTGGAGTTTGATTACCCACACAAATTCATATAGCGCCTTTATCAATATCGGATTTTAGCTGATTAAGCCGCCGATCTATTTCAAGCAGCAGCATCGCATCACCATTGTGCAGATAGTTGAAAATCGGCTGGAGGATATCCTGGTTAATAATGTCTTTTTGCTGACCGAAGTATGCAACGATACTGAAAGATTTGTTTAAATGATGCAGCGACCAAGTCACTGAAACCCCAAAAATAGCTAAGGCGATCACCAAAACCAAGCTAACGAATTTCGATATATGCGTAATTTTCATTTTTGGACATTTCCTTGTTCGATAGTTGTTGACGATAATTTGTCAACTATTCAGAGCTTGGCGTTGATTGAAACGCTAGAGCAAAATAGTTTTTAGCAAAATGGATAGAAACCAATATGATCGATTATCTATTTTAAAAATAACATTTGTATTACATCGGCTACGCAATTAACCCACAAAGACTAGCTCAAAAATTACATAACTGTGAATTTTGGCTGTGCCAAATACCGGTTTTTTGAATTCGACGCATAGATTAATTGCTTAGCAGACTATTCTGATTAAACTAAGACTATAGTGAGCCCATTTTTTTCCGTTAAGCGATACATAGCTTTTAATAATTCTGACACATTTGCTGGTTAAAATTTTGGTTGAACTCCTGCCATTTCTATTGGATCAACATAAATGATTGATGCCGAACGCATATTGAAAGAGACCTATCCTGATTTTAGCCTGGGCAAACATAACAAACTGGCCGTAAAGGCTTTAAAAAAACTGATCCACGAAGACGATTTCAACCACGTTATCCAAACGAATCAGCATTTGCGCGGTTTTGCTTTTCTGGACAAGCTGCTGCACTATTTCAAATTTAACTATCAAGTCAGCAATGATTCGCTAAACAATATTCCCTCGGAAGGCAGATTGCTGATTGTGGCCAATCATCCTATCGGCACTCTGGACGGCTTGGCGCTAGTACGGCTGATTCGTTCGGTCCGGCCCGACGTGCGCATTGTCGCCAACCGGGTGTTGTCGCATATGGAGCCCCTACAATCGGTTTTTTTGCCTGTAGATGTCTTATCAGATAAAAAAAACCTGAAAGATACCTATAAAACCATGCTGGAGGCCTTGGAAAACGAAGAAGCCATCATTATTTTTCCAGCCGGAGAAGTCTCTCGAATTACGCCCGCCGGCATTCGCGACGGCAAATGGCAGACCGGATTCTTAAAATTGGCGCGAAAATCACATTGCCCTATCCTGCCTGTGCATATTAAGGCCAAGAATTCCGCCTTGTTTTATAGCATGTCTACCTTGTACAAACCCTTAGGCACCATGCTGCTGGTTAAGGAGATGTTTAACAAAAAAAACCAGGAAATCAAATTCAAAGTCGGCGCCCCTATCCCCTACTCCGCGATAGCAGACAGTGTAGAAAACAATAAACAGCTCGGCCAACGTTTCCGTAAACATGTACTGAATCTGGGTAAAAAAAACAAACCTCTCTTATTTGACACAGTAGAAACAGTGGTGCATCCGGCCGATACCAAAGCCATTAAAAAAGCCTTGTACCAATCACGCCTGCTCGGTGAAACACGGGACGGCAAAAAAATTTTTCTGTATTTGTTTAATGACGATTGCCCGGTAATGCAGGAAATTGCCCGGTTGCGCGAATTAACTTTTCGTACCGTGGAAGAAGGCACTGGCTTAGCCCTGGATTTGGACAAATTTGATGTTTACTACAGCCACATAGTGTTATGGGACGATAACGATTTGGAAATCGTCGGCGCTTACCGGGTAGGTGAAGGGGCTAAAATCATGGCCACCCATGGCATTGAAGGTTTTTATACCCAAACGCTGTTCGATTTGCAAAGCGATTTTGCCAGCTATCTTCCCTATAGCCTGGAATTGGGACGCAGTTTTGTGCAGCCGCGTTATTGGGGGCAACATAGCTTAGAATATCTCTGGTACGGCATTGGCGCTTATATTCGTGAACAACCCGAGGTAAAATATCTTTTTGGGCCGCTCAGTATAAGCAATGCCTATCCACAACCCGCTAAGGAATTAATTATCAGCTTTTATCAACAACAATTCGGCTCAACACTGCTGCATACCAAAGCCAGGAAGCCATTTGTGATTTCCGCCGAAAGCCGTCAGTTTGCGGCCAGCGAATTTAATGCCGATTATTCAACCAGTTTTAAAATTCTCAATAGCGAACTTAAAAAATTGGGTGTAAAAGTCCCCACGCTTTACAAACAATATGTTGAGTTATGCGTAGATAAAGGTTGCCACTTTATTGATTTTAACGTGGATCCGGATTTTAACAATTGTATCGACAGCCTGATCATGGTGGAAATCGATAAAATTGCCCCGAAAAAACGCCAGCGTTATATCGATACTCCCATGAGTTCTTAAGCTTCATGTGTCAAAAACCATTTCCGGAACTGTTCCAACTTGAAAACATCATCGACCAGTTAGGTGACCGCGCCAGAGTAGAAGTCATTGAACGCATCACTTACAAAAACCAAACGTTTCCCATTTACTGCATCGTTTTTGGGTCTCTGCGTCCGGATGTGCCAGTTTTAGCTTATTTCGGCGGTGTGCATGGCTTGGAAAAAATCGGCTCAGAAGTGATTTTATCTTATTTGCAAACTATCGTGCATTTGCTGGACTGGGATAAAGAATTTGCTGCGCGTCTAGAAAGCTCCCGTTTGGTCTTCGTACCTATAGTCAATCCGGTCGGGGTTTATAGAGGCACGCGCTGCAATGGCGCCGGCGTGGATCTGATGCGCAATGCGCCAATTGAGGGCATAGGCGCTACCAAGCTTTACAGTGGTCATCGACTAAGCCCATTGCTGCCTTGGTATCGCGGCGACGCCACGCAAATGGAAAAAGAATCGCAAGCCTTGTGCCGGGTTATAAATCAGTATCTATTCGAAGCCCCCGTATCTATCGCCATAGATTTACATTCGGGGTTTGGTATCCGTGATCGCTTATGGTTCCCTTATGCCTCATCTAAAAAACCTTTGCCCTCACTGGCTGAAACTTATGCCTGGAAACAACTTTTCGACCGCTGCTACCCGCATCATTTTTATAAAATTGAACCCATGAGCCAGGAATATGTGATTAGCGGCGACTTATGGGATTATCTTTATGACGATTTTTTAAAGCGTAACGGTGGTAGAAAATTGTTTTTACCACTCACTTTGGAAATGGGGTCTTGGCTATGGCTACGCAAAAGTCCATTAAATTTATTTCAACGGCATGGTTTGTTTCACCCACTTTCTCCACACCGCCAGCAACGTATTTTGCGCAGACATATCACTTTGTTTGACTTTTTGTATCGCAGCTTACTTTACCCGAAATCTTGGGCATACTTAGATCAAACAAGCAAAGTCGAATTTATTGAACAGGCGAAGGCGCTTTGGTATGCCAAATAAATCAGCCCGCCGCTGGCTATTATTGCGCGGCTTATCACGGGAAGCCGCACACTGGGGGAAGTTTAAAGCACAAATGCAAACTGCCCTGCCGACTGCACACATTACGACGCTGGATTTACCGGGCGCTGGTCGTTACCATTCTGAGGAGAGTCCCTGCTCTATTCCCGAAATATGTGCAACCGTTCGCCGTCAGGCGCTGAAAGACGGCTTGCTGGAAAAGCCCGTGACTATACTAGCTCTATCCTTAGGCGGCATGGTTGCTTGGGAATGGTTATTAAACTACCCACAGGAAGTACAGGGCGCAGTGTTAGTGAATACCAGTTTCGCGAATCTAAGCCCCTTTTATCAACGCTTACGTTGGCAAAGCTATGGACGTTTTATCCAACTGCTATTGCAAACTGATATTTATCACCGTGAATTGGCTATCTTGCAACTGGTTTGCAACCAAAGAGCATACGATGAAGTCCACGCCGCTGAATGGTTGAAAATTCAAACGGAACGCCCGGTTAGCCTGAAAAATAGTCTAAGACAGATCTATGCCGCTGCAAACTACAAACCCAGCGTAAACAAACCAAGTCAACCGATACTTTTGATTAATAGCCGAGGTGACCGCTTGGTCGCCCCGGCCTGCTCTGAAGCCATTCAAAAGAAATGGGGAATGGAATCTTATACCCATCCTTGGGCCGGCCACGACCTCAGCTTAGATGATGGAGATTGGCTGGCGAAGCGTTTAAAACACTGGTCAGAGGCACAACCGACAGCTTCTATCTAATTTCAAACACGCTTTTATCATGGCCGGCAGCGATAAAGGCTTGCATCCATTTTGGCGCCAAGCCCCGACCCGACCAAGTTTGTAAAGGATTGGCTGGATTAGCGTATCTAGCTGCAACCTTACTGTTGCGTTTATCAAAAGTTTTATCCGCATCATGAATTTCAACGCCAACCCCAATTGATGCGGCTAACTCTTTAATTTGCGCAATCACTTCTTTACGTTTACTCGACTGTCTTTCTTTTAAAGCTTTCTCAGCTTTTTCGATCACTGCCTGCAATTCTGCATCAGATAGTTTATTAAGATCTGTCATAATGTCCTCTTAAATTTAAATATAGGCAAATGTTACCACTATATGTCAACAATGAAAATAGTTATTCTTAATCAATAACAAAATTAACTTCACTGAATACTTTGCCGGTTTTATCGACTAATTGTATTTGCCAATTTCCCTTATCTTCACTAGACAATATTTTAGCAGAATTGGCTTTAAGCTGCTTTCTCTGAATATTCAGCTGTTTCTTATAAACCAGTTTCCCGTCTTTTGACCAATAATGATAGAAAATTTTATGCTTTATACCTTTCAGTTCAGTAAAATAAAACAACTCTATTCTTTGATTTTCGGTGAGTTTGATGGGGCTTGACGCCAGTTGATAGGGTTCATTATCTTTAAGTGCTAAATTTAAAGATGCTCTGATGACGACCTTATCAAAAATAATCGCAAATTCACGTTTTGCGTCTGAGCTTGCCAAATCAGTTTTATCATGAACAACATTATTGGAAGTGGACTCTGCGTGTTGATTAATTTTGGGCGGACTCACGACCTCAACGCCGTTTATCGACCCGCCGGCCTTACCCTCCTCTCCAGGAGGCTTACTCATAGCAGAAGAGTTTTCAGACTTATTTTTCTCGGGCTCAAGATAACTGCGCAGCCAATAAAAACA
The DNA here is from genome assembly GCA_963705975.1 of uncultured Pseudomonadota bacterium. Taxonomy (GTDB): domain Bacteria; phylum Pseudomonadota; class Gammaproteobacteria; order Methylococcales; family Methylomonadaceae; genus Methylomonas. The sequence goes on from CAVPMI010000039.1 coordinate 5,791, forward strand.
GCTCACTAACAAAACAATCAGCAAGAACAAGGCCATGCCTATGCGTTGCTTATGCCAGACAGTGACTAGGTTTGGTGGTTTTATCGAAAAATCGCTGGCATTTTTATCGATATTAATCTTAATGACTACTTTTTTACTTTCGGCCATTTTGGCTTCCCGAATGTTGCTGACTTATATATACTAAACGCATTTCGACTATGGCAGAGGCGAATTTTGCACGTAGATCCCTTCAGCAGAGCGGCTATAAGCTTAAGCGGCAGCTTAAGCTTAAAAATATTGGGTATGCAGTGCATAGCTTTAAGCTGCAGAGTAGATTAAGCTCAAAAAGGCATGCGCTGCATACACTACAATTTTGGTCTGGCTGAAACAACTTGCAAGACTGGAAAAACTTTAGCTATTCTCTTTGAAAATAAACAATAAAAATGGATTTAATTTATAAAATCCACCTCCTTCTTGGTTGTTCATAAAGACAGATGACAGATTTGGACTAGCTTTCACACTATTTTTATTTGGTAATATAGCGTTTTAGATCTACTATTATCAACCTAAACTGTTAGAAATTCGGATGTTCGCATGAGTAAGCTGCTAGAACTGTTTAAAGAATCCTCCGCGTTATATGGTGGCAATGCCAGCTACATAGAATCTCTGTACGAACAATATCTTAGCAATCCCGATTCCATTATCGGCGGCTGGCGGCAACGTTTCGACGCTATACATTGCGGCTCAACCGAGGACACCCCCCACAGCGTCATAATTGATCGATTTGAAAAACTGGCGGTCCTGGAACCCGGACGTCTTGCCAGAATGCAGGGCTTTACCGAACAGAGCGTAAAAAAACAATCAGCAGTCGCACGCCTGATAAACCAATATCGGGTACAAGGCCATCAAATTGCTGCCAATAATCCTCTAGGGCGAACCAATCGGCCAATGCCGGATTTAGAACCCGCCTATTACGGCCTTACCGAGGCGGACATGAGCACGGTGTTCGATACAGGCGGTTTATGCGGCATAGACCGCCTGCCGCTAAGCGACATTATTCAGATCCTGAACGACCTGTATTGCGGCAGTATCGGCAGCGAATACATGCACATAGTGGATGACGAATCTAAGTCCTGGCTGAAGAATAAACTTGAAGGCGCCAAACCGGTTTTTTCCAGCCATCCCGAAAAACGCCTGTGGTTATTAAAATTACTCACTGCGGCCGAGGGCCTGGAAAAATTTTTACACCGGAAATTTGTCGGCCAAAAGCGTTTTTCTTTGGAAGGCGGCGAATCGTTGATCTTGATTTTAGATGAGCTAATACAACGAGCCGGCGAAAACAAAGTTAGGGAAATGGTGCTTGGCATGGCGCATCGCGGCCGCCTAAATGTGTTGGTGAATATTCTCGGCAAAAGTCCGGCGGCTTTGTTTGGCGAATTTGAAGGCACCCATAGCTCTATGCCCGGGGCGATAACCGGCGATGTTAAGTATCATATGGGATTTTCTTCGAATATCGCCACACCCGGCGGCCCTATTCACTTAACCTTAGCCTTCAATCCCTCCCACCTTGAAATAATCAATCCAGTGGTCGAAGGGTCCGTTAAAGCGCGTCAGGATCGGCATGGTAAAGAAGGTATCGACGTCATCATACCCGTGCTGATTCATGGCGATGCGGCTTTCGCCGGACAAGGCATCGTCATGGAAACCTTGAATATGTCCGAAACCCGCGCCTTCAACACCGGCGGCACGGTACATATCGTCATTAATAATCAAATTGGTTTTACCACCAGCAATCCGTTCGACTCCCGTTCCACTCTATATTGCACGGATGTGGCCAACATGGTGCAAGCGCCGGTATTTCATGTCAATGGCGATGATCCGGAAGCTGTCGCTTTCATTACCCAAATCGCGCTCGATTATAGAATGTTGTTTAATAAGGATGTCGTGATCGACTTGATTTGCTATCGGCGTTTGGGCCACAACGAAGCGGATGAACCGGCGGCAACGCAGCCGATGATGTATAAGACCATCCAAAGCCTGCCAACCACCCGCCAGATTTACGCGAAAAAACTGATCGCAGAAAACGTGCTGGATGAAAACGCCGCGCTAACGATGGAACAGGAATACTCGCAAATGTTGAATGAAGGCAGGGAAGTTTCCCGGCCGATTATAGAAAACAAGAATTACTCCTACTCATCACGTTGGGAAAAATATTTAAATAAGCAATGGGATATTCCCGCCCATACCGCAGTAAATTTGGAAACCATCCAATTTTGCAATCAAAGATTACTCGCTTTGCCCTCAGGATTTGAACTGCATTCCAGAGTCGCAAAAGTCATGGAAGAACGCAACAAAATGGCAAATGGGGAATTGCCTTTAGACTGGGGATTTGCCGAAATTATGGCTTACGCTACCTTGCTGACCAGCGGCTATGATATCCGTCTGATCGGACAAGACATCGGCAGGGGTACTTTTTCCCATCGCCATGCCATCTTGCTCAATCAAGTGAATGGCGAGAATTACATACCGCTTAAACATCTTAGCGAAAACCAGGGCCGTCCGCAAATTTTCAACTCCCTGCTCTCTGAAGCCGGCGTCCTTGGCTTTGAATATGGCTACAGTTCCACCATGCCGAATAAATTAGTCATTTGGGAAGCGCAATTCGGCGATTTCGCGAACGGCGCCCAAGTCCTTATTGATCAGTTCATCACCTCCGGCGAGAGCAAATGGGGCAAGCTCAGTGGCTTAGTAATGCTGTTGCCGCATGGTTTTGAAGGCCAAGGCCCGGAACATTCTTCCGCCCGCATTGAACGCTATCTGCAATTGTGTGCAGACCAAAATATCCAAGTGTGCACGCCCACCACACCAGCGCAAATTTTTCATTTACTGCGCCGGCAACTGTTGCGCGATTACCGTAAGCCTTTAATTGTCATGAGCCCCAAAAGCCTGCTAAGACATAAATTGGCTGTCTCTTCGCTCCACGAGTTAACGCATGGCGAGTTTTTGACCGTTATCGGCGAACAAGACGACATCGACCCTTATCATGTCACTCGTTTAGTATTATGCGGAGGTAAGGTGTATTATGATTTATTGGAAACCCGCAGACAGGACCAACTAAAACAGGTAGCCATTCTCCGTATCGAACAGTTATACCCCTTCCCCATTGCGCAATTTAAAGCGGAAATTGAAAAATACCCCAACGTCGAACATATTGTCTGGTGTCAAGAGGAACCGAAAAACCAGGGTGCCTGGTATCAAAGCAATCACCATTTTTACGACAATATCGACAAAGACATTCCTATCAGCTACGCTGGACGCATTGCTTCGGCCGCCCCTGCGGTAGGCAGCTATAAAACCCACCTTAGCGAACAAAAATTTGTAGTCCATACCGCCCTTTACGGCAGTCACGAAGGAAGTTAACATGAGTTTTGAAATTTTGACCCCCAGTCTCCCCGAATCCGTTGCCGACGCAACCTTGGTCCTTTGGCATAAACAGGTTGGCGACTGGGTTAACGAAGGCGAAAATCTGGCCGACCTGGAAACCGACAAGATTATTCTGGAAGTACCGGCGCAGACATCCGGCAAATTAACAGAGATTTTGGTACAAAATGGCGAAACCGTGCTTGGCGGTCAATTATTAGCCTTGCTTGACGCCCAACCTGCCCAGCAAGCTGCCGAGAAGGTTGCAGCTAAAGAAGACGCCATTCTGAGTCCGGGGGTGCGCAGACTGGTAGCGGAAACCGCAGTCGACCCAAACGCCATTAGCGGCTCAGGTAAACATGGCCGCATTTTAAAATCAGATGTGCTCGATCATCTACAAGAGCAATCTCAGCAGCCGACGGCGCCAGCCAAGCCTGAAGCTGCGCCAAAAAGCGAACCGGCAGCCGCGCCAATAGCGACTGGCGCCATAGGCAGTCTGCGTCCGGAACAACGCGTACCAATGACGCGTTTACGGGCCAAAATCGCTGAACGCCTGTTGCAAGCCCAACAAAACGCCGCGATGCTCACCACTTTTAATGAAGTGAACCTTAAGGCTGTTATTGATTTACGAAACCAATACAAGGACCGCTTTGAAGAAAAGCATGCCGTTAAACTCGGCTTCATGTCCTTCTTCGTTAAAGCCTCCATAGAGGCGCTTAAACATTTTCCGGCCATCAACGCCTCTATTGACGGCAACGACATTATTTATCATGGCTATTACGACATAGGCATTGCCGTCACTACGCCGCGCGGCCTGATCGTGCCTATTTTACGCGATGCCGATCAATTGGACTTTGCAGGCATCGAAAAAGGCATACATGATTTCGGCAACAAGGCCCGTAACGGCTCCATCAGCGTCGAAGATCTCAGCGGCGGCACCTTTACCATTACCAATGGCGGAATCTTCGGCTCCATGCTTTCTACGCCTATTCTCAACCCTCCGCAATGCGCAATTTTAGGCATGCACGCCATTAAGGAAAGACCGGTGGTGGAAAACAAGGAAATTGTGATCCGTCCTATCATGTATCTGGCCTTATCGTATGATCATAGGTTAGTGGATGGCAAGGAGGCCGTACAGTTTTTAGGCATCATCAAAGAAAGCCTGGAATCACCGGCGCATCTGCTACTCAATATTTAATTTACCGGCTATGCGCCGGGTAATCCCGGTGCAGGCAGTTTTATGCAAACCACTATGCGTTATACCATTATTCCTGTTACGCCCTACCAGCAAAACTGCACATTGCTAGTCTGTGAAAAAACCAACAAAGCCGCGCTGGTTGATCCCGGCGGGGATTTGGAATTATTGCATCAAGAAGTCAAGCGGCAAGGTGTTGATCTGGAGTCGATTCTGGTGACGCATGGTCACTTGGATCATGCCGGCGGCGTAGCGGCCTTGGCGGCACAACTAAAACTACCGATTTTCGGTCCGCAACGCGAGGATGATTTTTGGATTCAAGCGCTGCCGGAGCATTGCCGGCTAGCGGGTTTCCCGAAGTCTGCCGCGTTTACCCCCACGCGCTGGCTAAATGACGGCGATACGGTTAAGGTTGGCGAAGAAATAGTGCAAGTCATACACTGCCCTGGCCATACGCCCGGTCATGTGGTTTTTTTTAGCCGTAGCGCCAAATTAGCGCTGGTTGGCGATGTTCTGTTCAAAGGCTCTATCGGCCGCACCGATTTTCCGAAAGGCGACTATCAAACCTTGATTGACTCTATCGAGCAGAAATTATGGCCTTTAGGACCAGATGTAGCGTTTATTCCCGGTCATGGCCCTATGTCGACTTTTGGCTATGAGATGCGGAGTAATCCGTATGTTGGCGTAGGAGCATAAACATTAAAGCTATGCAGGGTGAGCAAGAAAGCAACACCCTACATTTTGGATTTCACATATCACAGATAAGCGACATTAACACATGTCTATTTTTTCTCCGGTTCCACAACAGCCGGAGCCGGCGCATCCGCCCCCTTAATCTTAATCAACCAACCATCCTGGCCTATACACTCGCCTTCCGCTGCTTTAGCAGTGACATGAATCCGGGCGAAACCTTCCTGTATTGAAGCAGGTAATTTGGTTTTGACTTCAATTCGGGTAACTCTGTGTTTAATTTCCAACGGCAATTTCTCGCCTTTAGCCTCTGCTGTGATATGTAATACATCTGCATCACGGCTAACATGAAAAGATACTTCCGATTCCGGAGGAACTTCAGTTTGAGGTGCAGGAACAAACTCCCTGAATTTCGGCTTTTTACATTCTTTTCGCTCATCGTCTGCGGGAGTAACTGCAAACGCAGTATTGGCAAACATTACCGCACTGATCAGTACCGCTCTTTTCCAGCATTTTGCAAATTTCATAGTCGGCCTCGTGATTATTATTGTAATTATCGAACTGCTACTTTAAACTTTAATCAGTTTTGCCGGACAATTCAACGCAAAAATTCGTATGCGGCAACATTAGTTTAAAAGTACACAAACAATTCCCTGAAATTTGTTTGCTCCACTATATAGGATCAGATGTTTTTTCAAACTTGGCAAGGATACCGCAATTCAGGAAATATGAAATTAGCGCCCTAAAAATTGTCGTTGTACCACATTGTTTTTTTAGCAAAACCTAAATTTCTGGCTCATAATCGCTAAGAAATGTAAAATCGCCGACTTTCCTTATAGCATTTCAGCAAATGAGTATAGAACTTAGAGGCACCACCATTCTATCCGTGCGGCGCGGAAATAAAGTCGTCATTGGCGGAGATGGACAAGTCACCTTGGGCAACACGGTAATGAAAGGCAATGCCCGTAAAGTGCGGCGCTTATACCATGACAAGGTTATCGCCGGTTTTGCGGGAGCTACCGCCGACGCTTTCACGCTTTTCGAACATTTTGAAGGCAAGTTGGAAAAACACCGTGGCAACTTAACGAGAGCGGCGGTTGAAATGGCCAAAGACTGGCGAACCGACCGGGCTTTGCGTAAGCTGGAAGCATTGCTCATCATAGCCGATGCCAAAACTTCACTGATTATCTCTGGAACCGGCGACGTGATTGAACCGGAATACGATTTCATGGCTATAGGTTCCGGTGGCGCATTTGCGCAAAGCGCCGCCCGCGCCTTGTTGGAAAACACTGAACTAAGCGCGCGGGAGATTGTTGAAAAATCCTTGACAATTGCTGCGGATATTTGCATTTATACTAACCATAATCTCCGTATCGAAGAACTAGATACCGAGCCACAAGAGTAAACCAATGAGTCAAATGACCCCTCGAGAAATCGTCAGCGAACTGGATAAACACATTATCGGTCAAGCCTCCGCAAAACGTTCTGTCGCCATCGCATTACGTAATCGCTGGCGGCGCAGCCAGGTAGCAGTGGAATTGCGCGATGAAATCACCCCAAAAAACATCCTTATGATAGGCCCAACCGGCGTAGGTAAAACTGAAATTGCCCGCCGTTTGGCGCGACTGGCCAATGCTCCATTTATTAAGATCGAAGCGACAAAATTTACCGAAGTAGGCTACGTTGGCCGCGATGTTGAATCTATTATTCGAGATCTGGTCGATACCGCTGTCAAACAAACCCGAGTATCGGCAATGGATAAAGTCCGCAACCGCGCCGCCGACGCCGCCGAAGAAAAAATTCTCGACATTCTATTGCCTTCAGCTGAAGGCGGCATGATATCGGAAACAGAATCCGCAACCCGGCAAAAAATGCGTAAAAAACTCCGGGAGGGTGAGCTTAACGACAAGGAAATTCAGATTGATGTTTCAGCGCCATCGGTAGGCGTAGAAATCATGGCCCCGCCTGGCATGGAAGAAATGACCAGTCAATTGCAGGGCATGTTTCAGAATCTGAACAGCGGCCGGACAAAAACCAGAAAACTTAAAATCAGAGACGCATTGAAACAATTGCAGGAAGAAGAAGCCGGAAAGTTGATTAATGAAGATGAAATCAAGCAATCGGCTTTGGAAGCTGTTGAACAACACGGTATCGTGTTTTTAGATGAAATCGACAAAATCTGTAAACGCTCCGAAATGGGCGGCGGTGAAGTTTCGCGGGAAGGCGTGCAACGCGACCTGCTGCCTTTAGTCGAAGGCAGCACAGTCAGCACCAAATACGGCATGATCAAGACCGACCATGTATTGTTTATTGCCTCTGGAGCTTTCCATCTCACTAAGCCCTCGGATCTGATTCCGGAACTGCAAGGCCGGTTTCCGATTAGAGTTGAACTCAGCGCCCTGAGCGCCGACGATTTCGTCCGCATCCTCACAGAACCTAATGCCTCGTTAACTGAACAATATCAAGCTTTGCTGGCAACCGAAGGCGTGGCTGTGCAATTTACCAAAGACGGCATCAAACGCATAGCAGAACTAGGCTGGCAGGTGAATGAACAAACCGAAAACATTGGTGCGCGGCGCTTGCACACCATATTGGAAAAGCTATTGGAAGACATTTCTTTCAACGCCTCAGATATGACCGACAAAACGGTGAGCATAGACGCCGCTTATGTAGACGCCCACTTAATGGAATTGGCGCAAGATGATGATTTAAGCCGGTATATACTTTAATTATGCGCATTAAGATTCCGCCTTGTCACTGTAGTCCGACCGAAATAAAGCTGCATAAAATTTCAGCGATATTGGAGCTGCATTTCGACGATGGCTGCATTTTTGAACTACCCAGCGAATATTTGCGGGTTTATACCCAATCCGCCGAAGCTGTCGGCCATGGACCAGGGCAAGAAACCCTGCAAATCGGCAAGGAAGATGTCACTATTACCGATATCCGCCCGGTCGGTAACTATGCAATAGCGCTGACTTTTAGCGACGGCCACAACAGCGGCATTTATTCCTGGGATTTACTTTACAAACTAGGTGCGGAATTTCCGCTGCTGTGGTCCAATTATCTTGAACTACTAAAAGCCGCCGGCATTGACCGCAAATCGCCTTTACACACAATCCAGCCTAATGACTAACGATAACACCACCCATTTCGGTTTCAAACAAGTTCCAAAACAGGAAAAAGTCGCGCTGGTGCGCGGCGTTTTCGACTCAGTCGCCAGTCAATATGATGTGATGAACGATTTAATGTCTTTCGGCATCCATCGCATCTGGAAACGCATCGCCGTGAATTTAGCTAATATTAGGGAAGGCGATAAAGTTCTCGATTTGGCGGGCGGTACAGGCGACTTAACAGCGCTTTTTGAGAAACGGGTAGGTAATCGAGGCCAAGTCGTATTAGCGGATATTAACTCGGAAATGCTCCGCACAGGCCGTGACCGCCTCATCAACCGGGGTCTTAGCGGCAACATTGGCTATGCGCAAGTCAACGCGGAATGTTTGCCTTTTGTCGATAACAGTTTCGATTGCGTCTGTATCGGTTTCGGTTTACGCAATGTTACCGACAAAGACGCCGCCTTACGCTCCATGCAGCGCGTGCTAAAACCAGGTGGCCGCGTCATTGTACTGGAATTTTCCCACCCGATTGACCCGATTACGGAAAAAGTGTACGACTTTTACTCGTTTAACTTATTACCAAAAATCGGCGCTATCGTCGCTAAAGACGAAAGCAGTTACCGCTATCTGGCTGAATCAATCCGCATGCATCCCAAACAAGATGAGTTAAAACAAATGATGGAAGCCGCCGGCTTGGAGCGCTGCGAATATTTCAATATGACCCAAGGCATCGTTGCAGTTCACCGAGGCTATAAGTTTTAAGTCAACAGAGAGCAACACGGTGGCAACATCAATCAACCCCCTGGCCATCGGTGCGCTTGAAACCGCCCTTAACCATTATTTGTCCTTGGATAAACATTTAGATAGCTTGTTAGCGCCGCTGGCAGGCAAGGTAATAGCCATAAAGATTACACCCGGCCCACACATTATTTATTGCTGTCCAACGCCTAATAGTATTCAACTCTTGGAAACCTATCATGGCGAGATTAATTCGACGCTCAGCGGCTCACTGCCCGCACTCGGATTAATGGGGCTAAGCGCCACGCCCATGCGCTCCTTATTCAAGGGTGAGGTGCGCATCGAAGGCGATATGGAACTGGCGCGCAAGTTACAAAATTTATTTGCAAAACTGGATATCGACCTGGAAAGCAAATTAGCCGTTTATAGCGGCGAAACATTTGCCAAGCGCTTGTTCAATCTGGTTAACAGCAGTAGGCATTTGGGCCGACAAAGTCTAAACACCTTTCGCGACAATTTACAGGAATTTCTCCAAGAAGAAACCCGCGATCTGCCTGCACAAGCAGAAGCTGAGTTATTATTTCAGCAAATCGACGCTTGCCGTAGCGATTTTGATCGTTTACAGGCCCGTTTCCAGCGTCTCGACCTCGCACTTAACGCTAGAGAACGGCAAAACCCACCAGGATCGCAACCGTGATACGCCCCAAAATTATTCTACGCCTCATCCACATCAACTGGGTGATGCTCTTTCACGGCCTAGACGAAATCATCTTAAAAACACATTTATTTCGACCCATACGTTACCTGGCATTTCTTTCGCCCAGCTATTGGATTCGAAAATCCCGCGATCCTCGCGGTGTCAGAATCCGTCGCACCTTGGAAGATTTAGGGCCGATTTACGTCAAATTCGGCCAAACTTTATCCACCCGCAAAGACCTGCTTCCGGAAGATATTGCTGAAGAATTGGTTAAACTTCAGGATAGAGTTCCACCCTTTTCCGAAGATATTGCCCGAAAAATTATAGAGGAACAGCTAGGCATGAGCATAGCCACTGCCTTTGCCGAATTTGACTCGACACCACTGGCTTCCGCCTCAATCGCCCAAGTCCATACCGCGACTTTAAATAGCGGTGAAAAAGTCATTGTAAAAGTCCTGCGCCCGAATATTGAAGACAAAATCCTTTCCGATGTTGGCTTGATCTATGAATTTGCCAAGCTGGCGGAAAAGTTTTGGGCAGACGCCCGGCGTTTACGCGCAGTTGAAGTAGTCGCTGAGTTTGAAAAAACCATCATTGATGAACTGGATCTGGTGCGCGAAGCAGCGAATGCCAGCGCCATCCGGAAAAACTTCAAGGGCTCGAATATGTTGTACATTCCGGAGATCCATTGGCCGCTGACGCGCCGCAAAGTATTAGTGATGGAACGAATCTACGGTATTCCGGTGGGCGACATTCAAGCATTACGTGATGGCGGCGCCGACTTTAAAAAACTGGCGGAAAGAGGTGTGGAAATATTCTTCACCCAGGTTTTTCGGGATAATTTTTTCCATGCCGATATGCATCCCGGTAATATTTTTGTCGAGTTGCCGGACAAATATTTAGCGGTGGATTTTGGCATCGTCGGTAGTCTTTCCGATAGCGATCAACGCTATCTGGCGGAAAACTTTCTGGCGTTTTTTAACCATGATTACCGCCGCGTCGCGCAAATGCACATTGAATCCGGCTGGGTGCCGGCGACAACCCGCATAGACGAATTCGAGGCCGCCATTCGCAGCGTGTGCGAACCGATCTTCGAAAAACCGTTAAAAGACATCTCTTTCGGTTTGCTGCTACTGCGTTTATTTCAGACTGCCCGCCGCTTCGAGATGGTCGTGCAACCCCAGTTAGTGCTATTGCAAAAAACCCTGCTGAATATCGAAGGCTTAGGCCGCCAACTCTATCCGGACTTGGATTTATGGCAAACCGCCAAGCCGTTTCTGGAAGATTGGTTTAAACAACGGCTGGGGCCCGGTGCAAAAATTAAAGAACTGCTGGATAAATTACCGCAAGTTACTGAACAATTACCGGAAATACCCGCCCTGCTCTTGCACGCCTTACAAGGCGCCGCCCAAATCCAGCAACAAATACAGCAACAAAATCAGGAAATTTTGGAATTGCGCCAACAGTTAATGCGGAATAATAAAACCAATATTTGGGCGATGTTAACGGCGGCGACACTGATTGCTTCCGCGGTATTGCTGCAATCTTTAGTGCATCTTTATTAATTCGCCTAGGCTGGGTAGAGTCGATAGCCAAAACCCAGCAATCGAAGCCAGCCAGTAGGATGTGCCAACCAACGGGCGGCGCATCCTACAAAGTAGTTGGCCGAGTCAAGCCTTGGGCCCGCAACCAGTCATTGCGGATAATCAGCAACTTACCATTTTTGGTTAGCTCAACCGGTGCAAAAACCACTGTCCAATCAATTTCCTGGGCAATTTTTTCTTTTAAAAAAGCCAATGTTTCAGCTTCACTGAGCGGTGTTTCAGAGCCGAAATCCAAACGTGCGGCAACCTGGTTCGGACCGGTTTGTATAAACTGGTATTGCCTAAGCCCATCCAGCCAGCGCATGACCAAAGTCAGGCCCGGCATGGTGATGCTGCGCCCGCTTTCCAGATAAATAACATCGCCGGTTCTACCGTCAATGGGTCCTAAGCAAGGCCAATTGACATCTGAATCCTTAGGTGCAAGGGTTTTCCAATGCACAATATCACCCGTATCGTAACGCACAAAAGGGAAAGCGAAATTCGTCAGACTGGTTGCCAGCGCGTGGCCTGCTTGTCCAATCTGGTTAATTTGCTGTCCGTTTTCATCAATAATCTCTAAAATCGCGCGTTGATAACACACATGAAAACCTTCGCCTTCTTTGCTCTCACATGCCTGAAGGCCGCCATCGTTCAGGCCCCATTGATCCAATACCGGCACGCCGCCAAATAGTTGCTTGATACGTTGCCGCACTTCCGGCAGCATCACTTCCGCCGTACAGACTATGCCTGCCAATTGTGCTGGAGGAGACTCGTTAATTGTCAGCAACCACTCACCCAATTCCCTAATGGCGTTCGGATAGCCATAAATAAAGCGAATTTTTTTAAAATAAGCCGTCTCAGCCAAGGCCATCACTCTTTCCCGGCTGAGGTTGGAACCACTAGTCACCCAACGATTGACGATGAAATCACGCCAGTTACGTTTATCGCCAAACCCACTTCCTATCGATTCACCGCCGACCACCAGAAAAGGGTAGCCCACTCGATAGCCGGCCCGATACCAACCAGCGTACATAAGCCCCCATGACAACTCTTCTTCGAACGGGCTTAGGCGAAATTTCATCGGCTGGCCGGTACTGCCGCCACTACGGGCTTCTGAGCTCTGCACACCCAATTCAGTGGTCATAAGCTGGTCGTAGTGATTACGCACTTGATCTTTGGTAAGAATCGGCAGTTTTTGTAGATCGGCAATGCTGCGAATTTCTTCCGGCGAGTTTATATGATCCTGCCAATGCAAACGATAAAAGGGTACATATTCCCAGCAGTAACAAATCATTTCACGTAAGCGCTGTTCCTGAAAGGGAATAATCTGTTCAATTCCCCAATTTTGAGTTTTTTGCGCAGTCTGCATTAATTTTATTCGCTTAGACACACTGGCGAACATCATCAATTTATGAATTAAGTAATGCATAATATTCTTTGGGATTCTTTTGGTTTAAAAATTAATGATTACCAATGCGCTTCAGCCAATCGAAATAACAATGTTATGTAGATTCTATGCGCGTAATGGGGGAGCACAAGGCCAATATTTAACTTAAATGCTTGATGATTGTAACTTGCTTTACTCGTGATACTCAACCACAAACTTGAATGTCTTCCTAATCATGCTTGATTCACCTCTCACTGTTATGCACATTAGACTGTGAAGAAGTAAATTATCCACATGTAGATTATGAAATGAAATTCGCATTTGAAAATAAAATATTTGTTAATTTTTGGGGGAGTGTTTTCTAAATTTATATATCTTGCTATACTGAGCTTTTAACTTTCATTTATATCAATGACAAACTTTGACGACTTATCTCCACACGAACTAGAAATTCTAATTAGAGACGCTCAATCTAAACTTGAGCAAAAGCAACACAGCATGCGTAAAGAAGTGATTGCGCAAATTAAAGACTTGGCCGCGTCTATTGGCGTAACGGTTGAAATCGTAGATGCAAAATCAAGAAAAACCTCTTCTGTCAGCAGCAAATACAGAAATCCACATAATCCGCTCCAAGAGTGGACTGGCCGAGGATTGGCTCCTAAGTGGCTAAAAGAACTTATTGCTGCCGGTCATAGCAAAGATACTTTTTTGATCAACAATTAAGCAGCATGATTAAAGCGGATCATGTAAGATGGTATGGTCCGCTTTAATTTTCCCCGTAAGCGTTTCTACACACCTACTCTAATTTCATTTTTAGCCTTTTCTGACTCAATATTAGCCTTAACCTGCTCATCTAAAAATTTCTTCAACAAAACTGCAAAGCTAATGATATGCCATGGCAAATCAAAATAAGCCAAACTTAAAAAAGCACCGCCGACCATATAAGCAATTAAACTAACCTGCAACATAACAGCTAAGGTGTTAATGGCTTTAAAGCCTTCTGTTTTTGTACTCTTAACTATTGAACTCAAGGTTCGCCAAGTTAAGAATAAAATGATTAAAAACAGAACTAATCCAATCCAACCGTGATCGGCAAGCACACTGAAATAAATACTGTGCGCGGCATGAACATCTAGAGGATTTGGAGCATACATAGCAAAGGTTATGGGCGTCCAACTGTCGAAACCCATGCCCAATAGCTGATGATTTGCCGCATTAAAGGCATATTCCCATGCATTTAATCTGCCCATCGCCGAGGCATCTTGATCGTAGGTTTCTATCGTATCCATACGGCTATGCCAGGACGCCGGCATAAATGCATAAATGCCGACGGATAGAAAAACCATAAGCACACCGGTAACCAATTTTTGTTTACTTTTTAACCAAAAAAACAGCGCGACCGCAGCAAAGGAAATGAGTGCGCCTCTGGATTGGGTACCTATCGCGGCAATAAAGCTTAACAACATGGAGGCCAATAAAATTCTCTTCATTGCTTTAGAATTGCTTATCTGATAGAGATAAGCCATCAACGGAATTGTCATTAATGACGCAATGGCTAGCGCATTATTATCTTCAAAAAAACTTTCAGGCGGCCCCCAGACCGTCATAGAGCCTCCGGTCAAAATAGTGAAAATACCACCTTTAACTGAATAAAATCCTATGGAAAGCACCATAACCACCAGCAAGTGATTCAGTTTAGTTAGATTGTTAATGAGTAATAATGTAAAAAATACCCCGGCTTGAATCTTCAGGACCTTGATAAACTGCAGGTTGGCGTCCTCTGGAAAAAAAGCATTCAACGTGGTTATCCCCATAAAACAAATATATATAAGCCAGGGAATAGTAATGTTATTCAGAGGTATTTTTTGGGTATCCTTGGTAAATAAGGTCGAAAAAGCCGTCAGAATTGCCGCGATGTAGACCAAAGGCAGGTCATAGGTTATCCCGTACGATAAGCGGTGGGGATTCATATAACTCAGCCAGGACCAAAGCAATACCCCCATATAAGGCCGTTTGAGAGTATAGAAACAACCGATAATGAAAATAAAAATTATTATGGAGTCGCGCATTTATGGATGAATGGTCATGGGCTTAAACAGTGCGTAAAAATGCTTCAAACATTAGCAAAGACCAAATAGCCGCACTATTATCCTGAACGCCTGCTTGATGCTGATTAACCAAATTTTGCAGATAGCGCTCATCAAACCAACCGGTTTGCCTTAACGTATCACCTAACACAGACTCCTGCACGCGCTTTCTCAATGGACCTCTAAACCAACTGTTTAGCGGCACGGCAAACCCCATTTTAGGACGGTACATAATATCGTTTGGCAAGTAAGGCTCCAAGGCTTTTTTAAACACATACTTACCTTCCTGTCCATGCAATTTTAAATCAGGTGGCAACGCAGCCATCCATTCCACCAGCTGGTAATCCAGCAAAGGCACGCGAACTTCAAGGGCATGCGCCATGCTTGCTCTATCCACCTTGGTCAAAATATCACCGACCAGATAGGTTTTTAAATCCAGGTATTGCACTAGGGATAAGGGATGATCCGGGGCTTGATCCCGATAGCGGCGAAATACCTCAATCGCTTGATAGCCTTGCAATTCACTTTTTAGACTGCTGCTGAACAATTGTTTGCGCATTGGGCCTGACATTACCGAAATACTATGCAGGTAACCCGATAGCGTATCACGGCCTATCGACTCTAAGGTAGTTTTAGCACGCAAAAACTTAGGCGCCCAATCACATTTCGGATAAACATGACCCAAGCCTGAAAATAATGGCATGCGCAATGGATCAGGCAACATGCCTCGCAGCCGTTCTTCGTTGGTATGCCAATGATAGCGGCGATAACCGGCAAGACTTTCATCGCCTCCATCACCGGACAGCACCACGGTCACTTGTTTTTTTGCCAATTCACAGACCCGAAAAGTCGGCAAAGCCGAGCTATCGGCGTAGGGTTCATCGTATAAGCCGGATAATTGATCGATAAGACTGAAATCCTCCGGGTCTACCTGTTCAGTGCGATGCGCAGTGTGGTAGCGTTCCGCCACTTGAGCGGCAAATTTTGCTTCATTAAATTTCGGATCGCCGAAGGAAATAGAACAGGTATTCACCGGATCCGTTGAAAGCCCTGCCATTAATGCCACTACTGCGCTGGAATCGACACCACCGGATAAAAACGCACCCAAGGGGACATCCGCCATCATCCGGATTTTCACCGCTTCACGCAGACGCTCAATGAGCTCCTCCCCGGCGCTGGCTAACCCATAGCTTGAGTTCGTCTGAAATTTAACATCCCAATATTGCTGCGGACGCCAATCTTTCTGACCACGCTTGATAGACAAACAGTAACCGGGTTCCAGTTTATAAACGCCACGGTATATGGTTTTTGGATCAGGTATATAGCCAAAACCAAAGTAATCTTCTATCGCCGAAACATCTATGTTGCGAGGTAATAAAGGGTGACTTTTCAGTGCTTTCAATTCCGAGCTGAAAATAAATTGTCCATTTGCCAGTTCGGCATAAAACAATGGCTTGACGCCTAAACGATCTCTGGCCAAAAACAAGGTTTGCTTCGGTCTATCCCAAACAGCAAAAGCAAACATGCCGCGCAACCGATCTACACAGGCTTTACCCCAGGCTTGCCAAGCATAAAGTATAACTTCTGTATCACAGTGGGTTCGAAAGCTATAGCCCAAAACCTCAAGTTCCTGTCTTAGTTCCGGGAAATTATAAACTTCGCCATTATAGGTCAGGACCACATCACCATCCTGACTATGCATGGGCTGCTGGCCACTCGACAAATCAATAATTGATAAACGCCTATGGCCGAAACCCAAACCGGGCTCGGTATGCAAACCGCCCTCATCCGGGCCACGATGGAATTGAGATTCATTCATCCGTGACAGCAAATTGCGGTCTACATCGCTTGAACCATATAAATCGAAAATACCTACTATGCCGCACATTTTAGCTCTCTCTACGCTCTATCTTAAAGCTATTGATAGCGACCATCGCTATCGATTGAAAATTCCTCAGGCCAAGAATCAACGTCTTTCCGTCTATTCTTATGCGTAGAACTCTATTTTCGAAATTGCCACCCACTGGATATTATAGCTAGAAGCTCATCATTAGCCGGCAGCAAATTGATAAGACAAACCCTCAACTATCAAGCCTGCCTACATCTGCCAGCAAACAGCACAATTTATCGCCGTTTTGCCGCCAATTGAAGTTGGTTTGCACGTAATCGCGATTAATAGATGCAGAGACGGAAGGGACTAGTAAATTTTCCAGCACTTTCTCCGCAAAATGCTCCGGTTCATCAGCTATAGAGACTTGTAGATCTGCGAGTAAAGCTATTCCTTCCATAGCTGCACTGCTGGCAACTATAGTTTTGGCCATAGCCATGGCTTCCAATACTTTATTTTGAATACCGCGTGCAATGCGTAAAGGCGCTACCACAATATCAGCATGAGCGACATAGGGCTTTACATCCTCAACACGGCCAGTGACAATGACGGAACTATCGATTTCCGCCAATTTTTGCACCTCTTTCGCCGGTTTCGAGCCTACGATATAAAATCGGGCGTTAGGCAAATGTTGCTTAATCAAGGGAAACACTAACTCGGAAAACCATACCACAGCGTCGACGTTTGCCCAATAATCCATTGCTCCGGTAAAAACGATAGTCTTATGCTGATCCGAGAATGGCGAGGCAAAACTTATCTCCGGATTAAAACTTTCAGCATCAACTCCATTATTTACAAAACCGATTTTTTCCGCAACTTCCGGGGCCAAGGTTTTGAATAATTCAGCTTCTCGCTCGGAGACAAATAGGGTAACATTCGTTTGGGCGGCACAGCGTTTTTCAAAAGCCAATAATTTTTCAGCCTCTCGCCTATAAATCCAACTTGCCGGCCAAGGTTTATTGGCAGCATATTGCTGCCATTTATCGGAATCAACATCGACAAAATCTGCAACTACATGCAGTGCAGAATATTTTTCGACATATTGCGCCATCGGTGAGGAGAAAATCAGCACTCGCTGTATACCCTGTTCAGCTAGGGTTTTATCAACCCATGCTTGTAATTCGGCATTTCTATAATAGGGTAAGCTCATAGCCTCACCGGACAGCAAACCCTGCAAGCTTCTGATTTTTTGCAATTTTGGGTGTAAATCAACACATAAACTTTCCTGGCAGAAAGGTTTCAAAGCATCAACATACTGTCTATCAACGGCATCGTCGACAAAAGCGCCAAGATAAATTTGGAACTTTTGTGCTAATGCCTGCAAAAAATGAAACGAACGAATTTTGTCGCCCTTATTTGGCGGGTAAGGAATGCGATGCACTAGATAAAGTAATTTCTGCATAGCCAGATCAACCTAAATCTTTAGCCAACCAAGGACCTACAAACTGACTGACCGGCAAAGGCAAACGTTTCCAAGCAGCAATAAAAAACCGGTATTTGGGATTCAGTGGATTGATTTCCGGTATTTCACTGGCCTTAACCAGATCCACCTCGTAATACAAGGGTTCAGGTTCAAAACCCCAATGTTTTTTAAATCGATACGAGCCGGTATCAAGTTTGCTGCGTCCGTAATCGAATATTTTGCAGCCTTTTTCCACCGCTCGGCGCATGACTTCCCAATACATGAAATCATTACCTTTCAAGTCACGTGCAGCTTCTACGCCACCACCATAGTAAGGAGCTACTTCATCCCGAAAATAAAAATTCATCACGCCGGCAATCAAACGACCTTCCAGTTCTACTATCAAAATTTCGCAACTTTCCCCGAACGCTTGTTTGAGTATTTGAAAATATTTTTTTGGAAAAACCGGCGTACCCAGGTTTCTGACACTTTCCGCATAGGCTTGATAAAAACGCTCGACGTCCTGCTCAATGACACTGGTTAAACCGGCTTTTATGCCGCTACGCACCATTGCTCGCTGTTTGCGTGGGATAGCATTCAGGTTTTTTTCAACATCAGGGTCAAGTTGTTTTCTAAATGTGACATAAAGTTCTTTATGCGGCCAAGCAGGATAAGCTTGAATGCGATTTCTCATTTCCAAACTATCTACGCCTAATTCCCTCGCCAATTTTTGCGCCTGACTGGTTAAAGCGGCATGCGCTTCTGCATTACTGGCCACAACGCCGCCATACACACAAAACGCATTCGAAATCAGGCTATTGCCGAATAATAAACTTTTGATGTGCGTTAACGGCAGGATGCCGGTAATTTCGCCATCCTGCTCGGCGTAGTAAAAATATGTCTCATGTCCAAAAGCTTGTTTAATCACCTCGCGCCAAGCGGCTAAATGAAAAAAACTCGCGTCGCTTTGGGCATGCACATAATTATCCCAGCGTTGAGCTTGAGAAGCTTCAAGTAATTTGATCATGAGTGTGTTGTAACTGACTGCTGGCTTAAAAATACATTCTGCATAGTGTTCCAGGAGAAATCCTGCAACAGACGGTTTAGACGATTTTCCATTCGGCCTAAATTTAAATAATGTCTAAATCGCGTTTTAAAGTGCAGATTTTGTTGACGTGGTTGCTGCGGATCTATTTCCCAAGGATGAAAATAAAAAATACCCGGCTGCCGTTCCTGCTTATTAAGAAAGCGATAGGCTGCTTTGGAAACTTGATAGGGATATAAACGGAAAAATCCGCCGCCGCCACAAGGCAGATTGCGCCCAAAGATTTTAAGGGTGCTGATGGGAATTTCCAATAACTTGGAAGCATTGTCCGGATGGTAGGCAAAACGCGGCGCATCCGGGATACCATACAAGTCATGCTTTACCGGATAGATACTGGAACTGTACTGATAACCTTCTTCAGCAAGAATTTCAAGAGCCCACAAGTTTTTGCTGCAAATGGAATAACTGGCTGCCCGATAGCCAAATACTTGCACGCCGCCAAGGTCTTCTAGAATCTTACGACTGAGACTGAGATCTTGTCGGAACTGCTCCGGCGTTTGCTCTGTCACCCTGACATGCTGATAACCATGTGAAGCCAACTCATGACCATTATCGACTATGCGACGAATTAATTGCGGATTCCGCTCCGCAACCCAGCCTAGGGTAAAAAATGTCGCCTTAACCTGATGCTGCTCAAACATATCCAAAATTCTATGCGTGTTTTGCGCAACGCGTTGCGGCAAACTATCCCACTGCCCTGCTTTGATCACTTTTTCAAAGGCTGAAACCTGAAAATAGTCCTCGACATCAACTGTCATCGCATTAATCACTTAGCTTTCCTCTCAAGTCAATTGATAGCGCCGCACTATTTCCGCGACAATCCGCGAAGCCGCAATCCCGTCCCAATATTCCGGTATCCGCCCGCTCTTTCCTCCACTGGCAAGAATATCATCCACACATTGCATGATTTTGACAGGATCGACACCTACTATGGTGTTAGTACCTTCAGTGACGGTAATAGGTCTTTCGGTATTTTCCCGCAAAGTCACACAAGGCACACCCAAAGCCGTGGTTTCTTCTTGTAAACCACCGGAATCCGTCAATACCAAACGCGCGGACTGCATCAGACCCAACATTTCTAAATAAGCAACCGGCGGAAGCATAATAACGCGTTCTGCAGGCAAAGCGCATAATAGGCCGGCATCAGCAATTTTTTGCTGAGTGCGCGGATGTACTGGAAAAATGATCGGCAGTTTTACACTGATCTCGCCGATTACGCGTATCAATTGGGTCAAAGTTTGCGGATCATCGACGTTGGAAGGTCTATGCAAAGTCAACAATGCGTAGTTTTTTTCAGAAAGTACCCGCTCGCAGCCATAATTATTTAGAGTAGCTTGTAAAGAAGAGGCATGTTGGCAATTGGCCAGCAAGGTATCAATCATCACATTCCCGGCAAAAAAGATGCGTTCAGCTGCTATGCCTTCTTTCAGCAAATTATCCGCTGCTGAACGCTCCGTGGTAAACAACACATCTGAAAGCTGATCAGTCAAAATCCGGTTAATTTCTTCCGGCATGGCGCGATCATAACTTCTCAACCCAGCCTCCACATGAATCAACGGGATATTTTTTTTCACTGCCACCAAACCGCAGGCTATGGTGGAATTAACATCCCCAACAACCAAAACGGCAAAGGGCTTTACTTCATCGAGAACCGGCTCGAAACGCAACATGATATTAGCGGTTTGTACAGCATGGCTACCGGAACCCACCTCTAAATCCTTATCCGGCACTGGAATGCCAAGCTGTTGAAAAAAAGTATCTTTCATGGCTTGATCGTAATGCTGTCCGGTATGCACCAAGTAAGGCTGAACTAGATGGCCGACGGCTTGCAGCTGGCGAATGATTGGGGCAATTTTCATAAAGTTTGGCCGCGCGCCTACCACGCAAACCAAGGTATGTTTTGACATGTGATTATTCCAAGCTTGTATTTTCGTTATAAATGGCATCCATATCCAAGTGCAGCAAAATTGCTTTTCTCAGCAGGGCTTTTTCTTTGTTGACGTTAGTTTCTAATTTGCATACAGCCTGTTCCAATTTAGCTAAGCGAACTTCCAGTGGACCTCCGGCTTCTCCTGCATGCATTTGCGGTAAAGACTCTTCCGTAATAGCATCCTGTTTTTTATCCAATAAAATTTCTTCCTTGACTTCTGCAATAACTTTACTCAGAGCCTTACCATCAATCAGGTTTAACTCCTCCAAATAACCAAACAATAATAAACGGTCGCACACGGTATTGATGCGGCGCGGAATACCACCGGTAAACTCATGCAGGGCTTTAAAAACCTCCGGGGTAAATTCCGGCTTGCCTTGCCAACCGGCAGTTTGCAACCGAAATAAAATGTATTCGCGGGTTTCGTCTTCACCCAAGGCGATCAACTGAAACGTCGCAACAATCCGTTGCTTAAGCTGTTCCATATCGGTAGCGTTAATAGTGTGTTTCAGCTCATTTTGACCCACTAAAAACACTTGAAACACAGATTTGCCGTTGACATCCAAATTCGTCAGCATGCGCAACTCTTCCAGGGATTGTTTCGGCAGATTTTGCGCTTCATCGACGATCAACAGTAAGCGTCGGCCTTCACGCGCTTTTTCAATGATAAATTTTTCAAAACTTGCCAGCAGACCGGCTTTGTCATTACTAAGCGATTGATAACCAAAGGTTGAAGCCACCATGCGCAAGGTATCATCCGGTCCTACCTGGGACGTGACCATCACACCGATCAATAACTTATCCCGGTTCAGATTTTTGATCAAACTTTTAACAAGCATGGTTTTACCGGTACCCGGCGTTCCGGTCACCAGCACGAAACCTTCACCTTGGGTCAGCCCGTAATGCATGTAAGCCAAGGCCCGCTTATGGACAGTGCTATGAAAAAAGAACGCCGGATCAGCACTTAGCTGAAAGGGTTTTTGAATAAGGTTATAAAATCCGTCGTACATGGGTTACTTAATTATTTAATTAATATTGCACGAAAAAACTAGCGGTGGCTCTATTCTCGATGTAACTGGAGTTCGCAGCAGCTGAAGTTTCTTCAATATGGCGTAAATCCAGCGTGGTATTAAGCGACATAGGCTTGCCCCAATTAACCGGGATACTACGTGTCACTCCGGTACTGACTTGGTACAGATCGGTATTAGAGGTACTTACATTAGAATTGGTTTTTTGCCATACCGGCTGTAAATAATAATTCCAGCGTGGCTCAAATTGCCATTGCCAACCCCCGGTGACTCCATAGAGAGTATCCTGTTCCTGAGAAAGCTCATAGGTGCGGCGGGTATTATAGGCATTGAGGTTATAGGTACTTTTGCCTAAGGTATATGAAAAACTTATATTACCGGTTTTGGAAATGAGAACATCGTTAACAAGTGTCGGTAATGATACTAAATAAGGAAGATTCTTAACTGAGACCAGTTGTCCATCGCTTTGTTGGATGAGGCCGGTATAAAATTGCTGCGTTTGCTGTACCAAAAGTTGCTGAGTAGTCTGCGTCTGTTGCGTATACCCCAAACTCCACCTAGACCTTTGCGTTGTATAGTTTAGTGCAGCATCCCAGGTTGAGCCCAAGTTAAGACCTACGGTTTTATAGTTATAGGTCACATGCGAGGTTAAATTATTGCTGGGATTATATTGGATAGTAGCATGTGAATTATTACCCAGTCCCACTTCCATGGAATACCAAAGACTTGGTTTCCATTGCACCCCGCCGGTATAATCAAAACCATTTTTCAAAGCATTAGAGTTAGAAACAGATTGGAAATAGTTATTTTCGTATCCGCCTTGCGCAAAAAGATTCCAATTTTGATTGATAAAATACCGGCCATTTGCGTTATAGCTCTCGAAACGCGTATCCCCAGCACTGCTAGTGGAATTGGCGGAAGTTTGTTGGTTTTGCCCGGAATAATTCAACCCCCAACTAATCACATTGAAATAGGTACCGCTGGTTAACCCGACTTGTTTACTTATGGTTTCGGAATTGCTGATCGAGTTGGATATTGTTGTTGTATCTCCCCCGGAATTTGTCTCATTAAAAAAACTCCGCGCATAGCCGCCTTTTAACAAACCTGTGGCGTATTGGCCGAAATGCGGGGTGAAATAGGGTGAGATATTAAAGTTTTCATTTTGCTCGCGACTACGCCCGGAAACATTATCAGTGGCGATAAAAGAATTACTGGCATTTTGCTGACTGATAGACGCGCTGGTATCCAAATACAGGGTATTTTGTACCGGCTGTAAAGTGGAATTGAATTGCAGTTGATGATTGACGGTGACCGCATCATCAGCCTGAGCATTATAAAGTCCTTGCAAACGGTAATTTAAATTGACATTACTCCAGGGAGACACTCCCTTTAGGTAAAAACCCGGAGTGACCTCGCTCACCGCCCCTGCTTGCTTGGCAGTCTGAGATAAATTCAGGTTATCGTCGAACAGTTCACTCATAGTCAGGTTAGGGCGAGCAATCCATTCAAAACCAAAAGCGGCAGGCACATACACTCCGGCCAAGCTTGTCAGCAGTACCAAATGTCGATTTAAGCGCTTTGCTAAGTCCAGCCTCCGCTTATGCTTGCCCATATTGCCCATAACCGTATTTATGACCGTAGCCGTATATGTCAACCTCTTTTCTGGTTTTATTTAATAGTGTCATGACCACATCGCATTCAGCCAGTTTTGCCACCGACTCAGCCACTATTGTTTGCTGCGTCGATTCGGCGCCGATAACCAAAACGACCTAACCAACCAGTTCCGACAACACATGCGCTTGGGTTGCAACCAATAAGGGCGGGGAATCGAAAATCACAATTCTGTCCTTATAACGCTTACTGATTTCTTCCGCAAATAAATACATTCGTTGGCTGGACAACAATTCTGTTGAATATTTGTGGCGCTTGCCAGCCGGTATCACGCTTAAATTGGCTAAGTCGGTTTTTAAAAGAATATCAGCAAAATTCACCGTCTCATCTTCCAGATATTCGATTAAGCCGGGCAACTGTTTTATGCCTAAATGCTTAGAAACACTTGGTTTTTCGACATCAGCATCAATTAATAACACATTTTTATCCCGTTCATTGGCAATACTTAACGCCAAATTTATCGAGACAAAAGTTTTGCCTTCACCGGGTAAACTACTGCAAATTAAAATCAGATTTGCTCGATCTATACCACTGTTGGCCCCCAGAGCATTATTGACTAAGGGCCGTTTAATAACCCTAAACTCTTCGGCTAATTGCGATTTTGTATCATTACTATCGAGGAAACCTTCTTCAGCTAATTTATGCCAATTGATATCAACGTGATTTTCAGCGATAAATTTAGGTTCGTCGCGATTTGCATCTGGATTAACAGTGTATTCTTTCTTTTCAAAACCACTTTCCGCTCGAAACAGATTTTCCGGCGACTCATTAAAGCTAACAGATTTATCACCTTCCGCAACCAAACCTTGCTGTCCAGCTTTTTTGAGCGCATTCTCTATAATGCTCATTATCATTTACCTTGGTTTATGCATGGCTATTTAAGCAATTCAATCGTCATAACACCGGCATAGCCGGACATCAGCAAAGCAATCGTCAAAATCAGCACCCAATCCCTGCCGCTGTTTTTTAACTGCCCCTGTGAAGTCAGCGAAACACTACCCAAAGACGGCAAGCCGGTAACTGCCCGTACTTGCTTTGCAGACATATACACTGGTCTGATAAAATAAATTAAAAAAGCCACACCAAAACCTATGACTAAGCCGATGATTAAAATCAGCGAATAAAATAAAATCCGATTTGGAAAACTTGGCTTTAGGGGCTTGCTGGGCGGATCAGCAATTTTAAATTTTAGTCTGGAGGTTTGGTCATCTACTCTTTCGGTAATATGCGCTTGTTCCCTACGATCCAGTAACGATGAATATTGTTTACTTATGGTCTCATAATCTCTATTCAGATTTTTCATATCTGTTTCGATCGTTAACCTTTCGTTTAAGCCTATTTCCAGCTTTTCAATTCTGGAGTTAATCGATTCTATCAATGCTTTAATTGAAGCAACATCTGTTTCTGCCGTATCGTAAGCGCTTTTCAATGTTTGCACATAAGGGTTACTCAACTTTTCAGCACTAATAAACTCGCTAGCATCCGATTCTTTATTTTTTTTCTCTTCTTTTTGCTTTTCGAGCGACTCTATCAGCTTATCAATCCCGACAATTTCAGGATGCTTGTCTGTATATTTCAACATCAAGTCTGTGCGTTTATCTTTTAAAGCCTGAATTCTAGCTGCTTCCGGGGAGAGCTCTTGAGAAAGATTGGTTACCCCCCAATCTTCATTGGAGTCTTGAATATCACGTACTTGCCCACCAATCACCGCTCTTTTTGCCTCCGCCTGCTGCAAAGAAGTTTTAGCTGATTGCAAATCCTGTTTTAATTTTTCTATCAAACGAAATTGATCGGTCTCGATATTCAGCACATCCATATGCGAACGCTTAAATTCTTCCTTAGCTTTTTCGGCTTCCTGCAAGCGTATTTCGTAATCACGCAGTTGTTGTTCAATAAAGTTTTGCGCATCATTGGCATCAGCTAAGGCTTTTCCCTGGGTTTGTTCCGAAAAAACGGTCAAAACTGCCTGCACCACGCTTTTTGCCACTTCAGCGTCCGGCGAGCTATAGGCAATATCGAATATATCCTTATCGCCGCCACTTTTAATAGTTATATCCGTTTTAAGTTTTTCGATAAAGTCAGTATTATCTTTAGCCTTGTTTTTAGTGTTATTCAAAAGGGACAATTCGATAATTTTTTCCAGATTAGGCCGGGTAAACATAAGCTGCTGGATAATTCTGATCATGGCACTGACATCGGGATCAATCACCATGCCGCGCATCAGAGGCCTGATTACAGTAGCCGAATCTATATGCACTTTGGCTTTTGATTCGAATTTATTTGGCATAAAAAAAACATATAACCAAGCACAAGTACAGACAAAAAGCATCACAAGTATCGCGACTCGCCGATATTTGAGCATCCCCTTGACATAAAAGTAAATTTCAGAAAGATCTTGCTGCATTCTTAAAAATGAAAATTGTTAATTAAAACCATAGGTAAGAACATATCGGTCCTTAAAAATATGCATCCGGGATAATCAAAATATCTCCGGGCATCATTAACACATTAGCGGTTAAATCGGCATTATCTATCAAATCGTCAATTCTGACGCTGTATGATTTCTGTTCACCTTTAATTGTTCGAATAACCGTGGACCTATTGCCGTCTGCATATTGGTTTAGACCAATCTGAATGACAACATCCAAAAGCGTCATGCCACGTTCATAAGGTATGGTTTTACCCTGATAGCGACCTATACCGCCGCTGCTACCCATGCTACCGCCGCTACTCATACCGCCGCCGGATGACGCCATACCGCCTCCGGAAATGCCGCCGCTGCTCATACCAGCACCGCCGCCTATACGACCAATGACGCGAATCTGTTGATAATTAACACCTTTAAAACCATGTACCATAACCACAACTTGCGGGCTTTTAACGTAAGTCTCCAAGACTTTTTCTATCTCACGAGCCAAATCAAATGGCGTCTTGCCCCTGGCTAACAAATCCTCAACCAAAGGAAAGGTAATTTTGCCATCCGGTCGAACGGCAGTCGCCGTGGTTGACAATTCGGGATTACCCCAAACGAATATAGACAAGGAATCGCCTACACCTATTTGGTAAGTGTAATCGGATTCCTGACGCACATCCTCTAATAAAGGATACGTGTAACAACCCAGCAAACCGGTTGATAACAGTGTACTTAGCGCACACAGGCGAACAATTTTGTTTATGCTTGACATCATAATAAGACTCTGAATCTTGTGCTAAAAGGTATAAACCAAAACCGCAGGCTATTTATTTGTGGAATGTTCAATTTCTTGCAATAATTTTTTTGCATCATTTTTACCAAAAAAATCACGATGTTGTTTTTCGGCTAAAGCGAGTGCCTGTTTTAGTTCTATAACTGCCGTAACAGTATTACCGTTATTCGCATGCCCGACAGCCAAATGATATTTAAACTCCGGCAATTTAGGCTCTTTCTGATTAATCGACTCCAATAGTTTAAGAGCTTCGGCAGACCTGCCTGCTTTCACCAAAGCCCATGCATAAGTGTCCTGGTATTGCGGATTTTCGTCATCTTTAATTTTCTCGGCTAAAGCCAAACCTTTTTGCATATCATCGCTATTTGCGCTTTCAAGCAAAATTGAGGCCAAATTATTATTGGCTAACTTGTTGTTAGGTTGCTTTTCCAAGAAGTTCTCATAAATTTTCCTTGCACTGTTAACATCGCCATTAAGCTCATACCAAGCTGCCAAAGACAGCATCAGCGCCGGATTATCCGGGATTGACGCCAAGCCTTTTAAGTATATATCTTTCGCGCCTTCCGTGCTCTTATGCGCCAATGCTTCAATTCTAGCCAATTCCAAATAAAGTACCACCTCTTTCGGCTTTAAGTCTATTTGTGCGGTCAATAATTTTTCCGCTTTAGCAAAATCTTGATTAGCCACATAGAGTTTTGCCAACAGATTTATTACATTTATATCGTCCGGATGCTTGAGGTGATGCGCTTCGAGATAAGCAATTCCCTTATCACGCGCTTTAAGTCCATCATAGCATCGAGTTAAATTAACTAAGGAGTTCAAATGATCCGGAAACTCCTCCAATAATCGTTCATACACCGCGATAGCTTCGGCAAATTGGCCTTTACCCTGAAAAATATTGGCTTCTAAATAGGCAATGACTGGTTTATTTTTTGATGTCAAAGCCAAACGATTCAAAGTGTCCTGCGCATCCACCCATTTTTTTTCTGCTATATCCAGTTCAATCTTAGCCGTTAACAGCGGCTCTTGATTAGGCTTGATTTTTAAAGCCTTATCTAACAATTGCCTAGCTGTTTCCTTTTGATTTTCTTTTAATAAACTTTGGTAAACCGGCTCGAATGCGCCTATATTCCCCGGATTGACATCTAAAGCCTGTTTAAAGTTTTTCTCCGCTTGCTTAGGATCGTTTTTTGCCTTGAAGGCATCGCCCAACAACACATAAACCTTGTCGGCGTCCGTTTTGGTCCACACCAATTTATTTAACAACTCAATAGCTTCATCTGGTTTATTTTGGACCAATAACAACCGGGCCTTAATTAAACTCGCCTCAAGAAAATCTGAATTTACTTTCAAAATAGCATCGACCTGAGTAGCCACGGCATCGTATTGTTTATTGTTCAAAGCAATCTCGGCCAACATGGCCTGCGCATTCAAACCCAATACACTGTTTTTCTCGGCTGCGACCACTTGCTTTAGTCCCCTTTCCGCCTGTTCAGGATAGCCATTTGCATACATCCATTTCGCCAAATCCAACCATTGCTTGGCCAAGGGTTTTTTGGCCGCTAAAAATTGTTCGTATTCGCCGACTACCCGATCTTTGGCTTTTGAATTGAGAAACTCCAACAGCATTATTTTGGGTTCCGAACTCGCTGGGGTTTTATCGATTATTTGCCGCATCAGCGCTTCGGCTTCAGGTATTTTAGCGCTCCTGGAATAAATTGAGGCCAAACTTAACTTAAAATTTTCCGCATCAGGATACAGCTTAATCAGTTCTTGATAATCAGCAATCACCGCATCAAGATTTTTTTGCTCACCGTTGATCTTGGTTCTGAACAAGCGTAAGGATATATTTTTGTTGTCTTTTTCCAGTGCATGATTTAACAAGGCTAAGGCTGCTTCTATATGCTTCTGTTGATATTCTTGGTTGACTTTTAACGACAAAGCATCAATATTGTCTGGGTTATTTTTTAAAACCGTAGCGATAATTTGATCTGCCTCATATTTTTTATCCTGCTTCACATAAACAGTGGCTTTGATCAATTGCGCATCTACATTTTCCGAATTAACCGCCAACACTGTATCAGCCTGCTCCATCGCTTTATCTAAATCCCCAAACAAAATATGGACCTTAGCAAGTTTAATCCTTGCCGACGCAAAGCCGGGCTCTAGCTCCACTGCTTTGAGCAAATCCTCACGCATCGCCTTAAAATTGTTATGTTTTTCATCCAGCAAAGCCATATAAAAATAAGTCTCACCCCGCTTATCATCCTGAGATGAGCTTTTTAACTCCAATATCGCTTTATCGAATTCGCCTTTTTCGAACAACTCCTTGCCTTTCTGTAAATGACTTTCCGCTGTTTCTTGCGGCGAATCACAGGCGTTCAGCAATAAAATACACAGGGCTAGGATTACGGTATTTTTTCTATATTTTTTCATTTAAAAGGATTTAACCGAGATAGTTTGCGCCAAAAAATAGCCCAGATTGACAGAAAAACCGCTAATGGTCAAACCGATAACAGACAAAACACCACCCTTCTCCAAGCGAGTAAGCAAAGCGGAAGTTGATTTGAAATTTAGCTTATAACTATGCACATTAATCCCTGTGAGAAAAAATTAAATCGGTCAAGCTAAGAATAGTCAAAAAATCGCATAAAAATCAACCCTTCTGGCCAGGATGCTCAAGTTCTTGCAATATTTTTTTTGCATCGCTTTTTCCGGAAAAAATCCGGTGCTGGGTTTCGGATAAGTTAAGGGCTTTTTTTAGCTCGGCGATAGCTGTGGCGGTGTTACCCGATTCATAATAGGCTACGCCTAAATGGTATCTGAATTCGGGCGATTTAGGCTCTTTTAGAATAATGGACTCCAATAATTTTAGTGCTTCATTGTTGTGGCCTGTTTTGACTAAGGCCCAAGCGTAAGTATCTTGAAAATTTGGGTTTTCATTATTCTTGAACTTTTCAGCCAACGCACGACCTTTAACTGCATCCTCTGGGTTGCCGTAATTAACCAATAAAACAGCTAAGTTATTAATTGCCAAATCGTTAGACGACTGTATTTCCAGCAAGTGTTCATAAATTTTCCGGGCATTACTCTTGTCCCCGGCTTGCTCATACCAGCTTGCCAACGAAAATAGTAATATTGGATTATCTGGATTAACTTCCAATCCCTTTAAAACAACATCTCTTGCCCCTACTGAACTTTTTAGCAATATACTTTCAATTTTAGCTAAGTCCAGGTACAGTGCCACTTCATTAGGCATTTGCTTAAGTTGTTCTGTAAATAAATGCTTAGCCTTCTCAATATCCTTGTTGGCAATATAGAATTCCCCAAGCAACTCAATCACAGGCAGAATATCTGGATGTTTTGCATGATGCGATTCCAGATAGGATATTGCCTTATCGCGTGACTTAATTGCTTCAAACGATCTCGCTAAATTTATTAAAGAGTCAAGTCGATCCGGAAATTGTTCCAACAGCTTTTCATATAAGATAGCTGCTTCGGCATATTGACCTTTTCCTTGAAAAATATTGGCTTGGAGGTATTGAGTCTCCCATTTGTTAGTCGATGACAAGACAAGCCGTCCGATAGTTTCCTGTGCATCGTTCCATCTTTTTTCTTTAATATCAAGCTCAGCCTTTTGGTTTAAAAATACAACTTGATTAGGATCTGCTTTTAACGCTTTTTGCAAATAATCGCGAGCCATTTCATTCTGATTAGCGAGTAAAAGGCTTTTGAATATTGGCATAAATGCATCAATATTTGCAGGGTTTACTGTTAGAGCCTGCTTAAAATTTTGCTGGCTCCGATTAATATCTTTCTTAATAGCATATGCATCACCTAACAATACATAAGCATAGTCAGAATCATTTTTTATCCATATAACTTTGTTAAGTACATCAATAGCTGCATCTGGATTATTTTGCGTTAATAATAGCCGGGCTTTTAACAAACCAGCATCGACAAAATCGGAATTTTCACTCAGAATTTCATTGAGCTTGGCTTCCACGACATCATATTGTTTTTTATTTAGCGCTATTTCGGCAAGTAAGGTTTGTGCCGTCAGACTGGTAGCACTAATTTTTTCTCCCGCAACTAGTTGCTTAAGATTTTTTAACGTTTGCGCAACCAAACCTGATTTACTGTTTTTTTCTGTTTCAATAACTTGCTTTAAACCTTTTTCTGCCAAGTCTATATAGCCGTTTTTAAGCATCCACTGGGACAATTTCAGTTCCTGACCAGCATTCTGATTGACACTGAGCAGCAATTTTTCGCATTCATCGGGAACGCGTTGCTTAATCCTAGCATTTAGAAATTCTAACAGTAAAATCTTTGGCTCCGCTCTTTGCGGGAGCTTACTAATCATTTCCAAGAGCAACGCTTCAGCTTCATCCAGTTTATCTGAAAAAGCATATAAGGTTGCCAAATTCAATTTATAATTTTCGGCATTGGGATAAAGTTTGATGAGCTCTTTATAATCATCTACGACAGCTTCAATCTTATTTTGTTGACTGTTGATCTTAATTCTAAACAAGCGTACCTGAATATTTTTATTATCTTTATCGAGCGATTCGTCAAGTAAAGTCAATGCCCGACCCATTTCATTACTTTGGTAGTAAAGAGTAGCTTTCAACAACAATGCTTCATTATTCTCTGGATTTTTTATTAAAACATCGTCAATTATTTTAAACGCCTCATTGAATTTGGACTGCCTAATATAAACAGTGGCATTCAATAAGTTAGCCTCAACATTTCCAGGATCCGCTATCAAAACTAATTTAACCTGTTCCTGGGCATTTTCCAACTCTCCGAACAATAGATCGACTTTTGCCAATTTGAGCCTTGCGTCTTTATAATTAGACTCCAACTTAACAGCTCGAAGCAAATTATCCCGCATAGACTTAAAATTATTACGTTTCTCATCCAGTAAAGCTAAGTAATAGTAGGTCTCTGCACTGATTTCACTTTGGCCGGACGATTTCAACTCAAGGAAAGCTTTGTCGTATTCACCTTTTTCAAAAAAAAACTTACCTTTTTCCAAGCGACTCTCAGCATCTTCATGCGGTGATTGGCAAGCAGATATCAAAATAATGCAGATAGCAACATAGATTTTATTTTTAATCATTTAAAATTATTTTTCCGAATAAATAGGCGACTAAATAAACTTATCGATATCATGCGCTCTGACGCCCCAGGCAAGAAGATGTTCCACGCGATGATTGGCTAACGCTAGACGATTAGTCATAGATAAAAATAGCGATTTCAAAAACGAATAGCCTTCAAATGGGTGATCATCCAGATAACTGCGCAATAAAGCTGCGTCTATCTCAATAATGCAGATATGAGTCAAGGCCACTACCGTAGCCGTTCGTTCTTGAGGACTAAATAAGCAGACGTCTCCAAATACAATGCCGGCACTCAAATCACATAAGCCGGGATTAATAAACTGATTGTCGCTAAGCTCAGCGACCCCCAAAACCCTTACGCAACCTTCTTCCAAAAAAAACAGTGAGTCACCCCAATCGCCTTTTCGAACAATAACGGCGCCGACATCAAGATTATAACGCTGCCATGCAACACCTTCGGGTAACAAAGGGTTACTGATTAAATTATCAACGATGGCCTTCATGTTTGCCCAGTCATTTTACAATGTGCGATATAATCTAAAAAGCCCCCACATCACAACTAAAACTCCCTAAGTTCAAAATATCGACATAATGGCAAATTATATTTTTTATAGTTATCTCAGCGCGTCCATAGCTTACAGCGTTTTACTATTCATGGCTTTATTTAACAAAAATAGAACTTGGCCATTTATCGCAGCAGCTTTTTTCTCCTTAATTTGGACTGTTAGTATCGTTTATGCGACACAATTTAAGCAACTGTATTTCGCCGACACCCTGGTTTTTGAAACATTAAGAGATTCCGCCTGGTTTTTCCTAATCGGCGTCTTGCTTTCTGACCAGCGTTACGGCCATCGATACCGACTGCTAATTGAGTCGAAACAGACTTATTTTGCGATAATTTTTACAAGCCTCGTGCTAATTATAGAGCAATTTCCTGGCGTTTTAGATTTTATTCGCCAATATTTTGTCACTGACCTACGTATAGCTGCGCATGTCATGTTTGCTGTTTTCGGCTTAATCCTTGTTGAACAACTTTATCGTAACGCCCGCCTAAAACAACGCTGGAACCTGAAATTTCTTTGTATCAGTCTAGCCTGTTTGTTTGCCATTGACTTTGTTGTCTACAGTAAGTCCTTGTTATTCATACATCTGGATTTTCCACTTTGGCAATCCAGAGGCATTATCAATACGCTGATCGTACCCTTGCTCGTCATCAACATTAATCGCTTGAAGCTGAATAATGACAGCCCCAATAACACCACACCTCGAAAATCGGTATTTTATACTACCATATTGATAGGTTGCGCTATTTATTTAGTACTCATGTCACTGGCAGGTTTTTATATCAAGAACTCGGATGCTGAGTGGGGTGAAGCAGCGCAAACACTATTTATTTTTTTAGCCATTCTATTATTATTAATTTCTTTTACCTCTGGTAAATTCCGAGCCTTAGCTAGGGTATATTTTAGCAAACACTTCTTTCATTACAGTTACGACTACCGTGAAGAATGGCTTAAAATCAGCAAGGCGCTGGCGAAACTGGAAACACTGGAAGATTTAAAAATATTTATTATAAATACCCTTAGTGACTTAGTGGAAAGTACCGGAGGCGGACTCTGGCTAAAAAACGACCAAGGCCACTTCTTTCTTGCCGCCGAGCAAAATTTAAGACTATCACAACAAGAAAGAGAACACTTGCAAAATATAGGCGAACTTCCGCATTATCTGAACAGCAAACAGTGGATTATCGATTTTTTTGAATTGGCGCATGCGCCGGAAGTCTACGACGATATTGATCTAACACCATGGTGCTACGAGGACAGTCAAGTCTGGCTCATTATTCCTTTATTCCATTTAAATCACTTAGAAGCCTTCGTAGTGCTGACCCAGGCAAGAGTACCGCGAAAGCTAAATTGGGAAGACCACGATTTACTAAAAACCGTAGGCATGCAATTAGCTCATGCCTTAGCGTTGAATAAGGCCAGCGAGGCCTTAGCCAGCAATCGTCAATTCGAAACTTACCATCGCTTATCGGCTTTTTTAGTCCACGATTTAAAAAACCTGGGTGCGCAAATTTCACTGATTGTCAAAAACGCGGAAAAACACAAACACAATCCGGAGTTTTTCGATGATACTCTTGACACATTGATAAACGTCGATAGAAAAATTCAACATATCGTCGAACAATTAAAGCAAGGCCAAGCCGCTACTTCCAACAGCAGCCTGATTAATTTAACCGAAATCATTAGCGATATTGCTGCGCAACATTTGGGCGCCCCGCCATTGCAAGCAACATATACCCAAGAAGAATGCCTGATCCATGCCGATAAAATTAAAATGACCAACATCATTACCAACCTAATACAAAATGCGCAGGATGCCACCCAGCACCCAGATGGCTGGGTCAAACTTGAATTATCAAAAAACGCCGACTATGCTTTTGTTAAAATTAAGGACAATGGCCTAGGCATGGATGAAAAATTCATCGCCGAACGCTTGTTTAAACCCTTCGACACCACCAAAGGTAATGCCGGCATGGGAATAGGTGCATACGAAGCCAAGGACTACGTATTAAAACAGCGCGGCAATCTTACCGTTGAAAGCCAACTAAACTATGGCTCGACTTTTACCTTACAACTACCTTTGGCAATCCCCGCCATTTTGCAACACAACCTAAAATGACCCAGAGCAATTTATTGTTAATCGTTGAAGATGACCCCGGACTGCAAAAACAGTTGAAATGGAGTTTTAACCAATACGAAATCATCTTAGCTGGAAACAGAAGCGAGGCAATTACTGCACTTAGACGCTATAACCCTAGCGTTGTCACTTTGGACTTAGGCCTACCTCCTGACCCCAGCAACGCCAGCGAAGGACTTGCCACATTAAAAGAAATGCTGGCCTTAGCGCCAGACACCAAGATTATAGTCGTTACAGGTAACGATGATCGCGCCAACGCCGTACAGGCGGTCGCATTAGGCGCTTATGATTTTTATCAAAAACCGGTAGACCCGGATGTGCTCAGTTTGATCATCGAAAGAGCTTTCCGTCTGATAGCGCTGGAACAGGATCATCAAAAGTTATTGCAGCAACAGTATCAACAACCTATGACCGGTATCATCGCCACTAGTTCGCAAATGCAGGCGGTGATCAGGATGATAGAAAAAATTGCACCTACTCAGGCGACCACCTTACTACTAGGAGAAAGCGGAACCGGCAAAGAAGTATTAGCTAAAGCCATTCACAGACTAAGCAACCGAGCAACAGGTCCATTTATCGCCATTAACTGTGCAGCAATTCCGGAAAACTTGCTGGAAAGCGAACTATTCGGCTACGAAAAAGGCGCTTTCACAGGAGCAGTAATTCAAACCCGGGGCAAAATTGAATACGCGCAAGGCGGCACCTTCTTTTTGGATGAAATCGGCGATCTGCCGTTTGGCTTGCAAGCAAAATTATTGCGCTTTATTCAGGAACGAGTCATAGAACGCATAGGTGGTCGCAAGGAAATAGCAGTTGATGTCCGAATAATATGCGCCACCCATAGACACTTACCCAGTCTTATTGAAAAAGGGGACTTTAGAGGTGATTTGTTTTATCGATTGAGTGAGATTGTGGTCGACATTCCGCCACTTAGGGAAAGGGAAGGTGACATTATGACCATTGCTAATGAACTGTTACAACGTTATTGTCGAGAAAATCAATGCAAAGAAAAACGTTTTTCCCAGGATGCGGTCCAAGCACTGGAAAACTATAACTGGCCAGGCAACATACGGGAAATGGAAAACCGCATTAACCGAGCTGTGATATTGTCAATTAACAATACTATCACCACGGCTGAACTTGAGCTTGAAAAACAAACCGATGTACCATTGCCGCTCAATTTAAAAGAAGTTAGAGAGGCCGCAGAAACCATCGCCATCAAACGCGCCTTAACTTATGCTGACAACAATGTGTCCGTCGCAGCTAAATTACTCGGCGTAACGCGCCCTACTTTATATGGTCTTTTTGAAAAATATGGTATTCAAAATCTTCCACGCTGCCAAGCAGATGATTAATAATAGCCCCCACATTTGTTCAATGAATAACCACGAAACCGTAAGGTTTTAATTGCTTGTACTATCCAGCAATTCTAACAAGTTCCCGTTTAGAAGTTTCCTTCGAAAAAATATGCAGGTCCTCTTTAAAATCGGTTTCCCATATAGCGTTTACCAAAAGATTGCTGTTTTTCCATAGAAAAGGCACTCTTTTACCTTTGTGCTCAGTTGGCTCTCCAAGTTGTTCCAAAACGAATCCTTGCTTGCGGATTGAAAAGGCCAAGGCTGAAGTTACAAATAAAAACAGATAATCAATCTTGTTTTCTGCACAATATTTGGAAGCTGCACGTAAAAGCCCCCACATGATTGTTAAACCCAAATTTTTATGCTGATTTAGTAATCGTATGTTAGATTTTTCATCATTATTAATTTCTTCTCTTTCCGTTGCGTTAGAAATCAAGTTTTTAGCTGAAAATCGCCGAGTTTCTTTTAACACACATAATCTTGATAATTCAATTGATTGAGCATATCTCGATGGCGTTAATTCCTCATCTAACACACACCATTGCTCCATTGGAAACGCACTACCACCATCTGATAAAATAAGACGCATGGCTCCAATCCAATGACCTGTCCATTTATGCCTTACTAAAAAATGCACCGAATTATTATCGTATTCATCAAATTCCATCTGATTTGGAAACAGCTCTTTATCTTCAAATCCCATTTCCTCACAATAAACTTTATACCGTACATTAAAGTGAATTTCCTGACTTTCAAGCGTATCTGCTAAAAAAACCTCAAAATTACTATCAAACGTTTTCTTTTGGGAAATCAACTCAACCTCCTTTATGTAAATAATTTAATTGCTAGCAAAATAAGGGATTTGAATTTCAATAAATCAACAAATCTGCCCACAGGGTTCCAACGGTTAACCGCAGTTTGTAACGAGAAACTAATAACCCAGCTTAAAGCTAAAATCCCCCCGGTTAACTTTTCGCCCGGCAAAAAAAACTTTTCTATGTATAGATAAATACATAAATTACCACAACTAATGATTTTTAAGAAAAACTTAACATATAAGCTGTATGGTATTTTGATATCATCCGATTCGGATTATTGAATGGACTTTTCTTCAACATTTTACAAAAAACATATTTCATTTTGATGAAGGAAAATTCTTGATTTACCAATATTCTAAAACACCGAACAACCATACAATTTAGGTACCGACACATACGCCAACATCGATAAGGCATTTAGCGGTGAGAAAATCTTAACATTTTTTTTACAAAAATCGTCACTTCCCTATCTTGCGAAATAAACTGCCAATCCATAATTACCATCCTATATTCATAGAAAAATACAAACCTCCGATAGTGCATTACTATAGGCAATCATAGCAGATTGGATCAACTTTGCTTAATGTGCGCAGCAAAGTCAATGCGACAAAATGTCACAACCAACGTGCTTGACTGTTTGAGTACATTTTTACACGAAAACCACTTTCCAAGTCAACTAGTACAAACTCATAGAAAATCTTACAACCTAATTTCCGACTTGGCCTCCTCTTGGATAGCTGAATAATATTGCAAACCTTGATAGTCTAATGCTATTTTCCAGCTTAACTTTGCTGCTCAAGCACAACAAACTTTGCCGGCGTTTCAGACGGCACCGGATGCAAGGGCTTCTTATATTCAGCTTGAATATGTCTAACATAATTCTGTGTTTCCGGATAAGGCGGAATACCTTGGTATCTTTCAACCACGCCTTCTCCAACATTATAGGCCGCCAACACCCAATCGACCTTACCTTCAAAATGGCGCATTAACCAATGCAGATAGGCTGTACCACCCTTAATATTCTGCACCGGATTCCAACTATCCTTAACGCCGAAACGTTCTGCGGTTTCCGGAATGAGTTGCATTAAACCTTGAGCATTTTTACCGGATAAAGCGCCAGGATTGAATGCCGACTCCGCCTGTATAACCGCCATCACCAATAGTGGATCTATACCATACAAAGGCGCAATCTGATTAACCCAGTTTTGGACAATTTTTTTATTGGGATTGGATTCAACAACCAATTTTAGTGTCTGAATTTGTGGCTTACACGCCGGATCATCACTAGGGGCTAAATCACGAAAACGCACCAACATTTGACTTGCTTGCTTATCACCGGCATCCGCAGCTTGCTTGAACCAACGAACTGCCAGTGACAAATTACGCGTTAAACCGCGGCCGTTAAAATACATAAAACCTATGT
>CAVPMI010000040.1:0-47200 GCA_963705975.1 uncultured Pseudomonadota bacterium
CAGTGGCAACAATTTTAGCAGTCGATGACTCAGCCTCGATGAGGCAAATGGTGTCTTTTACCCTAAAAGGCGCGGGTTATACAGTAGTCGAAGCGGTGGATGGACTGGATGCGTTGAATAAAGCCAAGGCGCAAAGTTTCGATTGCGTGGTGACGGATGTGAACATGCCGAATAAAGACGGCATTGCCTTGATAAAAGACTTAAGAGCGCTTCCGAATTACAAATTCACGCCGATGCTGATGCTGACGACCAAGTCGGGGATGGACAAGAAACAGCAAGGAAAAGACGCAGGTGCGACCGGATGGATCGTCAAGCCCTTCAATCCGGACCGACTTAAAAACCATCAAAAAAGTCATGGAATAAACCCAGGCTTGATGCACGGCTAAGGGAAACCCAGCATGGCTATTGATATGAAGCAGTTCCACCAGGTTTTCTTCGAAGAAAGCTTCGAAGGCCTGGATGCAATGGAGTCGGGATTGCTGAATCTCGATTTGGGCGATGTCAATGCGGATGACATCAACACGATTTTCCGTGCGGCGCACTCTATCAAAGGCGGCAGCGGTACGTTCGGTTTCAGCGCAGTCTCCGATTTCACGCATGTGATGGAAACCCTGCTAGACGAAATGCGCGATGGCCGGCGGCAAGCCACGCAAGCGGCGATCAACGTGCTGCTGGGTTCGGTGGACTGTTTGCGGGACATGATGCAAGCCATCCGCAGTGACAGCGACATCAACCGGAACAGTGTCAATCAGCACAAACAAGCGCTGGAAGACGAGTTGCAGACCGGCGGCGGCAGCCAAGCCGGTGTAGCAGCAGCCAGCGGGGCTGCATCTCTGACTGCGCAACTGTCTGACAACGACGCGTCCATAGTGGGCTGGGTCATCGCCTTCAGCCCGCACAAAGACATGCTAAAAACCGGCAATGACCCGGTGCGGCTGTTCAGAGAACTAGCGACGCTGGGCGACTTAAGCGTCGCGGTCGACTTGCAAGGCGTACCGGATTTAGCCGATCTCGACCCCGAAGACTGCCACCTATCCTGGCGATTAAGCATCGCCAGTCCGGTCGCGGTGCAAGCCATTGAAGAAATATTCGACTGGGTCGAAGACGACTGCGACCTGGCATTACAAGCCATTTACGGCAGCCAGCGCTCGGCATTGGCTGTGGCAGATGCAGCGCCGCAAGCTGAACCCACAGCTGCCGCCCAGCTACCCCTCCGGCCGGCAAAGCCATGCCGGAAGCCGACGCCAGCGACAGCAACAAAAAAGCCGACGGCAAACCCGCCGCCAAAGCCTCCAGCTCCATTCGCGTCGACACCGGCAAAATCGACGCCCTGATCAACATGGTCGGCGAGCTCGTCATCACCCAATCCATGCTCAGCCTAGTCGGCGAGCACTTCGAGCTTACCAAGCTCGACCAACTCAAAAACGGCCTCTCGCAACTGGAAAGACACACCCGGGAACTGCAAGAAAGCGTCATGAACATCCGCATGCTGCCGATTAGCTTTGTCTTCAGCCGCTTCCCACGGCTCGCGCACGACATCAGCAGCAAGCTCGGCAAAAAAATCGAACTCAAACTGGTCGGAGAAAACACCGAAGTTGACAAAACCGTCGTCGAACTGCTCAGCGACCCCCTGGTGCATCTAGTCAGAAACAGCCTGGACCACGGCATCGAAATGCCGGATGTCCGGCTAGCCGCCGGCAAACCGGAAACCGGCACCGTCATATTAGAAGCCTACCATCGCGGCGGCAACATCGTCATCGAAGTCAGAGATGACGGCAAAGGGCTGGACAAAGACATGCTGCGCGCCAAAGCCATCGAAAAAGGCCTGATCAGCAACGACGCCATCCTCACTGACAAACAAAGCTACGAACTGATCTTCATGCCCGGCTTCTCCACGGCGGAAAAACTCACCGACATCTCCGGGCGCGGCGTCGGCATGGACGTGGTGCGGCGCAACATCCAAGCACTCGGCGGCAATATAGAAATCATCTCCGAACTCGGCAAAGGCTCCACCATCGCCATCCATTTACCCTTAACGCTGGCCATCCTGGACGGCCAATCCATCGCAGTCGGCGACGAAACCTACATCCTGC
Organism: uncultured Pseudomonadota bacterium; assembly: GCA_963705975.1. GTDB lineage: Bacteria > Pseudomonadota > Gammaproteobacteria > Methylococcales > Methylomonadaceae > Methylomonas. Next base: position 2,094 of record CAVPMI010000040.1, read on the forward strand.
CGCTGGGATCCATCATCGAATCGCTCAACATCAAAGAAGACCGGGTCAACCGGGTGGTAGGCAAAGGCGAAACCTTCCTATTACGCGGCCACTATCTCCCCATCATCCGCCTGCATGACATATTTAATGTCCCGCAGCCGAAAGCCACCCGGCTCACGGACGGCCTGCTGGTCGTGGTGGAAGGGCAGGGCGAGCGCTACGGCCTATTCGTTGATGACCTGCTGGGCCAACAACAAGTCGTCATCAAATCGCTGGAAGCCAACTACCGGCGGATAGAAGGCGTCTCAGCCGCGACCATCTTAGGCGACGGCTCGGTCGCCCTCATACTCGACATCCCCGGCCTGGTACGGCTGGCCAATCAGTAAACACGGAACAGCCTATGTCAGACATTGCCGCATTGGAAAATCCAGGACCAGAGCAATCGAGCCTGCAATTTCTCAGTTTCACGCTGGACCAAGAAGAATATGGCGTCGACATCCTCCGTGTACAAGAAATCCGCAGTTGGGAGCCGGTATCGCGAATACCGAATGTTCCCGCCTACGAAAAAGGCGTAGTCAACCTGCGGGGCGCGATAGTGCCGATCATCGACTTACGGGAACGCTTTAATCTAGGCCGTAGCGTCTATACTAAACTTACCGTCGTAGTGGTATTACAAGCGCAGATAGGCGACAAAACGCGGGTGATGGGCGTCGTGGTCGATGCGGTCTCGGATGTGGTGAATGTCAGCAAGAAACAAATCCAAGCCTCGCCGACTTTTGGCGCCAAGGTCAGCACCGAATTTATCAACGGCTTAGTCGAAGTCAGTGGGCGCATGGTCATGCTGTTAGACATAGATAAGCTGTTGGAATTAGATAGTATCAATGAGCATGATTAATCGATTCTGTTCATTAAGAACACTCAAGGAAATTAATAAATATGTTTATTAAATCAACGCGTAAAAGTAAATTAAATATTTTGGTTTCTGCAATTGGTATTTTACCTTTGGTAAGTGTCGGTGTTGTGATTAGCCTTATTTTACACTCAAAAATAGACTCCCATTTATCAAAGAGTTCTGACTCATTAGCATTGGAGATGAATAGTGCGTTGACTGATGTCACGCAATGGCAAGTTATTTTAACTTTGATTGTTTGTGGGTTAGTTATTTTTGTCGCACAAATGATAACTAAGCCAATCATAAAGTCTATCTTAGATCTTTCAAGTGAAAACGCCGAATTTAGTGGGCAAATCACGGCTATAAATAAGTCTCAGGCTGTTATTCAATTCAATATGGATGGTACGATCATTACAGCAAACGATATGTTCTTAAAAGCCATGGGTTATGGCTTGCCGGAAATTCAAGGTAAGCATCACAGTCTGTTTGTAGCGCCTGGTGTCACTGAAAGTAACGAATATCGTCAATTTTGGGAAACACTAAATCGCGGTGAGTTTGATAAAGGAGAATACAAACGTATTGGCAAAGGAGGAAAAGAAGTATGGTTGCAAGCTACCTATAATCCTATTATGGATCTAACAGGCAAGCCTGTTAAAGTAGTCAAATATGCTACCGATGTTACAGAGTTAAAACTTAAAAATGCCGATTTTAGCGGACAAATCAGCGCCATAGATAAGTCTCAGGCTGTTATCCAATTTACTATGGATGGCGCTATTATTACCGCTAATGATTTATTTTTAAATGCTGTTGGGTATACCTTGGCAGAAATTCAAGGAAAGCATCACAGTCTGTTTGTTCCTGTAAGTGATGTGGAAAGTAGTGCATATCGTCAATTTTGGGAAAAACTTAATCGGGGTGAATTCGACAAAGGCATATATAAACGTATCGGCAAAGGTGGGAAGGAGTTATGGTTACAAGCTGCCTACAATCCGATATTTGACTTAAATGGCAAGCCGTTTAAAGTGGTTAAATTTGCCACCGATGTGACGGATCAAACTTTAACGAACCAAACCATGACGCAAATATTAACCGAAGTGAGTTCTGTGATGGGTAATGCGTCTGAAGGAGATTTAAGGCATAAGATTACCGGTAATTATGAGGATATTTATTTGGAGTGTAAAAACTCAATTAACATGTCCATAGACAAAATGAGCGAAATTATTGGTTTAGTCAGCGAATCAGCGCATTACATCAACAACTCCTCGCAAGAAATTGCCAGCGGTAATACCAATTTATCACAACGCGCCGAACAACAAGCAGCCAGTTTGGAAGAAACTGCCTCCAGTATGGAAGAGTTGACCGGTACGGTGAAGCACAATGCCGACAATGCTCAGCAAGCTAATTTACTGGCCGATAACGCCCGGCAACTGGCGGAATCCGGCGGTGATGTAGTCCAGGCTGCGGTTGCTGCAATGCGGGATATCAACGAAAGCAGTAATCAGATTTCTGAAATCATCAGCGTTATCGACGAAATAGCCTTTCAGACCAACTTGCTGGCGTTGAATGCCTCAGTGGAAGCCGCGCGAGCCGGTGAGCAAGGCCGCGGCTTCTCCGTGGTGGCGACGGAGGTCAGAAACCTCGCGCAACGTAGTGCGACAGCCGCCAAAGAAAGTAAGGAATTGATTCAAACCAGCGTGCAAAAAGTCAGGGTGGGTGCCGACTATGTGAATCAAACCGGCAAAGCCCTCAGCGAAATTGTCGCCGGCGTGAAAAAAGTCGGTGACATTGTCGCGGAAATTGCCGCTGCTAGTGTCGAACAGTCAGCCGGCATAGGCCAGGTCAATCAAGCGGTTGCGCAAATGGATGAAATGACGCAGCAAAACGCCGCTTTAGCCGAGCAAGCCTCGGCCGCCAGTGTCGCCATGAGCGATTTATCGATCAATATGGTCAATCAATTATCCTTTTTTAAAACCAACCGGCAGCCTAATGCGGCCAGTCGTCAGCGGCCATCTGCACAACATATTGAAACGGATAGTATTATTCGCGCTCAATCGCAGAAACAAATGGTAACTTCTCCGGTACAGACTGCGGCATATAAGCTCAGTAGTGCGGAAAGCGTGGATTCAGATGATGAATGGCATGATTTTTAGCAATCGGATTAAACGAAATGACTAGTCGAATCATCGCTATTATCAACCAGAAAGGTGGAGTGGGCAAAACCACGACTTCTGTAAATTTAACGCATGCGTTAGCGCGTATGGGGAAAAAGGTGACGGTAATCGATTTTGATCCGCAAAGTCATTTAGCTGTTTCTTTGGGTGTGGTTTCGCCGAATATTAGCGGCATTGACGATGTCATGTTAAACCGCGCCAGCTTACAGCAACAATTAATCCAAGTCCGAAAAAACTTGAATTTGGTCGTGGCTGGCCCGCGCTTACAGGAGATTGAGCAATTGACGGAAGGTGGCGCTCAGCGCGGCGACTTGTTAAGAAAAGCCTTGCTTGAAAGCTTAACCGATCAGGATTTTATATTTATCGATTGTCCGCCATCATCCGGTGTATTGGTGGTTAATGCCTTATTTGCCGTTGACGAAATACTGGTGCCTATGACCAGTGATTTTTTAGCCTTGCAAGGCTTATCCCATCTTATGGGCACCATCAAGAAATTTGAAAAAGCCTTGCAAAAGCCGTATCGGCTTTCAATAGTCATGTCACGTTATATTGCGACGCGACGCATTTCGGCAGAAGTTATGGCGTCCTTGCAAAAATATTTTCCAGGCAAAGTGTTGGCGACGGCGATTAGAGAGACTGCCTTGTTGGCGGAATGTCCCAGTTTTGGTAAAACAATTTTCGAGTATCGTCCAGGTTGCCGTTCGGCTCGCGATTTTACTGAGTTGGCTAAAGATTTTTTAGAGGGGAGGATGCGGTAATGGCGGAAAATAAAGATGGCAGTTTGATAGGCTATGATCCCTTGGCTTGGATGCTGGAAGAGGCTGATAGGCAACCGAGTATAACGCCGCTGATGGAATTGCCCGACGCTACTGATGCGGCAGTCAGTGCATTGCTGATAGCGCCCTCTGATGCTGAAATAGCGGTTAGCCGTGTGCTCGATGACTTGTCGCCTGCGCAAACAGACGCCTTGGTTGTGAGTTTTGAAAATTCGGCTAATATTATGCCTGAGGTGAATGATTTAATAGCTCCAGCGGAAATAATTCCGGCTCAGACAACACAGCCTAGCGAACCGGAAGCAAAGGCTGCTGAGCAACAGGCTGCAGTATCGGCGGTTTCACCACAGGATGTGAGAATGAGTTGTGCGGAGTCGGAGATTAAATTGGATTCTGTACTAAATATTCAGAATGTTGCCAACTTACATGAACGATTGCTTAAGGCAATGGATAACAATAGCAAAATTTTGCTGGATGCCTCGGCCGTAAGCGTTGCAGATACGGCAAGTTTGCAATTGTTGCTGATATTGAAGCGGACGGCGATTAAATTGCAAAAAGAAGTAGTGATAGATTTTCCTTCAGACAGATTTATTGAGGCGGCTGATTTGCTTGGCATCTCGGAGATGCTTGAAGTAGATCAAGCCGCAGCTGGTTTATTTTGATGGCTTGGTTTTGACAAAAACCAAGCCGTTTTAGGCAAACTGTGCGGAGGAGGAGTTAAAGTAAGGCAACTATTTCTATTCGTTGCTGCTGGAATGTAGCTACTAGATTATTAGTTTTGATGGATTATATTTTATGAAGCAAATTTGGAAAGAATACCGCCTTGCATTATCTTTAAGCATTGTTCTATCCTGCATGCCTTTAGTCTTGCCTTACGGTGTTGTGTATTGGCTGGCCGCGCCGCTGGTTTGTTTGATCTGGATAATCAGCTTGCTGCGTAAGGAAGCGCAAATTCGCCTAGTTGCAGCAGCGGCCAGTTCCAGCCATGACAAAAAAATGCACGATGCTATTGATTCTTATCTGGAGGGGCTGGCAAACTGTGTCGATCAGGAATTGATCCGCGTCCAGGAGGAGTTGGCGCAACTTAAAACTATGATCGCTAGCGCGGTTGTCACCATGTCGCAAAGTTTCAATAATTTGTATAACCTGACTTCAGGGCAAACGGTGCTGGTACATGATTTGATAACTGATTTGGAAGGCGCTACGGATAGCGGCTTTGACAGGATCAGCTTTAGTCAATTTGCCATGAAAACCGATGAGGCCTTACGTTTTTTTATCGATCATATCCTGCAAGTGAGTAAACAAAGCATGGAAATGGTGGCAGTCATTAACGATGTCGGTAGCCATATGTCGCATGTCGAACGCCTGTTAAAGGATGTGCAAAAAATTGCTGATCAGACGAATTTATTAGCCTTGAATGCTGCTATTGAGGCGGCCAGAGCCGGTGAAGCGGGTCGTGGTTTTGCAGTGGTGGCCGATGAAGTGCGTAATCTATCCAAGCACTCAGATAAATTTAGTGAAGAGATCAAGTCTGTGGTGATTTCTTCTAAACTAAATATTGACGCAGCCCAAGGCATGATTGAAATTATGGCGTCTAAGGATATGAATATCGCCATTAGTTCAAAAGCCAGTATCGATAAAATGATGCAGGATATTTCGGTGATTAACCGTAAGATGTCCGACAATGTTTCCGAGGTTTCCCGTCTAACTTCTAATATTGAGGTATGTGTCGGCGATGCCATTCGCGGTTTGCAATTCGAGGATATGGCGAGGCAGTTGATTGAGCATTTAGAAAATAAACTTAGCCATTTTCATGCCTTGTCAGATGAAATTCACCTTGGTTTGGGGGTTTTTAAATTAGCTGATACCGCTGTTTGGGAGCAGGAATTATTACAGGGCAGTTACCGGCTTGGCGAAATGCAAGCCGAATGGGACAGTAAACATAAGGCCGTTGGGCAAGCTACCATGGACGAAGGCGATATTGATTTATTTTGATGGCGGAGCAGGAACTCCAACAGCAATATAGCGGGGGGAATATTTAAATGGGTATTGACGCAAGTTTGAAAGCAGATGTTTTGTATATCAAAATCATCGGACGCTTTGACTTTGGCATGCATAATGAATTTCGTCAGGCACTTAAGTTGATTGGTGACGGCGTGAAAAGAGTGGAAGTCGATTTTGCTGGTGCTGATTATTTGGATAGTTCTGCTTTAGGAATGTTATTGGTATTGCGGGATAAGGTGAGTAGTTCGAAGACCGTGGTAGAGTTGTTAAGAGTTAAGCCTGAGGTGAAGAAAATTCTGGAAATTGCTAATTTTGATAAGTTGTTTAGTATTGAGCGGTAGTTTTTTGGGTGCGCCTATTTTGGATTTAAAACCATTGCTGTAATTTAAGTAAACGGTAACCGACGACTTTTAAATTGGCGAGGGTCCCAGAAGACGCGCCATGGACGCACTTCCGAGATCCTCTGCCAGACCACTCGTACACTTAAGCCAGCCTTACAAAGCTGGGGTGATCGGTTGATAAAAAGTAGTCAGAAGGAATAAGAGTCGGGAGAATTATATTCCGTTGCTAACGCCTTCCTCCTGCCCAGCCGCAAACGTCAACTGCGCCACATTGTCCCGAGCGAAAAAGCCTTGGAAATCTCCGAAACGTTGTACATATTCGATAATCAGCGAAGAAAAGTCCGAAGCGGAGGAGAAAATTTGTTTTAAGCCTTCCTCGCGCGAACCGACGGTTTCCAGCAAAAAGCCTTTACCTTGGGCGCTGATGGCGTCGACGACAATATCGATGTTCTCTCTGCCATTGCTTTGCCCGTCTTTTACCTCAACCGCCAAATGATGCAGGCGCGGACCGTAATTGCGGACAAAGTTTTCGGTGGGGCTAGGCAGTTTATCCAGATGGTTGACGCAATAAGGATGATTGTTCGCCGTGAACACCTTGGCCGGACTATTGGACTCCGGAACCATGCGGATATTTTTTGTTACATTGGTCGAAGAGTTTTGATCTTTTATATCGTAACTGCCCCAATAATAATAACTGGATAAAGCCAAATATTCCAAGATTGCCGCCTCGCGGTTTTGGCTATATACCCGCGTGGCAAGATGGTCGATAGGTAAAATTAAGCCCTTAATGCCAATGCGCTCCTGCATTTCCTTACCTCTGTCGTTGGCGGCCTGGGCGGAAGGTAAAATCACGCATTCGCCATGTTGATACACGCGAATGCCGTTCACCGGGCGTTCCATATAGCCGACTAGGTTTTGCGTATAAGGCGAGGGTTTGGAAAGACTTACATTCAAAGGTAAATCCATTTCTGCCAACTGGCCGATAGGGAAAAACCTGAATTCGCGTTGTTGTTGCAGCGCTACGACCTGATGCCGGTCGGTTGTCAGCAGAATTTCGCCAAGATAGCGGCTGTGCGGCCGCCGAGCCCCGACCGGATACAGATCGTTCAGGTTACGGAAGATGTCGTTATACCCGGGGTTTTTCACTTCGCGCAAGAGAATATCAGGGGAATTCATATCGATGCGCAGCACATGCGTCCAATGCTGGTCGCTATCTAAGGTGACTAAATATTGATAAGGGGTCATCAGCGCCAGTTCGGTGATGTATTCCACCGAATTGCCAGGCTCTACGCTAATCATCAGCGCCTCGATACCGCCTATCATTTCCGTTAAACCGCTATGGTCGCGTTCTGCCAGCAGCCTTTGCACATATTCTTCAAAGAAATCCGAATTTTTTTTGTCGCCGAAGCGTTGTTGATTGGTTGAATTAAGCATAAATTTGTTCCAGTAATTCTAAGTAAATATTGTCGTGCTTACGCTTTCGCAAAGGCGATGTTTTGGCATGACCATAATATAAGCGTAATTTTGCAAATAATTGATTTGGATTAGCGTAACCAAGCAAATAATAAGGGTGCTTTTCAGCTTTGGTGATGATAAATCCGTTTTTGGGTTTGTGATGCTGGGGTGTCTGTAACTGCATTCCCATGCGGAGCGTGGGAATGCTTAAAGTTGTTAAGATTGTGTTCGCCGCCGCAGATCCAAGGTCAACGGGAAGCGCGGATTGACGGCCTCCGCTTTCACCTGCATAGGTCCGGCGCTGTGGCCGTGATCCCAGAAACGGGAGCGGCGGCGGGCTTCCGCTTCATTGGCGTTCACCGGAAAAGTGTCGTAATTACGGCCACCTGGATGGCTGACATGATAAGTGCAGCCGCCAACGGAACGGCTATTCCAACTATCCACCAGATCAAAAACCAAGGGCGCATGGATGCCAATACTGGGATGCAGCGCCGAAGGCGGCGCCCACGCTTTAAAACGCACCGCAGCGACAAATTCACCCGGCACTCCGGTAGGATGTAAAGGCAGTAAGCGGCCGTTACACGCCACCTGATGCCGATTGTCTATCATACCGGTCACTTTCACCTGCATACGTTCTACAGAAGAATCCACATAGCGGGCGGTGCCGCCGACACTGACTTCTTCACCTAAAACATGCCAAGGTTCTATGGCTTGGCGCAATTCTAATTGTACCCCTTCATAGACGACACTACCGTAGCGGGGGAAACGGAATTCGAGGAAAGGTGCAAACCAGGCATTATCAAAGGCAAATCCGGCTTGCTGTAAATCCCGGCAAATATCACGCATATCTTGTTCGATAAAATGCGGGAGCATGAATCTATCGTGTAAAGCAGTATCCCAATACACCAGTTTTGACTGGTAGGGCGTTTTCCAAAATCGCGCCACCAAGGCCCGCAGTAACAGCGATTGCAATAAACTCATGCGGTAATGCGGTGGCATTTCGAAGGCCCGCAGTTCCAACAAACCTAAACGTCCGGTTGCGCTATCCGGCGAGTAAAGTTTATCTATGCAAAATTCCGCTCTATGGGTGTTGCCGGTCAAGTCGATTAATAAATTGCGTAACAGCCTATCCACTAACCATGGTTGCAAGCTTTCTTCGCCACTGGTAAGTTTGGCGTCCATTTGTTCAAAAGCAATTTCCAACTCATACAGATTGTCGTCTCTGGCTTCATCCACTCGAGGCGCTTGACTGGTTGGGCCGATGAATTGTCCGGAAAACAGATAGGATAGGGCGGGGTGCTGTTGCCAATAAGTTATAAGGCTTTTAAGTAAATCCGGGCGGCGTAGAAAAGGACTGTCGGCAGGAGTCGCTCCGCCCAGCGTGATATGGTTACCGCCGCCGGTGCCGGTATGCCGGCCGTCGAGCATAAATTTTTCAGTTGCCAAACGGGTGAGACGGGCTTCCTCATACAAGGTTTGCGTACGGCTTTCCAGTGCATCCCAACTTTCGGCGGGATGAATGTTAACCTCGATAACTCCGGGGTCAGGCGTTACCGACATGGAAATCAAGCGCGGATCATAGGGTGGCGGGTAACCCTCTAAGCGTAAGGGTTGCTGACATTTGGCGGCGCAATCTTCTATCGCGGCCAACAATTCCAACCAGGATTCCAGGCTGGTCATGGGCGGCATAAACACATAAAGCAGTCCTTCGCGCACTTCCATAGCCAGGGCTGTGTGAATCACGTCTCTGGGCTCGGGTTGCTCCTTTACGCTCTGCGGTGCTGAGGATTTCTTCGCAGAGGGGAAGGCGGCCAATTGTTCGCGGTCTGCAAACGGATCAACAGCAACTTCTACCTCGAAATCGGCCGGTGCAACCCAAGGCAGGCTGCTTAAAGGTAGACGCAAACCCAGTGGCGAATCACCAGGCAATAAATATAAGCGTTCATGCTTTAGTGGCCAACGGCTGGAGTGCCAAATAATATCCTTGTCAGCAACCGCTTTTAGCGGTAACACATAGCCGATCACTGCCGCTAAACCGTTGCGTAGTTGCCGGGTTAGGGCTTTGCGCGCGCCGGCGTGTTGTAAATCTATCTGGTGTGGATCAATATTAGTCGGTAAACGGCTTTCTTCGTCCAGCGCTAGCCAGGGGTCTTCATAGGCAGGAATCAGATAATCCGTATGTAGGCCCAAGTTTGTCGCCAGTTGTTCAGCAAAGTTTTGTAAAGTTTTTCTATCAATAGTGGCAGGATGTTCCGCGATCAATTGTTGATCTTGCCAAACCGGAGAACCGTCCGCCCGCCAATAGATGCTTAAAGCCCAGCGTGGTAAAGGTTCGCCTGGATACCATTTGCCCTGGCCAAAGTGTAGTACGCCACCGCTGGCGAAACGGCCATGCAATTGGCGTAATAATTTATTTGCCAATAACCATTTTTCCGGACCCAGCGCGGCAATATTCCATTCCGCGCCTTCCATATTATCCACGGAAACAAAAGTCGGTTCACCGCCTTGCGTCAAGCGCACATCGCCGGTTTTTAAATGTTCATCTATGCGTTGGCCCAAGCGGCGGATGGCTTGCCATTGTTCTTCGCTGAACGGTTTGGTGACACGCGGATCCTCGTGAATGCGCGTTACTGTCATCTCCACATCCAGTCTGGACTCGCAAATCCCCGTCATGCCGCTCACCGGCGCAGCAGAAGCCGGAATGGCTGTTACCGCCAGCGGAATATGGCCTTCGCCGGCTAGCAAGCCGGAGGTGGCGTCTATCCCAACCCAACCTGCGCCCGGAATATATGCTTCGCACCAGGCGTGGAGATCGGTAAAGTCGGCGCTTGGCCCGGCGGGTCCGTCCAGCGGTTTTTCATCGGCGGCCAACTGGATTAAATAACCGGAGACGAAGCGCGCGGCAATGCCGAAATGCCGTAAAATCTGCACCGCTAACCAGGCGCTGTCGCGACAGGAGCCGGATTTTTTCTCTAGTGTTTCCTCGCAGGACTGCACCCCGGCTTCCAGTCGGATCAAATACGATACCTTGTGATGCAGCTTTTGATTCAAAAACACCAAAAAATTAGTGCTCGTAATTTCAGCAGGTATTTCCGCTTTTAATTCAGTCAACCAAGCCTGTAACAAGGGGCCTGGGGATTCCGCTTCCAAAAATGCCGCCAGTTCCACTTTTAAGCTGCTTGGATAGTTGAACGGGTAGTGTTCCGCCCAGTCTTCGACAAAAAAATCGAAGGGGTTGATTACTGTCATATCAGCAAGTAGATCAACCGTGACATCAATTTCAGTGGTCGGCTCCGGAAACGTCACCCGGGCTACGAAGTTGCCGTAAGCATCCTGTTGCCAGTGGATAAAGTGCTTTTCGGGTTTAACTTTCAAGGAATAACCGGAAACCGGCGTTCGGCTGTGGGCCGCAGGCCGTAACCTTATTTCATGCGGCGAGGCGACGACCGCACGGTCGAATTTATAATGTGATTTATGGTGTAGGGCAATGCGTATGGTCATGGCTGGAGTCTCTGGAATAATTCCATAGTAATCAAGGCGGTGGAATCCGGCCGGACATATTGATCTCTGTCAGCCAGTCAGGATTAGGCAGCGAGGTGAACACCCCACGTAAGCCATCACTCCAACGGCGGCTAATTTGCGAAAAATAAGGATCTTGATCGGTGATGTGTTGTTGCAGATCCAAGCGTAAACTCGACTCTGTATAGCAGACTAAATCAATAGGAAGACCGACGGATAGATTACTGCGCATCGTGGAATCGAAAGAAACCAAAACGCATTTTACTGCATCATTCAACTGGGTATCCGCCCGGATGACTCTATCAATAATGGGTTTCCCGTATTTAGTTTCACCTATCTGGAAAAATGGGGTTTCCTCGCTGGCTTCGATAAAATTACCTTCTGCATACACTAAAAATAGCCGCATGCGCTCTCCGGCAATTTGACCGCCGACTATGAAACTGGCGCTGGCGTCAACATTGTTTTGCTGCAGAAAAACTGCGTCGTGTTTACGCACTTCGCGCAAAGCTTCGCCTAATAACTGCGCAACACTGAACATGGAGTCTGCATTCCAAAGATTGCCTCGGTCCGTGTTTCGGCCATATTGTTCCAGCAAATTGACTGAGCTTTGCGTAATGGATAGGTTACCTGAGCTCATGATTACAATCGCCCGGTCGCCTTCCTTGACAAAGCTGCGCATTTTTTTAAAACAGGAAATCTGATCAACGCCGGCATTTGTCCGGGAATCTGAAGCGAAAACCATGCCTACATCGAGTTTGAGGGCGACGCAATAAGTCATAATTGATTCAGTTGGCGGTAGAAAGCCGTTGCATTTGCGAAATCTTTTGCTCAGGTAAGGCGGTAAATTGATCGCGGCGCGCTAAATAGGCATTGCGAATTTCGCGCCCCATTAAGCTGGTTAACCTGAGAAAGTCGGTGACATATTCGTGCAGACCTTGTTCAAACACATCTTCAATCACGCCAAAATGCAGGGAGGCATGTAGTTCGCCGGCTCGGCGGCGAGCTTCTTTTCCCGAGTTACCGTTAATATCTAGCAACGCTGCTTCCACTTCATTCATACAGGCATGCAAGGAGCGCGGCATGTCTTCGCGTAAAATTAACAGTTCGGCAACCCTGAGAGGGGAAATCACGTCGCGATATATTTTTCGGTAAGCTTCAAAGGCGCTGACCGATTTCAATAAAGACCCCCATTGATAGTAGTCCGCAGCGCCGCCGACATCATGTACGCTAGGGAGTAAAATATGATATTTAACATCTAATATTCTAGCTGTGTTATCAGCGCGTTCCAGAAAAGTACCTAACTTAATGAAGCTTAAGGCAATATCTTTTAAGATGGTGCCCAGGGTTACTCCACGAAATAAGTGAGATCTATCCTTGACCCAATCAAAATAATCCGGATACTTTTCGTAATCCAGTTGTTTGGGTTGGCGACTGACTTCCAGCCACGTGGCGTTAATGATTTCCCACATTTCTGAGGTTATCGCACCGCGCACTGCTCTGGCGTTTTCGCGGGCGAGTCGCAAGCAGTTGTAGATGCTGGCCGGATTATCGGGATCCATAGCCATGTAATGGGTAACGGCATCAGAGCGGGCCAAGCCGTGTTTTACCTCGTAACTGGCGGCACAGCCGGTAATATTTAGCGGTGCGTACCACAGATACGCTTCCGTGCCTTCAATATCCAGTGGCAGCAAAGAGGTGCGGTGCGCTACATCAAGCACGCGGGCAGTATTTTCAGCGCGTTCTATGTGGCGCGCCATCCAGAATAAATTATCGGCAGTACGTGACAGCATATTATTCCTCCAGTACCCAAGTGTCTTTTGTGCCGCCGCCTTGTGATGAGTTCACCACCAAGGAGCCCTCGGTCAGCGCTACGCGCGTTAAGCCGCCGGGCACAAGGCGTACATCCTTACCGGATAGAACGAAAGGCCTTAAATCAACATGACGCGGCGCTACGCCGGATTCGACCAGCGTGGGGCAGGACGACAAAGCCAGCGTTGGCTGCGCAATAAAATTGGCGGGTTCAGCCAATATGCGTTTGCGGTAGGCTTCGATTTCAGCTGTGGAACTGGTCGGTCCTACCAACATGCCATAGCCGCCTGAGCCTTGTACCTCTTTAACCACCAATTCCGGCAAGTTGGACAGCACATATTTTAAATCCTCGTTCTCACTCAAGCGCCAGGTCGGCACATTGGAGAGCAAGGGCGTTTCTCCCAAATAAAAGCGAATCATGTCCGGAACAAACAAATAAGTCGATTTGTCATCGGCTACGCCGGTGCCTATGCCGTTCGCCAGCGCCACATTGCCGCTGCAATAGGCATCCAGTAAACCGGGTACGCCTAAGGTAGAGTCCGGGCGGAAAACCAACGGATCCAGAAAATCATCGTCTACTCGGCGATATATCACATGCACTTGCTGTGGACCTTCAGTGGTATGCATGTAGACTTTTTGTTGATGCACGAATAAGTCTTGGCCCTCGACCAGTTCCACGCCCATCTGGCTGGCCAGGAAGGCATGTTCGAAATACGCGCTGTTATACGAGCCTGGCGTCATGACCACAATCACTGGATCGGCAATATTGGGCTGGGCCGCTTCTCTTAGGGTGTCCAACAGCATTTGCGGGTAATGTTCAACCGGTTCAACAGTATGCTCGGCAAACAGTTCCGGAAACAACCGCATCATGGCTTTCCGGTTTTCCACCATATAGGAAACCCCGGAGGGCGTGCGGAGGTTGTCTTCCAGCACGAAAAATTCGTTTTCGGCGACTCGAACCAGATCGATCCCGGCAATATGCGCGTAAACCTGGTTTGGCAGATCAATGCCACGCATTTCCGGTCTGTACAATACGTTATCCAGCACTTGATGACCGCTAATCACGCCGGCTTTGATGATTTCCTGGTCGTGATAAATGTCGTGTAAAAACGCATTTAAGGCTTTTACGCGCTGCTTGATGCCTAATTCAAGGCGTTGCCATTCTGCGGCGCCGAAAATCCTTGGCACTATGTCGAACGGAATAAGCCGTTCTGCGCCGTCAGCTTCACCATACACGGCAAAAGTAATGCCCATCCTTCTAAACAGCAGTTCTGCTTCCGCGCTTTTCCGTTCCAATGTACCATCCGCCAAAGCCGATTGCCACTGCATGTAACGTTGATATATATCGCGGATGGCGCCTGACTCGGAGTGCATCTCGTTAAAACAGTTTTTATTTGGTTTAGTATTCATGTCTATTGTCCAGCAAGTTTTATGCCATGCGTGTGATTACACGGTTTGGCGGGATTAGGACATAGATAATGGTGGCTTGCACCAATGCGGTGTGTTACGAAGTGCGCTTGCACCTGTTTGGTGCTTTTTGTATAATAAGTATAAATACATATGTTAACCTCCCTGAAATGCGTGCAAACGATTACCCTAATGCTGATGCAAAAACTCCGGTCCACTGAGCATTATTCAAAAAGGTAGCCTGACAGTCTTTTTAAATCTTGATTGCCGGAATTCTAATTCTAATTCTAATCCTAAGCTAGCTGAGAAATAAAATCAATGCTTGTGATAAGGGAAGGGCATCATGCCGTTTCTATCCACTTGCGGCAAGGTTTCAAAGCCTTGTTTAAGCTTTTCATGCCAAGTGCGGCGTAATTTTATCAAATAGTTGTCATCTTCATGAAAGCTGTAATATTCGTCAAGCAGGAAGCTATTCTGGTGGTATATCAGCAAGTCTACCGGCGGTCCAACACTGACATTGCTGCGCATCGTGGAATCCATGGAAATTAAACAGCAACGTGCGGCTTCATGCAAGGTGGTGTCCATGGTTAAAAAACGGTCCAAAACCGGCTTGCCGTATTTTATTTCGCCGATTTGCAGATACGGCGTGTGGACTGAGGTGGTAATGTAATTACCTTCAGGATAAACCAGAAACGCGCCATGCGGTTGGTCGCCGATTTGCCCTGCCAAGATAAAGGTGGCCGCCGGAAAAAAACTGCTCTGGCCAGTGTTGATATGTCGGTTCTGTTTACTGAGGCTAACTTCGCCAAGGTATTCTGCCGCTTCTGTTAGAAACTCGACGCTGTTAAGATTGACTTCGGCATTGTCCTTTATGTCACGAGCCAGTTTGTCGATCACTGCCTGAGTGGTTGCCAGGTTTCCAGCGCTGAGCAGCACGATAGTTCTATCTTTAGCAGTTGTTAAAGCGTGCATTTTACGGTGCACGCTAACGTTATCAATACCGGCATTAGTTCTTGAATCTGAAGTCAGAACCAAGCCTTCCTTAACCGAAACAGCAATACAATAAGTCATGGACGCGTTCTACCTAAAACTAGCTTTTGCAATTCTCCCTCAAATCGGTGGGGAAAAGCAATTGTATTGAGCGAAAACCAGCAAATATTCCAAAAATAGCTGGTATAAGTCTTTTTTTGCTGACAACAATTTTTATGAAATCATACGAAGTTTAGTTTAAACAACTGAGTTTTTGGAGAGTTTTTGTATTGGCGGCTAGTTCTTGCATTTCTAAAGATAGATATTAGGGTTGGCTGCTTTCACCGAATTCATCTCATTACAGACAGCATTAAATAGCTAAGCGCAGATAGCGAGAATTATTACATTGATCTGTTATGCTATCAGCGAGAGCGTCTGGATAAATCCGGAGCGTTCAAACACCGAAGACTGGGCAGCTTAGCATGCAAATAACTTATTATTCTCCAATGAAGCTGTTGTTAACCTTAATCATTACGCTGATTTTAAGTCTGCCGCATGTTCAGGCAGAACCGGCACACACTGTTGCAGCAAATGCTGTTTTGTTAAAGTTGCTCAGCATAGCAGAGTTAAAACCCCAGGTGGTCGCCGACTCGCTCCGTCTGTCGGCACGGGTGGAACTGGATCAAAAACGGATAGCGCGCATTGGCGCATCAGTTACTGGACGGGTGGCTGATATTCAAGCAGAGTTGGGGCAAGCTGTAAAGAAAGGCGAACTTCTGGCATTATTAAATAGCAGTGAGCTCGGTAAAGCGCAATCCGATTTTCTTAAAGCCGGTTCACAGGTCAATCTTAGGCGTTTAGTGGTGCAACGCGCCGAACGCTTAGTGCAAAGCGGCGTGATTGCCGAAGCGGAATTACAGGATAGGCAAGCGGTTTTGAACGAAGCTGAGGTCGATTTGCAGGCTGCCCGTGATCAATTGCGCGTGATGGGTATGAGCGCAGCCGATCTGCAAACTTTAAGCAAAGAACGGACCATCCATTCCAATTCGCCGGTGACATCCAGCTTATCAGGCATAGTCATCGAACGGCATATCACCTTGGGGCAAGTAGTGCAGCCTACCGACAGCCTTTACACAGTAGCGGATTTGTCGCAACTTTGGTTGGTGGCGGAAGTGCCGGAGCAACAGGCGCAGTGGGCGAGGGAGGGCGATCAGGTGCAGGCGGAAATCCCGGCCTTGCCGGAGTTGGAGATCAAAGGCAACTTAATTTATGTTGCCGATATGGTTGATCCGGATACCCGAACCGTGACTGTGCGCATGGCTTTAGCGAATCCACGGCGCTTGTTAAAGCCGCAGATGCTGGCAACGTTGAAAATTACCAAGTCAGCTTTGCAAGCCTTGGTGGCGCCCGATCAAGCGATAGTGCGCGAGGATGATCAGGATTATGTATTTGTGCAAATTGCCCCTACGCTGTTTGAAATGCGGGCCGTGCGTTTGGGGCGTGAAGAAAATGCCGGCAGATTGGTGTTGGATGGTTTGAAAGGCGGCGAGCGCATTGTTATTAACGGTGCATTTCATCTCAACAATGAACGTTTGCGCGGCACGCTGGAATAAGGCATGCTGGCTAATCTAATTGCAAATGCACTCAAACAACGCATTTTGATTGTAGTCTTGGCCCTGGCTTTGTTGGTTTTCGGCGTGCGGGCCATGCAACACTTATCCGTTGATGCTTTTCCTGATGTAACAAATATTCAAGTGCAGATAGCCGCTGACGCCGGCGGACTTTCACCTGACGAAGTTGAGCGGTTAGTGACCGTGCCCCTGGAAATTGCCATGGCCGGTTTGCCGGGTTTAGAGGAAATGCGTTCGCTGAACAAAAACGGCTTAGCGTTAATTACCTTGATTTTTAATGACGATACAGACGTTTATTTTGCCAGGCAACTGGTGATGGAGCGCTTAATCGAAGTTAAACAACAAATGCCTGATGGGGTTAATCCCGTGTTAGGACCCGTATCGACTGGCTTGGGCGAGGTTTATCAGTATACGCTGGAACGGGACGATGACGGTCATGCCGCGCTAAATCAAGCAGAATTACAACAGCGCCGGGAAATTCAAGACTGGGTGGTACGGCCATTGCTGCGCGGGATTCCGGGCGTGGCCGAAATCAATTCTCAGGGCGGCTATGTCAAGCAATATCAAGTGCTGGTCAATCCAGATCGCTTAAATCATTACCGAATCAGTTTACAGGACGTTTTTACAGCTCTGGCTCGGAATAATGCCAATAGCAGCGGCGGCATCCTGCCGCATTATGCCGAGCAATATTTGATCCGCGGCCTCGGTTTGATTAATAATCTTGAAGACATCGGCAATATAGTTTTGAAAGAGGTGCAGAGCGTGCCAGTACATATTTCTGATTTGGCGGAAGTCAAAATCGGTCACGAAGTGCGGGTGGGCGCAGTGCTTAAAAACGGTTATACAGAGGCGGTGGGCGGCATAGTCATGATGTTGCGCGGCGGTAATGCCAAGCAGGTGGTCGGCCATATCCGGGAGCGGGTTGCAGAAATTAACGCGAAAAATTTGTTGCCCTATGGTTTAAAAGTGATTTCATACTATGATCGGAGCGATCTGGTCGATGCGGCGCTCCATACTGTGATTAAGGTGCTGCTGGAAGGTATTGCCTTGGTAATCATCGTTCTATTGCTGTTTCTGGGCGATATGCGTTCCAGCCTAATCGTGGTTTGTACGCTGGTTGTGACGCCGTTAGTGACTTTTATGCTGATGAATCAGCTAGGTATCTCAGCGAATCTTATGTCTTTAGGCGGGCTGGCGATAGCCATCGGCTTGATGGTGGACGGTTCAGTCGTGGTGGTGGAAAATGCTTATCGTTTGCTGGGTGAACGCAAAGGCCGGAGTAGCAGCCGGGTGCAAGTGGTGAAGCTTGCCGCTCAAGAAGTAGCGACTCCGGTTTTGTTTGGCGTGGGCATTATCGTGCTGGTGTTTTTGCCGCTGATGACGCTGGAAGGCATGGAAGGCAAAATGTTTGCGCCTTTAGCCTATACCATTGCGATTGCTTTGTTGGTCTCGCTGTTGGCGTCGCTCACTTTGACGCCGGTATTGTGTTCCTATTTATTGCAAGGCCGGGCAGATGAGCACGAAACCTGGCTGATTGCGGTGTTGAAGCGCCGTTATCTAAAAATCCTGGATTGGGCGATAAACCACCGTATCAAGGTGGTTGCAGCGGCGCTGTTGGTGTTTGCCGGCAGTTTGTGTTTACTGCCATTGCTGGGGACCGCTTTTATTCCGGAAATGCAAGAAGGTTCAATTGTGCCGGCGATTACGCGGGTGCCGAATATTTCTTTGGAAGAAGCGGTAAAAATAGAAATGCAAGCCATGCAGATGGTGATGGAGGTTCCCGGTGTAAAAATGGTGGTCACGAACATCGGCAGAGGGGAGAGCCCGGCGGACCCGCAAGGTCAGAACGATTCCACGCCAATCGCTACCCTAAAACCGCGTGAAGAATGGCCGGCGGGTTGGACGCAAGCTACTATTGCGGATGCGATCCAGGCAAAACTTACCGCCAATTTACCGGGCGTTCAGGTCGTCATGGCGCAACCGATTTCGGATAGAGTCGATGAAATGGTAACCGGCGTGCGTTCCGATGTGGCGGTAAAAGTCTTCGGCGACGATTTGGTGGAATTGAAAAACATTGCCGACCAAATTGCGGCAATTGCCCATCAGGTAAAAGGCGCGCGGGATATTCGCGTCGAGCGGCTTGGCGGTCAGCAATATTTAAATATCGCCATTGATCGGCAGGCAATAGCCCGGCATGGCTTGAATGCTTCCGATATCCATGACGTGATTGAAACCGCCATTGGTGGCAAAAAAGCTACCGAAATTTACCAAGGCGAGCGGCGATTTTCCGCAGCTGTGCGTATGCCGGAAGTATTTCGGAACAATGTCACCGTCATCGACGCCATTATGCTGACTTCCCCCAATGGCGCCAGGGTGCCGTTGGGCGATGTTACGCAAATCACCCTAAATGAAGGTCCGGCGCAGATCAGCCGGGAAATGGGCAAACGCCGGATTGTGGTCGGGATTAATGTGCGTGATCGGGACTTGGGCGGCTTCGTTTATGAGTTGCAACAACAAGTAAACCAGAAAATGCAATTGCCGCCGGCTTATTATCTGCAATGGGGCGGCCAATTTCAGAATATGGAACGGGCTTTGGGGCATTTGCAAATGATTATTCCGATAACTATAGCGGCCATTTTCTTTTTGTTGTTTCTATTATTCCGCTCAGTGCGTTTTGCGGCTTTAATTATTTTAGTGCTGCCTTTTGCTTCCATCGGCGGCGTTTTTACGCTATTTGCCACCGGCGAATATTTGTCCGTCCCTGCCTCGGTAGGATTTATTGCCTTATGCGGCATTGCGGTGTTGAATGGCGTGGTGCTGGTGACGTATATTCGAAATTTGCGGAGTTTGGGTATGCCTCAGCAGCAAGCGATTCTACAAGGTTGCGGGCAACGCTTTCGTCCGGTGATGATGACGGCGACGGTAGCCTTATTAGGACTGATGCCGTTCTTATTTGCCACAGGACCGGGTTCGGAAGTGCAAAAACCGCTGGCTATTGTTGTGATTGGCGGGCTGATTAGTTCGACACTACTGACTTTGCTGGTGATACCCGCTGTGTATGCTTGGTTTGAAGGGCGGGGGGAAACTGCTGTTTCGGGTGCGGATGTTTCATTCTAGAATTCTTTGCGGTTGTAACGTACAATCGAGAAAATAGTAAAGATCTGCAAATTTCTACCTCATGAACGAAATGTTATTCTTTGGTATTTTAAGGGTAAATTTTTAACAACAGCTTATAATGTTTACATTCTTAAGTAAAAGCGAAAACCGTTGCCGTAATTTAATTTGCCGTTATCCGCCGATTTTGGAATCGGTGAAGGGTTACAGAGGCGCGGCGAGTACTTCCGTGTAGGCTAAAGTCGGCATCCATGCCTCCTACCCCTCTGTAACCCTTCACCGTTCCAAAATCTCAGCACTTTGCCTTCGAAAGTGCTAATTTAGGGCTTCGGATTAATTTTAAATGGTTTTACATGGTCTTACGTGTGTTCCTATCTGTATCGGACAATAACGAACGAATAAATTTGTGGCCCCTGTAATTCGCAACGAGACAACAACGCGCACAGAGTTGATAGAAACTCAACTTGCGCGTGCCGGTTGGTCAAAAAAACGAGAGCAACTGCTCATAATAAAATCCTAGCGAAAAATCCAATAAGCAAAATGAAAAATCCGCCAATTTCAGCCAGCATTAAAGTACGCATGATTAATTTATCCAGGCCGGGATTTTCAGAATCACGTAGAGCATTATTGGTCTTATTTGCCATGCCCAATGTGATGTATTTAGCAATGGCAATCGCAAAAAATAACAAAGGGGGTATTGTCGCCAGGATATTGAGCCACTGGCTAAAGGCGCTCATGTAAGCAAAAACGGCAATCAGCAGCGCAGCAAATGCATAGAGCAGAGCGGATCTATGGGCTATATCAACATAGTAAGGCGCTTTAAATTCCGGGCTATTCATCATGCTGTTATATTTCCACGCGCCTGTGATGAGCGCAGTCATGAAAAAGATGCCTGCACAGGCAATAGCGATGATTGGGGCGGTTTGATTTATTATTTCAGCCACTGGTTTTCTCCTGATAAACTGGTCATTGGGCGTTAATTAAACTACTAGGCTATTTTAACCATGCTGACTAATAAAGAATTGTATGAAGCGGCTACGCCTAACGGGCAATATGGTTTTCGTCCCAGTCTTTTTTGTGGCCCAACCGCTCTTTGTTTCTAGGGCCATTGCAACAATTAGCAATACACGCAATGGGTTCGGTAGCCATTAATATTGGGCTTTACCAACCTTTTTTTATGAAAACCCCGAACGGCGCTTATCTACCGTATCGTAGCGCAATTATTCCGGCGGGTTGCAGGCATGAACTAGATGCGTTTGGTCATATTGTGGCGTGTTTAATCATTGAAAAAAACTCAGCTGACTTTGTGCATTTTAGGCGGCGTTTCCCCTTTTCAGCCTCAACTTTTACTCCGTTTGTTGATGCCCACTGGATCAAATGCTTGCAACGCATTTACGAAGAAAAACCCGCCAAGACCGACATTAATCGCTGGATCAATCAGCTTATACATACCGATGACACGCTACAATTAACCTTAGACCCCCGGATTGACAGCGTTATGAAAAGGATTCAGCTTGATCCTAGCAACACTATCAGCCAAGCTAACCTGGCGGCGAGCGTAGGACTTTCCACGTCCCGATTTAGGCATTTATTTCTTGAGCAAACAGATATCCCTTTTCGGCGTTACAGAATCTGGAGTAGAGTCGTCTCGGCTATGCATAGCCTGCATAAAGTGGATCATCTAACCCGCGCCGCTTTGGATGCAGGATTTACCGACTCAGCGCATTTTAACCGTTGTTTCCGCGATACTTTTGGCGTAAATCCGTCTTTGGTTTTCAGGAATATCGACAGATTCGAGGTTTAAAGGCCTAATGTAAAGTGAACTGGCTAGCGGTTGGCGCACCTGTTTAGGCTGCTTGGTTTTCTCTGCCCCCTACATGGATTGATAGGGCCATTGCCGGAAGCAGGGGTAATTTTTAACAACTAAAACCTATTCCGGCGCTTGATCCAGCTCCTCAACCTGCACCTGCATACTTAACGGATATAAAGCCGGGCCGAATTGAGTGAATACCGCAACATCTGCGGCGTCCCGGCCATAGGCTATGTTGACGCGTCCGCCCTTAGGCTCTGCTTGAGTGGGATCAAAAGTATACCAGCGTCCGCCGACATACGCTTCGAACCAGGCATGGAAATCCATAGGTTTAAGGCCATGTAGGTAGCCGACAACCATCCTGGCCGGTATGCACAGAGCGCGGCATAGGGCTATGCCCAGATGAGCCAGTTCGCGGCAAACGCCTTCTTGTTGCTGATTGACTTCAACGGCTGAAAGTTGAAAGTGGATGGAGTCTGAGTTGAAGTGAATATATTCGCGTATCCAACTCACTATCGCGTTTATCTGATCATAGCCTGGTGCAACGTCGGCAACGATCTGCCGGCTAAGATCAATGAAACGGTCAGACTCGCAATACCGGGTAGGGAGTAGATAGGTTAGTACTGAATCGGGTAGGTCTTGCACTTCCTGGAAGGGCGCGCCGGGGCAAACGTCAATCTCATCGTTCGTGAGAATATCCGCCGAGGTGCGAATCGAAAACTCGCCTACCGGCGCAACCAAGCGTTGACATAAGTTACCGTAATTATCGGTATATTCGATTACTGGTACGCTGGGCTTTAAACTATATAACTCCCTCGCGACCCACTGGTTTACGCCGCTACGCGGTCTGAGCATCAGAATAAAAGGTGTTGGAATGCTTACCTCAAAGCTAATTTCACATCCGGTACGGAGCCACACAATTTAAGTCCTTGTATTATTGTACACAGCTTATTCTATCTTGGTTTCGCATTGCTGCTGGAAATTTGTTGAAACTTGCGCGTCTAGCAATGCATGGTTCTAAAAAATAAATGTGTTTGACATTTAATGAAACAGTAGTAATGTATATAACAACTGTATATTATGTAAGTTGTTATGGATCATGAATTTAGTATTGCCGAACTGTGTACGTTGAGCGATTTACCTTTACGCACTATTCGCTTCTATATCCAGCAAGGTTTGGTCTCTCACCCGCGTGGCGAAAAGAAAGCCGCAAAATATAGCAAATTGCATCTGGATCAGTTGTTGACCATTAAAAAATGGCAGGCCGCCGGCTTGTCTTTGGAGCGTATCCGCGAACTTCTTGCCGAACCGGATGCCAATCACGCCCCGCCTAAACCAAGATGGCCCGGCATGGTGGAAGTATGGAGCCATGTGCATATTGCTGATGGAGTGGAATTGCATGTGGAGCCGGGCAGGGCGTGTTTAAGTCCGGAACAGTTACGTGCATTTCTGAAAGCGGTCATGGCGGCCTACGAAATTAAAAACTAGGACACTAAAAAATGATGCATCAAAAATCAAATCGGCTGTCGGCGAACTTTCAAATCATGCCGGGTTTGGAAAATGGGCTGGCGCTAAATACTCTGGAATCGGTGGAGGTTGTCGGCAATATACGCGATTTAACCTGTGAACTTTTGGTTACGCAGTCATTTGTCAATTTTGCTGATACTAATATTGAAGCGGTTTATAGCTTTCCATTACCGCATGATGCGGTATTGCTCGATCTGTGCGCCCATATCGGCGACCGTGAGTTGCGAGCTAAGGTTAAGCCTAAGAAAAGCGCAGAAATACTTTATGAGCAAGCAATTTTGGTGGGTGACCGCGCACTGTTGCTGGAGGAAGCCGATGATGACGTACTTTCAATAAGCTTAGGCAATTTAATGCCTGGGGAGCGGGTTTTACTGAGGTATCATTATGCTTACTTGCTTTCTTGGCGGCAGGATGCGGTTAAATTTTGCTTACCTACCACCATCGCTCCACGTTACGGAGACCCGGGAGCGGCAAATTATCAGTCGCATCAAATTCCAGTGGCAAGCATCCTGGCCAATAATAGATTTAGTTTGCATTTGAGCATCGAAGGCTTACTCTCAGCAGCGCAACTCGAAAGTCCTAGTCATGCGATCAGCGTCGTGCAGCATACAGGTAATGCTGAAATTTCGCTCAGCGAACAACAGGCGCCTATGGATAGGGACTTTGTGCTCAATATGAAACTTGCGTCCGGCAATAAATCAGCTGGATTATTTTTTTTGGATAGTCAGGCTCAAAAAATTAGCGCCCTAGCGAGTTTTTGCGCGGAAATACCGACTGCGGATATTTCCAGTCTCTGCCTAAAGATCGTTGTTGATTGCTCGGCCTCGATGAGCGGCATTGCTATTCGTCAGGCACAGTTTGCTTTACTGCGCGTGTTGGAAAATCTGCGGGATGCTGATAGTTTTAATCTACTGAAATTTGGCGCAGAACATTTGGCAATCTTTCCACATTGTGTCGCTGTTACGCCACGGAGTTTGCGATATGCCCGGCAGGAGATCCTGAATTTGGCTGCAGAAATGGGCGGTACGGAGATGGGTTTAGCCTTGGATTATGCTTATGCGCTTAGAGACTTAGGCGAGCGGGCAATGTCGGTGTTGCTGATTACCGATGGACAAACCTATCAGCATCGGGATGTGGTTGAGGTTGCGCAGAATTCCGGTCATCGGATTTTTACGATTGGCGTCGGTTCGGCGGCAGCTCATGGTTTTATTAACGAAATTGCTGAGAAAACCGGCGGGGCCTGCGAGATAGTGACGCCATTGGAGCCTATGGAGGAAGCCGTTTTCCGGCAATTTCGCCGGATGTTACAAGCCAGGGCCGTCCAGGTTAAATTGGTTTGGCCGGAGGCCGTTATCTGGCAAGCGCCACAAACTATTGCCCCGTTGTTTTCCGGCGACACAATTCATGTTTTTGCTGAACTTGAAGCGAAGGCTAATGGTGCAGTGGAATTGATCATGTTGCTTGATGATGGTCGGCAGATCTGTCAACAGGTCGAGTTGAGCAATGCCGATAATTGGTTTCCCCCACTCGCTAGAGTCGCCGTGGCGAAACGGATTAAAGATGTTCCGGCGAAGTTGGCCACCCAGCTTGCTAAGGAATACCGCTTACTCAGCCGCTATACACATTATTTACTGGTCGATAAACGCAAAGCGGCAAACAGAGCTCTGCAAGCACCAAAGTTAGTGCAGACTGCCCAACTTCTGGCTGCAGGTTGGGGAGGGACAGGCGGGGCTTGGCAGCCGGAAGCTTATTATTTGCCTCGCTCTGCTAACGGCATGTCTTATGCTGATCAGGTTTTTATTTCAACTTTTAACGAATTAGAGCCTATTGAGCCCGAAGAGTTATGTCAATTGACTATTGATGAGTCTGCAACTCGACAGAGTTGTGGACTAAGTATGAATAAATTGGCTATCTTAATTCAGGTTTCACAAGCTAAGGGACAATGGTTTGAGGAATTTATGGCAACAGCCCTCATTGGTCTACATCCGGCCTTACAGGAAATTTTTCAAGAATTGCTGACGCTTGGCGGTTGGATGGCCAAAGATGCTGCCTCAGCAATTTTATTCGCGTTCGCCATGGAATTTGATTTTGCTACCGATAACAAAATGCTGCAGCGTGAATTTAACAGCATTAAAAAATATGTTGCTTTGCTCGATTTTTTGCAAGCCATTCTTAAAGAAGATGCAGAAACGGATTTTCGGCGCGTAATTTTGACCCTGCCGCATAAAGATTCAGCAACCCCCTTAGCAACCGAGCCGGGGCTTGATAAAAAAATTGATTCTGTTTAACTATGTGAAGCTTTTTACCCTAAAGGAATCCATAGTGAATGCCGTAGCTGATGATAAAGAACTCCAATATTCGATTGTACTTTTGGGATCTGTTTTACGCAGGGTGTTGAAAACTCAGGCATTGCCGGAAATAGCCGCTACTGTTAAAAAATTACAACAGTGTTTTACTGGGTTTTCCCAGGATCCTAACCCTGCCAAGCTAGATGCTTTGCACTCAGCAGTGCAGCAGATTGAACCGCAGGCGATTGGGGAAGTAGTGCGGGTATTCAATCATTATTTCAGTCTGTTGAATATCGCCGAGGAATCCTATTACCTGGATATCAGAAGAAAAGCTGCGTATGGCCGCTACTGGCCGGGGTCGTTCCATAATACCTTTATTGCACTTAAAGAGTCTGGCGTTGATGGCGATAAACTTCAGGTATTGTTAGACGAATTGCTGTACTTGCCGGTTATGACCGCTCATCCAACCGAGACCAAGCGCCGTACTGTGAAGGGTGCATTACGTAATGTGTTTTTGACCCATGAGCATTCCGGCGTCAGTCGTTTGCGAGGCGTTGCGCGTCGGGAAGCTTTAGCTTTGCTGCAAACCAAGATTCAATTGCTTTGGAAAACCGATGAAGTTCGCAGTCGGAAGTTAACAGTGGCGGATGAAATCGACACTGGGTTATTCTATTTTCCGCTGTCGCTATTCCAGGCAACCACTCAAGTCTATCGAAATTTCGAGACTAGTTTGGCTGACGTCTATGGGGAAGATTTAGCGCGGAGTCTACGCATACCTTGCTTTTTACGTTATGGGTCATGGATAGGCGGCGATCGTGACGGCAATCCGAATGTGACGGCGGAAGTTACTGTTCTAGCCTTACGTTTGCAAGCACAAACCATTTTGCAGGAATACATCCGGCGTCTGGATGATTTGCGTGGAGAGTTGTCGCATTCCGAGGGTTTTTGTGAATTTTCCTCTGGTTTTAGCGATAGTCTTGAAGCAGATCGCGCTAAGCTTGGAACTTCAATAGCCGTGTTGGAATCCGCCTATTTGCAAGAGCCTTACCGGCATAAACTCGCGATTATGAAATATCGCATGGAGCGCTCGCTGTTACGGGTTCAGCAATATCTACAAGGACAAGAGGACTTGCCGGATCACCATGCTTATCCGAGCGTAGCGGAATTTTTGCTCGATTTACGCCTGATCGACGAATCCTTGCGCGGTCATGGCGACGCCAATATTGCCGAGTTGGAATTACACGATTTAATTCGTTTGGCGGAAACATTTGGTTTTCATTTGATGCAACTGGATGTAAGGCAAGAGTCAGGTCGACATAGTGAGGCCGTCGCGGAGGTATTGTCAGCGGCTCTGGCTCTCGATTATCAGTACTTGGACGAGAATCAGCGTTTAGAATTGTTAGCTGATGCCATTGCTGCGCCTGGTGGTTTGATTTATGATCGTTCCACTTTATCGAAAAGTACCCGGGAAACTTTGGAATTGTTTGAAGTCATGGCCAGAATGATGCGGGAAATCGGCCCGGACTGCTTTGGTAAGTATGTTATCTCCATGACTCATGCTGCAAGCCATGTGATGGAGGTGATGTTGCTGGCTAGTCAAGCTGGTTTGCTGGGTCGTTTAGGTGGTAAATGGTATTGTCATATTGGCATCAGTCCCTTGTTTGAAACCATAGACGACCTTAATCGCGTCAGTGAAGTTTTGAATAGTTTGTTTGATACGCCAACATACTGCGAGTTACTAAAAGTTGTCGGTAATCAACAGGAGGTAATGCTGGGTTATTCCGATTCATGTAAAGATGGCGGGATTCTGGCGTCTGCTTGGGGTTTGTACCGTGCGCAACGGCAAATTATCGCTATCTGCGAACAACGCGGTATTAAATGCCGATTGTTCCATGGGCGGGGTGGTACGGTGGGTCGCGGCGGCGGTCCCACGCATGAAGCTATCCTGGCCCAGCCGCCGGATACCGTGCGCGGACAGATTAAATTCACCGAGCAGGGAGAGGTGTTGTTTTATCGTTATAACAACATGGAAACCGCCGTCTATGAATTGACTATGGGGCTTACAGGATTGCTGAAGGCCAGCGTTAGTTTGGTGCAGGCGGTAACCCCTGATTCTGATGAAAATTTGGCGGTTATGGATGAATTGGCGGAAAAAGGAGAGCAGAGTTTCCGAGCCTTGACTGAGAGAACGCCAGGATTTTTGGATTACTTCTATGAAGCTACGCCAGTGGTGGAAATTGGCCAACTTAACATAGGGTCGCGGCCTTCGCACCGTAAAAAACAAGATCGCTCCAAAAATTCGGTTCGGGCTATTGCTTGGGTGTTTGCCTGGGCGCAGTCCAGGCAAACTTTTCCGGCTTGGTATGGCATTGGTCTAAGTTTGGCCGGTTGGTGCGGCGACAATTCTGCGCGATTGGTAAAGCTACGCAGCATGTATAAGGATTGGCCTTTTTTTCGAAATCTATTGAGCAATTCGCAAATGGCCTTGAGCAAATCGGATATGCGTATTGCCAAAGAATATGCCGGTCTGTGCGTTGCAGCCGAAACGGGTGAGAAGGTTTACCGCTTAATTGCTGACGAGCATCAACGAAGCGTGGATTGGATTCTGAAAATTGCCGATCAAACGCAATTATTGGCTGAAAATCCGGAGTTAGCTGCTTCTTTGCACCGTCGTGACGCCTATCTTGGGCCTTTGAACTACCTGCAAGTGTTTTTACTTCATCATCTGCGGGAAATTGATCCTTCTCAAGCAGCAATCAGTCCTTGGTTGAACCCGTTGTTGCGAACTATCAATGCAATAGCGGCGGGTATGAGAAATACCGGTTAATAATGTATTCGGGTTTGGCTGCCTCCTGGATTCGGATTAGTTATCTCCAGAAAATTCATATTGCTCAAGGATAACTTTACGGCCATTAGCAACATCTAGGCGGTTTTCAACTGAGATCGGTTTTATCGCGGATTTTCGATAAGGGCTGGTTTCTATTGTTTGTGCGTCTGCTGGTTCAGCAGTTGGTTCTAAAATAGGCGTCATATAGTCGCCTTTTTTGCCGGTTATTATCACGGTTTTTAATATATTGCCGTCTTGTATAGCGACCCAATTGTAATTAAGCAATAAGTTTCTAATCATTACATTCCAATTTTTATTTTGCGTTAAAGGCGTTACCTTGTCATGACTTATGTCGGTACTGATGGTAAATTTAATGCCGGTTTGCAGCGCCATTTTCGTCAGCTCTTCTTGCAGATAAACAGCTTGCTGAGTGTTATATCCTGCCTTGGTTTGACTTTTTGAAATGTCTTCGCTCATGGTTGTTTGCACATTAGCTGCAGTAGCAGCGCCGGAAAAAAACCAGGCAAAGCAAGCGAGGATAAGTACGGAGATGTTAACTTGACGAGTTTTCATTTCGGTCACCTTTGGTGTTATACATCAATAAGCATACCAACCGAACCAACTTACTGACGTGAGAGCATCTGATGATGATCCCAGAAAAAATGTATCTGTATTTAACGCGCTACAGTGTTTTTATGTTAAAAATTTAACATGTATAATTTATAGCAAAACCAGGCTAGAACTTTTGTGATGTGAATCTTAGTTCTGGAAACTGTTAATGCTTGATAAGAACTGTAAACATAAGAATAATTTTCTGTAGCCTTTCCTTATAGCTGATGAAAATGGTCTGTTCGATGGGAGTAGGTGAGCTTAATCAAGTATTAACTCGTTATACCAGGGTAATTTAATCTATAATACGCTATTCAGATGTCTTAAATTAACAGGCTGAAACTTCATCTGTGGTTATCGGTAAAACGGACTTTACTTTGATCCCTTTGCTGCGTGCTTTTGGCCTCAGATGATTGATGAAAATATACCTAACTGAGTGGAGAGAGATGACTTGCTCTTAATTTTTATTGAATCGACCGGATACCCAAGGAAGTGGGTCAAGAGGAAGGTTATTTTTTGCTAACCGCTTCGCACTGCTAATATCTGATCCCTGCATGCCAAAACTCACCTTCCTCACTGGTTCGACCGGTTTTATAGGCGCAGCTGTCGCGCGATTATTGATCAGCAAGGGTCATCGGCTGCGAGTCTTATCGCGCCCTAATAATGATCGTAGTAATTTGCAAGGCCTAGATGTTGAACTCATCGAAGGTGATTTGGCTAATTCTGAAAGTTATATTGCGGCTTTAAAAGGGTGTCGCTACTTGTTCCATGTCGCGGCCGATTATCGGATTTGGGTGCCGGATGCAGAAGCTATGCATCGCATTAATGTGCAGGGTACAAGCCACCTTATGCAGGCGGCCATGGCAGCGGGCATTGAGCGCGTGGTATATACCAGTTCTGTTGCAACTTTAGGTTTGCACAAGGATGGCAGTCCGGCGCACGAAAAGTCTCCTATCAGTTATCAAGATATGGTTGGCGTTTACAAGCAATCAAAATTTTTGGCGGAACAGGAGGTATTTCGTCTTATTAACGAAATACGCCTGCCGGCTGTAATCGTCAATCCTTCTTCGCCGATAGGTCCTCGCGATATCAAACCAACTCCAACCGGACGCATTATTGTTGATTCCCTGAAGGGACGCATGCCGGCCTATGTAGATACCGGACTAAATATCTCCCATGTTGATGATGTAGCGTTGGGGCATTGGTTGGCTCTTGAGCATGGCAAAATAGGCGAGCGCTATATATTGGGTGGGGAAAATCTTTCGCTTTGCGACATCTTGGGTATTATTGCAGAAATCAATGGGCATTCTGCGCCAAGAATTAAATTGCCTTGCAAGGCTATTTATCCAGTTGCTCTGGGTATGGAGTTGGCAGCCTTGTTAACCGGCTGGGAGCCGAGAGTTACCCGAGACGCATTGCGTATGGCAAAAAATAAAATGTACTTTTCGTCAGCTAAAGCTGAGCTTGATCTAGGGTATAAGTCTCGTCCAGCCCGGCAGGCTATTGCAGATGCGATCGAATGGTTTCGAGCGGCAGGATATGTATAAATTCAGCAAAGGATAAAGCAGTTCATCAAAAAAAACCGCCTGAATGGCGGTTTTTTTTGAGCTTTAAGATCTTAAATGTTTCGTAAGAGCGCTGTCATTCAGTAAGTTTTGTGAAGCCTAGTGGTTCTTAAAGTTACTTTTTTTCCCTTCCTCATGCAATAAGGTTGCCTGAGGAAGGGTTAAACCTAATTGAGCACTCTTCCTAAACAGACATTAATCTTTGATCCAAATTAGCTCTACGCGACGGTTTTCGGCGCGGCCAGCTTCTGTTTTGTTATCAGCAATTGGATTGGCACTGCCGTAACCTTTTGCGGATAGCTTATTGGTAACGCCTTTCTTTTTCAGATAATTGACAACTGAGGTGGCGCGGTTTTGTGACAGTTTTAAATTATGTGCCGCTTTGCCTTCACTGCTGGCATAACCTTCAACTCTTATTTCATTTTTATCAGGATAATTATTCACGCTTGCCGCTACCTCATCTAAAATAGACATGGCGTCAGGAGTCAGCTTAGCAGAATCAACTTTGAACTGGTTGCCTCTCAGAGTCAATTTAATCGGGCAGCCGTTACTGTCGACTTTGGCGCCTCTGGCAGTATCCGGACATTTATCCAGGCAGTTGTTGACGCCGTCGTTATCGGAATCAAGTGTAGAGCAATCAAGTGCTGCAACAGGGCGAGGCGTCGGCGCTGGCGATGTAACGACTGGTTCGACCGCTTTTGCGGTGTAGGCTTTTGGTTTATCGCCAAACGGAATGACAAAGCCGGCATTAACGACTAGATCGTTAAACTCTGTTGAGCCTGGTTGGATATGATTGCCTAGATTATTGTTATAGCGATAACGGGCGTCAGTCCGGAAAGACAAATTATCCAAAATCTCATAGGTAAAGCCTAAACCGGCTTCACCAATAAAGCCACCGGCACAATTAGCGCCGTGACAGGTATCGATGCCGCCGAGAGCCAATACGGCATAAGGAGAGAATTTGTCGCGAAAGAAGTAATATTGCACATCGGCAGTTCCGCCAGATAGGCTCAAGGGTGCAGTTTTTCCAGAATAGCCTTGATAGAAGCCTCTTAATTCAACATTAAAATGTTGATCCAGAATTTTACCGAAACCGGCGCCGCCGCCCCAGCCATCACTTGCATTGCGATCACCGCCGGAATGAATGTATGAGGCAAAAGGCGCAACATACCAGCGATCATCCTGGACTTGGTCGCCAGCATGAACTGCAGACATAAAACTTAAGCCGAGCAATGCGGCAACAGGCAGCAATTTGTTTTTTAGCATAATAAACCTACTGTTAAGTAAAAAAATCAGATTGAACCGACGGCGCATAAGGGGCATCGTCAATTTGTACGAAAACGAGTATATAACACTTCAGCAGTTACTTAAAGCATTTTGTTGCCTGAGTACGACATTTGTGTCTTAAAAAAGACGAATGTGCTCTATCCTGCCGGTTTTTTGAAATCCATTTTCCTTGTGTCTTGTACTTATCTGGAACATCGTCTAGTTTTAATAGTAATATCAGGCCAAAGCTTGGGATGATACTTATAATTTTATTAGTTTGCGTGAATTTACATGGAAAATGATTCTGCTCATGATTTAACGATCAGCGATTTGCTCAAAGGAAATATACACTTGGCGTCACCGCCTGTTGTCTACTTGGAATATAAAAAAGTAATAGATGATCCCCGTAAATCAGCGTTTGATGCAGGGTTGGTTATTGAAAAGGATGCGGCTCTTGCCGCCAAGCTCTTAAAAATTGTCAACAGTGCATTTTATGGGTTCCCATCGCAGATTGCTTCCATATCCAGAGCGATTAGTTTGGTCGGTACCCGGGAATTGCAAAATTTATTATTAAGCGCTCTTGTGATCGAGCGATTTTCCAACTTGCCCGGGCAAACTCTGACAATGCATGACTTTTGGGCTAGAAATTTACGTTGTGCACTGCTGTCGCGAGAATTTGACGTGCAACTCGGAAAAAAATATCCAGATGAAGCTTTTTTATGCGGGTTATTGCACAACATAGGCCAACTGCTCATTTATTTGCGCATCCCAATATTGGCGAGAGAAGTTGAGTTACAACTGAGGTCAAAAGTGCAACTAGAAGCCATTGATGAGGTTTTGATTGAACAGAGGGTTATTGGTTTTGATCATTT
Source organism: uncultured Pseudomonadota bacterium (assembly GCA_963705975.1). Lineage (GTDB taxonomy): Bacteria > Pseudomonadota > Gammaproteobacteria > Methylococcales > Methylomonadaceae > Methylomonas. The sequence goes on from CAVPMI010000040.1 coordinate 34,922, forward strand.
TCAAGTTGGATCGGAGCTTTGCCGTTTATGGAAACTACCGGAGGTGATGATTGAAACCATTCGTCTGCATGCCTATCCGGATAGTGTAGGTCCCTATACCGATATTGCTGCAATGGTTAGATTGGCGCATTATTATAGTGATGTACAGCAGCCTTTCGACGCCGTTATAGCCACTTGCATGAATCTGAGTTCTGAGCAAATTAATGCTGTCGTTGAAAAATCAAGCATTGAGTTTGAAGCCATTTTCAAATTGTTCTATTCGGTTAGGTAAGGTATTTTCAATATTTTCAGCTAGCGGCAGTATCTCTGAAATAAGCGAAAAACTGGATTTGATGTTGGATCAGTTTGAGAATAACGCCGTTGTGGGGCCGACACTTTGATGTCGAATGCGTATAATAGCGCATTTATGCACAACTCCCAGCGTGAACCTTGAGCAAAATTTCAGCGAAAAATATGAGTATCCCATGTTAAAAATATCAATATGCGTAAGTGCAATAGTTTTTTGTGTGGCAGCATTTTCTGCCCAGGGAAATGATGGCGCAGGGGCTTTGGGTGTAGGGGGGATAGTCGTTGAAAAGTCAAAACAGTTAGTTTTGAATAAGCAAGTGTTGGATATCGGTTATGACAAAATCACGGCTGACTATGAATATTTAAATAAATCCAGCAAAAATATACGCAAGATTATCTCCTTTCCGTTGCCGCCATATCCGGCTTTGCCGCATGAAGGTGGGGCAATTGCATATGGTCAGCCGCCTCACTTTGAAGTTTTGGTTAATGGCAAACCTGCCAAATATCAAGTCAAAGTTCAGGCTTTGCGAGAAGGCAAAGATATTACCGGGCAATTGAAAACTATGGGGTTTACAGAAAAACAAATTGCCATGTTTCCGTTTGATAATAGATCCGCCAAACCGAGTGATTTAGCAATTCCAGAATCACAAATCATGGCTTTAAGAAATAGTGGTTTGCTTGATGAGTTAAATAATGCTAACAAATCTGCTTGGGATATTCATGTTAACTACTTTTGGCGGCAGCTTTTTCCGGCAAAATCCAAGGTTCTGATAAAACAAAGCTATGTGCCTTTTATTGCTACCAGAGCTGCCAGCATATTTTCCAGCAATAACAAGATAGTTAAAGAATTTTGTCTAAAATCCGAGCAAACTGAGAAATTAACGCATTTATTAGCTGAGGATAAAAATCCCAGCGCTCGTGCAGAAATTGACGGCGCAATCGTTAAATATATTTTGACAACTGCCGGTTTTGGGCGGGATAACATCCGAGAGTTCACTTTGCGAATTCATAGTGGGTCCCCTAGTGAGGTGATTGCTCTGTGTTTTGAAAAGCCAATGTTGAAAATTGCAGAAAACCTTTTCGAGGCCAAGGTATTGAAATTCAAGCCTAACAACGAGCTGAACATTTATTTTGGCAATGTTAAACTGGATTGGAACCAATTTGCCGCCAAATACACGGGTGTGCCGCCAGAGGTAAAAGAGCCTTAAGGTACTTTTGCATAGCATGGAAATTAACCCATTGACTTTACCACGCATGTACGCGAGGGGTAAAAATGCTCAGCTAACCCCTCTTTCTCAAGGAGGGGAACTGAGGCTTGCTCTCGTATGTAGCGAAAAGTCCAAACCTAGTCGGTGTTTAAGCTACAATTTGATGATTTAGATGTATAATCCAATTTTGTCGCCGATCAAAATTATGTTAGCGAGCTAGCCACCATGATTCTAATTCTTAAAAGAATTAAAGAAGACATCAAAGTTTTTGATATAGAAGCGTTTCTTGAGCCTGCTTTGAAGGGCGGATTGCTTAAATCCGCTGGGTGCATCAACAATCTGCAAATTCTAAAGCTGCAGACATCTGGATCAAAAAAAGCCGAATGTCACGCCCTGGTAAAAGTTGATCCGGACAGAGTTGCCAGCCGCGTGATTAAGCAACTTAATCGCAAACCTTGCAAGGGTAAGCCAATTAATGTCGCCAGGTATTTTGTAAGGGATTTTAATAATGATCCCCGCAGAAGCCGCTATCAAATTGCTCACAACCGCCGTGTAGCTGATAGGCGGCGATCTGATGTAAAAATAATAGATATCACGCTGGAAAACAACTGGCAAAGGCTTGGGCCTGACCCAGATATTAATTGGTATTAGTCTGTTTTATTCTCGTCTTTGTCAGTTTGCTAAGCTGATCCTCAATTGTAAAGAATATTTGAATATCATCATCAGTTTTGGCATTACTGTATGCAGGCAGGGTGGAATTCAAGTTTTTAACCTTGCTATGAAGTGAAAGATTTTGGCTCTTCCCGATTTAGAGTGGATAGTTCTTGCATGCAGAAAGTGTGTGCTGTACAAGGTTTTTAACTAATTGATTTTTATTGGTTTTAATAAGCGCATAGCCTATGCTGCTATATCTATACGTTCTGTACTGCCCAAAATCGGGAAGAGCCAGGGTTTTAGGTTCTTTTTGTTTTTTTATTGTTTGGCTGTTTTAATAAAGTGAATGTCTTTTTTCTAAGATTTATGCGAAGTGTTTATGCACGTTTTTCAGTAGAGACGCAACTATTTATATTTTCATAAAGAAAATAACGGCCTGGTTGGTTTCAAAAATATCAATATCATTTTGTAAAATACAAATGATTTTTCTAAAACTTTGATCAAAACCATAATATAAATGTCACTGTACTTAAGTACAATTGTTTGGGTAAAGGTAATGTGGGATAATAAACTTTATATTATGCGCAGTTTATAATTTGTTGCCTGAATAGATTCTTCGGAAGCGGTTATCAGCGGTTGAGAGTGTTTTTTATGAAATGCGGGCTCAGCTTTGTTAGATCAATAAAATTGTTAACTTTATCAGAATATCTAGGTCGATGCATAAGCGAAATAGACACATGTCTATTTCGCTAAAGAAACACGCTGAAAATGCTTACTGAGCAGATTCTTTGCTTGTCGCAGGTTTACTTGGTCCAACGCCTTGTTGTCCGCAAGCGGCAAGGCAAATAGTAATTGTGATGCATAAAACCTGGTTAAATGTTTTCATTTGATTTTGAATGGTTTGTTGAAAGATGCTTCCTTTATCACAAATAATAAAGTTTGACAAATGAACCTAGCAGTACTGTTATAATCCGCCATACAAAATATGGAAATAATGGTTTAATATTTGTATGTTAGGGTGCGTATGAGTAAAGCAAATAATTTTTTTGTATGTTTAGACTAAGAATTGTCGATTTACCTGTTTTTTGCTGGGCTTAGACTGTAGTAAGTTGAAATTTTTGATTTTTATTTTGTTTAAAATGTCCGTACTAGGATAATGCTCTGGTGGAAAGCTGGTTTATTAAAATTACATTAAGATTGTGTAATGGGTTTAGTTTTCCGATTAAAGTGGAAGCGTATAAAAAGATTTTGTTAAAAATGACCGATGTTGGGCTTGCTTGATTAATCCTGCTATGCAGGAAAATACTTAACTTAAAAAAACGGAGGAAAGCTATGAAACATACTGCGACGTTAAATCGTATTTCCCTAATTCATGCCTTGCGAAGGTGTACAGCTGGTGTGGCGATAGCTTGCCTGTTTGCCGATGCCGCAACAGCTGCCAGTCTCAATAATCTGCTGACCCAAATTGAGGCGGCCCCTGCAAATAGTTGGATTCAGATACAAAGCACAAACCAATTTCCTTTCGACGGTTCTACATCATCGGTGGCGGTACCGCCGCAGGATCAAAATAATCAACTAGGATCTTACGGTTCGCATTTTTCCGGGGTTGTTTATGCTTGGAGTTCATTCGCCTGGGACAGTAACCGCGGAGATTTGGTTCTCTGGGGCGGCGGGCATGCTAATTACTCAGGTAATGAAGTCTATCGTTGGATAGGGGCGACGCAGACTTGGGAAAGAGATTCGTTACCGTCCTTTGTACAAAACACTTCAGTTTATTGGAACAGCGATCCTGGTGAATCCTTTATTCCTTACGGAGATGCGACTAATCCGTACGATGGCGCCATGTATGCTCCCATATCATCGCATACCTATGATAACCAAGTGTATTTGCCGGTAGCTGACCGTTTTTTGACTTTTGGTGGTGGGGCATTTCAAACGGGAAGTGTTTTTCTAAAACAGATAGCTAATGGCTTGTATCAAACCGGTCCGTACCTGTTTAATCCTGCCTTGGCCGACAGCACCAAAGTGGGTGGAGTCACGGGCAGCGGGGTAGATCCGACTGTCCTGGGTGGTAATATGTGGCAAAATCGTGATATTTATTTTGATAGCAACGGTAATCTCAAATACCCTGCGACACTGCAAGGACAAAATCCTACAGAAGAAAGCGGCGTCACACCCGATGGTTATCCAATGGCAGGCTCCACTTATACAAACGGCACGGCTATGGTGCATATCAATGGCACCAGCGATTATACGTTTAAAAATGGGCAGGAAAGTGTTTATTTTACAGCAAGCCCAGTTGGCGGTACAGATGAAAGTTTGTACGGTCTAACATTTACTAATTTCAGTAATCCAGCTCTTGATTCTTTACAGCTTTTAGGTATTGATTGGTATGGCGCCGGTGGGCAAGGTGCAGGCGCTTATGATCCGGTACACAATTTGTATATAAAAACCAATGGCGCCGATTGGCAAGGACAGCAACCCTGGTTCACATTTTGGGATATTAACCCCGCAGGCCCTGGAACTACTAATACCGGCCCGGGACCTAACAATAAAAATATTGAGGTTTATCTTAACGCTAATCAGTTTCCGGCTGGTTATAGTGATACGGGACAATATGGTTTAGAATATGACCATGTTCGAAATCAGTTCTTAATGTGGGACGGTGTCGGCCAAGTATTAAGTTTACAAGTGATTTTGCCAAGCAATTGCGTTCCTACCAATGATACTAATAATTGCATTAGCGATACTTCCAATTGGATGCTAACCGATCTGCAGGCAGCCCCTCCGACCAACGGAGCGCTGCCGTCAAACAACACGGGTTCAGAATTTGGATATTGGGGCGTGTTGGGGAAATGGCATTATGCAAAAAATCTTGATGTTTTTGTAGCTATGGATATGAATGCTAATGTCTGGTTTTATAAACCTGCTGGTTGGGTATTGCCGGGCGATTTAAACAATGACAGTAAAGTAAATAGTACCGATCAGATCGCTATTATTCAGTCATTGGGTAAAAGTAAAGGCATGCCAGGCTTTAACGTCAAAGCGGATTATGACTATGATGGCGCTGTGACCCTTAGAGATTACCAGCTCTGGACTACTTATAGTGGCAATGCAAATTAATTGCTGGTAAATGCCTAAGGCTAAATCTTGAGTAGAGTTTAGTTTTGATAGCCAAGCCCAAGCAATTTGGGCTTGGCGGGCATTTTAGTGAGAAATCTTAGACTTCATCGCCTGTCGTTACCTCCAAGCCTCGAAATGCGGAGCAGCGGATAAACACATCCATAGTAGGAGTCAATTGTTTTTGCAGACAAAATTTTGCAACAAGCTTTGTTAAACCTTTAATATCCCTTCCCGTGGCGGTTGGAAAACGTTCAGCCAGTTCGTCTATTAAATTCAGATCCAGCGGTAAAGAAAACTGTTCAGTCATAACCCGCCAGATTTTACGCCTATCCTTAAGGTGTGGCGCATGGTATTTAATCAGAGCAATACAACGGGAGATGATCGCTTCGTCTATATCGTCTACGCGATTGGTGGTCAGGAATAACAAGCCGTTAAAATATTCTAAAACTCTCAGGAAAACCCCAACCACAGCGTTGGAGGCTAAATTATCATTGCGGCGCTTAATGTAGACGTCGGCCTCGTCGATCAACATGACTGCTCCCCAGCGTTGCGCTCGGATCAGGGTGTCTTTCAGGACTTTTTCCATTTCCGCTACATTTAGGCCAAGTTGCCCGGAATGTACTCGATATAAAGGCCGTTTTATAATTTCCGCATAGACTTCGGCAGTCAGGGTTTTGCCAACCCCGGAGGGTCCGGCGCATAATACTGTTGTACCGCCGGATTTACCAGCAACAATATCATCCATCAACATGTCCATTTCTGCGGTGAGAATATCGATTAGATCGGTCTGTTCCGGTGGCAGGATGAGTTTTTGTTTTAACTCCGGCTGATATTGATAGGGTTGCATATCATCAACATGCACCCAAACATGGTGATGTAGTTCCAGATGAAACATTAAAATATAGCCATGCACCGGCAGTTCGGTAAACACGCCTTTACCGATTTCGGCTTGAGTCGCAGCCATTGCATCCTCAGTTTTGCTGTCGTAACGCAGGCTTTTGCCAGCTTTCCGCAAGTATTTGCCGAGGATGTCGCCACTGGTCTCCAGAGTTAAGGCTCGCTCACTGAGAATATTTTCGTCGTTCACCAGTCGACAAGCCCCACCGGCTGAGGAAAGCACTACAGTGTTTTTTCGTGTCCAGTCGTTACTGCGATGGCTAGCACTAGGGTCTTCTGCATAAATCGCGGTACCCCAGCCGGAAAATTGTTCGGCAAAGCGACCGCGCCAGTCGAAATAACGGTTGGCGGTTTCGTCATAGGCTGCGATCAATTCTTGGGTTTCCTTCAAATATCCTTTGGTGGCGAAGATTTCCGGAATAGTTAAACCGGATATATCTTTGGCACGGATCATGATGGATTCGGTTTGGATTTTACCTTTGGAATTGGCTTTTATTTCAATGATAATGCGTCCGGCTTCTTCTTCGCCGGGCGGGGTATAGTCTAGGCGTGTAATTAAGAAGGCGTTGCTACGACCGCCGGCATCTGCATGAAAAAGCCAGCCGCGGATTGCGTCATCTATCAGATAACGGGCAAGAGCGGGTAGCAGCAACTCCAACTGGTCGGCAGAATAGCTGGTTGTCTCAGCCTGAAAAGCCGCCTTAAGGCTAGCAAGCAACGCGGCTTGCTGTTGCATTGCTTGACCTGCCTGATTGTAGAGTTGCTGCAAATACAGCCATTCCCCCGCCGCCAGTTGCCGATAAAAGACTTCGGCCTTATTTCCGAAGCGCAGTTGTTCTTTCAGCGTGACGAGATGCGGAAAGTTTTCAACTAAATTTTCTACATAACGGCGTTCAATATGCAATTTCATAATTTCTCCGAGGTGGTTTTAAATTCAAACAGCAAAATTAACGCCAATACAGAAAATACAGTCAGCGGACGGGTCGCGATTCTTTTGGCTGTGTTATGAAGATGACAATTTTCTGTTCTCAAGTGGTTTTTATCACATTGCATGAAACTGGTCGGATTATGCTTAAGTCGACAGATGAGTAGTCTTTTGGCTATGATACTTTGCGCGTTAACCTGATTAGCAAGATACTTGAGCTAAAGGATGTGCATCGCATAACTTAAGGACACAGAGTCATTTTTTGCTGCGCGTTCTTAGTGATTAAATGTTCTTTTATAAATTTATGCAGCAAAACAAGCAAGCCTTCGATCTGGAAGCGGATAAATATGCTGGACATGCAGCAATTCAAGCGGTAAGCAGCTAGCCAAAAAGGTGTGTTATGGAAAAATCAACGCGGATATGGGAATCAGATACAGTCACCGGAATCGAGCCCTTGATTTTGATAATTGATCATGAGTCTGAGCCGGGTGGCCCACTTGAAGCTGTCTTGCACAGTCTCAAATATCGAGGATTTCGAGTCATTGAAACCAGTGACGGTAAAGATGGTTTGCTTAGTGCGAGTTTAATTTCGCCGCATTTAATTCTATTAGCGCTTGGTCTCCCTGACATTGACGGTGTCGCTGTTTGTCGACGATTAAAAGCCAATGATAAGACTAGCTCAATTCCAGTGATTTTTATCGCTCATCCCCAGCAAGTCGATCGCTTACCGGAGGGGTTCAAGGCGGGTGGCGTTGATTTTATCTGCAAGCCATTACAACTTGAGGATTTGTTGCGACGCGTCAATTTAAGGCTAAAACTGCATGCGGCGCAATTAGGCAAGGATGCGGCAAAAATAATTGACTTGAACCCCAGCAAAAAGTTGGATTGGAAAGTGCGTAGTGCTGATCGCAGACGCGAACAACGCGACAAATTACTTTCGTCCAAGCCCAGCATTGATCGGCGTATTGCCGCGGAATTACAGAAGTTAATTGATAGATCCGGCGAAGGGGAGTCATTATTGCAGGAAGTGCAGGTGGCGCGCATTAAACTCGGCATGCAAAGCAAAGAAATCGGTGAGGCGCGTAAGGCGACAGGTATCGCGCTTGAACGCTATCTGGAGCTTTTTTATTATTCGCCGCTACCCTATTTCATGCTGCGGGTTGATGGTGTTATACAGCAGACTAATTATCGCGGCGCGGATTTGCTGGACTGTCAACGCTGTAAGCTTAGTGAGCAAAATTTTAGGGATTTTGTACACGTAACGTATCGAGCTGCTTTTTCGCAACTGTTGGAAAATGTATTTGCAGCTAAAGATAAAAATCGGCAAGCCTTTGAATTGCGGCTATTGCTTAGCGATGCTATGCGCTGGGTGAAACTGGCGGTCAGCTTAGCCGACGTTAGCGGTATGGGCGGAATGGGCGCCTTAGCATTAGTCGAAGATATTACTGAACAACGGCAATTGGAAATGGAACTTGCACAACGGGAGCATGAGTTCCGCACTTTAGTGGAAAACTCCCCGGATATCATTATTCGCTACGATACGCATTGTAGGCGGGTTTATGCAAATCAAGCCTATATGGCTTTCTTTAATATTGCGAATAACGAAGTGCTTGGCAAAACGCCGAAGGAGTATTGGTTGTTGGATAAGCCGAGTCCGGTTAACTATGTCAACATCTTACAACGAGTCATCGCGAATGCGGAAATGGAAGAGCTCGAATTGGAGAGGGTGGATGCTCAGGGGCGAAAAAAATGCTACGCCATGAATTTAGTGCCGGAAATCGATCGTTACGGCGAGGTTTGCAGCGTACTGTCAGTCAGCAGGGACATCAGTGAGCTTAAAGCTGGTCAGCAGCGTTTGGAAGAGTCCGGCGCCCAGTTGCGGTCGCTCACTGTCCAGCGTGAGGAAACCCGAGAAGATGAGCGCAAAAGAATTGCTCGTGAATTGCATGATGAATTGGGTCAGCGCTTGACAGCCTTGCGTTTGGATATTTCTCGCTTGCGGCTGCGTTTTGGTCAGGAAAATCCGGCGCTGTTAGAGCAAGTACTGGAAATGGTGGCGGCTGTCGACGCCACCATTCATGTGGTCCGTAATGTCGCGGCGAGGTTAAGGCCTGCTGTGCTGGATATGGGTATCGTATCTGCGTTGGAATGGTTGACTGCCGATTTTGGTAAGCGCTCAGAGATTAACTGTACATTGCTGATTCCTTGTAATGACATTCACTTAGACGATACGCAATCCACTGTCATTTTTCGCATTGTCCAGGAGTCTCTCACCAATATTATTAGGCATGCAGAAGCAAAAAATGTTCAGGTCGGCTTAATCAGAGAGCATGACAGCTATTTGCTGGAAATCCAAGATGATGGCAAGGGGTTCGATCCGTGCGCCCGACAAAAGCTAGGTTCATTCGGTTTACTGGGTATCCAAGAGAGGGTTTTAATGTTAGGTGGCGAGTTTGGCATAGTGTCCTCACCTGGTCGAGGAGTGAAATTAAGCGTTCGCTTGACAAACGCAATAATGATTTAATTAACCAGAAGCATTTCGCCGACAAAAGTCAAAATCGCCAGTTGTACCTGCGTTGTTTACGCTCATCTAGGGCTGAAAAGCTAAAATATAGGGAATTGTCTTAGAGCGTTAGTTATGAGGATTTTTGTTTTTTGTGAACTTATTCGCAAAAAAATGAATTTAATAGTATTAAGCTACCCTAACTTCGCATGTAAGTAAGTTTTGATTGAATTATCCTGCGAAATGCATATCCATCAAGCAGATGGGTTACCGACAAACGTATCAGGTTTTGAGTCTGATCTGGTAAGCTGTTACAGGTGTTTAATGTATGGCTGAACAATCGCTCAAGGTTGAACATTAATTTTTAACAGTTACTGTAGTTTTATGGATTAACATGATTAAAGTACTGATGGCAGATGATCACGCAATACTTCGCCATGGCTTAAAACAACTCTTTGTTTGGGCCGGCGATATTGTTGTTGCTGCAGAAGCAATCAATGGCAAGGAAGTGCTGGAATATTTACATAAGGAGAAGTTTGATATATTGCTGCTGGACATGGCGATGCCCGCGCCCAGCGGCGTGGATTTGATTGCTCAGATTTACGCGAAAGCCATTCATTTGCCTATTCTAGTGCTGACTATGCATAACGATACGCAAATAGCCAAGAAAGCCTTGCAAGCCGGAGCGTCCGGCTATCTTACAAAAGATAGCGAGCCGGAAGTCATGTTAGCCGCCGTGCGACAGGTTGCCGCCGGCGGTCGCTATGTTACCGCCGCTATTGCTCAGCAACTTGGGAGTACTGTGCAGTGTTTACCCTTAATTTAGCATTAGGTGTTTCTCGAACGCCTTGCTCAACCAAAATGGAGGTTAATAAACACTCACATTTTGTGCATATAAAGTTACCGGTAGGCCCGCCATAGGCGAATTCTTTAATTAAAGTCGGGTGATTACAGTGTTCTTCCCTATAGTTTATAGCTATATTATTAGTATTTTTCTGTTGCATGGCTGTGTCCTTTTATCAATTTTCCGAAAAGTGAACTTGGTGGTGCTTGGATCGTCGCTCTCGCACCCGAACCACTCTCAGTGATCAATTGGTACGTTGGCGCCTGGTAAATACAATAACCAAGTTTCCTTAAGGTTTGATTATGGACCGCAGTCTGTAACAAAAATTCAAATTTTCATCAGCAATGGGAAAAATTGCGCTTAGGTCAAGGAAAGGCTCAGCACGCCGGCCATAACCAAGGCCGCGCCGCCTATTTGTAGCAGGGTCAATTCCTCTCCCAAAATAGCTCTCGCCATGAATAGGGTCGCGACCGGCCCCAGCGAACCGATCAATGAGGTATGTGCCGAGCCAATCAAGCGCATTGCGGCGGAGAGCATAAACACCGGCAAAACCGTTGAGAATACAGCCATGACCAGACTTAACTGATAAATGCGTATATTCACCAACAAAGCCTCAGAAGAATGCGTCAAGAAAAATTGTATCAGGGTTGCGCTACAAGCCACCAACATGGCATAGGCAGTGAAGCGGGAAGCGCCGATGCGGGCGATAGTCTCGCCGGCGCCGATCAGATAGATGGCGTAGGTCAGTGTGCTGGCAAACACGCAGCCGGCGCCAAAGATAAGTTGGTCAGATTGCAGATGCAATTGTTCATAGAACACCAGTGCAATACCGGTATAGCTAAAAGATAAAGCAACGATCTCCTTTCTGCCAAAGGCTTTACCCAGCAATAATGCCGACAACATGACTACCAAGGTTGGGTAAAGAAATAAAATCAGCCTCTCTAGGCCGGCTGAAATATATTGTAGGCCAATAAAATCCAGCAAACTGGATAAGTAATAACCCAAAATTCCCAGTAACAAAACCGCCAGATAATCTTTGGCATGCAAAGGCGTCTGGCTATGTTGCAGTGCATGTCTTAAACCGACCAGCAGAAAAAACGGCGCAGAAAACAACATGCGTAGGGTTAATAAGGTGACCGCATCAACCGTCTGATCATAGGCTAGCTTGACCAAAATGGCCTTGGCGGCAAAGCCTATAGCTGCTAAGGCGGCTAAACAAAAGCCTAAGTAAACACCGGGCTTGGAAGAATGGTGTGGTTTTATTGCCATAAGAGCTCCATTGTTAAAGCGGGTCTTAGGCGTAGAAGCTGAAAACGCGGTAAAACCCGCGGTTGCTTCAGATTTTTAGATTACAGAAACACCGCAACGGAAGGCAATAGCCACCAGCTTAGGTTTTTTTTGGATGTGAGAAATTGGATAATCATGTTGATTACTTTATCGACCAGTTTCCAATCTGTCAAATTCCGGTAGTGGTTCAGTTTGAAATAAATTATTTTTTGGAAAATAAAAAACCCGCAGAAGCGGGTTTAAATTTGTTAATCAGTTATTTTGCTGATTGCGCCGCTTCGCGATGTTCGACTATTGGCGCTGAAGTGATTTGAGGCGGTATAAATCTTTGAATGGCGATGGATACGCCCATAATAGCTAAAAACGTGGCAATCATCCATCTGGTAAGTGTGAGCGTTTCCTTCACTATTTCTGCCTTTATATCAGAAATATCTGATTTTGTTGCATAATTTGATTTCATTATAGCAACATCGACTGCAATCGAATGAATACCTTCCTTAATCGTTTTGACATCGCCTTCGAGATTACTAATTCTTCGCTCAAGATTAGA
>CAVPMI010000041.1:0-114402 GCA_963705975.1 uncultured Pseudomonadota bacterium
GAACAAATCGCGCACCCTGGCCGCACCGACGCCAACAAATAATTCTATAAACTCCGAGGCGCTGATATTGAAGAACGGCACGCCAGCCTCCCCCGAGACCGCTCTAGCCAGCAAGGTTTTGCCGGTACCCGGCGCACCGACCAACAGCACGCCCTTGGGCATGCGGCCACCCAATTTTTGCAATTTTTCCGGGGAGGTTAAAAATTCGATGGTTTCTTTCAGTTCCTGCTTGGCGCTCTCCGCGCCGGCGACATCTTCAAAAGTGATTTTCGCGGTTTCTTGTTTAATACGAATTTTATTACCCAAATTCAAAAACGAACGCCCTGCCCCGCCGGTGATTTTCGGCAACAGCCACATCCAGATACCGGCAAAAATAGCGATGGGAATAATCCAGTTAAAAATTAAATTACTCAACCAATTGTCGCCGCTTCTCACCACATATTCGACCTGGTGCTCCTGCAGATTTTTTACCAAGCCCTCATCCCAGAGAGGAATGGTAAAGAAATGCTTACCGATTTTTGGGTCTACGTCCTTCAGCGTACCATTGATAAAACGTTGAGTAACCACGGCGTTATCAATTTTATTGGCGTTAACCAAACTCAGAAACTGACTGTAAGGAATTTCTTCACCCTGAATTTTTTCACCGCCGGCAATTAATGACAGCAGAAAAATGCCGACCAATACATAGACTATGATACGCGAGGCGCCGGGACCGGATTTATCGGCTGGGTTCTCGCCGGCCGGCTGATCTTTAGCTAAAGATTGCCAATAGGTTTTCAGCCAATTCCAGGCGGTGCAGAGGAGATCAAGCAATGTACGGTAAATTTCTGTGAATTTTTGTTTATCTAACATATGCTTGCACTCCCAATAATCGACTTTTAGAGATTGTAATTATTCTGCGTAATTTTTTTAGGATGTGCCAAGCAAAGGGCGGCGCATCGCTCGCGACCGATGCGCCTCCTAGCATCGGCACATCCTACAAAATCAATAGTTAATTAAGATTATATCGCCTCTAATTTCCTATAAGCCCCACTGTAATACAACAGTGGCTCGCCGCTACGGCACACCACGCTTTGTACTTCGCCGATCACTATCCAATGGCTGCCAGCCAAAACCTGCTGCACTACTTTACATTCCAAGCAGACCAAAGCCGCGGTTAAAAGTGGCGCGCCATTCTCGCCGGTTTCCCAAGCTACGTTGGCAAACCGCTCCGCTTGACTACTGCCGCCGGCGAATTCATTGGAAACCGCTTGTTGCTCGGCGCTCAGGATATTCACCGCAAACATTTTCTGCTCCAACACCAGCGCCCCGGTATCGGCGCTCTGGTTTAGGCAGACTAATATCTGCGGCGGATCAACCGAAACACTGCTAAACGATGTCGCCGTCATGCCCCTCGGCCCCTGTTCGGCAGCTTGCGCAGTAACTACTGTGACACCACTGGCCCATAATTTCAAGGCGTGTTTAAACTGACTTGCATCTACACTCATAGTATGCTCACGATTAAAATCTTAATTTTTGGGCCGCATATGCGGAAATAACAACACATCGCGGATGCTGGGAGAATTGGTAAACAGCATTGCCAAGCGATCTATGCCTATACCCTCGCCCGCAGTGGGCGGCATGCCGTGTTCTAAAGCGGTAATATAGTCGGCGTCGAAATGCATGGCCTCATTATCACCGGCTTCCTTTTCCGCGACCTGTTTCTGGAAGCGTTCAGCTTGATCTTCGGCGTCGTTTAACTCGGTAAAACCGTTGGCGATTTCCCGGCCGCCGACAAAAAACTCAAAGCGGTCGGTGACATGCGGATCCAGATCATTGCGGCGCGCCAAGGGCGACACTTCTACCGGATAAGCAGTAATAAACGTCGGATTCATCAAACGATGCTCCACGGTTTTTTCAAAAATCTCGATCTGTATCTTGCCCAAACCATAGCTGTCTTTCACGCCTATGCCCAGTTTTACAGCAACAGCAGTCGCGGTTTCTAAGCTTTGTAACGCCGCCAATTCCAATTCCGGATTAAAGTGCAGAATAGACTCTAATACGGTCATGCGAGCGAACGGTTTACCAAAGTCGTAATGCTCGCCCTGGTATTCAATCACGCTTTGACCAACCACTTCTTCAGCTATACCTTTCAGCATCGCTTCGGTCAAGTCCATCAAATCGCCATATTCGGCATACGCCTGATAGAACTCCAGCATGGTAAATTCCGGATTATGCCGAGTAGACAAGCCTTCGTTGCGAAAATTCCGGTTAATCTCGAACACCCGCTCGAAACCACCGACCACCAAGCGTTTCAGATATAATTCCGGAGCGATCCGCAAATACAACTCCATGTCCAGCGCATTATGATAAGTGGTAAATGGCCGGGCGGTGGCGCCGCCGGGAATGACTTGCATCATCGGCGTCTCCACTTCCAAAAACTCGCGATCAATCAGGAATTGGCGAATATAAGCCACGATTTTCGAGCGCATTAAAAAGGTTTTCCGCGTCTCGTCGCTCATGATCAAATCCAAATAACGCTGGCGGTATTTGATCTCTTGATCGGCGATGCCGTGGAATTTTTCCGGCAAGGGCCGCAAAGCTTTGGTCAATAAACGAATGTCATCCACCCGCACGCTCAGCTCGCCCACCTTGGTTTTGAATAACACGCCTTCCGCGCCGAGAATATCGCCGATATCCCATTTTTTGAATTGGTCGTTATAGACGCCTTCAGGCAAGCTATCACGGCTGACATACACCTGTATCTGCCCGGACATATCCTGCAAATGACAGAAAGCAGCTTTACCCATGATCCGCCGCGTCATCATCCGCCCGGCAATTTTCACCCGAATCGGCTCGGCTTCCAGCTCTTCAACGGATTTCTCCGCATATTCCGCCAACAACTGTCCGGCCACCACATTGCGGCGGAAGTCGGTCGGGAACGCTATCCCTTCCTCACGCAGATTGGTGAGTTTTTCGCGGCGTTGTCTAATTTGTTCTTGTTCGTCTTGTTCGATTTCTGACATTATTTTCTATAAATTAAAAATTATTATTAGTTTCTTGCCTTACTTACCATCATCAACAGAATTTAAGTAATTAACCAAAATATCTCCGTGACAAGCAGCAGGCTTGCAGTGACATCCCAAAGTTTTACCGCGTAATTTTAATAACTGTTCTTTACTACTTTTAAGGTAACCGCGATCAAAATCATATTGATACTTTCTTATGACTTCATCCCTATCGCCATCAAATCCTATAGCGTACGGATTCCCCCAATCTGAACCTCTACCAATGTAAACATCATAGCTTTCATTTTTATCTACATTGACGACACGAGTAATTTCCGTATCAATAATTCTTGAAACGACACCTTTGTGCTTTAATTCATTAAGAATATGATTGAAGCTTTCACCATCATTAAATATTACAGCATGGGTCACATTTATAAATTCTTCTTCACTAGTCTTTATGGCATTTTGAACCCGCTGATCCCCATTCATTTTTTGAGCAATAAAGCCATTATAATCATTAATCATAGCCAACGAAAATCGAGGCAAATTCGCAAATAATTTACTAATTTTTCGTTCAAATTTTGAATAGCAAATAAATTCTTTAGGATATACAATTAAAATAGTTGGTTCTTGCATCCTAATCTATTTGGTATTTTGACCACGAATAAAACTAAAACAATACCCATATCAATAATAAAATTAAGAACTATTTTTGATATATGTTCTATTACTGTAACCTTTATCAATTGTTATCAATAACTCACCCATAAGCACAATAACTAATTGACTAAATTCATCGACAATGGCACCTAATTCTTCCACATCCTTCTGTTCAACAGGATTACGATAATCTCCATGAGCAACTTTATTTCTATAATTTAATAATTTATTTAAGCAACCTTCTAAATTGATGTCTTTTGATCTATCTATAAAAGTGTTTTTTGGTAAAACTTCCAAATTAAATCGAATTAAAATTTTATTTATAACTTCATAATTAATGTTTGATTCAGTTGGCAATGACTTTGGAATCACTACAATATTACCATCTATATCCTGTTTAAAATCATCAAAAAATTTAATTATACGGCCAATACTTTTTTGAAAATCTTTAGGTATTTCACTAAGATAATTTTGGTTGCAAATATAATGCGTATCGAAAGCATGTGTCAAAAGTGCAGGTGTAATTTCATCTAATGTGATTTTTAAGGCATTAATTTCATCAATATAATGAGAAAATGCATCTTTAACAAATCCTTCCCAGAGGGAATATAAAGCAGGAATCGAATGCTTCATGAGAATCCCTTTCTCTTTAAATGAAATATTAGAATGAAATGGCAACATTTTTAGCGTTGCTATTTCACCTTCACGCCAACTAAGCTCATATTTTATTTTTTCTTTAAGATTGCTCATTTAGCTTAGGCTTAAAGAGAGTTTTTGTTAACTCAACACGCTTCGCAACACGTGACTTACTATTTGTCACAATCCCTGAACCTCTTGAACTAGTAAACTCTGATCGATTCTTTATATCACTTAGAGATTGAGTTAGGTCACTAATAGTCATTTTCTTATAGTGATTTAAGTTTAGCGCCACACCAACCATAACTATATCATAAATACTAGTAGAAAAAGGCCCTGTATTTCCAGTTCCTTTGAAAACTACTTTTCCAATAGGTGTCAACAACTCTACAAGCTCTTTAAACAGTTGCCTTCCATCTTCATAATCAAAGGCATCTGGCTTAATGGCCCTTTGCATGAAAGATGTCATATATGAAGAAATATTTTCATTTATTTTATCTTTTGCAGGACTGTCACTTTTAGCAACATCATGTAAAGCAAAAAATCGCAAAACTAATTCCTGAAGATAAAGTTGCTCAACTTGTTTATCTGTAGGAGATATTAATTCTTTAAAACTCGATATAGCTGCAAGTTCTTTTAAGAAGTCATTAAATTTACTCGATTGAGGGCGAAAAATACAGTTTCTAAGTTCTTGTTCAGTAACAGGCTCTCCCGAGCTATTTATTCTCTTAAATAGCTCATATCTCATATCGATCTTACTATTCCATTTGATGATCTCAACGCGACAGGCCGCTCGTCTGATATTTAACTGATATTTAAGCGGCAATGAATTAAAAGTATAACCCTCAAGTGCCTTTATCAATCCACCTTCATATAGTACCCAATTATTTTTTTCAGTCATCGTTTTCAATTTTCCAAAAAACGATAAAACAGTCGAAATTCGTTGTAACCCATCCACTAATTCCCATTTACCGGCATCATTGCCTTGACTGATCTCAGCAACAAAAATAGGTGGAATAGGTATACCCAGCAACAATGATTCAATAAAACGCGTTTTTTGTTCATCTCCCCATCGGAATAATCGCTGAAAATCAGGATTTATAATAATCTCATCGCGCTCATACATACTAATAATTTCACCGAAAGACATATCCAATCTATCAGTTGTTAAACCATTTCTGGCTTCCTTTATTTCCTTATCAAGTTTCTCATTTTTAACATCAATACTTATCTCGTCAATAATATCTTCATCCATAATATCAATTTCGTCTAATTCGCTAATGTTCATATTTATTCACGTGTAAGTAATATTAAAAATGACTTTTTAATTCATCGCTTTGAATTGCTAAATTAAGTAAGCTACAGCCCACTCTTCAAACTCGCCTCAATAAACTGATCCAGCGCCCCATCCAGCACCGCCTGGGTATTGCCGGTTTCGACATTGGTACGCAAATCCTTGATCCGCGACTGATCCAACACATAAGACCGAATTTGGCTGCCCCAGCCGATATCGGATTTGGAATCTTCCACCGACTGCGCACTGGCATTGCGCTTCTGCATTTCCAATTCGTACAGCTTAGCTTTCAATTGCTTCATCGCGGTGGCTTTATTTTTGTGCTGCGAACGATCGCTTTGGCACTGCACCACGGTATTGGTAGGATTGTGGGTAATCCGCACCGCCGACTCGGTTCGGTTAACGTGCTGACCGCCGGCGCCGCTGGCGCGGTAGACGTCAATACGCAAATCAGCCGGATTGATATCGATTTCGATATCGTCATCGATTTCCGGCGACACGAACACCGAAGCAAATGAGGTATGCCGGCGGTTGCCGGAGTCGAACGGCGATTTTCGCACCAAGCGATGCACGCCGGTTTCCGTGCGCAACCAACCGTAGGCATAGGGGCCTTCAAAGCTAATGGTGGCGCTTTTGATACCCGCCACATCGCCGGGTGATTCCTCGATCAACTCGGTTTTAAAACCTTTGCTTTCGCCCCAACGTAAATACATACGCTCAATCATTGAGGCCCAATCCTGCGCCTCGGTGCCGCCGGAACCGGCTTGAATATCCAGAAAAGCGTTATTCGGGTCCATTTCGCCGGCGAACATACGTTGAAATTCCAGAGTGGCGACCTGTTTTTCGTACTCTTCAAGATCAGCCACGACAGTATTCACGGTTTCCTCGTCATTCTCCTCTACCGCCAACAACAATAATTCTTCAGCGTCGTTCAGACCTTGTTCCAAGTTAACAATGGTATTCACGATGCCTTCCAGCATGCTGCGTTCCTTACCCATCGCCTGCGCCAATTCCGGCTTGTTCCAAATGGACGGATCTTCCAATTCGCGCAGCACTTCCACCAGGCGTTCGCTTTTTACATCAAAATCCAGGTAGCCTTTCAGGCCCTCGCCACGCTCGCGCAGATCGGCTATCTTGTATTTAATCGGGTTAATTTCTTGCATGAACCTTTTCCAAGCACAAAAACCGGATGAATTCCGGTCTTCAAAACCAACAATTATAAACGATTAAGCCGAAACCTTCGCCCGGTAGTTTTTCAGCGACCAAACCACAAACCCGCATCCCACCAGGAAAAACGGAATACTCAATAATTGCCCGGTCGTCAGCGGCAGGCCGGTATCGTACATGGCTTGTTCGGTCTTAAAGAATTCCAGACAAAAACGCACCAAAAACACCAAAGCTATCACCGCGCCGAATAGCAAACCTTTGATCGGTTTGTTATAGGTCTTTTTATACACGGTCAGCAAGAAGAAAAAGATCAAGGCGTAACTCAACGCCTCATACAGTTGTACCGGGTGCCTAGGCAGATCATCAATCCGGGTAAACACCACAGCCCAAGGCCCATGCGTTTCCGTACCGAGAATTTCGGAATTAAAAAAATTACCGATACGAATAAAACAACCGCTCATCGTACAGGGAAAAGCGATTCTATCCAGCAACCACAAGTATGAATCGTCAGTGCCGCGCTTATATAAATACATCGCCAGCAATATACCGATAATGCCGCCGTGACTGGCCAAACCACCTTCCCAAATTGCCGGAATTTTCAAGGGATGGGCAAAATAATAAGCCGGATCGTAAAACAATACATGACCCAATCTGGCGCCGGCTACGATGCCTATCGCCAAATACCATAGCATGCGATCCAGGTCTTCGACATTTCTACCTTCACGCTGATAAATCCACTGCATCATGCTATAGCCAAACACAAAGGCGGAGGCAAACATTAAACCGTACCAACGAATTTTCAGTATCCCGAAATCTAATAAAATCGGATTAATATTCCAAATAAAATGTTCCATGCTTAATCTCGCACAGTTCCGACCTGAATCTTGCCATCCACTATCCGTACCGGATACGTCGGAATATTTTCATAAGCCGGCGCGCACTTCACTTCGCCGGTTTTCACGCAAAAACGGGCGCCATGCCGCGGGCAAATAATTTCATCGCCTTCCAGTTCGCCACTGGCAAGTTCTGTGTTGTCATGAGTACACGCATCCTCAATCGCAAAACATTCACCGTCGATTTTAAACACCGCCACATCCACCCCATCCACAGACACCAATGCATGCTCGCCGTTTCTTAAAGCCGACTCAGCTATAACTTCTATCCAATTCGTCATTCTCGCCTCATTTTATATACACATCGTAACGTAATAGTTTACCTTGAAATGATTCGCTAGGCTTGCCGCCCATGGCTTCGGCATAATCCGGGCTTTTAACCACCAAGCGCTTACCGGTCGCCTGCCAGGCGGCGGCAAATAAATCCATTCTATCCTCATCGTCGCCCAAAATATCGCGCAACACAGTCATGGCTTTTTTAGCCAGCGCTGATTTTTTCCGTTTGGGTGGGAACATGGGATCAAGATAAATGCAATCCGGTTTTTCAGTTAATCCGGCTAATAGTTTAACAGCATTGCCTAGCAGTAATTTCGGCGGCTGTAATTCTCTGGTTTGCACCCAGGATTTTTGCGCCAAACGCGCGAAACCATCCTGAATTAAGGCAGCCATCACCGGCGAACGTTCAATACATTGTAACTCATAGCCCATGCGGAACAAGGCTAAACTGTCCTGCGCCCAGCCGGTAGTGGCGTCCACTATGGTTCTGGTTTTTTTACCCACCGCAAACGCCAGTAGATCCTTTTTCGGGGCCGGATAGGAGTGCTGCTCGCCAGGCCGTGGGTCTATCTCCACGGCCAAGCCGCCTTTTTTTAAAGTTTGACTATCCAGCAACTTTAAACAGCCATCGCGGTAGCACAGAAAAAATGCCTGTTGTATAGGCAACGGCAACGCTTGCAGATCCAAAAGCGGCACGGCCAATTCATCGGCCAAAGCTTGGCTGGCAGTTAAAGTTGACGCATCGGCCAGCAATACCGCCAAGTTTGCGGATAATGATTCAGGTAACAGGGACACGCAGCCAGACTATTCAGTCGAAATAGATTTCGCCTCATTTTTCAACGCCGCATCCAGCGTATGCCAGGCCAGCGTCGCGCATTTCACTCGCGCCGGATATTCCCGCACCCCAGCCAGCACCGCCAGTTTGCCGATGGCTTCCAATTGGACGTTTTCGGATTTACCGGTAGTAATTTCGTGAAATTGATGAAACAACGCATCCGCTTCCGCTTCGGTTTTACCTTTAATGATTTCCGTCATCAAGGAAACCGAGGCAGTGGAAATAGCACAACCCGAGCCTTGGAAACTGGCGTCATTGATCACATTGTCGGCAATTTTCAAATACAAGGTCAGCCGGTCGCCGCACAAGGGATTAAAACCCTCCACCTGCCGGTTGGCGTCTGTCATCACCCGAAAATTCCGCGGATTACGATTATGATCGAATATCACTTCTTGATACAGATCGCGTAAATCATCAAACATTAGCCGAATACCTCTATTATGGATTGAATGCCCGCCATTAGCACATCGATTTCTTGGCGGGTATTGTACATGGCAAACGACGCGCGTGCTGTGGCAGGTACTTCGAAAAAGTCCATCACCGGCATGGCGCAATGATGGCCGGCGCGAATCGCGATGCCCAAGCTATCCAACATGGTGCCGATATCATGTGGATGGATGCGGTCTAAAGTGAAGGACAAAATAGCGCCTTTTTCGGTGGCTTGGCCGATGATGCGCAAGCCTTTGATTTGTTGCGCTTGCTCGGTGGCATAGGCTAGCAATTCAGCTTCATAGGCAGCAATGTTATCCATGCCTATGTGTTGTAAATAATCGATGGCCGCGCCTAAGCCGATAAATTCGGCTATCGCCGGCGTACCCGCTTCAAATTTATGCGGCAAACCGGCATATTCGGTTTCGGCAAAAGTGACTTTGCGTATCATATCGCCGCCGCCTTGATAGGGGGGCATCGCCTCCAGCAAAGCTTGCTTGCCATACAACACGCCGACACCCGACGGCCCGTAAAGTTTATGCCCTGAGAACACGTAAAAATCACAATCCAACGCCTGCACATCAACTTGCATATGCGGCAGCGCCTGTGCGCCGTCCAGCAGCACCGGAATGTTTTTGGCATGCGCGGCGGCAATAATTTTTTTTACCGGATTGATAGTCCCCAAGGCGTTGGACATATGTGCGATAGCCACCAACTTGGTTTTAGCACTCAAGAGTTGTTCAAATTCGTCGAACAGCAATTCGCCCTGCATATTCATCGGCGCGACTTTTAAAACTGTGCCTATCTGTTGGCAAAGCATTTGCCAAGGCACTATATTGGCATGATGCTCCATCGCGCTGATCACTATCTCATCGCCGGCTTGAAATTTTGCTTTGCCGTAACTTTGCGCGATCAAATTTATCGCTTCGGTCGCACCCCGCACAAAGATAATTTCCTTATGGCTGGCAGCATTGATAAAAGCGCGGATCTTTTCCCGAGCCGCTTCAAACCTATCCGTGGCCTTGACGCTTAAACTATGTACGCCGCGATGGATATTGGCGTATTCATGACTATAAACATGCACTATGCTATCGATAACTGCTTGCGGTTTTTGGCAACTGGCAGCGTTATCCAGATAGACTAAAGGTTTATTGCGGATTTTTTCGCCGAGTATCGGAAAATCGGCGCGAATTTGTTCAATTGGAAATGTAGTCATGTTTTACTTTGCTTGTTTCTTTGATTTTGTCGTTAATGCGTATTAGAATCGTTATTATCGATTCCTTCAATGGATAAAAATATGAGCGCTGTCTTTCCGCAAAAACACCTCACCGACCTCGACGAATGGCGTCGCTTAGGCGAAGCCGGCATTTTTCCGTTCTGAATCCCGCCTGGAACTGATAGAAGGAGAAATTCTGCATATGTCGCCAATAGGTTTTAATCATGCCGGACACACCAGACGCTTAAACAGCCTTTTCTCTCATCTTACCTTCGGTAATGCAATCGTCAGCGTTCAAAATCCTGTACAACTAGGCGATCTCTCGGAACCGGAACCGGATCTGGCGTTATTACGCCTGGAACCCGATTTTTATACTAGCCGGCATCCCAAAGCCGAAGATGTCTTGCTATTGATCGAAGTCTCGGACAGCACCTTGAACTTCGACCGAACCCGCAAAATGCGCCTCTATGCCGCCTATAACATTCCCGAATACTGGATCATCAATTTGCTCGACAATAACCTGGAAGTGTATCGGCAACCTCAAGACGGCGACTATCTGCAAACCATGCAGCTTAAAGCCGGCGACACCCTCAATCTAATCAGCTTGCCGGACCTGCAAATCCAGGTCAGCGCGATCTTATAAACTGATCGCCGGAAAATGCGCTAACAACTGGCTGCGCAATAACTCTTTCAATTCAGCATTTTCGATCTTCTCCACCATCTCATTGGCAAAGGCAAACGTCAAAATATTCCTGGCGCTGGCTTCATCCAAACCACGCGATTGCAGATAAAACACCGATTTATCGTCCAATTGCCCCACCGTGACGCCATGTGAGCATTTCACATCGTCCGCATAAATTTCCAATTGCGGTTTAGTGTCCACTTCCGCATCGGCAGATAACAACAGATTGCGGTTATTCATTTGCGAGTCGGTTTTTTGCGCATCTTCAGCCACGACGACCCGGCCTTGAAAAACGCCACGGGCGCGTTGGTCCAGCACGGTTTTATAATACTCGCGGCTGACGCCGTGCGGTTTTAGATGATTAATCCGGGTAAGATTATCCAAATGTTGGCGTTTAGAACCGACTGCCAAACCGTTCAGCGTACATTCCGCCCCGGTGTCCAAATCGCTATACATATCGCTCCGCGCTATTAAGCCGCCTAATGCGAAATTATGCTGCTCAAACCGGCTGCGCTCAGCCTGTTGCAAATAAACACCGCCAAAATGCGTGGCTTTTTCAGCCTCTAGTTGCACTTTATAGGCAGTTAATTGCGCATCGGCGGCGAGAAAAGCCTCGGTGACGGCTACCGTTAGATAATTTTCGGCGCTGCCGGCAAAGGTTTCGATGATTTCCGCCGCTGCATTTTCATTGAGCAGCCAAAAATTTCGGGTCGCCGCCAAAGCGTTTTCTTCAGTTACCACCTGCAAAATCTGCAAGGGTTTTGCCAAAGTGGTCTGCGCCGGGATATCAACAAATACGCCATCGCCAAACCAGGCGTTATTAAATGTCAGCAAACCATGCAGATTTTCTGCAACCGCCTGTCCTAAGTATTTTTGTAGAGTGGCAGGGTTTTCCTGAAGTACTTGGCTAAGGCTCTGCACTCGCACCACTGCCGGTAAACCGGTCAGGTCGGACAAGGCGGCGGAAAAGCGGCCATTCAACACCACCACGCTCCAGGCGTTTGGTAGACGAAAACTGTCTAGCCAATTGCTATCGACAACCTGACTATCGCCAGGCGTAAACAGGGTTTTATTTAAGGCCGATAAATTGGTATAGCGCCAGTCTTCATCGCGTAGCGTCGGGAACCCGGTTTCGTTAAAAGACTGTGCAGCCCGGTTTCTGAAGGCTTGCAACCAAAGATTGTCTTGCCCAGGCAAACGTGCGGCAAACTCGGGGAAAGCCACCGCGTTGGGATTAGTGCTTTGCGTACTTGCCATCATGCCGCCTGCCCTTCCAGCCAACTATAGCCTTTTTCCTCCAGTTCCAGCGCCAGTTCCGGCCCGCCGGATCTGACCATACGCCCACCAGCCAATACATGCACCACGTCAGGTTTAATGTATTCCAGCAAGCGTTGATAGTGAGTAATCATTAAAAACGAACGTTCGCTGGAGCGCAAAGAATTTACGCCTTCGGAGACAATGCGTAAGGCGTCTATATCCAAACCGGAATCGGTTTCATCCAGTATGCAGAGTTTAGGTTCCAAAATAGCCGCCTGCAAAATCTCGTTGCGTTTTTTCTCGCCGCCGGAAAAGCCTTCGTTCACTGCTCGATAGAGGAATTTTTCATCCATTTGCAGCAGTTTCACTTTAGCTTTAACCAAAGTTAAAAAATCCATCGCGTCGACTTCCGGCTCGCCGTGGTGTCTGCGCAAGGCATTCAGCGCCGCTTTCAGTAAATAGATATTGCTGACGCCGGGAATTTCCACCGGGTATTGAAACGCCAGAAAAACACCTTCGCGGGCGCGAATTTCCGGGGCCATTTCCAGTAAATCCTGGCCGAAATAAGTCACGCTGCCTTCAGTGACGGTATAGCCGGCTTTGCCGGACAACACATGCGACAAGGTACTTTTGCCCGCGCCGTTCGGCCCCATGATGGCATGCACTTCGCCGGGTTTGATTTCCAGGCTCAGGCCTTTGAGGATAGGTTTGTCGCCGACGCTGACGTGTAGATTTTTGATGCTGAGCATATTTTTTCCAGTGTTCCTTAAAGGCGATTTACCTTAGGGTTTATACAAATCAATCTTTCGTAAATTTTCATTTTAAAAACCATTGCTGTAATTAAATTCGATGGTAACTAACGATTTTGGACTCGGCAAAGATTTCAGGGGACGCTGTGAATACATCCCTGTACGCTAAAGTCGGCTCCTGCCTCCTATTCCCCTGAAACCTTCACCGACCCCAAAATCTCGGGATTTAGCCTTCGAGCACCATAATTAAAGCTGTTCGGTAATTAAAAAGGTTTTTAATTTTTATTTATTACAGAAATTTTCAATATTTTTCTCTAAATCTATAATTTTATCAGTTAGCAATTTAACTTCGTCTTCGATTTCAACTATTCTCTTAATAATATGGTTACTTCCATTATATACAAGACCTATATAATCTCCATCTTGAATTTTTTTCAAAACTTCATCTCTTGTAATATTTTTACTAAGCTCACTGCCAATTAGCTCTTTAAGCTTCTCTGGCATTTCATTCCATAATTCTGCATGCTCAATCCTAATTAAATTAATTCGAGTTAAATTAGAATTAAGAAGTGCAGTTAATGCAGCTAAATCTATTTGATGTTTTTGAGCATCGGTTGAAGCTTTTAATAGCTTTCTTGTTTCTTCAAGCTCATATTTTTGTAATTTATAAGTTTCAGCTATTAAATAAAAGGCAAACCCTGCAATAATTGGGTTAAGTAATCCTCCAATATAATCACCAAAAGCCCCCCAAACACCATTATCATCAGAAATATGATCATGAAATTTTAAGAAAAATGAGGAAAAAACAATAACAAATGCACCAAAGACTATCCACTTTGAGAGCCTTACATCAATGTTAGATTTTGTCTTTTCTTGATTATTAGCGTCAGTCATTTAGCATCCTTATCCAAAGACGAATAATATTGTTTAGCACCCTCAACACTCAGTAGTTCGGAATCATCCGCGTTAATGTACTGTCCTAATGCATAATCTTCCAAAGCATTTTCAATCTTTTGAAACGTTGCTATATCAAGTTGTACAGCGATTTTTTGGTTGTCTTCGTCAACTATGTATTGTCTTTTTAATTCCATAAACTTGTCCCAACATTAATCAGCCACTATCAATTCAACCTAAGAAGCAAAACCATTTAAAATCAACCTAAAACTTTAAAATAGCCCTTTTGAAGGCTACATCCTGAGATTTTGGAATCGGTGCAGAGTTTTTCAGAGATTGTGGAGGCATGGATGCCGACTCAAAGGCTACATGGATGTATTCACGCCGGTCTCTGTAAAAACTCTGCACCGATTTCAAAATCGTCGGTTACCAATATCATTAATTAGAACTATGTTATTTAAAACAATTAAGCATAAAGCAACCGACCTTTTGGCTCAGGTACTTCTCGCCCAAACTCTAAAGCTGTCTCGATCCATTCTTGAATAATTTGTTCAGCATTTTTAACAGCTTCCTGATAGGTCTTGCCATCCGCCATGCAGCCTGCCAATTCCGGGACTTCAACTAAAAAAGCTTGATCTTCATCGCTCCAATAAATAATCATTTCGTATTTATTCATCTTCTAATCCTAAATGATATTTAACAATAATCTGCCGCACTTGTTTGACCTGATAAGACTTAGCCATAGCACCATTCGGTTGTAAATTTAAAATCTCAGTTACGCCCTGCTTAGTGAAAACATGATGATCACCGCGTATTCTTAAATTAAATTGTAAACGCTGAAGTAATTGGCATAGTTCAAAAAATGCAACGTTGCTATCCGACCTGCCGCTTAAGACAGTCGTCAATAGCTTAGCGTATTTTCCCATTAACCAACCGCCCCTTCCAAGCTAATCCCCAAAAGCGCCTGCGCCTCAACCGCAAATTCCATCGGCAATTCTTTAAACACTTCCTTACAAAAACCATTAACGATCATAGACACCGCATCTTCGGCGGATAAACCGCGCTGCTGGCAAAAAAACAATTGATCTTCGCTGATTTTCGAGGTGGTGGCTTCATGCTCGACCTGTGCCGACGGTTGTTTCACTTCCACATAAGGAAAGGTATGCGCGCCACACTTATCGCCAACCAGCAGCGAATCGCATTGGGTATGATTCCGGGCGTTTTCGGCGGATTTCGCCACTTTCACTAAGCCACGATAGGTATTCTGCGCTTTGCCGGCGGAAATCCCTTTCGACACGATGGTGCTGCGGGTGTTTTTACCGATATGAATCATCTTGGTGCCGGTATCCGCTTGTTGCAGATTATTGGTCAAGGCCACCGAATAAAACTCGCCGACCGAATCATCGCCCAGCAATACACAGCTCGGATATTTCCAGGTAATCGCCGACCCGGTTTCCACTTGCGTCCACGAAACTTTGGAATTCCGCCCCCGGCATTCGGCGCGTTTAGTAACGAAATTATATATACCGCCGACGCCGTTTTTATCGCCCGGATACCAGTTCTGCACGGTAGAATATTTGATCACCGCATTGTCCAGCGCTACCAATTCCACCACGGCGGCATGCAATTGATTTTCATCGCGCATCGGCGCGGTGCAGCCTTCCAAATAGGAGACATGCGAGTCGGCGTCGGCAATTATCAGCGTACGTTCAAACTGGCCGGTATTTTTGGCGTTGATGCGAAAATACGTCGATAACTCCATCGGGCAGCGCACACCCTTAGGAATATATACAAAAGAACCATCGGTAAACACTGCAGAATTCAACGCGGCAAAATAATTGTCGCCGGGCGGCACTACGGTGCCCAGGTATTGTTTAACCAATTCCGGATGCTCTTGCAACGCTTCCGAGATCGGGCAAAAAATCACGCCGGCGTCTTTCAGCTTGCCTTTAAAGGTGGTCGCCACCGACACGCTATCAAACACTGCATCTACAGCAATACCCGCCAGACGTTCTTGCTCATCTAAAGGTATACCGAGTTTTTTATAGGTATCCAACAATTGTGGATCGACTTCATCCAAACTTTTCGGGCCGTCTTTTTTAGATTTAGGCGCGGAATAATAACTGATGGCCTGATAGTCTATCGGGTCTAGCTTGACTTGCGCCCAATTTGGCGGCGTCATGGTCTGCCAATGCCGGAAGGCTTTCAGCCTATACTCCAGCATAAATTCCGGCTCATTTTTAACCTTGGATAAACGCCGGATCACCTCTTCATCCAAACCGGGCGGAAAGGTATCGACTTCCAAGTCCGTCACAAAGCCTTGCTTATAGCCTTGGCTGATTAAATTTTCAATTTCTTGGGCGCTGGTTGACATAATCGGCCTACAACTTTAATTAACGGAATAAACGGCTGACTGGGATAGTGACTTCTTGCGGCGGCTTACTGGGTAAAATCATATCCGCCAAGGTCACCGACTCTAAAGCCTGAGAAATTTTTTCATTGATGCTATGCCAATTACCCTGTATTCGACAGCCGGCAGCCTGTTCGCAGCCTTTATGCGAGGCATTGCATTCAGTGAGGGCAATCGGCCCTTCCACAGCGCTTATGACACTGGCGACAGTAATGCGTTCCGGCTCCCGAGCCAACATATAACCGCCCTTAGCGCCGCGCAAAGAAGTCAACAACTTGGCATTCAGCAAGATTTTCAAAATCTTACTGGTGGTAGGCTGAGCAATACCGGTGGCTTCCGCAATCTCGAAAGCGCCATGCACACGGGCTTTGTCTTTAGCCATATGGCTCAAGATCACTGTCGCATAATCAGTCAATTTACTCAGTTTTAACATCGCATCCTCTTCATTTCGGACTATTCTAGTACTATTTAATTCCTGAGTAAAGCACTTGGTTATTATTTTATGTTTTTGGGTTTATCACGCGGATATTGGCTGCGTTCTCAAGTGGAATATGATACGGAAATAGCGGAAGAGTTACTGGCTGAAACATGACAGAAAATTCGGCCTAGGTCAGAGATACAAAACGCTTCGCTTATCTAAACTTTTTCCAAAACCTGATAAGTACAAACCAACAAAGCCGCCTCCCCAGTCCGCCTAAGCTTTTTCAGCTTGGTGCAGGTAAGCCCTTCCACCTTAGACAAAGAATATAAAACCAAACCTATCGGCATGCTGTCGATGAGTAACTTTGCACTGTCATCATCAAAGCTGATATCCAGCAAAATGTGGCCCTTAAAGGCCTTTTGCATCTCGTTGCGAAAAGCAATATATTCCTCACGGCTCATAGTACGGCTGTAGATAATCTTCAACTCACCAACCGGGGTAGCCTTATCAATGGTTGGGCCAATTTGTCTGGCATCCGGTTTAGCCCTTAACTTAGACTGAGATAACTCAGTTGCTTGGGGTAGTCTTTCTGACATATTTTAATCCGGTTTAAATGTCAACTAAGGACATATCCTCATAATTTGTTCCGCAAAAAATTAAATTATTGCCTCAACTCTCATGCGCATGAGCTATTTGCTTAGTATACGACAGGACTGAGAATTAGCTGAAGATTTAGCTGGCAAAACCAAGGATTTGCTGAGGTCTATGCACCCAATCCGCACCCAACGTACCCTGCAGGCTTGTTAAATATGCCGGAGCGTTGACAGCCTCCAGCATGTGCTCAGCAACAGCCAACTTGGCGTGCAAGACCGGATAAAAGACATCGGCTGACTCGGTTTCACTAAGGCGCTGCAAAATATAAGCGCGGTGGCGCTGCCAAAGCCGGCTATCTCTATGCTGCTTAATTTGCAGCCGCTCTTGATACCACTCTGATTGCATTAAATAATCAAAAGTAAACATGGCGCGAATTTCCGGATCATTAATGGTTTTACCCGCAAACTCGCCATAGGCCATAATATGCAGTAACGCCTGGAGCGGCGGACAAGCGTCATGAATAGATCCATCCTGAAAATACAACTGAGCGACGCGTTGCTGCGCTGCATAGACATTGTCCACGCCATCGACAAAACTGACTAGATCCTGAGTTTCCGGCTTCAACATGGCTTCATCAAACACGGCTGTCGGATAATCGAAGACCTTGCCAAAATTAGTATGCACAAAGCGTTCGGTGATGCGATAACCCAAGCGGCTGGCGTATACCGTCCTACCTTGGTATGCGAAATCCTCCAGTTTCTCCAATTGCCCATGCTCTATCAAATACCCAGGCTCACGCTGCTCCAGCGGCAAGCGCGACCAGATTTCCGGGACCAACAAACTAATATCATGGTCTATACGGCGTTGTGAACCGATATAGCCGGCAGCGGTGGAAAAGCCGGCATAGCCGCACAAGATAAAGGAGACCAAGGCCGTATTCAAATCCGCCGTAGTAGACAGCGCATTAAACGGTCCCTTAGTCAGCGCTCCTTCCGAACCTGCACCGGTAGTCGAAGGCGATTTTCCGGTCAAGCTGCAAATCACATCCATAAATAATTCCGGTAATTCCTGATAGTGAATGGGATTATAGATAGCCAAAGGCCGGATGCCGGCGGCAACATCGCGCGGATTGTTGCGGCGGCCGATTAATACCGCACTCACTGGAAAATGCACCGGCTGATCCGCGTGCAAGCCACGCGCTAAACGCGTGGATAACTCGGCGAGATAGCGTGAAACCGGATTGACCTTATCCGGCCTTAACTGTAGATAGCGCACATTTTGGCTAGGCTTGCCGTCCACTAGACGCGGATGAGCTGAAGAGACAAAAAACTCCCCTGCCTCCCCTTGCGCCGCCTGCGCAATCAGAGCGCGCATCGGCTCGCTGAATTCGTCAAAATGCACACTGTCTTCTAGCAATTCGCGGGCGTCTTGCGGGGTCAGCGGGGCAAAATTGGAGATAAAATTGGCTTTACCGGCTAAATCCAGTTCGGTCTGCAAATCAGTCCCACGATGGATGGCGTCATCCGGACGCTGAAAAAAACTGACTTCACAGTTCTCCACCAATTTCACGCTAAAGTTTTTATACTCCTTGTTAAGCCCGGATAACCGGCTTACCGGCATGACAGTGGAAGCGGTAATATCGTCCTCAAGTTGCACTTTTGTCGAAGCCAAAAAGTCCTGGCGCAACTTAAACACCCGCCAAGCGCCGTTGGTGTCAAATCCTACCCGCAAATAGCAGGCGATCAGTTTGCGGCCATGATGCTTTAATTCATTGCCGGGAAAACCATTCACCATATCGACGGAAAAATGTTCCCGCCAGTTTTGCCCCCATTCCGCCTTGTAAAAGCGCTTGATCATCAGCACCAGCGCCCAGATATGTTGCGGAATTTGCCTTAACCACTGGTTGTACTCATCCGCATACTCATTGCCGGACGGAGTCAACAGCTTGATGACCGAGCCTAAGGAGCGAAGCTGGCTGAGCAAGGCTCTTTGATCGACGCCATTCCGCGCCGGATCCCGAAAACGTTGCGAATAATCGAAAGCAAAAATCTCGGCCACTCTATCCATGTCTTTTTCGAAATTTTCGACAAAAATGCCGCCGAAAATGATCGCGCCGGCTATCGATTTAGAGATCTCCGATTTCCCGCCGCCGGATACCGTACTCGGCTTATGGCAGAAAGTAGCTTCCGGATAAGTGCCTATCAAGCGCCAACTTGGCGCATGGGGATGGCGCTGCATATGTACGCTAAAACCATTCGGATAAATATAGGTATGATTAAGCAATAACTTTAGCGTTTGGCTGACGCCATTGCGCACCCAGTTGATCTGCTGGCCCTGAATAGTGAATTGCGCCGTCTCCGGCACAAAAATGATATTGGGGTATTTTTTATCAATGGCATAGCCTTCACTCATACAGTCAATACTAGCGCCCAACAGCCGGCAAAGTTGATCGTAGGTAAAATTTTTATCAATTTTGGCTGCGGAAGGTAAATAACTTTCCCCGAGAATAGCGTTTGGAAAAGCCAGAGCGCCACCGGAATGCTCTTCTTCGCAGCCGCCGAATAAATTGCTGGCGTAACTGATTTGCGACTTGATTTCTTTTTTGCTGTAACCAAAATAATTATCGGCAATCAGCGTCACAATCACGCCCTGCATATTACGGCAGACCAGCTTAAAAGGCTTACCGTCGTTATACAGTTCGTCAACCTGGCGCCAACACATGCCGTCTTGGCGCTGGCGCTCGGTAGCCTCGTCATAGTGCGGCAGACCAAGGTCTCGTTTCCGGCACAGCACCAGATGCGGAGCCAAAATAATGCAGCCGGTATGACCGGTCCAATGCTCAATATCCAGCGCAGCATCGTTTATCGGCAAAAACGGATCACCGGCATTGCCGAAGATGGTTTCCAAAAAGTCCAGATTGGCAACCAAACCGCCCGGCGCAAAAACCCGGGTTTCCATGGTTTTTTGCGGCAATATGCCGGAAACTTCCGGGACCACAATCGGCCGTAGCAACAAAGACAGCCAAAGTTTGGCCGGGGTTTGCTGTCTGCTGGTGAAAGGCAGGCACAACAAGTCATCCGGCGGCGTCAGGGCTAAGCGCAATAATTCCGCAAAACAGGCCACGGGCGTTTCGTATTTATCCGCCGGAACCGGTAGACCACCGGCGGCAATATGAAACACGCCTTTGGTCGTACGTTTGTCGTTTTGCGGATTATGCAATACTCCCTGACCATCGCGCAGCCGATAAGAATCGACATAGGGCGAATGAAATTCATTATGCTGGAAAGGCAAGGAGAGTTCTCTAGCCAAGCCAGTTTGCTCCAACACAAAAGTCTCGCCTGGCAAACGAACCGCAGCGCTTAGACCGTTTTCAGCCAGATAAGCGTTAAGAAAATCCTGAATCCGCTGATCGGCTGGACAACGGTAATTAACCAACAACCGGCGGTGTTGAGAATAGTTTTTTAACAAACCATCCGCAATCCGCAAAAAATATTGCTCGCCGGCTACCTCGCAAATTGGCTGCCCTAAAGCGGCTAATTGCAAATTGATATACAGCAGTTCTTGGAATTGATTTTGACTTTCAAAACTCAGTCCATTTTTCGCAGTAGATGAAAGCATGAGTGGGCTCCAGCGGTCATTAGTTCTGTTAATTATGCCTCAAAGCAACTGTAATCGGCATGCTCTTTATCCGAAGCAAAATTCAGCGTATTTGTATTACAACCTTATAGGAGCGGGCCATGCCCACGATGAAGGCCTATCCTGAGCTAAAGGCCTTATCGCGGGCGTGGCCCACTCCTACATTTTTTTAATATTGCTTTACGCTGAATAGTTACGAAAATCCCACAATCAATGATCACTATAAGCCGTGATGCACACCTGCCACTGATCGCAGGTAACGGTCTTTTTCAACGTGAACGGCTTTTTTTCCGGCTTATCTAAAACCTGTACCGCTGCCTCGCTACTACCGGATTGTTTAAGAGTTGCTAATGTCATTATGCCGCGGTTTTGGGTAAGCTGAAAGTATTGCAAGGTGTTCATGCCGATCAACACTTCATCCAGATATTCATTGATATTGGCGTCTAGATTTCTGATTTCTGCATTGCCCATCTTCAAGCTATTGATGCGGGTTTCATGATCTATCACTGTGCCGCCGGCGGTATGCGAGCGAAGTGGGCTGCCGAAAGCCAAGCCGGCGGAAACCGCGAGTTTGGCCGGAATAGCGGTTTTTGTCGCGCCGGTATCAATTAGAAAAGGCATCGCTACATTATTGATGAAAACCGTGCCCCGAAAATGGCCTTGAGAATCGGCTTTGATCACCAGAGCCTTGGTTTTTGAAATGGGTAATTCCGGTTTTATTGCCTCCTCAGAAAGCGGGGCGACAAAGAATGATGCAGCAAGTTTTTTTAAGTTTACCTGATTGTGGAAAAATGCATCGGCTCCAAACCAGAGCAAGCCCAGAGTCAGCACAGGAAACAGCAAATAAAAAATAGTGCGCATGAATTGTTATTTTCTGCAAAAAATAATTTAATGCACTAAAGAACCGTAGATTCTTTATCAATAGCCCCAACGTGGAGTTTTCACGTAAGGCTTCAAACCAGAAATCAAATATTTCGGTGGTTAAAATCGTTTTCATCTTCAACTTGTGATTGTATCCTATTTTCTACATGCAAACTGGATTTAAACAACGCTTTTCACGAAGCCGTCGATCTCGCACATTGAACAGAGGTTGCCGTTTAACGCTGATAGTTGCGGGAGGTTAAATTTTATTCGCTGCTATTTGCGGATAAAAGTTAATATGAGTGGAGTTGTTCACGAGACTACTAGAATTAATAAATTTCAAATGCCAATAACATGAGTGTATCCGAAAAATTGAGTCTGTTTTTGGCTTTATTGTTAGTGTCGACGACAATATTATTTTTTAATTATTTTCCTCGCTATCAATTTGTATCCGATAATCTAATTAAAAATCCGGACTTCAACCCAAACCACAAAGATTGGCTCATAGCTTCAAGAGGCGCTTTTATTGGCGAAAACGGCTTGGTCAGCTTAACCGTTGCGCCTGGAGACCCACCTGTAACCATAAGTCAAAGAATAAATTTACCCCCGTTTTCCTTGGTGCAATTGACCTGTGACTTTAAAGAAGAAGGCGTAGTCGCCGGCGTTAATCTTTGGGACACCGCGCGGGTGCTTCTGGTATCACTCAATCAGGACGGCAAGGCATTGTATGACCGCCCGCATGTCGCAGTGATGCAGAGCGGCAGCAGCGAGTGGCGTCCCAAAGCGGGTATTTTCCTGACGGGCCGTGATGTCGCAAATGTCGAACTGGTATTGCAACTAGGGGCGAGCCAAGGCGCAATGTCTGTTAAATCTCTTGCCTTGCACAAGATAACCGTTAAGCCGGAGTTTACCAGTATCAGACAATGGCTACTGATCATTTGGCTAGTCTGTGGCATGCTAGCTGTTGCCCGGCTGGTACTGCTACATATCAAAAATAAGCATCAGGCCTTAGCAGGAGTAGTTCTGTTACTTATTTGGACCGGTGTTTTGTTGCCCGCAAGCTTTAAAAACTGGATTGCTGACCACGCCATTAGTGGCCACAGCGCTGTTGCCAATCCCTACATCTTGGCCAGACCGGAACTGCAGAGGTTTTCATTTATAGTGTCTGCGCCTGATTGGGATCTATTTAAAATCGGCCACTTAGTTCTGTTTGGCGTATTGGCGTGTTTGCTTGCCGGTAGAAATACCTATGATTTGCAAAACCTTCGCACGATTGGGTTGTTGTCGATTTTGGCTTTGCTGACGGAAATAACGCAACTATTTATCCCTGGCCGCACCCCAAACCTTACCGACATCATTATCGATTTATCCGGAGCGCTGATTGGCTTAATGCTTAAAGCCGGCTTGGCCGGCTACTACAGCAGATCGACAAGGCAAAATGTCTAATAAGCTTGAAATGCGGCCAATCAATAGATCAGGGCCGAACTGCATTATAAAAAAAGGTAGCGTAAATTAAAAAGCAAAATTCAACTACCATAACGGTTGTTCAATATTGCCAACATAATGGCATCGATTGTTGGTTTGCAAAGAGCGCAGCCCAAACTACTCCCCTCTGACCACTTTATCTTAACCTCAAACACGGTATTCACTCACATAATCCAACAACACTAAATTCGGCGTCTTGGATTTTGTGATCTGAACAGCAGATGTCAGCTCCTGCCAAAGTTATTATCTGTTCTAATTTCTAATAAAGATAGTCCTCAATAAAAAGCTATCACCAATAACCAAACGGAGTTCAGATATGAAAGCAATAATATTTACTGCCTTGTTACTTGCCGCATTTCAAGCAAATGCCGTGCAAAAATGCGTTGTTGACGGCAAAACCCTGTATAAAAGCGGTCCATGCACTCAGGGCGTTTCAAAACCCATGTCCGCCGGCACCTTCAGTTATTTGTCTCTGACTTTCGCGAACGGTTCTGTCAGCCAACCAACGGTTAAGCGTTGATTATCCTATAGAGACAACGGCGCGACCGTTTGGTAATCAGCCAAAAATCGCCGGAGTATTGCATAATCAATCGGCTTAACCAGATGATTATCAAAGCCGGCGCGGCGCGATTTTTCCAGATCTTCCGGTTGCCCATAGCCAGTCACCGCTAGCAGGAGCGTACCCTGAAACACACTTAATTGGCGTAGCGCATTTGCTACTGCATAGCCATCCATGCCCGGCAAGCCTATATCCAGCAAGATAGCATCAGGTAATTCAATTTGCGCCATTTCTAAGGCCTCCTGACCATCGTAGGCTATCAAAATCTCATGACCGTCCATTTCCAGCAACATAGCCAGGCTTTCGGCCACATCGGGACTATCGTCCACCACCAGGATGCGTAGATTTATATGGGGTATAGCTATCTGCTGCGCAGAATCGACCGATAAATTATTGGACAGCATCACCCGCGGTAGCCGGACCAGAAATTCGCTCCCTAAGCCAAGACCGGCACTGAACACCTGCACTAAGCCGCCATGCTGCTCTACCAAATTTTTTACCAAGGATAAACCAATGTCTAGCCCGCCTTGCGAACGGCCCAAAGGGTTATCAGCCGGATAGAAAAAATCGAGTAAACGCGCTAAGGACTGGTGATCGAAACCTAAGCCATTGTCAGCGACCCGAATGTAAATACTCTCCGCGCAAGCTTCAACAGTCAACTTGATGCTGCCGTGCTCCGGCGTAAATTTGCAAGCGTTGTTGAGCAAATTCGCCAAGATTTGCGCCATCAGGATCCGGTCGCCATCGACCCACAAATGCTCTGCGGGCAATTCTAAGGAAAACGTCTGATGACGTGAGTCAAGCAAGGGCTGAGTGGATTCCAAGGCAGGCAGAATGAAATCCCGTATCTCTAAGTGTTCTTTTTTAAGTGCTTTTCCTACCCGTTCAAGCTTGGCAATTTTCCTTAATAACCGGCTTTTATTTAAAGCGGCATGCTTGAATTTTACCTTTTTATATAATTGATAGAATGTCATCGCAAATTTAATGGGTTCAATTTTAATAATACACTTTGAAGCCTTCCCTAGAACTGATGCTGACGCCGGACATGTGTTTAAAAAAACACTTTCAACAGCATGGCATGATTTTTATTTCCTAGTTATAATGAAAAGTTAACATTCGGTTGATTATCGAACTCTATATAACACAAATCAGCCGCTGATAGCTTTTCGCGCGCGGTTTGAAATTTTAGCGAAATATGAAGGAACAAAACGTGTTGCGATATAAATGCTTTTTTAAAGTTACCCTGCTCACAGGTTTAATGGCCCTTGGCGGCTGTGCGTCCAAGGACGATTATCAAGCCGCCTTAGCCAATGCGCAAGCCGTGGCAGACAATTCCAGAATCATGCCGTCTACCTTTGACATCGCCTGGAGTTCCGTGCTGGACTTAGCCTTTCAGCAAGGTTACACCATCCTCCAAAAGGATACAAAGAGCAAAACCGTGTCTCTGAGCAAGACCATCCCCAACCCAAAAGATGCTGATATTACCGACACCATAAAATCGACTATCACTTTTGTAGCAGTCCCCGACCAACAAACACAAACCCGCGTCTTCCTGTTTGCCACCAAAACGACTGAGGAAGACAAAAAGGTCATTGATCAGGATACACTGAGAAACCCGGAGTTTTATAAAGATTTTTTCGCAAAGTTAACCGTAAAAGTAACGCAAAAAAATAAGGAAGCCGCTGCGGAGCAAGCAGCTGCTACAAAAAAAGCTAAAGCAGACGCCGCCGCCAAAGAAGTGGCTGAAGAAAAGGCGGCGGACGCAGAAGTAGCGGCAAAAGCGCGAGAAGTTGTCGCCAAAGCAGAGGCGAGAAAAATCGCCGAAGCTGAAGCAAGAAGAGTCGCCGAAGAAGAGCGAATAGAAAGAGCAAGAATAGCGGCGGAGAAAGCCAAAGCGGCCAGCTTGAAGCGGCATAAAGCCCATCATAAAAGCCAGAAAAATCCAGCCGCCCGGTAATTTCCTTAAGTCGGATTCACGGCTACCAACCTAAGCCGGTACAGCTAAAGGTTAAGTCGTTCGTGGTGAGCCTGCCGAACCATGATCGGCTTAACCGTTCGTCCTGAGCTTGTCGAAGGTAGAACGGTTAAGCCTCGCAGTT
This sequence comes from uncultured Pseudomonadota bacterium, assembly GCA_963705975.1. Classification (GTDB taxonomy): domain Bacteria; phylum Pseudomonadota; class Gammaproteobacteria; order Methylococcales; family Methylomonadaceae; genus Methylomonas. The sequence goes on from CAVPMI010000041.1 coordinate 26,044, forward strand.
GACCCGCTTAAAGTTGGTAGCCAGTTTTACAAATGCAACCCGACGCCCTATTCAGTAGTGCTGGCAATAATCTTATGAATGCGTCGGGTGCTGAAGGCGATAATCACCAGAATAAAGGGAATTGACGCGCCTTCAGCCAGTTCGGCATCGACATGCCAACCGATGCTATGCAAGGCTTCGGCTATTTTTCCAACCAAACTGGCCGCATAATACGTAATCGCCACCATAGAGATACCCTCCACCATCTGCTGCATGCGCAACTGCATTTTCGCCCGCAAGGCCATAGAGGACAGCAAACCCTGATTTTGGCGTTCGATGATAATATCGACTTTGGTGCGCAATAACTGGCTGGCGTTGCTGACCCGTTCCGAAATCAGCGTAAAACGGTGCGAGATAGAGCCACAGGTATGCATCGCCGGCTCCATGCGGCGTTTCATAAACTCACCTAAGGTTTGTATGCCTTGAATCCGCACTTCGCGCAAATCCACCAGGCGCTGGCCGACCAGTTGATAATACGCGCTGGCGGCGGCAAAGCGGAATTGATGGCTGGAAATATGATTTTCAACTTCCGCCGCCAAGGCCGTAAGTTCATCCAATAACTTGGCGTCATCTTTGTCCGGCTTGGTCATGGAGTTGGTGATAGCATACAATTGCCGGTCGGCTTTCTTTAGCTCCGGATAAAGTTTCCGGGCAATCGGGAAGGCTAACAACGCCATCACCCGATAGACTTCAATATCGAATAGCCTATGCAACAACCGCCCGGCCTGCGCGGTTTTTAAATCGTGATTCACCACCAGAAACCGGCTGAAACCATCCACATGAATGCGAAAATCGGTAAACACCGAAGCCGCGCCGCCGGTAACTTTGGAACCCACAATCGGATTGCCTTCAAAAAATACACCTAATGACGTCAAATCACTTTCGTCACGATAATTAATGTCCTCAGGATCGACGACGCAGGCGTGCGCAGCCACCAAAACCTGGCCGCTGATTTGCGCCAACCAATCCACCGGAACTTTTTTTAAAGCCGGGTCGGCAAACGGTTCTTTATCCGTGTCATACGCATAAAAGCAATATGTGCTGAATTCGCCGTGCTGCTCCCAACTCATTTGAAACGCATCAAAGCCGGCGCTGAAATGATCTGTGTCTCTATCCGGCGGCACATTGCCAAAGCGTTCGCAGAGCGCCAGCAAATGCTTGCGTTCCTGCAATTTTTCCTCGCCGGAAAGCGACAAGGCCAAATAACTGGCCCTGACCGGCAAACTGAGAATCGACGAGGCGCGGGCATGGACTTCGTTATGTAGAATGAAGCGTTGCGGATGATTTTTGGGAAGCTGGAATAAGGTGGTCACAGGTGTTATGGTCAATGATAGAGGGTTACATTTTAACCGCTACACGCGTTACGGAAGTGATCCATGTTGTTATCGGCCGGAAAATTTCCGTATTGATTTATATTTCATCCCAATCAAAGGATAAATGCAATCCCTTAAAGACAAAGGATGGAGTTATTCAAAATCTCTAAATTGGATGTCTAAGCGCTCAAATTGACCATCATCAGCTGGCATACTGAAAAAATGCTCGATAAAGCAGGGCGTTTCAACGGCTGAAAAATGTTGGAACTTTTCAAATTCTTCAAATATACTACATTCAGTCAAAATCTAAAAATTATAGGTAATGGTTCAGTTTGAAATAATTTATTTTTGAGCGATAAAAAACCCGCCGTGGCGGGTTTTTGCTTATGCTGCTTGTTGCATCCAGTTAAAGAGCCTCATACTGCTCTCGTATTAAGTTTATTCCAGCATTTAAGTCTGCTTTTATTGCCTCACTCCCGCGTATGGTTTTTTGTATGAAGTCAATTGACTCTATCAAGGAGAGGGTTGGAATAACCAGCGTGACTGTTGGCGCGTATGTTGTCGGGGTTAGCTCCATGCCTAATGTCAGCTTAGATACAGCTGGACCGACAGCAAAGCCTACAATTCTATCTGCATACATTATTTGTTGACTAGGTAATTCTTTAATTTCAATTGGTTTTTCTATCTCTGATTTTGACATACATATTCCTTAATTTTTATCGTTGGCAAAGTTACAGAAGATTGCCCTACAATAGATATAATGGTTGTTAAATTTTTGGTTTGAGCTGAATTACTTGGCTCTAGCATACTTACGTATAGATTTTTATGGTCACCATTTAACAAATCCATCCACACCTCGGTTGCCGTTTGCAAGTGCAATACCGTCTCATTCGTGCCGGTGCATCCGTAGTTGGTTATAAGGATGTCATTATCAAAACTATCAGCCCTGAGCGATTCTTTCCTTAAGTCTTCTCGTTCAATTAAAAATCTGCTGAAACTTTGAAAACGAACTGATAGAGCAACATCAAAGACGCTGCTTAACTTTAAAAGCGTATTAATAGACAGCTTTCCATAAGATGCGCTTTCCATTCTTGCAACAGCCGATTGTGTTTTTAATCCTAATTTAGAGGCCAACTCTGCTTGTGACCATCCTCTCTCTCCACGCATATCACGTATTTGATGTGCTATACCGTGCGTTAATTGTGCTTTTACATAGGCATCTCGAAATGATTTCTTTCTTAGCTTGTTTATTTTCATTCCAATCATATTGTTTGTCCTATTCATCGTCTAATTTTAATTCTTCTGATTTTGCTAGGCCGCTTTCAATTTCCTTTCTACGCCGATTAGCCTTTTCACACCAACCAGAAGGGATAAATTTATTCCCTTTTTCTATTGCCCAAACCAGAATTGTAAAGTCATCATTGCCTGGACCAAAATAACCTATCGGCCTATTCTCAACTTTATTCGCATAAATCCTGATTTCAAAAAAATCCCGAAATTCCTGGCACTTGCTTAGCTTAGCTGCATGGGGTCTAGTCCAATCCTTTCTATTTCTAACTCTAAGGTATTCAATTTCAACAAAAACTTCAGCTTGAAGCTCGTCAGTGCCATTATTGTATGTTTCTTGAATTTCGTTTTTTCCGCCAGCACTTACATAGCATTTTATTTTATACATAGAATATCACATTTTTGTGATTATGAAAATTGGACCATAATAATCTGAGAGTCTCTCTCTTATTCATGTTTAAGTTTTTTTGCTTTTTGCATATGGACCACGCTTTTTAGGCTCTGACTCAGGGAATCAAGTTAACAATGTCCGTCAACTCCCAAACATGATCTGTGATTCCTGAGGCCATCGCGGGCGTTATTCTAAGAGTTTTATGGATTTTGCAATAGTTGTAAAACATAAAATATAAGCTGATTGCATGCATATGGTTTTCTACTTTCTTGCTGAAAGCATTGGTAAGCCTGGTAAAACGGCGCATGTGCATTCTCATGGTTAAGTTTTGACGCTCAACATAGCTGGTTGATATTAGATCGTATTGCGGGAAACCTTCAACGTGTTTTTTCACGCTTCCGGTGTATTCTGCTGAACTGTAGCGGCGGCTATCGTCTCTAGATTGTCCTGCTGTGCCGTAAATCTTAACGAGCTGGGCAACTACCAAATTATACGTTGTGATCATGGCTATCAAGCAAGCTATGGCTACCGATAAGGCCCGAGAAGCCGAGGCTGATGAGTGGTGTAATTCACTTATCGGCGATATGGCCGATGAAGCGAGGTGAAATGCTCAAATAGCAACGCACAATCTACTCTCTGGCTGGCTTTAATTTACTTTATCTGTCCAATTAACGAGTTCCAGCGCGGGTACTTTACCGAAGTGCTTGATATTATTAGTCACCAAGATGGCGCTTAGGCTCAAAACGTGAGCCGCAATTATGGTGTCGTTCGGGCCAATCGGCAACCCTTGCCGGAATAGCAAAGTTTGTAAATCGGCATATTGCTCAGCTGCGTTGGCATCCCAGGCATAAATATCATGCAGCCGTTCGCAAAGTTCAGTAATTAAAGCCAGGTGCTTGGCTGGATTACCCGAACGCTTAGCGCCTAGCATTAATTCAGCATAGGTGATAGCGGAGATGGCTATTTCGTGCCCTTGGCCGACAACAATTTCCATTGTGTTAATGACGCTGGTTGGATGTTTGCGAATAATGTAGCTACAGGTATCCGTATCCAGAATATATAGCGTCAAAAAATGCTCCTGTCGGTTTCAAACAGCTCAGGTCGCGAATTCATAAAATCAGCATCCGCTGTTTCAACATCGGTAAACGATGCCCAACTCTTACGTTTAGGTGTGATGATCACAGCATTTCCTTCTCTGCGAATGACAACTTCATCCGTACCGACGAATTGAAATGGTTTGGGAATCCGCACAGCTTGGCTTTGACCGTTTTTAAACAGTTTTGTCGTAATGGTTTGCATAATAGGTCTCACTAGGCTGGAGTTTATGTATAGACTATATATAGACATTGTTGCTGTCAAGTAAACTAAGCGTTAGCGAAAGAGCAGCAATGCCGACGGCAAAAGCTGGAATGCACATAAGACTTTCCTGCAAGAATTTTGAAAGAATAACAGGTATGTGGATTTCAAAAATCACGTTACCCCTAGCTAAACCCGGCAAAAAACCGGATAATCCCAGAATTTTTTACACCTCACACAGCATGGAATTTAAATTACAGAACACCGACGGTCACGCCCGGCGTGGGCAACTGACTTTTGCGCGTGGTCTGGTGGAAACACCGATATTTATGCCGGTCGGCACCTATGGCGCGGTCAAATCCCTCACCCCGGAAGACTTAACCACGCTCGGCGCGCAAATCATCCTCGGCAACACGTTTCACCTGATGCTCAGACCCGGCATGGACGTCGTCAAAGCGCACGGCGATCTGCACGACTTCATGCGCTGGCAAAAACCCATTCTCACCGATTCCGGCGGGTTTCAAGTGTTCAGTTTAGGGGCGCTACGCAAAATCAGCGAACAAGGCGTGCTATTCAAATCGCCGATCAACGGCAGCAAAATCTTCATGGGTCCGGAAGAATCCATGCAAGTTCAGCGCGACTTAGGTTCGGACATCGTCATGATATTTGATGAATGCACCCCCTACCCCGCCACCTTCCAAGAAGCCGCCGACTCCATGCGGCTCTCCTTACGCTGGGCGGAACGCAGCAAACGCGCCCACGAGGGCAACCCGGCGGCCTTGTTCGGCATCGTCCAGGGCGGCATGTACCCACAATTGCGGCAAGAATCGATAAACGGCTTAACCGCCATCGGCTTCGACGGCTACGCCATCGGCGGTTTATCGGTCGGCGAACCGAAAGCGGAAATGCTGGAGACTTTGCACGCCATACATCAGCATCTGCCGGCAGACAAACCCCGCTATTTAATGGGCGTCGGCACGCCGGAAGATTTAGTCGAAGCTGTGCAATGCGGTATCGACATGTTCAACTGCGTAATGCCCACCCGCAACGCCCGCAACGGCCATTTATTTACCCGGCACGGCGTCATCAAAATCAGAAATAATCAATACCAGTTCGACACCCGGCCCTTGGACGAAGAGTGCAGTTGTTACACCTGCCGCAATTATTCCCGCGCCTATTTAAAGCATCTGGACAAATGCCAAGAAATGCTCGGCTCACGGCTCAATACCATCCACAATCTGCATTATTATCTGCAATTAATGCAGGGCATGCGCGATGCTATAGCGGCCAATACGCTGCCGGCTTTCGTTAAAGAATTTTACGCCTTGCGTAGCGGTAACGAAGAGGAGTAAACCCTTGGTCGTGCTTGCTGATATTGCCGGCTTTCCGCCGCTGGCACAGCCTTCGGCGCGCGTGCTGATCTTAGGCAGCATGCCCGGCAAAGCCTCGCTGGCCGCCGGGCAATACTACGCGCATCCACGTAATGCGTTCTGGCCGATATTAGGCGAGTTACTCGGTGCTTATCCAAAGCTGGCTTATGCTGAGCGCTGCCGAATTTTGACGGCCAACGGCATCGCGGTCTGGGATGTGCTGAAATCCTGCCGGCGGCAAAGCAGCCTCGATGCCGACATCGAAAAGTCCTCCATCATCGCCAACGACTTTACCGAGTTTTTTGCCAACCATCCGCAGCTGAAACAGATTTATTTTAACGGCGCTGCCGCAGAGCAAAGCTTTCGCCGCCATGTCGCCACAGCACTGGATTTAAGTCATTTGCACTGTCAGCGCCTGCCCTCCACCAGCCCGGCGCATGCCGCCATGAGCTATCAACAAAAACTAGCCGTTTGGCGGATCATTCTCGCGCATTTAAGCGTTTGCGGTGAATAACCCAAGTCGTCAACAGATGCAGCAGCAACACCCAGGCGCTTAGCAGCGCGAACACGGCTTGATCTCCAAAGCGCGCATAAGGCGTAACGCCGCCCATCGGCACTATCGTATCGGTCAATGTAGTGGCGACAAACAATGGGGCTTGCTTACGGATAGCGCCATCCGGCCCAACAAAACCAGTCAGACCGGTATTTGTGGCCCTGACCAGATAACGCCCGGTTTCCAACGCCCGCATCTGCGCCATTTGCATGTGCTGATAGGGTTGGGAGGTGTCGCCGAACCAGGCATCATTGGTGACATTTACAATAAAAGCCGCGTCCGCAATTTGCCTGCTCACTTGCTCGCCATATGCATCTTCATAGCAGATAGTGGTAGTAAACGGATAACCGCCGGCGCGGAGTAAAGGTTGGCGGTCGGGACCGGCGGTAAAATTGCCGAGCGGAATTTCCAACTGATCCAACACCCAGCCGGAAACCGGTTGCAAAGGCAGATATTCGCCAAATGGCAGCAGATGATTTTTATGGTAGAGCGCCGGCTTTTCACCTAAGGTTAGCACGCTGTTATAGTATTCCTTACCCTCGCCGCTGGGCAAACTGACCACCAAATCCACCTGATGTTGCCTAGCTTCTGCGCCTAATGGATCAAGATAAAACTCTTTAACCTCCGACAAAAAGGCCGGAATCGCGGTTTCCGGCCAAATGATTACTTGCGAATCCCAATGTTGCTGGGTCAGTTTTTGATATAAGCTTAAAGTATCCAAACGCTGCTCAGGCAACCATTTTTGCTCTTGGCCGATATTGCCCTGCGCCAGCGTGACTTTAATCGGCGCGCCCAAACTGTACGTCCAAGGTACAAACTTTAACAAGCCGCCGCCGCCCCAAATCAACAGCACAAAACACAAGCCATTAAGCGGCCTTAATTTTCTCCGCACTATTTCTATGCCGGCAAACGCTGTCGCCGCCAATAAAAATCCGACACCGTATACGCCTAGCAAGGGCGTGTAACCCGCTAAAGGCGTCTGCAACTGACTATAGGCAATTTGCAACCAAGGAAAACCGTTCAACACGCAGTAGCCACGAAAATATTCCACCGCCTCCCATAACAACGCTGCCGCCATGATTCTAACCCAAACCCCCGGCGACTTTAACACCAGCTTAACCGTTAAATAGGCGGTTAGCGCTGGAAATAGCGCCCACAGACCGACCAGTAACAGGGTAAGGAGAGTGGCGCTAAGGGGATCTGCGCCGCCGAAATCATGCAGACTGATATAAACCCACCAAATACCGGAGCCGAATAAGCCTAAACCAAATACATAAGCCAGCCATAGAGCCCGCTTTGCCGTGTGCTTAGTCCACGACCAATAAAGGTACATCAGCGCCGGTAAGGCGGCATAAGCCAAATCGTAGGGGGCAAAGCTTAAAGTCAGTAATACGCCCATGCAAAATGCGCAAAACTCCCATTTTAATAATTGCTGCATTGTGTACAATTAGCTATGTTGTGGTTAATCATGCAATTTTCACGGATTTATAAAAAACAGCCGGGATATTACTCTAAACTTAAGCTGATTTTGGGCCTTATTTAATCGGCGACCCTATGAAAGATGCTCAATCCCTACCCTTTGCGTTAACCACCTCCTCTCTGGCACTGTGGTTGGATACGCTTGCCTATTTATCGCCTGCCGTCGCCGCCAATCAATTGGATCAATGCATCAAAGACCTGGATGAATGCCAACTGGAAGCCAATGTTTATCTGCCGCTATTGATCAACCTTAGCCCGACGTGTATTGTTTTAGCTTTAAGTTTGTCAGCCTTAGAATTGACGGATACCAAGCACAAATTGGCGAAAAAATCGGTAAAAATAGCCAAACTGGGCATACAAATACTGAAACGCCTGGCCTCGGCATTTTGTGCATTGGCCGATAATAAACAGTTGGACCACACTGAAACGCAAACAGCTTGCTATTATGCCTTGCAGCTTTTCGGTTATTGTTTGCGTAACTGTGCGCTATTATACGAAATGCCTTCCAGGTCTATCTGGAAAAAAACTGCGCAGCTCTATATCATCGCCCTGAATGATGGCAGCCTGGAAAACAAACAAGCAGCCAAAATCTACGAATTCAAGAATCAATCCACGATTGCCGGGGTATTCCGGCGGAATTTGCTGTTCAGTATTTTTAGCCCCATGCGCTATACCGCGCATGAAATCAACGAACTTTTCAAGTTAAGCAATACTTATTACGCTTTCATCGATTTAGGCGTGGAAAAAATCGACGATTTTTCTTTTTGTTGGTCTTTGGATGGCGGCGAACCCTTCCCCGTCAAACTTAACCATAAATATTTACCCCAGAATTATGTCGTAATCGATACGCGGCGATTTGTGCACGCCCTGCAATTAAGCTCGCTGAAAACCTTGCTAAAGCCCTCTGCGCAAGCCAAATTAGCGCTGAGTTTATCCGGTTATCAACAATTTTTCAGTTCGCTCAGCCTGGACTTGCCGTATGCATCAAAGTTGCTAATGGGCTTTAGCCAAGTCTGCGAGCTATTCCAGCAACAGGAAAAGTTATCCAAAATTAAAGAACTAGGTTTCCCAGCACAACGAAATATGACATTACTGCCCCTGGAGCATGAAGATAAATATTTTAGCGTAAGTAACTTAATCGAATCGCAAAATTCACCGGGTGAAGCGGTTAAAATATTGCGCACCAGCAATAAATTTTTTGTAATTGCAGAAAATGCTACACTGGAATTTACCGCCGACCCGCTTAGTTTGCTGTATAAGGCAAATCAACCAGCGATACTAGCTATCATCAGGCAAAAAATTACGCATGACGTCACCGGCACTACTCAAATTTTGTTAGAATTTATCCCCGGCGCTTATAGCGTTTACGAATTTAAAAGCCATGCAGCGGCTAACAATAAAGTACTCATCGTGGGTGAACATACTGCCCAACCGGAAGCATATTTACCCCTAGGCAAATATGGCGTCGAAACTAAAATCGCGCTAAATAAAGGCAGATATCTGTATTTAAAAACCTGCATCGAATACAACCAACATTTTTGCCGGTTTAGGGTTAGTTTTGAGGCTTAACGCCATGCGGTGCATGGGCGTATTCACTCTTTATTACGAGTTAGCCACACGGAATCCAAATTCAAGCTCTTTTTGACTTTGGCGGCATAGCCGGCTGCTTCATATTGACTCTTAAATCCATCGACGCTCAGCCTATACCAGACTTCGCCTTTGGTTTCGGTTTTGCTGACTTTAGCCGGCACGCCTTTTGCGGCAAATTCTTCCGCTTTACGTTTTGCGTACCAATCTTGTTTAAATGCTATCAAGTTCACAGCCCAGTTTTCAATCGCAACCGGGGGCTTTTTCGGCGCCGGTTTCTCTTTGGGCGCAGCCGCCACAGTCATGCGACTCTTTTCCAGCGCGCTGACCTTGGTCTGCAAGCTTTCCAGCTCGGCGCCAATCTGCATATTTTGATTACTTAAGTCTATGATTTTTTTACCTAAATCACCGCCGGATTTTGCCGAACCAGACGCAGATACTGCATCACTCTGCATAGCTTTTGTAAGCTCGGCAATTTGATTGGCGGTGACGCTGCCGGCAACCGTCAAAGCATCCAATTCTTTGCGTAACAAGGCGTTATCGGCTGCCTGACCGGTAGGCGCCTGATTAATTTGTTCTTGCATTTTGCCGATAATGCCGGTCAACTCGGCGACTTGCAATTTGGCTATATAGCCTTGGAAACCAAGGCCGGCGCCTATGGCTAAAGCGATGAGGGCTAGTACATTAGCTGCATACGCAGCCACCGGTTTTTTTTGACTTAACGCCTCGATCGAGCGTTTGATTTTTTTTTGCTCGGTTTCCAGATCGCCCAAGGGCTCCAAAACATTGACCAGTTCTTCTTTAGCGACTCTTTCGGTCATTTCCTGTTTGAAAATAACCTGCTGCTTTTTCAAACCATTTATCTGTGCCGTCAAACTTGCGAGTTCGGCGCTATGATCAATTGCCGCCACCGCGAGAGGTTCCACAAACGGTGTGTTAAAATCGGCCGATTGCGTTGTTTCTTTCGCCTGCATTAAGGGTTCTACCAAGGCAGGTTTAGCCGCGAATGTTTCAGCTTGTTCCTCCACAACCCCGTTTGGCGCCAGTGGTGCTTGCTTAGGCGCAGGAGCAGGAGCAGGATCAGGATCAGGCGCAAAATCATCTTCTGCCGAAATATCAAAATCAGCCAGTAAAAAATCGGCATTATTGCTATTGTGAATAGACGGCAGTTCAGAAAATTCATCAATCTCAGCCATCATATCAATCTCGTCCGGCTGATTAATTAAAGTCTCCGGTATTGATACTGACTCCTCCTCTACAGCAAAAAATTCATCACTCGCGACTACCTGTTCCAGAGCGTTTAGCTCGGGTATGTTTAGATCAGCAAAGTTGTCGATTTGGTCAAAATCATCTTCAGCATCAGCAAACTCATCCAGCTCGTCCACTTGGCGCTCAGGTAAATCCGTTATCGATTCAATCCGGACTTGCAGCTCCAAAGCGTCGAAATCGTCTATTAAGTCGGTATCCCTGCGTTCATTGCCTAAATCTGCGCTGATCAAATTATCGATGTCGGCAAATTCATCCACATCAGCGTCTTGCTCGGTATGTTGAAAGCTTTCGCCCATCAATAAGCGGTCTATGGCGTCATCGTCATCAATCAGACCAACTTGCTGAGCAGCCGCCGCTGCGTCGTTATCCAGCATCGCATCCAGATCATCTGCGAAGTTGTCCAGTGATTTTTTGGATTTTTCTTTGCCTGCATCAGCCATAATAATCTCGATTAAGCCCAGCCGTTAATAATTTGCTTAACCGATAGGGCTGAACTGTTCAGCGTTAACTTTATCGGCCACCAACAATGCATTGACATCTACGCGAAACTTTAAAGCTATCTGTTGAAACCCAGCCTCAGCTAATTGCTGCAAAGCAACGCCTTCGCGCATAATGCAATTTTCCGATTCATCGTTAAATAGATGAATAATCCAGTGCTCTAAGAGATCCAAGCGGTTAAGGCCGGTCAGAACTTTGAAATAACCAGCGACTTCCTGCTGAGTGTTGCGGGTGTGGGCAAGCGTATCGTCCAATGCATAACGGTCGCCATTGATAAATCGACCGCCGGGCTTTAATACCCGAAAAGATTCACCTAGCACTTGATTTCTATAATCCGCCGGAAAGTTATGCAAGGTATAAGCAGAGGCCAGCACATCCACCGAATTTGTTTCCAGCTCTCGCAAAGCGTGTAAAGCGTCTGCGCCTGAGAAGCTCAGCCTGCCGGCTTCCTGCCACTGCTGAAGATTTTGCTTGGCTTGATCCTGCATGGTGGGCTCGTTATCGATGCTGAGTACAGTTAGTTTTTCATTAGCCGCTAAAATCGCCAAAGTTGTTATGCCTGTTCCGCCGCCTAATTCGACTACATGAATAGCGTGCGGGGCGTTGCGGCAATATTCACCGACCCCTACCCCTACCAAGCGGCTCATCTCGGCTGCATAGGGCGAGATAAGTTTTAGCATGTGGTAATCTTTCCCGATAATCCCGGAAAATAGCGCGTCAAATTGCGTATTCGTGCTCATACTGCCTTCTTTTGTTTTTGTCTGGCTGCATAAGCGGCCAGTTGTTCCGCGCTGGCTTCTATCTGATAGTGTTCTTTCCACGCCTTATAAGGCATGCCGTACACTATTTCTCTGGCTTGCTCATAATCTACCGGCACATCGCGTTCACCGGCCGCTTCTGCATACCACTTTGCCAGGCAGTTACGGCAAAAATCTCCATGTATCATTAATTCGATATTCTGCACTTCAGTATGTTGTTGCAAATGCGCAACAAGACGCCTGAAAGCAGCGGCTTCAAGCTCGATATTCATCTGATCTGTCATTAAGTCGCTCCGTGTAAAACTATATTTTGTAACTGTTCAGCGTAATTTTTATGATTTAAACCAATACCCTGTAGGATGTGCCAACCAATGGGCGGCGCATCATTCGCGACCGATGGGCCGCCCATTGGTTGGCACATCCTACAAAATCCATTTTTTTCACTGAATAGTTACCTGATATTTTAGCAGTAAACAAAATTACTCGCCGCCTAGCCTGCCGATTTTCAGGTTATAATATTTTTTTGTAGGATATGCGAAGCGCAGCAAAGTTAAAATAGTGTTTTTGGGTAGTGGTTCAGTTTGAAATAAATTATTTTTAGTATTGTTAGCCATTCTTAACAATTGGCAAATTGGACAGCCTGACTTGGGAATGTTAAAATCATTACCATGAAATCAACAAATTTTCAAATTGTTTATGACGGACCGGCATTGGAAAACAATGAGATGGACGTTTATGATTTGGCTCCCGCTTTAATGGCTGTTGGACAGCTAATGGAAGAAACGGGCGTAGCTCTCTATGGTAAAAAATTAAAAATAGGCGTAAATGTTAAAGGATCGTTTAAAACAGGTTGTTTTGGCATAGAATTAAACGCCATATCTAAGGGAGATTTCCTTGATATTTTTAACAACACTTCAGTTGTTGCTCTGGCTACATGCATAACATTGTTAGGTTTTACAGCTAAAGATGCTGGAAAATCAATAATGCAATTCATTTTATGGCTTAAAAATAGAAAGATTACTAAAACCATTAGAATTGAAGGAACGGACAACATTACCGTTTATGTTGATGACGATCATTTTGTTATTGAAGAAAAAGCCCTTGAAATTGTAAGAAATCAAAAAATTAGAGAAGCATTTGAAAAAATCATAACCAAACCTCTCAATAAAGATGGCATAGATACTTTTGCTATTACAGATGTAAATAACATTGATAAGCCAATTATAAAAATCAGCAAAAAAGATGCTATTTATTTTTCTATGCCGGAAATGGGCAATGAGAAGCTTACAGACAATGACACTATAGTAAGTTTGCAGATTATCAATGCTTGTTTCCAAGATGGCAATAAATGGAAATTTACAGATGGATCACAAAGTTTTTTTGCAGAAATTGCAGATAAAGACTTCATAACAAAAGTTAACAAAAATGAAGCTGTTTTTGGAAAAGATGACATTTTGAAGGTAAAAATAAATCTCACCCAATGGCTTACTGATAATGGAATTAAGCCAGAATATACAATTTTAGAAGTTCTTGAGCATAGGTCGGGTCAAAGACAAATAGATTTGTTTGACTCCAAAGATTAACCTTTCTTTTTGTATGGGCCACGTTTTTTAGGTTCTGGTTCTGGAATCAAGTTAAAAATGTCTGTCATCTCCAAAACATGATCTGTTAAGCCTGCCGCCATTGCGGGCGTTATTCTAAGCGATTTATGGATTTTGCAGTAGTTGTAAAACATAAAATACAAGCTTAAAGCGTGCATGTGGTTTTCAACCTTTTTGCTAAATGCATTGGTAAGCCTTGTGAAGCGGCGCATGTGCATACGCATGGTTAAGTTTTGACGCTCAACATAGCTGGTTGAAATTAGATCGTACTGCGGAAAACCTTCAATGTGTTTTTTCTCTATACCGGTGCAATCTGCCGGACTATAACGGGTATCGTCGTCTTGATTTCCACCATTGCCATAAAGTTTAATCAGCATGGAGTGATCTACATCAGCGCCGAAAGCATCTTCTACAGCGTTCAGATAGGCCTTATGTCCGTCCGTGGTTAACTGGATGCGGTTTTTAAGACGCTTAGCCAGATCAGCAATAAAATGGTTCGCTGACTCAGCGCTTCTGTTGCCAACATGCCAGCAAGGAACGAACTTTGTTTCTGCGTCGATTGCTGTCCAAGTATAAACATCGCCTATCCAAAACAAGCCTTTCATTTCAGGCGGAACATTCTTTTGTTTCATGCCGACAAAAGACCATATTTCGTCACATTCGATACGCGTTAAATTCAGGTAGCGGTGATTTTCGTCTTGGTAAATTGCGCAAGCTTCACCAACATCAGCTAACAGCTTAAGAATTGTGTTTTTAGATTCATCAGTAACGCGGCTTGCCGCATTGATCCCCATGCCCTCACAGAGTACGGCTATGATTTTTGCGCGTTCTTTGGTGGTTAGCTGGTTCATGGGGGTTACTGTTTTTATAATTTGATATATTTTATCAGAAAAACTGTTATTGACAAACAATTTTTTGATAGTAAAATCTGATTATTAAATTTTTATAAGCGAGAAATTTATGAATGTTAAAGCAATTGTTGAATTGTTCGGAGGGCAAACGGCGTTAGCGGCCCTTATTGGCAAAGGCCAAAGTACCGTAGCTTACTGGGTAAAGGCTGAATCAATCCCTGCCAGATGGCATCCAAAGCTATTGCTGTTAGCAATGGAAAATGGAGTCAATCTAACTGCGGACGATTTTATAGAAAAATTGGTAGTCGAGCCTGACAAATCTTTAATTCCAACAGAAAATTTATACGAATCAGACTACGACGAGAGCTTAGAATCAAAAAATGATAATACATTAGAAATGTCACCATTTTTGTTTTACGCTTCAGATAATGGAAATATCAAGGTTCATGTGCTTGTTGAGAATGAAACTGTTTGGGCCTCACAGAAAGGCATGGGAGAAATTTTTGATACTACCCGTGAAAACATAACATTGCACTTAAAAAATATATTTGAATCCAGTGAGTTAGATGAAATATCAGTATGTAAGGAATTTTTACTAACTGCTTCTGATGGCAAAAACTATAAAACAAAGATGTATAGCCTAGATGCAATCATTTCAGTGGGTTATCGAGTTAACTCGGTTAGAGCTACTCAATTTAGAAAATGGGCTACAACGGTTTTGAAAGAATACCTTATTAAAGGGTATGCTCTTGATGATGAACGGCTAAAACAAGGAAATCAGCTTTTTGGTAAGGATTATTTTGATGATTTGCTTGAAAAAATCAGGGAAATCAGGGCATCAGAACGTTGTTTCTATCAAAAAATTACTGATATATACGCCCAATGCAGTGTTGATTATGATGCAAACTCACCAATAACACATCAGTTTTATGCTCATGTGCAAGACAAACTACATTACGCTATTCATGGACATACTTCAGCTGAGCTTGTAGAAATGAGAGCTGATGCAACTAAGCCTCATATGGGTGTACAAACATGGAAAAACGAGAAAAAAGGCGGAAAAATCACTAAAGAAGATGTAAAAATAGGTAAAAACTATCTTTTGAAGGATGAGATTGATGAATTAAATAGGCTAGTATCAATGTATCTTGACTGGGCTGAGAATTTCGCAAGAAGACACAAGCCCATGACAATGAAGGAGTGGGCAGAAAAATTAGATGGATTTTTGGCGTTCAATGCCTACGATGTACTTTCAGGCTATGGAAAAGTTAAGCGTGAAAGAGCTGAAAGCCACGCACTTAGAGAGTATGAAAAATTTAGAGTCATTCAGGACAAGGAATATAAATCTGATTTTGATAGGGTCATTGATAAGATCAAAACAAACAAAAAATTATCAGATTAGTTTTTACCATCCTCTGGCGTGATCTTTTCAGCTCGCGCCTTTCCTCCTTTCAATCCGCCTTTCTGACTATCGGCTTTCTTTCCGGTAAGCTCTTCTTCTGGCTCAGCCTCGCCTATAGGCTGTTTGAGTAAAATCTTGTCTTGGGTTTGTTTTTTTGTCCATGCTGATAAGATAGCATAGCGGCAAAAAAAGTTCAGCTAGCTAAATTTCAAACTGAACCACTACCTGTTTTTGTGTACAATATCGCTTCAAGATCATACAATGTTAAATTAACACTAAAGTCTGCATGTTTCGTGAGCATCATCCATAGTTCATCGCTAGCCTACCAACCTGTTAGCTTTCATCAGCCGCAGCCGGTACAAAATACCGGCAGCTCAGTTGCGGAGGCCGCCGTTGGCGACGCTGCGTACAGTGGCCCTCAAGCTCAAACGTCAAGTACAGATCAAATTAAACATGCTCTCAGCAACTCCGGATGGTTAAGTACCGATGTCCAAAGTCATTCAAATAATGCTCGCGCCCAGAAAGCCCTTAATGCCTATACTCAAAACTTGAATCTGTCCGCGAAACTACATATTGCCGAAACCATCTCAGGAATAGATACTTACGCCTGATCAACATCTTCCAATCCATCATTCATGAAACCGCTCCTAGAATTTTTTCCGATTGTCCTTTTTTTCGTGGTTTACAAACTCTACGATATTTATATGGCCACCGAAGTCCTGATGGCCGCGACCATTTTGCAGGTACTGTTTTATTGGTTGCTCTTCAGAAAAGTGGAAAGTATGCATCGGATTACGCTGATTTTAGTTTTCATGATGGGCGGTTTAACACTATATCTGCATGATGAACAATTTATAAAATGGAAGCTGTCTATCATTGAATGGTTGTTCGGCGGGGCCTTGTTGTTCAGTCAATTCGTAGGCAACAAAACCTTCATAGAACGCATGTTTGGCAGTGTCATGGAATTGCCTACCCGCATATGGAGGCGTTTTAATTTTAATGCCTCTTTGTTTTTTTTCGGCGTCGGTTTCTTAAACGTCTATGTCATGTTTAACTACAGCACAGACGACTGGGTAACTTTTAAAACCTTTGGCGTCCCTGGATTGATGCTGTTTTTTATGGCGGTGCAAATGGTGTTTTTATATAAGCACCTCCCTAGCGTAGAGGCCGAAAAATAATGCTGTACGCTATTTTCGCCGAAGACCAACCTAACAGCTTAACCAACAGATTGGCCGCCCGGCCGGAACACCTGCAAAGATTACAGAGCCTGCAAGATCAAGGCCGATTGCTATTGGCCGGCCCTTGTCCGGCAATCGAAGCGGAAAACCCCGGCGAAGCCGGATTTACAGGCAGCCTGATAGTGGCGGAGTTTTCTAATCTTGCTGAAGCCCAAAACTGGGTGGACGCCGATCCCTACAATACTGCGGGAGTGTACGCCCATGTTATTGTAAAACCCTTTAAACAAGTATTCCCAACATGATAGCCGATAAAATCAGACAAAAGCTGGAAGAAGCCCTAACACCGGACTTAACGGAAATAATCGACCAAAGTGCGGCCCATGCCGGGCACGGCGGCAATCAAAGGGGCGGCGGCCATTATTATGTCACTATCGTCGCCAATGCCTTTGAGGGCAAATCCATGGTGCTGCGCCACCAACTGGTCTATCAGGCTTTGCATGATTTAATGAAAGAAGATATTCATGCACTCGGCATTAATGCTTTAACCCCCTCTGAAAACAATACAGGAAATCAATAAATGAAACTGAAAATCATCCCTCTGATTCTGGCTAGCGCCACACTGCTGCCCGGTTGTTTTGAGGAAAAAGCTAAAGATGCCAATACTACAACTGCGGCGCCTACTGTCAGCAAAGCCGATGCAGTCGCCTCTGTAAACGGTACCTATATCAGCAAAAAAACCTTGGAAACGCTGGAAAAAGAAATTTCTGAGCGTAGTCAAGGCCAAAACTTCCCGCAACAACAATTGCTGGAGGAGTTGATTCAACGCGAGTTGTTGATCCAACAAGCATTACAAAAACATCTGGATCAAACCCCGGAAATCCAAGAACGCTTAGCAACCGTTAAAAACTCGCTGCTTTCCCAAGCCGCCCTGCAGGATTATCTGAAAGCTAATCCGGTAACCGATGCAGATATCAAGGCTGAATACGATTCCAAAATGGCCAATATCGGCAATGAGTATAAAGCTCGCCATATTTTGGTCAAAACTGAAGACGAAGCAAAAAAAATCATTGCCGAGTTAGATAAAGGCGGCGACTTTAAAGCCTTAGCCAAAAAACATTCTATAGACCCTATGGGCGCGGAAGGCGGTGATTTAGGCTGGTTTACCGCTGATCGCATGGTTGCGCCTTTCTCGGAAGCGGTCATCGCGCTGGAAAATGGCAAATATTCCAAAACACCGGTACAGACCCAATTCGGCTGGCATGTTATCCTTAGAGAAGAATCACGTGCGCTGACCCCGCCACCGTTGGATTCTGTAAAAGAACAAATACGCAACATGTTGCAACGTCAAAAAGCGCAAGCCATGATAGAAAATTTGCGTAAAACCGCGCAAGTTGAAATTCTGCTGCCGCCTGCGCCGCCGACAGCTGCGAAACCGGCTGCATCTGCTGCGGAAGCTCAGCCCGCCACAGCCGAGCCGGAAAAACCAGCCGCAACAGAAGCCCCTGCTGCGACTGAACCCACACCAGCTCCAACTCCAGCTCCAGAAGCCGGAAAATAAAGCTTGCCGTCAAAACAGGGCGTTACTTCCGCCCTGTTTTGAGTTTGCGGGTGATGCAGAGCAGGCTTTGCTGCCTATTTATCAAACCCAGCGTTAAAATTCATAATTGTTTAATGAAAATAGTTATCATTTAAATT
Organism: uncultured Pseudomonadota bacterium; assembly: GCA_963705975.1. Lineage (GTDB taxonomy): Bacteria > Pseudomonadota > Gammaproteobacteria > Methylococcales > Methylomonadaceae > Methylomonas. Next base: position 44,611 of record CAVPMI010000041.1, read on the forward strand.
ATAATTCTGAATTACTAATTTCTTTAAGCACTTACCGTAACTGAATTGCTTTTTTCAATCATTTTTCGGTAATTATCAGAAAATTCGCGGCATACAGCCAGTAACGCGCATTGCAAAACGGCGTTTGTTCGTGATTAAATAGCTGTTGGAAAAATTTTCGTCATTTATTATCGAGCCGATGATGCAAGACTATCAAAATCAAAAATCCACCGTGTTGGAGATCCTGGACGCCCACCTCGCTATGCCTGGTAATTTATTGCCGATTTTGCACGGGATTCAGGACACTTTGGGCTATATTCCCGAAGCAGCCGTGGAGGACATCGCCAAAGCCTTGTATCTATCTAGAGCGGAAGTGCATGGCGTCATCAGCTTCTATCATTATTTCCGGGAAACAGCCTCCCGGCAAACACACTGTGCATATCTGCCGGGCAGAATCTTGTCAAGCGATGGGTGCTAAAGTTCTTGAAAGCCATGCCAAACAACAGTTTGGCATCGATTTTCATGAAACCACCGCTGACGCAGCAATTTTCTTTAGAGCCGGTATACTGTTTGGGCAACTGCGCTTGCTCGCCGGCTATCACGATAGACAAAGAAGTGTATGGCCGAGTGACTCCGGAGAAAATTTGATCAAATTGATTCGACCCACAAAGGCGTCTAAAATGAGCCGTTTATATATTTCCCGAGATTCAACCGCGCTATCCTTGGGCGCAGAACAAGTAGCCCAGGCCTTAGCGCTACAAACTCAAGGCCAAAACGTGGACATCGTGCGTAATGGTTCGCGCGGTCTTATAGTGGTTGGAGCCCTTGGTCGAGGTTGAAACCGCCGAAGGCCGATTAGCCTATGGCCCGGTGCAAGCGAAAGACGTGCCCTCCCTGCTCGGCCGCCGGCTTGCTTGAAGGCGGGCAACACCCGCTTTGTCTCGGCAACGATTGAAGATTTAACTTATTTTAAAAAGCAAAATCGCCTGACTTTTGCGCGGGTCGGCCTGACCGATCCCGTCAGTATTGGCGATTATCTCGCGCATGCAGGCTATCGCGGTCTAAAAAATGCTTTGACGCTGCAACCGGCGGAAATTGTCAAACATGTCAGTGATTCAGGTTTACGCGGCCGTGGCGGCGCGGCGTTTCCGACCGGCATCAAATGGAACACCGTGCTTAACGCGCCTGCCGGGCAAAAATACATTGTCTGCAATGCTGACGAAGGCGATTCCGGCACCTTTTCCGACCGCATGATTATGGAAGGCGACCCATTCGTGCTGATTGAGGGCATGACCATCGCCGGATTGGCGGTGGGTGCAACTAAGGGCTATATTTACTTGCGGGTTGAATATCCACACGCCTATGCCGCCTTGAATCAAGCTATCCAGTCTGCGGTAAAAAACGGCTACCTGGGCGAAAACATTCTGGGCAGCGGCAAAACTTTTCATCTGGAAGTCCGGCGCGGAGCCGGCGCTTATATCTGCGGCGAAGAAACTTCTTTGCTGGAGAGCCTGGAAGGCAAACGCGGCCTGGTGCGCTTCAAGCCGCCCTTACCGGCTATCGTCGGATTGTTCGGCAAGCCGACCGTAGTGAACAACGTTATCTCCCTCGCCTCCGTACCCATTATTTTGGACAAAGGCGGGGAGTATTACCGGGATTATGGCATTGGCCGCTCACGCGGTACGCTGCCCCTGCAACTTGCGGGTAATATTAAACATGCCGGCTTGTTCGAAGCCGCGTTCGGCATGACCTTGCGGGAATTGTTGTACGATTACGGCGGCGGTTCAGCGACTGGCAGACCCATTCGCGCCGTGCAGGTCGGCGGCCCGTTAGGCGCGTATTTACACGAATCGCAATTCGACACGCCGCTGGATTATGAAGCTTTTGCTGCTATTGGCGCGGTTCTGGGTCATGGCGGCATCGTGGTGCATGACGACACCGTCAACATGGCGGACATGGCGCGTTATGCAATGGAATTTTGCGTGGAAGAATCATGCGGCAAATGCACGCCTTGCCGGATCGGTTCCACACGCGGAGTTGAAGTCATCGACCGGATTGTGGGTGACGTTGAAAAAGCCAAAAACACGGATTTGTTACGCGATTTATGCAACACCATGACCTGTGGTTCTTTGTGTGCAATGGGCAGCATGACACCGATTCCGGTGCTAAGCTCGCTGAACCTTTTCCCCGAAGACTTTGGCCTGAAGACCGAAGCCTGATCGTTACTGGAGATAGCTTATGTCAGCCAATATAGAAATAGATTACGGGACTCCTGTTAGCGCGTCCCAGGATAAAGTCACTCTGGAAGTCGACGGTCGTCAAGTTACCGTCAATGCCGGCAGTTCCGTGCTGCGGGCCGCAGCGGAAGCAGGCATCAAAATCCCTAAACTCTGCGCCACCGATAGCTTGGAGCCGTTCGGTTCTTGCCGGATGTGCATAGTCCAGATCGAAGGCGCGCGCGGCTACCCTGCCTCCTGCACCACGCCGGTGGCAGCCGGCATGAAGGTTTGCACCCAAAACGACAAACTAGCCACCGTCCGCCGCGGCATCGCCGAATTGTACATCTCCGATCACCCGCTGGACTGCTTGACGTGCGCCGCCAACGGCGACTGCGAATTGCAGGATACCGTCGGCGAAGTGGGTTTACGCGAAGTACGTTACGGTTATGCGGGCGACAATCATCTGGACTCCGTGAAAGACACCAGCAATCCGTATTTCAGTTTCGATCCGGCCAAATGCATCGTTTGTTCGCGTTGCGTCCGCGCCTGCGAAGAAACTCAAGGCACTTTCGCGCTGACTATCGATGGCCGCGGCTTCGCTTCGCATGTCTCTCCCGGTCAAAATCAACCGTTCATGGAATCCGAATGCGTCTCCTGCGGCGCTTGCGTGCAGGCCTGCCCCACCGCCACCTTGATTGAAAAATCGGTTATCGATAACGGCACGCCGGAACACAGCACAATTACTACCTGCGCCTATTGCGGCGTCGGCTGTTCTTTCCGCGCCGATATGAAAGGCGAACAGCTAGTGCGCATGGTGCCGGACAAAAACGGCGGCGCCAACCACGGCCACTCTTGCGTAAAAGGCCGCTTCGCTTTCGGCTATGCCACGCATAAAGATCGTATCACCACCCCTATGGTGCGCGATAAAATTACCGATCCTTGGCGGGTGGTGAGTTGGGAAGTTGCCATCCAACATGCCGCTGACCGCTTGAAAGGCATACAGGGAAAATATGGCCGGCAATCCATAGGCGGTATTACCTCTTCCCGCTGCACCAATGAAGAAACTTATTTGGTGCAAAAACTCATCCGTGCCGGCTTTGGCAATAATAATGTCGATACCTGCGCCAGGGTTTGTCACTCACCTACCGGTTACGGCTTAAAAAGTACGTTCGGCGAGTCCTCCGGCACGCAGAATTTCGATTCAGTGATGAAAGCCGATGTAATTTTAGTGATCGGCGCCAACCCTACTGACGGTCATCCCGTATTCGGCTCAATGATGAAGCACCGCTTGCGCGAAGGCGCAAAGCTGATCGTGGTCGATCCTCGCAGTATCGATTTAGTCAGAAATAGCCCGCACGTTAAAGCCGATTTCCACTTGAAACTACGGCCAGGCACCAATGTCGCCCTAGTTACAGCTTTGGCGCATACCATTGTCACTGAAGGTTTAGCCGACGAAAATTTTGCCCACGAACGTTGCGATGTTGAATCGTTCAACAAATGGAAAACCTTTGTTTCCTTACCTAGCAATTCACCGGAAGCGCTTGCCGAAGTAACCGGCGTAATGGCTGATGAAATACGCGGCGCAGCCCGTCTCTACGCAAGCGCAGCGAATGGCGCGATTTATTATGGTCTGGGCGTCACCGAGCATAGCCAAGGTTCAACTACAGTGATCGGCATTGCAAATCTAGCAATGGCGACTGGCAATATTGGTAGAGAAGGCGTTGGCGTTAACCCCTTACGCGGTCAAAACAACGTACAAGGTTCTTGCGATATGGGTTCTTTTCCGCATGAATTCGTCGGCTACCGGCATGTATCGGATACCGCAACACGCACCCTTTTCGAAAATGCTTGGGGCGTGACCTTGGAGTCCGAACCGGGTTTGCGCATTCCGAATATGTTTGGGGCGGCCATAGACGGCAGTTTTAAAGGCTTATACGTACAAGGTGAAGACATTGCGCAATCCGACCCGGATATTCATCACGTCCATCATGCCCTACGGGAATTGGAATGCTTAGTGGTTCAGGATTTGTTTTTGAATGAAACCGCTAAATTTGCGCATGTATTTTTACCGGGTTCTTCTTTCCTGGAAAAAAACGGCACCTTCACCAATGCCGAACGCCGCATATCGCCGGTACGTAAAGTCATGACGCCGCTGGCCGGCAAAGAAGATTGGGAAGTCACTCAAGCGCTGTCAAATGCGATGGGTTACCCTATGAACTATAGCCACCCTTCGGAAATCATGGATGAAATTGCCGCGTTGACACCGCAATTCGCGCATGTTTCCTATGCCAAAATTGAAGAAATGGGCAGCATCCAGTGGCCATGCAATGACGAGCATCCTAACGGCACGCCAACCATGCACGAAGATCACTTCGTACGCGGTAAAGGCCGTTTCATGTTAACTGAGTATATGCCTACTGCGGAACGTACCAATAGCAAATACCCGTTGATTTTAACCACCGGTCGCATCTTGTCGCAATACAACGTCGGCGCACAAACCCGCCGCACCGAAAATAACCAGTGGCATGCGGAAGATAGACTGGAAATTCATCCGCACGACGCTGAAGTATTAGGCATTGCCGATGGCGACTGGGTTGGCGTCAAAAGCCGTGCCGGCGAAACTGTCATGCACGCTTTAATCACCGACCGCATGCAGCCGGGCGTGGTATATACCACTTTCCACTTCCCGCACTCAGGCGCTAATGTCATCACCACCGATAACTCAGACTGGGCGACCAACTGTCCTGAATATAAAGTGACTGCGGTACATGTAGCAAAAGTGCAGCAACCTTCGGAATGGCAAAAGGAATATCAAACCTTTTCCGACCAGCAACAGTCTTTGCTGGAAGACCGTATCGTCGCCGGCTAAAGCGCTTAGTCAACGATGGATGCAGTCAGCGAACTGGGCTGGAGCAGTTATCGGAAAGCAACTTTCGATTACTGGCGCGGCCCGGTTCATTCGACCAAGGAAGACTGTGTAGCAGAGGAAGTGCCGGTAGTATTGGTGTATAACACCGTGCCGCATGTAGTCATGTTGACAACGCCGTTAAACTTGGAGGATTTTGCCTTGGGTTTTAGTTTAACGGAAGAAATCATCGCCTGCCCGGCAGAATTGCACAATATACGCGTGGTGCAACGCTCCAAAGGCGTAGAAGTCCGCATGACTATTCCGGAACAGCGCTTCGAACAATTACACGGCAAAGGCAAAAACATGACGGGGCGAACCGGCTGCGGTTTGTGCGGTGCGACGACTTTGGAGCAAGCTATCCGCCCTCCTCGCCCGGTCAGCGCGGGCCTCACTTTAGACGCGGCCCGTTTAAGCGGGGCGATGGCCGATATGTACCAAAAACAAACTTTAAATCAAATCACCGGCGCGGTGCATGCCGCCGGCTGGCTGGACCCCGTGCGCGGCGTCACCACGGTGCGCGAGGATGTCGGCAGGCATAACGCCCTAGATAAGTTGATAGGATCGCTGGCAAAATCTAATACCAATTTTTCCGGCGGCTGGCTGTTGGTGACCAGCCGCGCCAGTTATGAAATGGTGCAGAAAGCCGCATGTGTAGGCATTACGCTGTTGGCGGCTATTTCCGCACCCACCGCTTTGGCGATACAATTAGCTGAAGAATGCGGTTTAACCCTGGTAGGTTTTACCCGCAATGATAATCACGTCATTTATACTCACCCGCATCGTTTACAACATTATCAAGCAGCAACCGCATAAAAATTATGGATAACAACAACTTAATAAAAATGGCCAACAATATCGGCGCTTTCTTCAAATCGGAACCCGATAGAACCCTGGCCATTCAAGGCGTGGAACAACATATCAGGAATTTTTGGGAACCGCGCATGCGCAAGCAAATCGTGGAATATGCGCAAACCCATCGTGCGGAGCTGTTGGATATAGTCGCGGAAGCAGTTGAGCATATTGCGCAAAAGCCTTAATTTCAGCTTGATAACTAACGGGTTCCCAAGCTCCGCTGACTTGGGGACCTACAAAACGAAGCTCTAGCTTCGCGTCTGAAAGTTATAAACAACTTGCATTTATCATCCTTCAAAATCGTAACGCCAAACGTCCTACTGTATTTTTTGCAGCAATTACCGCAGTAAGCTTTCCATAGTGTCCTATACTTTTGGTTAAACAAAATATTAGGCCACAATACAATGGAAATACATGTATGTTATCAGTGACTTGCAAATCTCTTTCGATTTATCAGCCTATTGCCGTGAAAGAAGCGCAGCAAGTTCTAGAAATTAGAATTATCCAGACTTGTGATGGCTTTCTTGCCCTCAAAGATGAATGGAACGTTCTTTGTGCCAGAAGCGATACAAATCATTTCTTTCAAAGTTTCGATTGGGTGTGGCAAGTTTGGAATTCGGTTGCGAAAATTCGCGGGCGCAAGTTGTTTATTGTCATAGGTAGACTGGGCGGCAGGCTGGTGCTGGTTTGGCCGTTGATGATAGCCGATAAGACTTTGCGCTTAATTTCGTCTGACACGCTTGAATATCGCGATTTGCTGGTTGAAAAGCACCCATGCGCAGAGTCTTGGCTGCAAACCTCCTGGGAATTTATCCGGCGCAATTGTCATACGGATTTATACATGTTCCAAAATTTACGCGATCCGGCTAATTTGCATCAGTTTGCCAGCCAAACAACAGCTTTTACCGCAATTGGCGGTGGCTGGTGTCCGGTTATCCGGCTAGATAAGTATGCAGACTGGAACGGATATTTCCAGCAATTGCCAAAATCATTGCTCTGTGACCAGCGCAGACAATGGAAACGCGCAAACGAAGCATTGCCTGGATTGGATTTTCATATTGTTACAAACGGCCAAGAGCATGCAGCCATTATCAATTGGATTATTCAGCATAAACTCGCGTGGTTAAGCACCAAACAGAAATATGCAGTTTATTTTGCTACTGCTGAAATGCAAAATCTCTTTAAAAACGCGGCAATAGCAGCAAACGCACAGCATAGTTATGTCATAGCAAAACTCTCGGCAGGTGAAACCATCATTTCTGCCGGCTTTGGTTACAAATTCGGCAGCAATTTTCTGTTCCATGTGTTTAGCTATGACGATCACTGGAATAAGCTATCGCCGTCGCGCTTATTTCTGGAGAAACTGGTGCACTGGTGTTTTGATAATGGCGTGAAAACCTTCGATTTCATGCCGGGAGATGAACAATACAAAACCATCTGGGCTAATGACTTGGTCAGAACAGATTCATATATCGGCGCCTTAACGGCGTGGGGTGGAATTCTGCTTTGGTGGCATATGCTGCTTATAAACTATGAACTACCGATTGCCCAAATTCTCCAACCAATCTATCGATTTATTCCCAACAGCTTCCGGAACACCAAGTTTATTAATTTTATGAAACAGCGTATTTACGGCCTTGGATTCAAGCAACGGCCCGATAGACCTGTTTTGCCGTTAAAAAACAATAAATAGCGCAACAATGAAATTGTCTGATTAAAAGCCGAAAACCCGCTCTCCCTCCTCAGTAAAGCCCTGAAAGCGCTGCCCGCGCTTGATGATGGCGCCTTGGCTAGCCATTGATCAATTATCCTGCTGATAATTGCAATATGCGGTAGTGGCCTATGCCACTAGCACTATCTGCACCAATTTCAATCATATTGTCTGGATAGATACCGCTAAAGAGATATTCGCGGGTCTTTATTTCATCGGTAACGGCTTCAACAAGAGCAGTAAACCGACTTGAGTTTTTTGTCATATTTCAAAACTTTATGGATTTGTAAGCAGTTAGACCAGAAGTAATAAACCTTGTGGTTGCAGTGACGAAAATTATAGTCGAGTAAATACTATCAAGAAACGCGAAAAGGGTTAACTTATTAAATAAGTTAACCTGTCCCATTTTTCGGAAGGCATGTCAAATACAACAGCGTGCCGGCGCTGCTTAATGCCGCTCATGTTTAGGCGCTAGCCCCGCAAAGAACGCCTCACTTGCAGATTCGGCAGAACCCAAATAATAATAGCCGTCGCCATAATTCACGACGCGTTGATACGGCAAAGCATCCAGTTCCGCCAAATAGACAATGGAATGGGTTTTAATCAGACAGTAAACGCTATCCCCTTCGCGCAAGGCCATATCCCGACAAGCGCCCTGGGTTATTTCCACCAGCAATGCGCCGCCGCAATCGACTTGCACGATCATGCTTTCTTCACTGGGAATTAAGGCGCAAATTCGCCCCTTGATTTGATTTTGGATAGAGATGCCCTCAATGTAATGCCGGGATAAGGCAATATCATTGGCGCGAATCGAAACCTGGGTTTGGCTGCCGACGGTGAATTGCGGACGTAGCGGCAAGGCAAGCGGTAAGCCGAAGCTGTCAGCCATACTGCAGCCGGCATGGAAATCATGATAACGTATGCTGACCGGTAGGATATTGTCAATCTGGCGGATGCCCAAATAGCGCAAAACACCTTCATGTTTAGCCACATCTCTTAGCGATCCGCTATGCAGCACTTTCCCTTGCTCCAACACCACCAGTTGGTCGGTTAAGTCCAGAATCTCGCCCAGAAATTGGCTGGCGTACAACACAGGCAAACCAAATTCGTCCTGCAAACGCTTTAAAATCGGCAGTAATTGCGCTCTAAAACCGTTGCCGATGGCGGCGAAGGTTTCATCCAACAGTAATATTTTTGGCGATTTAAATAAGGAACGCGCCAAAGCCACGCGTTGCCGCTCGCCGGCGGTCAAAAGATCAATAGTCTGATCAAGTATTGCCCCCAACTCCAATAGACCGATCAAATAATCCAGCTTGAATAAGCGCCGCTGCTTTAAGGTCCGATAATAGGCGGAAGTCAGGTTTTCCCGCACAGTTCCGGAGGATCGGCGCAATCTCTTTGCAAAACTGCGCCGATGGGCCGTTGTTCGCGCGGCATCACGATGCCTTTCCGGCTGTCGAAGAGAATTTTGCCGTCCAGCATGATGTATCCTGATTGCGGCTGCAGCGTACCGGCGATCAGGTTCAAAACCGTGCTTTTGCCGGCGCCGGATTTACCGAACAATCCGACGCTGGTATCGTTGACCGAGAGTTGCGTCGTCAGATCGAAATGACCTCTACGCAACTTCACATTCATATCCAACAGCATGACATCTGACCTCGCTGGTAAGACCTTAGTCTCGCCGGCGAATCTAAGCTGCGAAGACAGGCTGATTAATATTAACCAGGAACGGCTAACAGCACCGCACCGGCTTTGAATACCGCAGTAGTGGCTTGACCTTTATGTAAGCCCAAAGTCTCTACACTATCGTTGGTCACTGTTGCGACTATTTTTTCACCGCCTTTCAGCTCGATATCAATTTCGGAATTGACCGCGCCGTGTTTAACCTCGGTGACTACGCCTTGCAATTGGTTACGCGCCGAAATTTTGTAGCCGCCAAAATCTGTGACGACAATAATTTGCGGCGCCTTAACCAAGGCAAGGACTGTGCTGCCGGTTTTGATGCCCAGAGTTTCGATCGAATCCTTGGTAATCGAGGCAACAATGGTTTCACCGCCTTTTAATCCGATATGAACTTCGGCGTTGACTGCACCCATAAGCACCTCTTTAACCGTGCCGCTAAATTGATTACGTGCGCTGGATTTCATAATAACACCTCTTTGTTTGTCTAATTGAGGCTATATGATACAACGAACGCAACGGGAAACCGACCAAAATTCAGCACCCTCTCTTAAAACATAATCGCCTAAAATCTACCTGGAGAGTGAATCAACCATGGGAAATCCTGCGCGCTTCTACTTAGCTTTTATTTATAGTATATTACGATATATATGTATGTAAATATCGATAGGCGGAAACAATCTATTTCCTAACTGTAAATAATCACACCGCAAGAAAAGACCAGCAGAACCTGACTTAAATTGCTTACTCCCCTGTACGCTCAAATCAAGATTAACAGGCGAGGCTAGCAAAAATTGTAAAAATTCAACGTAGTCTCATGAAGCTTAGTCATGTAGATTGGGTTGCAAAAAGCGCAACCCAATCTATGCGAGCGAGCGCCAAATAGTTACTAACAGCGCTTAATACGGACTAATCGGCCCAAACCCCTTATTGCCGTTTTCCTCTTCAAATTTCAAGACATCCTCATCCTGATTTTTACCATCGTTAACCAAATATTTACGATGCTGAATATAAGCATTTTTTAAAAACTCATACCTATCCAGCGCTGCCTCGCTAATAGTTCTTTCCAGACCCAAATTGTTAGCCCGGCTATCTATAGCTCTTAACGCTCCTAAGCCAAAGCCAACTTCATATGATACGCTTGAGGTGCTGCCGAAATAAATACCCGTATAGCTGATAGGATTTAACGCCGCATCGCCTATTAGCCCAAACACTCCACGCGGCGAACTTGGCCCAAACAAGGGCAATACTAAATAGGGGCCGGTGGAAACGCCCCATTTACCCAGCGTTTGGTCGAAATCGCTTTTATGCTTTGGTAAATCAAGCGCTGTGCCTATATCAATTAAACCACCGATACCGACTGTAGAATTCACCAAAAACCGCGCGGTATCGGAGCCGGATTGCGCATATTTGCCTTGCAAAGCACCATTGGCGAACACGCCTATGTCATCCAGATTGCTGAAAAAATTGGTGACTGCTTTATGTGCGAATGCCGGCATCACCCAAACATAGCCTTTAGCCACCGGTTTCATCACATAATCATCCAGGCCGTCGTTGAAAGATTGCGCGCCGCGGTTCCAGCCAACCCAGGGATCATTGCTATCCGGTGAACCGCCTGTTGTCGCACAACCAGTACACAGCACGAAAAAACCGACAGCAATAAGCAAATGTGATTTATTTTTATTATGTTGCATTTTATCCACTCCTAACCTGAATGCATTTGAGTCTATCCAAAAATACCTAACATGGCATACAATCGAGTTTTCAATCCACCACGCCCACCATGGAAATCAGCCAAAACCCGCTAGGTAAACGATTTCGCGGCTATTTGCCCGTTATTATAGACATAGAAACTGCCGGCTTTAACGCCAAAAAAAACCCGCTCCTGGAAATCGCCGCCATTATAGTCGAGCCGGACGACTTAGGCTGGCTCAAGATTACCGAGAAGCATCACTGTAATGTTGTCCCTTTCAAAAATTCCGAACTCGATGAAGCGGCGCTTAAATTCACCGGCATCGACCCTTTTCACCCTTTTCGCATGGCTATCGATGAAAAGGACGCTCTGGAAAAACTGTTTATGCCGATCAAAGCCGCAGTAAAGCGCAACGATTGTAAACGCGCAATATTAGTTGGCCATAACCCGGCGTTCGACATCAATTTTCTAAATGCGGCTATTGAACGCACCAAATACAAGCGAAGTCCTTTTCATCCCTTCAGCAGTTTCGACACTGCTACCTTAGGTGGTTTAGCCTACGGCCAAACAGTTTTGGCAAAGATCGCCGAAGCGGCTGGTTTAGCCTGGGACAACGAAAAAGCGCACTCTGCGCTGTATGACGCAGAACAAACCGCTCATATATTTTGCTTAATTATCAATCGCTGGAAAAGGTTTACAGAACTTGAGTTAAGTTAAGCGCTCCTTCTCCCTCCTGTCTATCACTAAGCTAGCGCAGCCGTTAAAACCTGCTCTAGTTCGGCTTTATTATGCATATCCATGACAATATCGCAACCGCCTAACAACTCGCCTTTGACATATAATTGCGGATATGTGGGCCAGTTCGAATATTGTTTTAAGGCTTCGCGTAATTCGGGGTCTTCCAGGATATTAACCGCCGCATATTTGGCGTTATATAATTGCAATACTTGCACGACGCGGCTGGAAAAGCCGCATTGTGGAAAATCCGGAGTGCCTTTCATGTACAACACCACGGTATTATTGCTCAATTGTTCTTGTATTCTTTCAATAGCACTCATTTGCATTATCCTCTTATAAATAAAAAACCTAGTAATTTTATCAACTTTTAAGTTGTTCGGTAAGTTTTAGGCGAATCAAAAGGCATCCCGCATTGCCGTAGGGCGGGTTAGATGCGCACCACGACTTTAAATAAGTCTAAAAACCTGTCGCGCATCGTAACGCGCCGAGCTGTTCGGTAGTCCAACTCTGTGGCAAGTCCCGGCGGGTTTACGATGCGGAGTAAGTTTTACGCTTACAATTTAAGCTTTTATTCGCATCTAACCCGCCCTACGGCTGCTCGATAAATTATAAGCTAGTATTCTAAAACGCGGGAGCATTCACAAACTGCAAACAAATCTCAAACAAGCTCTCCCAGCCATCCCCGGCCTGCTGGCCTTTGATCTGCAAATCCGCTGTTGCGCTTAGCTGCAATATATATTGCAGACGCGGCGTTTTCAAGCGCTGCACAGCCTCCTGCACAAATTGCTTACGTTTATCCCTCACCTGATATTTTTTTAATACCGCCTCCAACTGCCCGCCTTGCTGCAAATCGGCCTGCACATTCAACAACAGCCTCGCTTCGCGGCTCATGCCCCATAACACCACCGGCGCAGCGACGCCCTCAGCTCTCAAGCCATGCAAAATTTTTACTGCCCGATTAAGCTTGCCCTGCAATAAGGCGTCGTTTAAATTGAACACGTCAAAACGGGCGCTATCGGCAACATGATCTTCGACCATCGCCTTGCTGATACGGCGATTGCCATGCAAAATATACAATTTTTCTATTTCTTGCGCAGCCGCCAGCAAATGCCCTTCTATCCGCGAGGCCAAGGATTTTACCGCGTCCGCATCCATCTGCATGCCCTTGCGTTCGGCCCGGCGTTGCAGCCAATACAGCAAGTCCGGCCCTTGTAAAGGCCAAACCTGCACCACCACGCCCACCTTATCCACTGCCTGAAACCATAGGGCTTTCTGGCCGGAACTGTCTATCTTACCGGCTGTTATCAGCAACAACGTGTCTTCAGGTAGCTGTTGCGTGTAATTGATCAGAGCTTTTCCGCCCTCCAAGCCGGGTTTGACCGACACAGCTCTTAAATCGATGAGTTTTTTCTCGGAAAAGATCGACAAAGAACCGGCTTCCGTTGTCAGCTCCCGCCACTCGGCGCCATTATCAATGCTGAGCATCTCGCGACTAGTGTAACCGGCGCGTTTTGCCGCACTGCGTATTTCATCGGCAGCCTCGCCTAATTGCAAAGGCTCATCGCCGCAGATTAAATACACCGGCGCTAAAGTCTTCTGGAGAGCAGCGCCAAGCTGATCGCCCTTGAGACGCATGCTTATTTGTCCTGAAACTGCACCGGAGCATCCTGCGTCTGCTCCTCGGCAGGAGTATCCTGTGCCTTATCCTTAACCAAGCCCGGCGCCGGGTTCTCAAGAGCCACCTTGGCCTGCGCCATCAACATCCTGGAGGCCTGTTTATAAATCTCCTTAGTAATCAATTGCGCCTCGCTGGCCCTCGCCAAAACTGCGGTTTGGTCGTTAAAATATTCCCGCGCCAACTCAATAGTCTGCTCGTCCTTTAAGGGGTTATCCTGCTTATCGAAAAACTGAAAGCGCATATAATAATTAAGCTCCGACTCCGCCGATTTACCGGTAGTACCTATCGATAGCACGCGGGTACGTATATCTTCTTTCAGAATCTTGATTACAATCCCGGCCTCGCCAGTGCTTTTGACCACTTTACCATTGGAAGCCTGCATAAAAGCCGTCATTTCGGTTTGCAAAGTGGTTGAGGCGCCGCTGATATAGACAGCCTTAAGCGCTTCGGGCATTTCAATCGAGCCGCGCAGATGATAGCCGCAAGCACTTAAGCACAGCAAAATGCTTATTAAGACACTATTGTATAACTCTTTCATGCTGATTTTTCTACCCGGCTCAAACTACAATATTAACCAGTTTTTGCGGCACCACAATCAGTTTTTTGATTGGCTTACCGTCGATGAAGCGCTGCACATGTTCATCGGCAAACACCAAAGCTTCAATAGCTTCCTTGGACGCATCTAGCGCTACGGTAAATTTGCCTCTGAGTTTGCCGTTGACTTGCACTACCATTTCGATAGCATCAAGTTTCAATGCGGCATGATCGACCAGCGGCCAGGCAGCCGTGACAATATCGCTGCCATGCCCCAGGTGCTCCCAAAGTTGCTGGCATACATGCGGGATAATCGGCGCCAGCATCAACACCACGGCTTCCAGCACTTCCTGACGCACCGCGCGGCCATTGCCGCTAGCATCCTCAAATTTATGCAAGGCATTAACCAATTCCATATTGGCGGCAATCGCCGTATTGAAGGTATGCCGGCGCTCCATATCGTCGCTGACTTTTTGCACGGTTTGATGCAATTGCCGGCGTAAAGTTCTTTGCGGCTCGGTTAAAGCCTGCAAATCTACTGATTGCGTCGGTAAACCCGCATCAAAGTGTTGAAAGGTTTCCCGCCATAAACGTTTCAGGAAACGAAACGCGCCTTCGACGCCGGCGTCGTTCCATTCCAGCGATTGCTCCGGCGGCGAAGTAAACATGGTGTACAACCGCACCGTATCGGCGCCGTATTGATCAATTAACACTTGCGGATCTACGCCGTTATTCTTCGATTTCGACATTTTCTCGACCGCGCCAACCGTCACTGACGAACCATCGCTGCTTAATTTGGCGGCGATAATTTTGCCTTTGCTATCGCGCTCAACATCAATCTGGGTGAGATTGAAATAATGCTTATGGCCGTGCTCATCGATTTGATAAAACGTTTCGGCAATCACCATGCCTTGCGTCAACAGGTTTTTAAACGGCTCATCGCACGCCAACAAACCTTCGTCGCGCAATAATTTGGTATAAAACCGCGCGTACAACAAATGCAAAATAGCGTGCTCTATACCGCCGATATAATGATCCACCGGCAGCCAATAATTTGCCCGCTCGTCCAACATGCCGGTTTTCAAGTCCTGACAAGCATAGCGGGCGAAATACCAGGAGGATTCCATAAAGGTATCAAAGGTATCTGTTTCCCGGCGCGCCGGTTTACCGCACTGCGGACAATCGGCATGCGGAAAGCTGGGATGCGCCGCCAATGGCGATTGCGAGCCGTCCAGCACCACATCGCGCGGCAAGGTGATCGGCAATTGCTCATCAGGCGCCGGCACCGTGCCGCAATCCTCGCAATAGATAATTGGGATGGGCGCTCCCCAGTAACGCTGCCGGGAAACACCCCAATCGCGCAGCCGAAAATTGGTTTTCCGCTCGCCTTTCTGCAAGCCGGCCAGTTTTGCGGCGATAGCATCGAAGGCTTGCGCAGACGTCAGGCCGTCAAATTCACCGGAATTGCGCAACACGCCTTTATCGGTAAAAGCCTGCGCGCTGATGTCGTCAGGCGCGTCATTTGCGGCATAAATCACCTGTTTAATGTCTATGCCGTATTTTTTTGCGAATTCGTAATCGCGTTGATCGTGGCCGGGTACCGACATCACCGCCCCGGTGCCGTAATTCATCAGCACGAAATTGGCGATCCACACCGGAACCAACGCACCTGTCAAGGGATGTATGGCCTGTACGCCGGAATAAATCCCGCGTTTTTCCATGGTTTCCATCGCCGCTTCCGAGGTTTCCATCAGTTTACAGGCATCCAAAAACGCCTGAATCCCGGCATGGTTTTCCGCCGCTTTTAAAGCCACCGGATGTTCGGCGGCCACTGCCACATAAGTAACGCCCATCACGGTATCGGGTCGGGTGGTGTAAATCCGGATAGGTTGTTCAAAACCCGCTACGGCAAAATCCATTTCCACGCCTTCGGAGCGGCCTATCCAATTGGCTTGCATGGTCCGCACTTGTTCCGGCCAGCCGGGCAAGGATTCCAAGGAGGTCAGCAATTCATCGGCATAGGCGGTGATTTTTAAAAACCACTGCGAAATTTCTTTTTTCTCTACCTGGGTATCGCAACGCCAGCAGCAGCCGTCGATGACTTGCTCATTCGCCAATACGGTTTGATCGTGCGGACACCAATTCACCGGCGCGGTTTTCTTATAGATTAGATCTTTTTTTAGCAAGCGCAGAAAAAACCATTGCTCCCAGCGGTAATAGTCCGGGTCGCAGGTCGCCAGTTCCCGGCTCCAATCATAGCCAAAACCCAGGCGTTGCAATTGCGTCCGCATATAGTCAATATTGGAATACGTCCAATCGGCGGGATGTACGCCGTTTTGCATGGCGGCGTTTTCCGCCGGCAAGCCGAAGGCGTCCCAGCCCATTGGTTGCAAAACATGCTTGCCTAGCATGCGCTGCGTACGGCTGATCACATCACCTATCGTATAATTACGCACATGCCCCATATGCAGCTTGCCGCTCGGATACGGAAACATGGAAAGACAGTAATATTTTGGTTTGCCGGTGTCTTCCGTTGCGGTAAAAACCCCGGACGCCGCCCAGTCTGCCTGAACCTTTTGCTCAATAGCCTGCGGTTTGTATTGCTCTTCCATCCTAATCGTCTTTTAATGTAAAAAAGCGCTAGAATACCCTACAGACGCTTAAATCTAAAGCGTGAATTAATGCGGAGAACCTATGACAGAAAACAAATTGATTAAAGCCTACGACGATTTGATGGGCCACCTGTACGAAGCAATGGACGATACGCTGCACACCGTCGCCGAAGCCTTGGAAATTGCCAAGGAAAAAACCTTTAAGTTGGGTATCCATACGCAGGACGAAATCAATCAGGTCGTCGACTCCGTGATGCGCGACGTGGAGCATGCCGCCGTCAGTTCGCCGAATCGCAATCAGGACTCTTTGACGGAGTGGTTAAAATTTGATATAGATTTGATCGAAAATTTCGCTATCTCGCAATTTTGGGACATCGCAGACAAAACCCGCATCAAACTCGCCGCCCTGGAAATGGACGCCAAGCAATATCACCCGTATCAAAGCGGCGATATTGCCGGACCCGGCACCTTTGTTTGCGATGCCTGCGGCAAGCAAATCGCCTTTAAATCCACTAGCGTTTTGCCCAAATGTCCGGCCTGTCAAGCCATTAACTTCACGCGCTGTTGATATTGCAGGCATTAACCTTATAATGCAGGCTTTTATCATTTAGTTTATCGAGGGCGATTATGCGCAGGGTGATCTTTAATCAAAAAGGCGGAGTCGGTAAATCCACAATTACGTGTAATTTGGCGGCGATCACTGCGATGCAGGGCAAAAAGACTCTAGTCATCGACCTCGATATCCAAGGCAATTCCACTCAATATTTATTGGGCGCCAAGGTTGCCGACGCCGACAAGACCATTGCGCATTTTTTTAAAGACAATCTGGGCTTGGGTTTGTTCGGGGCCGGCAAGGAAGGCTTGGAAAGCGCCATCCACGAAACTCCGTTCCCCAATTTATATGTCCTTCCCTCGCATCCTGATCTGGAGGCCCTGCAAGGCCGCTTGGAATCGCGTTACAAAATCTTTAAACTGAAAGAAGCGCTGGAAAAACTGGAAGGCTACGAAATCTACATCGACACCCCGCCGATTCTGAATTTTTACAGCCAATCGGCCTTGATCGCCGCCGAAAGATGCCTGATCCCCTTCGACTGCGACACCTTCGCCCGCGAAGCCTTATACACGCTGATGCGCGCCATCGCCGAAGTTAAAGCTGACCATAATCAACAGTTGGAAATCGAAGGCATCGTCGTCAACCAATATCAAAAACAAGCCAACCTGCCCCGGCAACTAGTGGAAGAACTCATCGCCGAAGGTCTGCCGGTGCTGGAAAGCAAAATCTCCACCTCGGTCAAAGTCCGGGAATCGCATTCCGATTCGCAGCCCTTGATTCATTATGCGCCTAGCCATAAATTGACTGAGGAGTATTTGGCTTTGCATTTTGAGATTCATAAATAGAGCGAATGGTTGGCGGCAAACCAGGTTTTCATGCCGCAAACAGCAAAGAATGTGTGCCTGATAGTTCTGTTAAATTATAGCGGTGTGTCTTATGAGTAATTACAATGCCGATTTTTATGGTTGGACTCAAGAACAGGCTGCCTTGTTAAGGGCGGGTCGTTTTACAGATGTAGACATTATGAATTTAATCGAAGAGGTTGAAACGATGGGCCGCAGTGAAAAAAGAGAGTTTTCTAGCCGGCTGTCAGTTTTGCTTGTTCACCTTCTTAAATGGCGCTATCAAGCTTTTCGGCGTGGCGTTAGCTGGGAATTAACGATAAAGCATCAACGCATGGAATTGACTGATGTTCTCAACGAAAACCCAAGTTTAAAGCCTGAATTACTAAATATATTGACTAACTCTTATCGACTTGCTCGCGTTTCCGCCGCTAAGGAAACTAAGATAACGCTGTCTGTTTTCCCAGAGTTAGTCCCTTGGACTTTTGATCAAATCATAGACGACTCTTTTTTTCCAGACTAATTTATAAGCAATGGGCCGGCCCCATAAATACAATTTGCGATAGCAGGCTACCCACTTAAGGCGGGACAGCTTAAGGTTAAGACGTTCGCATGAGTCTGGGAATCTGGTCTTTCATTAACACATTCTGTTATTTTATTTTGTTTTTAACTATCATTGGTCAATCAATTGAAAAAATTCAGAACCTTGATATTTTGGTAAAACATGCCGGTTTTGCTTATGATTAATTACTAAGTTATGTCAAAAAACTCAAACCACTTCGCGAGTGCATCCTAACCCGGGATTTAGCGCCCAGGCAGCCTTATCTCCAAATTAAGTTAAATCTGCTTATTGGAATAAATAAAAAACATGTGTTTTTGCATTCTGGATAGATCAAACGGCGGAGCGATTGCTTTACGGACCTGAAAATAACTCGTTTTGTCGAATGCTTCCACCCCCTGTTGTTCGATTTGTTTCTGATTGTTTGTATAGAAGACAACGACAACGCGCCGTGTAGCGTTTGCCGATGCATTCACGATATTGGCGACAATTTTTTCCGTCAAAACCGAATTGAACGGGTTATAAAAAAACAGCAATAGATCACCTTCAGGAATGGGATAGTCCAGAGCGTCCATGCAGAGACTACTGATTTTTGTGCATTGCATTGTTTGTTTCGCAAAAATAGCGATATTATTTTCGGCTATCTCATGCAACTTTGGCGAAAATTCAATTCCAATAATAGCTTTAAATGGAAAACTGCTGGCCAAAAGTAAAGCTCTGCCTTTACCTGATCCGAAATCAATGAAGGAATAATCGGTAAAGTCCAATTCCAATTTTGACAGAACATATCCGAATGCTTTGGGCGAAACCCCTCTATATCTATGGCCATTCCCTTTATTCTCGGAAGGGATATTCAGTTGCTGCAACTCTATAGTGCCAGCTGTAGCTATTCCATATTGTTTGTCAAATTTTAAGTCGAAATATGCCCTAATTTGAAAGAAAATATTTTTTAAGACAAAATCGGTCAAATCAGCGCAGTAATGTTTTATAGGTTTTCTTGTCATTATCGTCTTTTAATCTTAAAAAGCGCTAGAATACCCTACAAAAGCTTAAATCTAAAGCGTGCTTTAACGCGGAGAAGCCATGACAGAAAACAAAATAATTAAAGCCTAGCAAGAACCCTTATATTCCACCATCAGGATTATCCTCATCCCGGCACTCCGTAATATGTTCATTTACCGGCAAGGTAAAATAAAAAGTTGTGCCTTTTCCTAGTTTACTATTGAAACGCAGAATGCCTTTATGGGCTTCGATCAAAGAGCGGCAAATGGATAATCCCATGCCCATGCCGTAGGTTTTTGTCGTGTAAAAAGGAGTCAATATTTTTTGTTTTTGATCGTCATCCATTCCCGGCCCATTGTCTTTTACCCTTACCTCTATTTCATTATTTCCGAGTAATCGACTATGTATGCTCAATTGACGTGGCTGATTTTCAGGCTTGGTTTTCAGCACATCGACACTATTTCGCATCAGGTTTATCAGAACTTGTTCAATTTGTATATGATCGGCACTAATAGGCGGCAGGTTAATATCCAAGTCAAAACATAGCTCTATATAGTTTTGTTTAATGGCATCGGTACACAGATTAACCGCGTCGTGAATGGTGCTATTAATATCGACGGTAGATCTATGCTCTGTGCCGGATTTAACAAAATCCCGCATCCGATGAATAATCTGTCCAGCTCTTAGGGCTTGTTGCTGAGTTTTATGGGCGATATCGGCGAGAGTTTCCAGATCGGCGTTTTTAGTGCTAATCAGTTTGAGACTGGTGTGCATATAATTGGCGATGGCGAACAGGGGTTGACTAACCTCATGCGCAATCCCTGCAGCCATTTCACCCATCAATCCCACGCGTGTAACATGAGCCAATTCGTCCAGATGGGCTTTATCCAACTTTTCCCGCTGTTTGCGCTGACTAATATCTCGGACAATGATCGTATAAAAACATTGATTATTAATCATATACTCTGCTCTGGAAATATCCAACGGCACCATCATTCCGTTTTTGTTTACCCCCTCAATCTCCAGGCTTTGACCGGAACCTATGCTTGGAAAGAACAAGACATCTTTTGCTAATTGGAGTTTATGGATACTACAGCCCATTAATTCTTCGGGCTTATAGCCAAAAAGGGCCTCGACAGAGGCATTTGCGGCTACGATGCAACCGGCTAGGTCATACGAAATGATGCCTTCAGCTGCCGCATTAAAAATTGAATTGAGTTTAGCTTCAGCCTGTTTGCGCTCGGTAATATCGGCGACCAGAACCAGCAACTGTAAGGGCCTACCATTTCCGTCTGTTAAAGTAGAGACAAGTTTATTAACCCAAACCGTTTGCTGATTTTTATTGATATAACGGTTTTCGATTTCAAAGAATGAGCGTATCCCGGCAATCAGGCCGGCATAGAGCGCCAAGTTGGTTTCCAGATCTTCAGGATGGATGAGTGATGCAAATTCAAGTTGGCAGAGTTCCTCATTAGTATAGCCAAGTAGCTTACAGTAAGCGGGGTTAGCCATTAGAAATTTTCCAGCTAAATCCGCAATCGCAATCCCGGTCAACGCATTGTTGAAAATCCCACGAAAGCGCTGTTCGCTTTCAAGAATGGCAAGTTCGGCATTTTTACGATCCGTGACAAACTCGGTGTATAAAATTGCACCGCCAATCTCGCCGGTATCCAGATGCCAGGGATGCATTTTCCAGGACACCCAATCTTTTTGGCCATCTTCGCGCAGCAATAGCTCATCTTCAGCTTCCAGGACTTCACCAGCCAGACAGCGTTGGTGAATTGCCTTCCAACGATCTGAAATTTCAGGAAAAACCTCATAGTGACTGAGACCCAGGATATCTTCATCGTTTAATTGATAAGCTTCTAACCAGCGTCTGCTGACTGTCAGGTAGCGCATTTGGTTATCAAACATAGCCACAGCGGACGGTGTATGTTTCATAAACAAACGGAAGCGCTCATCGCCTAAAAAAGCTGTTTCGACTTTTTTTCGGTTTGAAATATCGCGGATAGTGCATATAACAAGCGCGCCCTGTTCTGTTGCGATTGGACCTAAGCTGATCTCAACAGGCAATTCTGTGCCATCCTTATGCAGAATAGACAAATTAAGCTCTCGACCCATTGGTCGCAGACTAGGATTTGCAAAATAGGCCAAAACGTGGCGTACATGAGCCGCACGATAACGTTCGGGCATTAGCAATTCGACGGTTAAATGGGTAATTTCGCTTGGAGTGTAACCTATAACATATAAACTTTGTGGATTTGCATAGACAATGCCTCCTAATTCGTCGGCAAAAAGGGTGAAATCAGGTAATGCATCAAACGCATTGAACAAAAGTAAATTTTGCGGAGTTTTGAGAAATTTGTCAGTTTTCATGGGCATTACGTCATGACTTCATTAATTGCAAACTATAACAGCCAATCAAACCAAACTACTCAATATATTTGCCAGCTTCTGAAAATTCAAAGGCTTGAGCAAATGATGGTTAAATCCGGCCGCATAGGCAATCTCGACATCCTTTTCTTGTCCATAGCCGGTTACCGCCACCAGTATGGCGCCTTGAGTCTCCGGAAATAGCCGCAAGCGCTTGGCGACTTCATAACCGGAGATATCCGGTAAGCCTATATCAATTATGATTAACTCTGGGCAAAATACCTGCGCCTTCTCTAAGGCTTCCATGCCGTTGTAGGCCACTTCCACTTCATTGCTTTCAGACTCCAATACCGCCGCCAAGCTTTGCGCCACATCGACGTAATCATCCACAATCAAAATTTTGATTTTAGGTTTCTGTACCTCGTTATACGAGGCCGCAGCTTGATTTGCCGTGGTTTTAGCCGGCAACAGTATTCTAAAGGTGCTGCCTAAACCGATACCGGGACTTTCAGCACTCAGCGTACCGCCATGCAGTTCAATTAATTGCCGCGCTAAAGCCAAGCCTAAGCCTAAACCGCATTCAGGATGCATCCGGCTAGGTTTAATCTGCGCAAAATGCTTAAAGATATACTCGATATCGCCGGCTGCAATACCAATACCGGTGTCTTTTAGCTCAATAACAACATTAGCCGCCTGCTGATACAAACTTAGCGTGATTTCCCCATGTTCGTCGGTATACTTTGCCGCATTATTTAAAAGGTTAGATAAGACTTGTAATAAGCGAACGGCATCGCCCTCTATCCAAAGCGGAGTTGGCGACAGGGATGCATGTAAAATGCATCCCTTTTCTTCGAACAAGTGAAGATGAGTTTGCAGAGCATCTTGCACGACAGCATTAATCAGTAGCGGCTCGGCCGTTAAGCTGATTTTTCCTTGCGTAATGCGGGAGACTTCCAGCAGATCACTGATTAAGCGCATCATGTGGCTGACTTGCGTGTCTATGATATCGTAATTTCTTTTGATTAATGGAGAGTTGATTTCCTGTTTTTTTAACCAATGCACGGCATAACGGATTGGCGCCAAGGGGTTGCGCAGTTCGTGCGCCAGCATAGCCATAAACTCATCATTACGAAAATCACGCATTTGTAACTCAATTTCCCGACATTCCCGGTGCAGCGTGGTTTCGAGCAAGATTGCGATGTCGTTAATCAGCCAGCCGAGTATGTCACGTTCTACCGGATTAAAGTATTTCGGCGCGCTCAACTGATGACAAGTCAACAGACCCCATAATTGACCATCGATGACGAGGGAGCCTACCAAAGCAGCTCTAACTTGCATATTGGCCAGGTATTCGATATGCATCGGGGAAACGCTACACAGACTGGATAAGCCTAAATCGATAGCATGGCTGTCTAGTTTGGAAATTAAAGCCGACGGCGTATAGAATACATCTGAAATTAAGCGAATTTTACTGGATTGGAACAAATCATGCGCTTGTTTAGATATATCGCTGGCCGAAAAATGCAGATCCAGTGAGGGCTCAAGCAGCAAATCACAGGATTCCGCAATGACTTCTCCATTCCAGTCTGCGTCAAAACGATAAATCATCACTCTGTCATAGCCGGTGATTTGGCGGATCTGCCGCACCACCTCATGAATAATTACAGTAAATTTAGTCATGCTCCGCATGTCTTGCAGCACTTGCCGGCAACTGTAAAGCAGATCTTGCGCTGCTCTGTGCTGAGTTATAGTTTCAATATCCAGCAGTATTTGCCCGGTATTGTTCAAATGTGGGCGACAGACGTATTCTTGGCCGTTGAAATCCAAGGACACCTGTGCAGTTCGTTCAGCACAATAGTTAACTCTCAGTTCGCGCTCTACAGCAGCGCCAAAAATTAAACCAATGGTTTGACCCAGTAAGTTTTCGGCAGGTATGCCCAGAAATACGGCGCAATTTTCGCTGGCGGCCATAATGATGCCAGAATCCGGATCTAATGCCAGCACAACCCCATGCGGTTGCACCGCGCCTGGAAAGCATAACGATTCTGATTCACGCATAGTCGTATCAATACTCATCATACTAAGGGACTCATAATCTAAGGTAACTTAGCCATATATATTTGAAAATAAAAACCTAAAAGTTATACTGCGCAAGATAGATTGCAGAAATCGTTATCAAAAATAACTGGGGATAGGACGCGCTTAAATGAAATAAATGTATTAGGCCTTTATACCTAATATTTTTATATGTGTATTTTCTCCGAATCTGACCCAAGAGGGCTTGTATTATCAAAGGCAAAGTTCAGTAAGGGAGGCTAATTTAAGAATGGCGGCCTTTTTAAAACATAAAATTGTAAAGCTTTTCAAATATAAATTATACCTGAATATTATGAATTAATTACCTAGGAATATATAAGGTATTATATTAGGAAAAAGTAGGGAAAAAAGAGGCAAGACGTGTTTTTTGCCAAGAAAAAGGCAAGTCTCAGTGCGTCACCCAATATTATGCGGATACCGTTTACATTGTTTTATCACCTAAGCCACCGAAGAACCCTCTAACTCCACCAACCGCGCAGAAACTGAATTCCCATCCACAACCAACTCGCCAATCGAAATCGGCAGCTTAAACCGGCGCGGCCCGGAACTGCCAGGATTAACGAATAACACGCCATCGCGCTCACTGACCAAGGGCGCATGAGAATGCCCGGAAACGACAACTTGCACTCCTGCTGCTAAGGGATCTATTCCCAGTTCCGCCAGATCGTGAATCACATAGACAAAGACCTCCGCAAATTGCAGCAATTCGTCTTGCCGCAAATGCCCTGCCCAACTCCCCTGGTCGTTATTGCCACGCACGGCTGTGACTGGGGCTATTGCAGAAAGCGCTTCGAGAAATATTAAGTCCACCGATGTCCCCGCCGTGCACTATGTAATCGCATCCTTGCAAAAAGCTGATAGCCTCGGGACGCAAGAGACCGTGAGTGTCAGAGATCAGGCCAATACGGAGCATAGTTTGCGCATTCCTCGGATTATATTTTTCTATAAAAAACTAAACAGCGATGTTAATATTCAGGTTAGGCGCCTTGCATATTGGTACAATTATATAATACCTGAGTTCACAAAGTGCAGTTTACCAGCAAAAAACTCACAGCACACGGACCTGTTTCAATAAACCCCTAGCCTGAGATTTCGCATGACTAACAAGAGTATTTTGCTTACCGACGCTATGTACGACTATCTGCTGGCCAATTCCTTACGGGAACCCGAGAGATTAAAGCAACTACGAGCGGAAACGGCGCTGCATGAGCATAGCAGCATGCAGATTGCCCCCGAACAAGGTCAATTCATGGCCTTATTGGCAACCATTATCCAGGCGAAAAAAATACTCGAAGTCGGGGTTTTTACCGGCTATAGCTCACTTTGTTTTGCTCTGGCGCTGCCGCCGGAGGGCAGGATCACGGCTTGCGATATTAGTGAGGAGTATACCGCTGTGGCGCGCCGCTACTGGGAACACGCCGAAGTCGCGGACAAGATCGAGCTGCATTTGGGGCCGGCCGTAGAAACCTTGGATAAGCTGATCGCAGCAGGTCATAGCGGCAGCTATGACCTGGCCTTCATTGATGCCGACAAAGCCAATTACGACAGCTATTATGAACAGGCCTTGGCGCTGCTGCGCAGCGGCGGTTTATTGCTGATAGACAATGTATTGTGGAACGGAAAAGTTGTGGATTTAGCCTATGACGATGAATACACCGTGGCGATTCGCCAACTGAATGCAAAAATTCACACGGATCCGCGAGTTAGCATCAGCCTATTGCCGATAGCCGATGGACTGACTTTAGCATTAAAGCGTTAATGTTCATTGTAGGAACGGGCCATGCCAGTGATTGAGGCCTATCCACTACTAAAGCCCCCTATCGCGGGCATGGCCAGCTCCTACAAGGTCAAGCGCCTAAGACGACACAAATACTCCTGGGTTGATTAAAGTTTAACAACGCCTTTGACAGTTGACAGTGTCCATGATCAAGTCCGGCGTCAGAATTTGCGGCAAAATCTTAGCCGTTTGCGCGCCGGGCGCGAAATACAAATACAAGGGTACGCCGCTACGGCCATAGTCGGCCAATACGCCGGCGATAACCGGATCACGGTTAGTCCAATCGCCCTTCAGATACACCACGCCAGCCTCGTGGAAGGCGTTCAGCACGGCATCGCGGCTTAGCGCCACCCGTTCGTTGATCAGACAACTAATACACCAGTCGGCGGTCAAGTTCACAAACACCGGCTTGCCCTCGGCGCGCAAGCGGCTTAAAGCTTCGCTACTGTAGGGTTGCCAGTCTTTTCCGCCCGGCGCGCATTCAATAGCCGCTAATGCCTGCGCATCAATGGCCACATAAGCCCCGCCCAGCGCCACAACTACCAGTAAGCCTGCGCCGGCCTCTCCAAGCCAGCGTCTGGCACTGCCGGAATTTTGGCTAATTTGATACAACCAGGCGGCAAAACCAATCCCCACGCAACCGGCCAAGCCGACGACCACAGCAGTTGGGCCGGCTTGGCGGGCCAAAACCCAAATTAACCAAACCGCCGCCGCATACATCGGAAACGCCAAAGCCTGTTTTAAATGCTCCATCCACACGCCCGGTTTAGGCAGGCAGCGTTGCAAGGCCGGCCATTGGCATAAAAGCCAATACGGCAAGGCCAAACCGACGCCTAAACTCAAAAACACCTCCAGCATCACCAATCCCGGCTGGCTTAAGGCAAAACCGATCGCCGCGCCCATGAACGGCGCGGTACACGGCGTTGCCACCACCGCAGCCAACACCCCGCTGAAAAAACTACCGGTATATCCGGAACGCGCCGCTAAACCTGAGCCGGCGCCAACCAGAGAGCCGCCGAAACTGAACACGCCGGACAAATTCAAGCCCACCGCAAACATCACATAAGCCACGCACAACACAAATAGCGGCGACTGGAATTGAAAGCCCCAGCCTATAGCGCCGCCGCCGGCCTTTAACAGCATCAGCACACCGGCCAAGCCGGCAAAACAGGTCAATATTCCCAGCGTATAAGCCCAGCCGTGCAGCTGGGTTTGCCGGCGGGCATGGCCGGATTGTTGCAGCACCGCCAAGGCTTTAATCGACAGTACGGGAAATACGCAAGGCATCAAATTCAAAATCAAACCGCCAGCCAGCGCCAGCCATAATGCCGAAGATAAAGCCAAATCAGCGGCAGCAGGCGAGGCTGTTTCCGGCTGGCTTAGGCTCGGCCAAGCGACACTGAGATAATAACCATGTACTGCGCCCTCAACGCCAATCGCCAATACCCCGGTCAACTTCTGACCAGGCGCTAAAGGCTGATCACCCGCTTTTAAGCTCAGATCGATAGCGTTCTCGGACACCCGCGTTATCTGCTCAGAACCATAAACAATAGCCCCCCACTGCTCTGGAAAAAATAACACTGCTTGGTTTTGCAGCGCCGGCAGACCAGTGCCGCTCAAGTGCAATAACAAACCTGCTGCATCTGCCTGCAAAACGGCTTGCCAAGGAAAAACGACCGGCAAACGCGCTTTGGCTGCCTCAATCAGCGGACTACCCGCCCCGACAGCAACATCCTTCGCGACCACCGGCAAACGCAATGCTAATTCCACCTGTTGCGGAATACAGCTTTCTTCACAAACTAACCATTTAACCTTGGCCGTAATCGGCAAATCCGTACCGATTTCGGCATCTGCGGCAACCCGCAGCGTGGATAATAGCGTCACTGTATCGCTATAGCCAAAATTGACGACTGTGTCGACCACGATTTTGCTTGGCGTAGGCCACTGAATATCGCCGACCGTTGCACCGGGCGGCAATTGATATTGGATTTTGGTGGCTAAACCGGAGTCGCCGGGGTTTTTCCAATACGTATGCCAGTGCGGAATGATGCGCTGGTGAACGCCAATCAGGATTTCATCGCCCGGATGCACCGCTGCCGTCGCAGCGATTAAACTGGCCCGTACTTGTTCAGTAGCTGCTTCCGCTGCCTGATCAGCCAATGCCGGCGAGGAAACACCAAGCAGACCCAAAGCAACGCAGACGACAAGGAATATAAATGTATATGGGGTCAACAATCAAACCTCTTAAAATATCTAGTAATTCAATCTGACCAGATTATCCCTGGAATCTGCAGAGGCATAGCCAATAAATTCGCTGGTTCCATGCCATCAATAAAAGCTGTTAACTTTTGGATGCCAAAGTTAAACCATAGCGCCTTGTCCCGCAAGATTCAGCAATTTTAATTAATGCTTAGGTAAAGCCATTTGCTAAATAGTTCCGCAATACTCTTCATTTGGCTGTTTCTGTGGAAACAGTTGCTGCTGCTAAGCAGCAGCCTTAGCAACCTAAAGACCTTATCGCGGACATGGCCCGCTCCTACATTTTTTCTAAATTTATATTCGCTGAAGAATTAAAATTTTTAATTATCGATTTATACACTATACCGCAAAATCAGTTTCATTATATAATAAAAGGTTTCGACTGGCTTTAAGACTAAAATTCCATTTAATGTAGTATAGGATCCACCATTGCTTATCAATCACAATCAAGCTACCAAGCCTATTAACCACCCACTAATTGACGCACACATGCCAAGCTTAACTATTCTCGTGGTTGACGACGAAGCAGACATTAGAGAAATGCTATTGCTGATTTTGGAGAATGCAGGCATGCAAGGCATCGCCGTTGCCACAGCCGAAGATGCGCAAAAACTCTTAGAGAACACCACGGTGGATTTACTGGTACTGGATTGGATGCTGCCTGGCATTAGCGGGGTAGAGCTCACCCGGCGTCTAAAAAGTGATCAGCGTTACAACACGCTACCCATTATTTTGTTGACCGCGCGGGTGGAAAAAGAAGACCGGATTCGGGCTTTTGAGGTTGGGGTCAACGATTACATTACCAAACCGTTTTCACCCAAAGATTTGCTAACCCGCATTAAATCAGCGATCAATATTACTCAGAATCTGAACTGAAAGGCGCCCGGTTATAGCATGAGTGACAACAATATTTCCCAAGTCAAAAGTTTTTTACTGGATTTACAAGAGCAGATTTGCAGCGCCTTACAGGCCGAAGAGCCCAAAACCAGTTTTATTGAAGATGTCTGGGAAAGACCGGAAGGCGGCGGCGGACGCTCACGCGTACTGGCAAAAGGCGAGGTTTTCGAGCAAGCCGGGGTTAATTTTTCACATGTATTCGGCGCCAATTTACCGCCCTCTGCGACCGCTAAGCGGCCTGAACTGGCCAATCGCCAATTTGAAGCGCTGGGCGTCTCCCTGGTGATGCATCCCCTCAATCCTTATGTGCCGGCCTCCCATGCTAATGTCAGGTATTTTGTCGCCAGAAAAGCCGGCGAACCGGACATTTGGTGGTTTGGGGGCGGTTTTGATTTAACGCCGTTTTATCCCTTCCGGGAAGACGTCGTGCATTGGCATCAAACAGCCCATGAAGCCTGCCGTCTCTTTGGCGACGAGATATATCCCCGCTATAAAAGATGGTGCGATGATTATTTTTTTCTTAAACACCGCAACGAAACCCGTGGCGTCGGCGGTTTGTTTTTCGATGATTTGCATGAACCGGACTTCGCGCAAGCCTTCGCCTTCATGCAAAGTGTCGGCAAGCACTATATTCCAGCTTATTTACCCATAGTGCAAAAACGCAAACAGACCGCTTATGGCGAGCGGGAACGCAATTTTCAGCTTTATCGGCGCGGCCGGTATGTTGAATTCAATCTGATCTACGATCGCGGCACCTTGTTCGGCCTGCAATCAGGCGGCAGAACCGAATCCATTTTAATGTCCATGCCCCCCGTCGCGCATTGGCAATATAACTGGCAACCTGAAGCAGACAGCCCGGAAGCGGAACTCTACGCGCACTATTTAAAAGCACAAAATTGGCTAAGTGTTTAGCGCTCTATAGATTTCACATTCTTTGCACATTAGCTGCAAATTCTTTGCGCTATTTTTCTTTAAAGTTAGCATCAAGGTTAGGAAGCCGAAACTGCAATGCCCAGGATACGCGCTTATGGGTATTGCCATTTTTGATTAACAATCAATTTGTGAACCCAATGAAAAAAAACATCTTCGCCCTAGCATTGCTGATCGTAATGCCGCTAAGCATTTCCGCAGCTTCTGACGACCAGCACGAGCATGGCGGCTGGAAACATGGTTGGAATCATGGTGGACGGCATGGCGATAAAATCGAACGCCTGACTAAAGAACTGAATTTAACTGCCGACCAGAAAACCCAAGCAGAAGCCATTTTCGCCGCTCAAAAAGAAAAATTTAAAGCCTTGTATGAAGAAGGTCAGAAAAATTTTTCCGCTCTATTGACCAAAGACCAGTTGGCGAAATTTGAGCAAATAGAAAAGGAGCGTAAAGAGAAATGGGAAAAAAGGCGCGCCACCGAGCAAACCCCGCCTCCGCCAGCGAAATAACAGCACGATTGCTGAGCACGATTAACGGCCTGTTAAGATAGATTTAAGTTTAAATTTCTATTATATCTTATTGATATTAGTGTTATCCTTAGCTATATTTTATCTGCAAATTTTAGATTTGATTTTTTAGGCCAATGAACGAGGCAAGCCATGTTAATCACAAACACAACCAGCAGTTCTTCGGCGCGGAAAAACCAGCGCATGCGTTTTATGGAACAAGCATTGGCTCGCGCCGATCTGGATGGCGTTCCTAAAGCGGCCGCAGATTTCGGCATTGCCGAGGCCATTCTGGATTCCGTGCGGGAAAACACCCGGTTAGCGCATGAGGTCGTAGATTTATTACACTCGCCGGCTATTCGCTTTGCGCAACAATTTGCCACACAAGCACATTCTAAAGATTGACTGCCAGCATGACAGTGTTTTATATTCACAACCAGAAGCAAAAACCAAACAACGCCGGCTACTGCAGCAGGCTTGATTATTGACAAAACCTATTTTCTGACGCCGACATTTCCATGCTTACCTTCTTGACCGGTGCAACCGGCTTCGTCGGCGCGGCTATCGCGCGGGTATTAATATCCAAAGGCCATCAATTGCGGGTGCTCACCCGCTCGAATAACGACCGGCGTAATCTCAGCGGTCTAGCGCTGGAAATCGTAGAGGGGGACTTAGCCCACCCCGAAACTTATAGGACGGCCTTAAACGGCTGTCAAAATTTGTTTCATGTGGCTGCGGATTACCGGCTGTGGACGCCAAACGCCCAGGCGATGCACACTATCAATGTCCAAGGTACGCGGGCGCTAATGCTGGCGGCGCTGGATGCGAATATCGCCCGCATCGTCTATACCAGCTCGGTCGCGACCCTGGGGCCAGCCCATAACGGCCATATGGCTTGCGAGAACTCTACGGCGGCGCTCGGAGATATAGTCGGCGTTTACAAACAATCCAAATATCTGGCTGAACAGGAAGTTCAGAATTTAGTCCAACACGCGCAATTGCCTGCCATTATAGTCAATCCCAGCTCGCCGATAGGACCACGCGACATTAAACCCACGCCGACCGGACGCATTATTGTCGACGCCATCACCGGCCGCATGCCCGCTTATGTGGACACCGGCTTAAATATAGTGCATGTCGATGACGTGGCGCTAGGCCATTGGTTGGCCTTCGAACATGGAAAAATCGGCGAACGCTATATTCTGGGCGGTCACAACCTAAGTCTCAGCGAGATTTTGCACCTCATCGCCGAATTCGGCGGCCCGCCCGCATCCAAAATCAGACTACCACGCCGGGCAATATATCCGGTCGCCGCTTGTATGGAAGCGGCCTCACATTTCACCGGCCGCGAACCGCGGATCTGCATAGACGCGTTGCGCATGGCGAAAAATAAAATGTTTTTCAGCTCCGGAAAAGCCGAACGGGAGCTAGGCTACAAGGCCCGCCCTGCCCGGCAGGCTATAGGCGATGCCATTGATTGGTTTCGGGCTGAGGGGTATTTTTAATGCCCCATCAATCGCGAGATTCATAATCTATTAAAACGCTTCTCCGATTTGCCGCTCAAGATTGATTTTCATGTTGGTTCTGGATAATTCCAGCAAACTATCCGCCACATGGTAACTCTCTTTACCCTTAAACCAAGGCAGTACATTAGCAAGATGCCAAATGGTTGCTTTACCCTCATGAATAGGCAATGGAAAATTTGCTTGATGCTTGAGATGCAGGCTGCGAAGATTTTGCCGGCTACAGCCTAGAATTTCCGCAATATCGGTTAATCCGACAAAATCCGGGCTAGCTTCAATTAGCCTCGCTTTTGGGAGCACCTTATTCACATCTTGCAGCGCACTGGTTACCGCTGCCGTTGCGGATTCGGCTTGCCTAATAAAATTCAAAGATATACGCCCTGGACGGCCCATGCCAATAATCGCGTCATCACAACCAGCCTCATATAGCTGCTCAATCATGATTTCTGCATCTTGCTGAAGATTGGTAATATCAAATTTCAGGATAAAATCATAATCATTCATAGTTTATTCCTCACCGCTAACTGTTTTGTGCTTTTGCATAATGCAACTATCAACAACACGTCTAATTTGCTTGGCGTGATTTTCAGGGTTTTTGGGCATACTCCAAATACTCGCCCGACAAAACTCACCGTATCTGCAATCTATATCATTGTATGGACAATACATTTGCCCCCAAGCATGAGAGCCGCCTTCCACAATTCTCCAACCTTTGCTTTTTGCATAAGCTAAAGCAACAGCAATCTCTTTTTTAGGATGGGGCATAATTTAGCCTAATGATTTAAAATATATATTAGAAGGACTGAAGATGGTTGTCAATTGACAACATAAGATTAACTATCATATTCCGCAGATTGTCCAAGGCCTGAGACATAATTTCTCTTGTAACAAATCGGCCATTTCGAGATCATCCTCGAAATGGCCGGTTCAGAGTCATTTCGAGGGCATGGCCCGCTCCTACGGCCATAAATACAGTTCGCCGCTATTTACAACTATTTGGTACAGACAGGAAATATTAAGCATGCCACAAGAAGTATTATCCAACCTTGCAAAAATCTCGTTTCTGGCAGATCAAAGCGAAGCAGCGCTAAGTTTGTTAGCCGCAAAAGCCAAGAAGGCCAAATTTCCAAAACGGACGTTTATCATTTCCGAAGGTGATCGCTCCGATGCGCTGTATGTTGTGCTATCCGGAAAAGTCCGCATATTTCGCGCCGATGAAAACAGCAAAGAAGTGACCTTAATGATCCAAGAAGCGGGAAGCTACTTCGGGATATTAGCCTTACTCTCCGATCAAGTGCGTTCCGCGACCGCAGAGGCGATGGAGCACACAGAGTGCGCCGTTATTTCCAAAGTGGATTTTATGCAATGGTTGGACGCGCATCCGGCGGTAGCCATTGAATTATTGAGCGTCTTATCCGAAAAAATCAGGTCCTTAACCGACAAAGTTAAAGAATTGACTTTATCGAATGCTTATGAAAGAACGGTAAAAATGCTGCTTAAGCTCGCGACCAAAGAAGGCGATTGCTTGATCATCCATAACAAACCAACGCAGGAAAACTTAGCGAATATGGTTGGGGTAGGCCGAGAAACTATCGCTAAATTCCTGCATGGTTTAACTGAGGGAGGTTATCTGGTCATGGAAGGCAAGTCTATTAAAATCCCGAAAAAATTGCCTGCCAGATTTTAAGCTAGCCTAAAAATATTTCCTGCCGGCAAAAACCAACGAGACGCCTATGGCTAACCATAAGCCGGTTAAACTTAGAATTTTACCCTCAACTCTTTCCAAATTATGCATAATCCATGAGAAAAACGAATGGGTTTTATCTTTGTTTATCAAAATTGACATTGTTTCAAGTCCTCCTTAGCTTAAGAAAAAATCAGAATTCCAACAGAAACGCTAGCGTACTACCTTAGTGACTTAGTGTATTTTAAGCGTTTATATTTGCCTTTTCTAGGTCCTGGATGCGAAGTCGACCGCTTGCCTTTGGTTTTCAGGCGATGTAATAGCCATAGAAGCGACCCAGTTGCCTAGAGATAATATATAGTAATTTCCATAAGAATGCTCAGACTATTTTTTGTAAAATTACATTTCTTAACAAAAGAGCCATATAACATAGTTTAATTAAAACAGCGAGTTAAGCACCCATCAATTCCAATGCAGCCGCACCCCCGCATAAGCCGTGGCAGGCGCGCCAGGACCTTGGAACTGGGAGCTGCTGTTTGCGTTAAAAATGTTTTGGCTCATTTGTCCAAATGACACGTAATGGTTATCCAGTACATTGCGGCCCATAGCAAACAACTCTAGGTTTTTCGTCACCACATAACGGCTATTCAGATTCACGATGGTATAAGCCGGAATTTGCGGGTAGATATTTTGATCATCGCCGCGTGCATATTGCCCGGAAGTATATTGCAGATCGCCGCCGAAGAAGAAATTGTGGAAGAATTCGTACTCCGACCCAAACTTAAAAGTATTTTGCGGGATGGTGGGTATTCTGTTGCCGGGCGTCACCGACTCCACTCCGTAAGCATTGTTAAGCTGAACACTGGATTGGTAAGTCGCATCCACAAAACCATAGCTGATATACCAATTCAATTTATCAAACGCAAAACCGCTGAGGCCTAATTCCAAACCCTGACGTCTCGTGGTGCCGACATTACTGAAATATCCGACATTCTGGCTAGTGCTTGGTGCGTTCAAATACAATATATCGTTGGTATTGGTCGTTTGATATAGGGCTATATTCCATTTCAATAACTGACCGAACTTACCCCGCATGCCGGTTTCCAGGGTATGGGACACCACGGGTTTCAAATTCGGATCTGAGACAAAACCATTCGGCAGACTGCAAGGCGCATTGGGATTGGCGCAAGCCATCTCGACCGTGGTCGGCGCCCGGAAACCTTCGTTATAGTTGAAGTAGGTGGTAAAATCCTGCATCCAGCTTTTCAGCTTTAGCGCATCCAGGGGATTGAAGGTGATGCCGGCAGCCGGATTAACCCGCTGAAAATGTACATTGTTTCCCAGATATGGATTGATGCCTGTGGAGGGATCGACTACATTGGTGTTGAACTCATCAATCGTCCGTACCTGCGCCTGAGTCCAATTCACTGAAGAATTAACATGCAGCCAGTCGAAAATTGAAAAGGTATCGGTAGCAAACAAGCTGGAATAGGTATTCTGGCCGGTAATGTTCACCGTATTGCCGTAAAAGGTGTCGCCCAAAGGCTCGGTAGCCAGCTCATAATAGGCGGGCGTAAATATGGCGCTCTGCGCAGCGGACATAAAATGCGTTTTGCTGGCATTGAAGCCGCCGCCTACTACCAACTGATTTTCGTGTTTATCGATCTTGTAATCGGAGGTTAATTGCAGATTAATACCCGTGCCGTTTTGTTTAGCCCGGCTGGTTTGAAAATAGCCTGGGGTTATAGTAGCCGGACCTGTAGGATCACTGTTTGTACACGAAGTAAGACTTGTTAAGCTACTACAATTACTGGTATTACTGTTCTGATTATAGTTGTTATTGTAACGGTCATAAACCGTCCCGCTCAACAGCAAGGCATCGGTTAGCTTGTGGCTGCCTTTTAAGTTAACAAAATACAAGGTATTCTGCGTGACGTCCGGCGAAGTATAAATCGCGCTCCAGTTTTGTTGCAACATTGATTGCGGCGTACTGCCTACGCCGTTCATAGTGTTGTGCGCAAACGTAAACGACAGATCAAGATCGGTCTTATCATCCTCCCAGCCGATTTTACTAAAACCCTGATTAACGGCGGTCGTCGTAAAGGGCCGCCAACCGCCGTCCTGGAACACATTGCCGGCGACGTACCAGTCGAAATTACCTGACGAACCACCGTATTCAGCTTGATAAGCTTGCCGGCCATAAGAACCGCCCAATGCTTGCGCATTAAAACCCGGATGGCTGTTGCCGCTTTTGGTTCTGACCGACAAGGCGCCGCCCAAGGTATTTAAACCAAATAAAGGGTTTGAACCCGGCAGCATTTCCATGCTGGAAATGGCAATCTGCGGAATCAAATCCCAATTAACCGTATCGCCAAAGGCTTCGTTAACCCGCACGCCGTCTTGATAGACCGATATGCCAATGGGCGTACCCAGTATGGGTGACGCTGAAAAGCCACGATACGTAATATCCGGCTGATAGGGATTGTTTTGCACATCATTAATATTCACGCTTTGCAGGCGGCGGTTCATAAAATCCGGCAAAGACAAGGCCTCATGCCGATTGATTTCTTCGTCTTCGGCAGATTGCACGTTGCCGGAAATTTTCTTCCGCGTCAAGCCGGTAGCACCCACAGGCGTAGTGCTAACCACCTCCACTTCCGCGAGTTCGAAAGCATCGATAGGTTGCGGCGTTTGCGCAGTGGGTTTATCCGCATCGTCTGCGGCCTTGGTTACGGTTACCGGTGGCTGCGTTTGCGGTTGCGTATCCGCATAAGCCTGGGTTGCAAGCAGAGACAGGGGCAAGACTGCCGGCAGCAGGCGTTTACGGAATGGGGGGCGAAACATGAGCACTACCTTTGCGAAATTAAATTACGTTCTCGCTATTTTATGGGTTTTTGCATAGGAAAAATTCCTGAATAATGCTGGTTAAGTCATTGCGAAAACAATATTAGTTGTAACTGTTCAGAGAAAAAATGGATTGAGTATGGATTTAAATCGTAATGGCTACCCACTTAAGGCGGGACAGCTTAAGGTTAAGACGTTCGTGGTGAGCTTGTCGAACCATGAGCGGCTTAACCGCTCACCCTTCGACAAGCTCAGGGCGAACGGTTAAACCTCGTAGATGTCCCGCTTTAAGTAGCTAGCCATCGTAATAATTACGCTGAACAGTAATGATTTGCTCAGGCTTTACATTGCTAATAATAATCGTTATCATTAGCATTAACACTAAATTCCACAATTCATCAAAGTGTAAAATACATTAATGAAAATACAGGAAATCCTTGGAGACACCACGATGCCCATAAAAAGCTACCCACATGCACAATGCCGAAAGCAGCAGACAAAGCCGGCGCCTGCAAAGCTCATCGGCACGCTGTTCGGCATCGCCGCCGGCAGTACGGTTTCGCCATTGGTGCAAGCCGAAGACGAAACGGTATTGCCGGATGTTAAGGTAGAAAGTAGTTCAGCGCCGGCCGCGAGCAATAATCTACGGAAACTGAACATCGATTTGTATACGGCGCCGCTCCAGGATACGCCGCAAGCGATTGACGTGATAGACCAGGAGCAAATCCAAAATCAATCCATTACCCGCTTAACGGACGCCTTAAAGAATGTACCGGGCATTACCATGAATTCCGGCGAAGGCGGCGCGCATGGGGACAATAT
The DNA here is from genome assembly GCA_963705975.1 of uncultured Pseudomonadota bacterium. GTDB lineage: Bacteria > Pseudomonadota > Gammaproteobacteria > Methylococcales > Methylomonadaceae > Methylomonas. The sequence continues at coordinate 81,883 of CAVPMI010000041.1, forward strand.
CAATCTGCGCGGACTGGTAGTGCAAAACGGTTTCTTCATGGATGGCTTACGCGATCCCGGCTCTTATACCCGGGATAGTTTCAATCTGGATGGCGTGGACGTCATCAAAGGCCCTTCGTCTACGATGTTCGGTTACGGCTCGACCGCCGGTATCGTCAACCAGGAAACCAAGCTACCGACTGATACCAGTATTAATAATTTCTCGCTGAAAGGCGGCACCAATGCGTTGGCGCGCGGCACTGGCGATTTTAATTATGTGGTCAACCCCGGCACTGCGGTGCGCCTGACCATGATGGCGGAACGTTCTAATATTGCCGATCGCGATGTAGCGTTGAACCAGCGCTTCGGCTTTGCGCCTTCCATCAGCTTCGGCATGGATGGCGCGACCAAATTAACGCTCAGCTATTTGCATCAGGCAGAAAATAATATTCCCGACTACGGTATCCCTTTTCTAAACGGTGCGCCGGCCCCGGTGGCGCGGAATAATTTTTACGGCTTGGCCAATTATGACCGTACCCAAACCACCACCGATGTGGTCACCGCCAGCCTGGAACATTACTTTAACGCCAAGACTAAATTAACCAACTCGTTTCGTTACGGTAACTACACGTTCAATTATCAAGTCACCGCGCCGGTATTGAGCGGGCCATTGCCGGACGGCAGTTATCCGCTAGGCACGCCGCTTTCGGCAATTCAAGTGGGACGCGACCAACCCAGCAGCTCCGGTACCACCACCTTGCTGATCGACCGCTTGAATTTGACTTCCAATTTTAAAACCGGCCAGTTTAAGCATGATCTAGTCACCGGTTTGGGTTTGAGCCGGGAAACTTTAAACACTAACCGCTATCAGGACCAGAACGATTTGACACCGTCGCTGATCGCGCCCACTTCGCTGCTAAACCCCAATCCCCAGCAAGCGCCCGCCGCGCCGCAACCGATTACCTCGCAACCGGGTTCGCGCGGCGACGACATCAACGTCTATGCCGTGGACACACTGCATGTTAACGATGAATTCGATGTAATCGGCGGCTTGAATTTCGACCGCTTCATCTCCAATTTTTATGACAAAACTTCCGGGGATTCTTTTACCGAAACCAACGACCTGGTCAGTCCCCGCGCGGCCCTGGTTTTCAAACCCTTTGAAACGCAAAGTTATTACTTCTCTTACGGCACCTCTTATAACCCGGCTATTCAGTATTTGACCCTAGCGCCCTCCACGACCTCGTTGACCCCGCAAAAAACTACAAATATGGAAGTGGGCGGTAAGCTTAGTCTGTTGAAGGGCAAATTGTCCTTGAACGGGGCTTTATTCCAAATTACCGCCGACAATGTGCGGGTGGCCGACCCGGATAATCCCACGCTGCAAGCCGCGTCTTTCAGCGAACGGGTCAGAGGGCTGGAACTGACCTTGAATGGCCGCATTACGTCGAATTGGGACATTACCACCGGCTATACGCATCTCAACGCCTTAATCGTCAACGGCACGGACCCAAACACCGGCTTGAGCGAAATCGGCAACAAGGTGCCCAATATCGCCGCCGACACCTATAATCTCTGGACAACCTACATGCCCACTGACGCTTTGAAACTCGGCTCCGGCCTGTATATCTATGGACCGCGTTACGCCTCACCGGATAACTCGGCCAGCATGGCCGGTTATATGCTCTGGAATATGATGGCTTCTTACCAGCTCTCCCAGCATTTTAATTTGCAACTTAACCTGGACAACGTCACCAACAAATATTATTTTCAAAGCGCTTACTTCTCCAGCGCTTCTGAAAGCCATGCCGTCCCAGGCGCAGGCCGAACCGGCTTAATGACGCTGAATATGACGTTCTGATGCAGTCTAAACTAACGACACTCCACTTACCCCAGCTCTATTTTGCCAAGCTGACGCAAATGAGCAGCGACGAGTTGCAAAATTTGTTGACCTGCAACCCTAAAGAAGCCGCGGTCTGGGTACGCATGGCTGCCGTGCAGGGCCTGGATGCGGCGCAGCTGCGTCTGGGCCGCATGTTGCTGGCAGGCGAAGGGCTGGAGAAAAACGCCCAGGAAGCCTTTTTCTGGTTTACCCGCGCGGCGGCTGACGGCGATGCCGACGCGCTGAATATGCTAGGCCGTTGTTTTGAAAACGGCTGGGGCGTAGCGGCAAATTCTGCACAGGCTTTTGCGCATTATCATCGCGCCGCCGAACTTGGCAATGACTGGGCGCAATATAATCTAGGGCATTGCTATCTGGATGGTAATGGCACGCCTCGTGATCCGTATCGGGCTTTTTATTGGTACGCTAAAGCCGCCGCGCAAGGCCATGGCAGAGCAATGAATCTGCTCGCCCGTTGCTACGAAGAAGGCTGGGGAATTGACCGGGATGTGGAAACAGCGCATGACTGGTATCGACAATCCGCGGAAAGCGGCTATTTTCGCGGCCAATACAATTGGGCCAGCCTGTTGGCGGACGCCGGAAAACCGACTGAAGCCGCGGAATGGTTTTTACTGGCGGCAAAAAACGGCACGCAAAATGTGCGCAGAACCGTTGCCACGGTATTGATGGAAAGCAGCCATTCCACATTTAAAGCATACGGCTTGGCCGTACTTGAGTTTTGTTGCGAAAACGGCGATGCACAGGATTTTCAGCGCTATGGACAGGCCTTGCTGCACGGTTTGGCCGGCAAGCCTGAGCCGAAAAAAGCCGCTTATTGGCTGCAGCGCGCGGCTGAATTTGAGTAAAAAAAAGAAAGTCACTATTTAGCGAAAAAATAGATTTTGTAGGATGCGCCAACCAACGGGCGGCGCATCGGTCGCGAATACTGCGCCGCCCGTTGGTTGGCACATCCTACGGAGTATTGTTTTAAGTCATAAAAATTACGCTGAATAGTTACCTTTAAATAATTAAAACAGGTAATTTTATGCTGCTCCCAATTGCAAATGTTTTGACCGCAGATGAATTAAAACACATCAACCAGCGCTTCGAGCAAGCCGAATTGCTCGATGGACGCGTCACAGCCGGCTATCAATCCACGGTTGTAAAACACAATCTACAAATTGCCGAACAGTCGCCGCTGGCCCGCGAAATGGGCGGCATGGTGCTGGCGGCCCTGGAACGCTGCCCGCAATTCACCAGCGCCGCCCTGCCGCGCCGCATCTATCCGCCCTTATTCAATTGTTATGCGCCGGGCATGCGCTTTGGCAAGCATGTGGACAACGCCATCCGCGGTTTTACCGATCAGCTACGCACCGACTTATCCGTAACCTTGTTTTTGTCGGAACCGGAGAGCTATGAAGGCGGCGAGTTGGTCATCGATGACCACTATGGCACGCACCATGTCAAACTGCCGGCCGGTGATTTAGTACTTTACCCGGCGAGCAGTCTGCATCAGGTAACGCCGGTGGTTCGTGGCATGCGCAAAGCCTGTTTTTTCTGGCTGCAAAGCATGATCCGCGACGACGCCCAACGCCGAGTGCTGTACGACTTGGATCAAGCCATCATCAACCTGCATAAACAACTGCCGAATAGCCTGGAAAACCCAGAGCTGCTGAGCTTGGCAGGCTGTTATCACAATCTGCTCCGGCAATGGGCGGAATTGTAGTAAAACGACATTAAGAATTTCGTAACTATTGCGTTACCTATAGATCCAAACCCACAACCTTGTTGGAGCGGGCCATGTCCGCGATTTAGGCCTTTAGGACTGGATAGACGTCCAAAGTGTACCGGAACCCTCATCTTTACTGTTGCTGACCGCCGGCTTTCTAGGAATAGGCATTCTAAACAAAAAATACCACTTTGCACAATTGTATGCCAGTTAAAGAGGATCAATATTTACAATAATTATAAATGTAACATAAGAGAGTTACACTTATAAAAAGCTAATACTTAATTTAGCTTATTTCGTTTTCCGTCAAGTTTTTTCAGGAAAATATGACTAGAAACAAAAATTAACCGGCATAAAAACCCGTAATAAAATAGGTGTTTTTGTCATTGCGCGCACATGAGCGCATAACCCATTGATTCTAGTAACTAATAGTTATGCTATTTTTTAAAACAATTTAATTCTGTAAACAATCAATAATAATCGGAGAACACAAATGATAAATAAATATTTTACGGCTTCTGCCTGTAGCGCAGTATTTGCCATGCTTATTTTCGCGCCTGGTGCATCAGCTACGTCCGTAGTGGATCAATCTCAACTCAACTTCAATTTAGCCCTTGTTCCTAGCCCGGACATTGGCCAATCCTTCCAAGCCGGCATCAGCGGCCTGTTGACGGATATCGATGTGTTTTCAAATGGGCTAGTGCAAGGTGGCAGTAACGCCATAACCCTGGAGTTATTTTCGGGAAACGGCACGTCCGGCCCTCTCTTGGGCTTCCTGATAGAAGTAGTGACATCTACCCTTGTAAACAATCGCTATCTTATCGACATTAATTCCCAAAGTTTGAACGTCAATTTAAAAGCCGGCAACGAATATACCTTCGATATTACGAATGTCACCGGGCCTGGCGATCTGGCTCAACGCGGGCTACTCGCCGATGCAAGTAATCCGTACGCCTATGGACAGATTTATTCTAGCGGCACCATACCTAGCTGGGATCTAGCCTTTCAAACCCAAGTAAACCCGGTATCCACGCCTGCCACTTTGTATTTGTTGGCAGCCGGTTTTTTCGGCATGGCACGCTGCTTAGGTAGAAAAAACGCTGCTTAAACTGATATTAGCGCTTTAACGGCGGCCTAAAAACCGCCGTTTGTTCTTGGCTGGATATGCTGGGACCGGCGATCAGGAAATAATTTGCGCGAACAGCCGCAGCCAAATGACGATCAGCAGAATACTGCCCAGTAAAAAAGGCAGCAGGCGATGCATCACATCATTGTAGGTTGTATGAATATAAGAATGGATAAAACGACTGCCGACATACAGCCACGCCATGACTACATGAGTAATATCCACATGCTTCGTTACATAAATCATGAGGGTAACAACATAGAATAATAAAGGTATTTCGAGCAGGTTCTGAAAATTACGGCTTACTTTCGCCAAATACTCAGGCGGCTCCCAGCCACGATTTAGCTCGTAGTAACGTCGATCCAAGTCACCTTGTTTCACCGCCTTGAACCGAAGTCGAGCCATCCAAAGAGCCACAAAAAAAGTGAGCGCGACTAATGCAAAAATCGGAAACAGAATGTATTCTTGATTCATCATCATTTTATGTTGATTATTGTATTAAAAGTAAGCCACAGTGCTTGTTGGCTATTAAACCCACTTAAAACCATAGCACACATGCTAAGTTATTAGCAAATAGCTATGCTCAAAAATTAACAGCACGCTATAGCCTCACTCCGGCAGCTTCCCTACCAGCTTGCCGACCCGATACAAACTCCAGACCAAGACCACCACCATCAAGCCTATCATCACGCCTAGCAACAGCTTGCTGTTCAAAAACTTGCCGATGTCCGGTTTTGCGTTGCTCTGCGCTGTTGCGGATTCCGGGCCCAACTCTACAGAAGTGAATGGATAACCTTTAACAAGCAATTCCGCAATAGCCGCCGTATCGTAGAACGGCTGCGCAAATTGCTCACCGCAATAGTACAAGCGATAAGCTTTATCGGTTTGCGGCAAAAACACTAACTGATAAGCATGACCGACACCGCTGACGCCGGTAATAGCCAGCGGCGGATTATCCTGGTTTTGCACAGCAATTCGGTAATGTTCACGGCGTTGTTCCGGGAAAGTCAGCTCGGTGTTCTCGCGGTTAATATCTTGAAAATGCACAGCTTGCAACTGGGCGCTGGCGATGACTTGCTGTCGATATTAGCCGCGTCTTGTGCTAAAATCAGGGTGATGACGACGCCATCCTCGCCGATTTTCTATAAAGACTGGCTTTCGATACGGCTGGCTACACGTTGCACCAGCGTTTTGCGGCTGGCGATTTTTTGCAATAGATACGGCGTTTCGACACCATCCTGATCCAGTAAACGCAGATCGGCAAAGTCATCCCGGCTGGCCGCGTAAACGGCTGGGTCCAAGGCGACCGCCAACAGCGATGCTTTCCCCGCATCCTGCCAAACGACAGCACGATTAAACCGCGCTGCCGGCAAATTGGCTGCATAACCCTGCCCTAACAGCACCGCCAAACAGCACAACCAAACCCAAACCCAAGCGCGGCTCATGCGGATTCCTCTTCCGGCGTTTTGCCGATAAATGTTTGTTGATAGCGCATATAGAAAAACGCCCCGCCCAACGCCAGCATGCCAAGGACGATAAACGCCAGGATGCGGTAAATTTGCTCCAAGCGCGCTAAATCGACAAAGAACACTTTCCAAGAAGGCTGGGGAATTGACCGGGATGTGGAAACAGCACATGACTGGTATCGACAATCCGCGGAAAGCGGCTATTTTCGCGGCCAATACAATTGGGCCAGCCTGTTGGCGGACGCCGGAAAACCGACTGAAGCCGCGGAATGGTTTTTACTGGCGGCAAAAAACGGCACGCAAAATGTGCGCAGAACCGTTGCCACGGTATTGATGGAAAGCAGCCATTCCACATTTAAAGCATACGGCTTGGCCGTACTTGAGTTTTGTTGCGAAAACGGCGACGCACAGGATTTTCAGCGCTATGGACAGGCCTTGCTGCACGGTTTGGCCGGCAAGCCTGAGCCGAAAAAAGCCGCTTATTAGCTGCAGCGCGCGGCTGAATTTGAGTAAAAAAAGAAAGTCACTATTTAGCGAAAAAATAGATTTTGTAGGATGTGCCAACCAACGGAGTATTGTTTTAAGTCATAAAAATTACGCTGAATAGTTACCTTTAAATAATTAAAACAGGTAATTTTATGCTGCTCCCAATTGCAAATGTTTTGACCGCAGATGAATTAAAACACATCAACCAGCGCTTCGAGCAAGCCGAATTGCTCGATGGACGCGTCACAGCCGGCTATCAATCCACAGTTGTAAAACACAATCTACAAATTGCCGAACAGTCGCCGCTGGCCAGCGAAATGGGCGGCATGGTGCTGGCGGCCCTGGAACGCTGCCCGCAATTCACCAGCGCCGCCCTGCCGCGCCGCATCTAAGCTTGCGGAATAGCTACGGTCATAGCCCGCAATATGGAGGTGATGCTGAATTAAGTCGGGTTCAATACGCGCACGAATTTCTGCCATTTTAAGATGAAGTAAAAACGCGGTAGGCTATTTTTTCTTGCAGGAAGTCTATATTTGCCAGTGCCAATATATTTGTTTCGCATTAATAATAATTGTGAAGAAGTTAACATTAAAATATTTGAATTAAGACCATAATCATTTTGCTCCAAAAGCCGCTATCAAAATAACCCGCAAAAAATTGTCAAGTTAAAACTCTCGCCCTAGTTATGTCTTAAGGGACGAGATAGATATACCACAAACAATGCCCGTGTCGAGAATAGCAATTTTCCACAATCCTTGTTAAAGAAGGGCAATCTTATGACCGACAGTAACACAATCGAAATAATAGAAGTACCCGTAGCCGAAGTAGTAGACGAAGCCGCCGTTGAAGTGGCTGAAGAACCTGTAGCCGAAACGGCGGAAGAAGCTGTAGCCGAAGTAGTAGACGAAGCCGCCGTTGAAGTGACTGAAGAACCAGTAGCCGAAGCGAAAGAAGAAGCCTCCGCCGAAGCACCTGAAGAAGCTTTAGCCGCCGAAGCATAAATAACTAAACGCAAGAATCAAAATTTATTTGATTCGCGTTTAGTTTATTCGCAAGAGCTATAAATCTTCAACAATAGAAGCCCTGGTTTGTAATGGACTGGGGCTTTTTTATTGGTAAAGATGTACCTGATTACTTAAAAGTCTCAGTGAGTAGAATGGGTAGAGCGCCAGCGAACAAATGCATACTGTCGCAATATCATTAATAGTCAATTAGATTAATTGTTAGCAAAAAGCCTTAAAAAAGCCGGTGTTAACCGGCTGTGAGTAGTAAGGTAGTTTGCGTTTATTGGCTAGCGCGAACTGAGATTTTTTGTATATGTCAACAACCCCAATTCAACTTTTCCATCACGATCATCTTGAGAATCATCCAGCCATTTTAATGGAACACCCAAGTACGACTTGTACTTATCATCAACTTGTTTTTTAGCCGCAGACTTTCCTTTACCATCACGAAAGTAATCATCTTTCATTTCTTGGTTATACTTGAATTTCTTTACAGACATGAACTATTCTCTTGAAAACCGCTAAAGCAGAATAGCAAATCTTTCAGCGTATATTCAATTCGTACAAACACCTAATTCCATCAGCTGTTGATCAGCGCATATTTTCTAATGCCGCAATGCGCTCTTCCAAGGTCGGATGACTCATAAACAAACTTTTCACCTGGGCGCCATTAATTCCAAAGGCCGCTAATTGTCCAGGCAATTCCTGCGGCGCAGATTCACGTTGCAAGGCACGCAGAGCAGCGATCATTTTATGTTTACCTGCCAACGAGGCCCCGCCTGCATCAGCTTTGAATTCCCGATAACGCGAAAACCACATAACAAGTAAGGAAGCCAAACATCCAAGTGCAATTTGAGCAATCATCTGAGTGACATAGTAACCAATGCCATGTCCTCGTTCATTTTGGAGAATAACTCGATCGACTAAATGACCAATGATGCTGGCAATAAAGAATACAAATGTGTTTACCACGCCTTGCATTAAAGCCATTGTCACCATGTCGCCATTAGCCACATGGGTCATTTCATGCGCAACAACAGCTTCAATTTCGTCGGCATTCATGTTTTCCAGCAAACCGGTACTCACCGCGATCAAGGCATTGTTTTTATTCATGCCGGTAGCAAATGCGTTGGACTCGGAGCTAGGAAAAATACCCACTTCGGGCATGCGGATGCCAATTTGTTTGGCTTGCCTATACACAGTATTTAACAGCACTTTCTCAGCTTCATCTTGCACCAAAAACAAGGTCCGAACCCGCATCGATTGTTTAGCTGACCATTTTGACATTGCCAGGGAAATAAATGCGCCTGTCATGCCAATCACAGCCGACGTGGCTAACAGGGCGTTAAGATTTAATTCAACGCCCTGAGCATCTAAAACGTTGCCTAAGCCGAAAAGACTAAAGACCACGCTGATCACAATCATTATGGCGATATTGGTCGCCAAGAAAAGAAAAATTCGTATCATAATTAAGCCTGCTTTAGCAAAATAAAATTCATCATTACGCCTAAAAAATACATACTAACTTTCGTTAGCACTACTATATTTCATATATGACAACATTGATTATTTAAAAGAATAATAGTCAACATCCCATTAAAAAACTCCGTTTTCACAATCGGCATTTTAAATTTGTGATTAATTTCACAAGGATTAAATACAGCCATAATATTATAATCCTGAGAAATATAAAAGATAATTCTCATAAACAACTAAGAGCCTAGCAGATATAAAATGAATTTCTAAAATCTGAAGAAATTATATCAAAAAGTGAACATTAATCACAAATCAGGTTGCAAGGAGACGCATGCCTCGAAGACCAACTCGGTTTAAATATTGTATTAATACACCGAAATTGAGTCAATAGGATTTAAGGCTTTTACCGGCTTTAAATCCACATACCATATTCGTAGGTTTAGAGCGCCATTCAAAAATAAATAAAATAATTTTTGAACTGTGTAAAAATAAAAAAATAACCTACACTTAATTTGCGACTAATTAACCAAAGAAGAAAAACATCATGCATACAATAATTCCAAGTATACACGAGCTGCTTGCGTTAGGCATCAAAGACAAGGAAAATCGAAATATCTTATTAAAAAGACTCAATTATAAATATAAAGCATTTTGCAAAAACAGCAAATCTAAATCTATTGTAGACAAACTTGATTTAGAAATTAGATTTCAGAAATATATATTTGATAACTATGGAATTAAATTTGACATATTTTCTGAAAATGAATTGACAGACATTTATGCAAAAAAAGCGATCGCTTACCCTGCCCATCAGTCTATTATGAACATATTTGCCACATACTTGCAGAGTGACATTCGTCGCTGGCTTTTTGCGTATACTATGCTGAATGATAGCAAAAGCCATCGTGTTTAATGATAAGGGTTCTTGTATCCAGCAAACTAACCAGGCTTAATATCAAAAGCAATACACACCCGCTCCTGCTCGGAATGAAAGGGCAGCGTGCGATGAAACAGCGAAGACGGAAATAACACCAAATCGCCAGCTTTTTGATCGACAATCCGGCTTGGAAAGTCCTCATGCAGGCGCGGATAGTCATCGCCATCCACGCCATACTCAAAACTACCCTCGTGCTGGTCCAACTTATCCGGCAATTGCAAATAAACACAACCGCTAATCCAACCTTCTTCATGGATATGCGCAGTCAGATACCCGCCTTTTTTCATGCGTAAATACCAGGAACTAGCGAATTCCAAATCTTTGGGAAATAAGCGAATCAAGCCTTCCTGACTCGACGCAAAATGCTGTTTATAGCCTAGCACTTTCCTGCGAATCAAGCCCGCCAGGGTTTGAAAAGACGGCTCGGTGCGTTGCAATAAGTTACCTGCCGATTGCATGCCATAGTACAAGCGCCCTTGCTTACGCTCGGCAATCGCCAAGTGCTTGATGTCATGCAGCAATTGCTGTAAAAACGCACTGCCAGGGGCCGCCAGTTCCTCGATTTGCGTAAGCTGCACAAAATCCATCGGCTTACTGCAAAAACCGTAAGGATTAGGCTGCTGAAAATTTAGCGCGTAATGCGTGGACAAACTACCCAGCAACGCCGAGTTAGGCGGATTTTGCGCTATAGTCTCATCCAAACGTTGTTTAAAAACCTCAAACTGGCCGGTTTTATACAAGCAGAGCATGACCCGTTCCTTAGCGTCCGCAAACGCGGAGGCGCTAAAATAGCTTAAGGCTTGCGCAAATTGGGCGGACAAACAACAGCATTCTCCCAGATTGTAATTAGCCCGGGCGTGTGTAGATTCAACTCGCAGCGCTTCCCGGTAACAGCGCACGGCCTCGTCCATAGCACCCTGATCACGAAAGGTTTCTCCAAGACTGTTCCAAGCATCGGCAAACCGGGGGTTTAACTGCAAGGCTTGCTGAAACGCCGCCAGCGCTTGCGTATGCTCGCCTAGCCCATATAACGTAGTGCCGAGATTAAAATAGCCGTCGGCATCCGGCTGCAGCGTCAAGGCTTGGCGGTAACACGCTTCGGCGTTGCGCAATTCGCCGCGCAACTGTAACACCGCACCCCAGTTCACCCAGGCTTGATAAAAGCCAGGTTGTTGCGTAACCGCTAATTCATAATGCTTGGCGGCCTCCGCCAACACGCCCTGGTGTTGCAACAAAGCCCCAAGATTAAAATGCGCCATGGTAAAATCCGGTTTCAGCTGCAAGGACTTACGATAATAAGCCATTGCCGCCTTGCGATCCTTAAGCTGGGTTTGTATCGTCGCCAGATTAAAATGGATTTCGGCAATGCCCGCTTCTATCGTCAACATTTTCCGAAAACTACAGGCAGCCGCCTGTAATTCACCCTGAGCTTGCTGGCACATGCCTAATAGATTCAATACCGGCAAAGATTTTGGATAGCGCAGCAACAGTTGTTGCGCTTGCGTTTCCGCCCTAAGCAGTTGACCGCTTTGAAATAGCTGCTGCAAACCTTGCAGTTCAGTTGGATGAGGGTGTTTAGCTATGGTTTTCATGATAACAACAAAAAGAATGGCCCACAGTTTTTGGACAATTGCAGAACAGATAGCCTAGCAAAAATATGTCTGCAGGGAAAGCGGGTGTGTTGAGGCCAGCGCCCCTTCAACCAGAAACAGCCTACCGTCAGGCTCGCGGTAAACCGCTATTTTGCTGTGTAACCACATTCTTTTGATTGATCGCCTCGCGCCCTTGCTGAATACCTGGCGTTTGCTTTCCTGAGGCATCGCTGATTTGCGGCTTCACACAGTTACCCTTTGAATAGAGTGACCGGCAAACCAAAGAGGGATGGGCGTATTTAAGCTTTCTCCTTAGACTCCAACTCAACCTTCTGCATATAACACTGCAAGTTAGATTGCAGCAAAGGCGTAATATCAATAAACTGACAGCCCACGCGATAATGCCCGGCAGTACGCATTTTCTCTACATTTCGGATCACAAAACTTATATCCGACTGAATATCTTCATATTCGCGCAACATGATCTTGCCGTTTATCTCTTTATCCACCAGTTTTTCAATATTGGCTTCAAAGTGCCACTGTATATCATTGTCTGTATTCAAAAAGGCAAAGCCATCGACACTCACATCCAGCAGCCTATATCTTTTCGGAAAAGTATCCATCGCAAAATCTTTATCGGCAGACCGTAACATCAGTTGCAGGCCGCAATAGTGATTGGTAGGCACTTTAATCCGGAAACAGTCTCGGCGTTGCATCCAATAAATCACATCGGGAATCGGCATGGAAAAGCTGGTTTTGTCGCCGCTTTGCTTGATTTTCAAGCCTTTAAACGAGACTTTAATGCCATTATATTCACAACGAAACAACACCTTCCCGGAACTCAGCAAATTCTTGTTATCTGCTTCGCTCCGTGAGCAATCAAATTTAAACACATTGCTTTTGCCGTCTATTTCTAAAATAGCGGTTAAAAACGACTGCTGATTATCAAAGCTCACCAACAGACTGCAATGATGCTTTTGTATGTCACTTAACTTATTAACGATTTGCTTTGGATGCCTTACAAAGTAATCTTTTTGTTCCATAAATATATTGTATTTAAGTTAATTGGACATGCGTCAACTTGGGTTACATCCACATTAGAGCGTAATTCTAACAATTATTATAATACTTAGAAATTAGTAAACTGTCGAGCGATTGCCGCGGCAACGCTGACAGGCAAGCCACTGTCTGAATCACTGTAGGCAAGATCAAGCACAATGCACCTGTAAACAAACGGATTTTCCTTTTAAAGAATAGTAAATACATGCTTAAAGTCAAGAACTTCACTTACATCCTTAGTCCAAGGTATAATAATGATGTGTAAAACTGTACAATGGGCCGTTTTAGGTAAATATTCCGCTAATTCCAATCAGACCTTTCAAGCGAATGCTGCCGGCAATTTTTTATCCATCCTCAATCATCAAGCGCGTAGCCGGCTTGACGCTGATTTATGCGCTCTTGGCGCGGATGGTATTGACCTTTACTATAGATAACGGCGACATCACCATGCTTTGGCTCCCTGGCGGCGTGGGGCTGGCGGCGCTGCTTATAGGCGGCAAACAACTATGGCCGGGCGTGTTTCTCGGCGCCGCCAGTGCAGGCATCATGATGCACGACCCCTTATGGGTCGCGCTTCTCATCGCTCTGGGCAACACCTTAGAGAGCTTATGCGCCGCCTACTTGCTTTCCCGGATCAAAGGTTTCGAGACAGCCCTACAAAAACCTGGTGATTTCATCTACTTAACGACAACGGCATTACTTAGCTGTTTAATTAGCGCCTTGATTGGCCCTCTGACCTTATTCGCCGCCGGTTTTCTACCCGCGCAAACCTTGTTAACCAGTTGCTTAAACTGGTGGCAAGCCGACTGTATCGGCATCCTTCTCTGTACGCCGCTGATTTTAATTTGGCAACATAAACCGCAAGGATGGCTACAAGGTTGGCGAATTATCGAAACCGTCAGCTTGTTTGCCTGTGCTTTTTTAGCGGGTCAAATTCTGTTTTTAGACTGGTTTCACACCCTGCTCGGACAATTTAGCATGAGTTACTGGTTATATCTACTGGTAACCTGGGCTGCTTTGCGTTATGGACAGCACGGCGTAGCGCTGATTGTTACAATGACAGCCGTTCAGGCTTTTGAAGGCGCCAGACGCGGCAAAGGGTATTTTGCACATGACATGCTGACCACCGGCTTAGAAAACTATTGGTTTTATTTTCTGACTCTGACTACGGTCGGTTTGTTTCTAGCCTTAAATCTAGAAACCCGTAAAAAGACCGAACAAGATTTACGCGAAAAAACCCACGCACTCAGTGAGAGCGAATCACGTTTTCGGAACTTGTCCACAATTGCGCCGGTAGCGATCTTTTGCAGCGACGCAAATGGAAAATTGATTTTCGTCAATGACGCCTGGCTCATTTTAACCGAGCTTTCTACGGAAAGCGCCTTGGGCAGCGGTTGGGACGCTAGAATACACGCCGAGGATCAACAACGTGTTTTTCAAGAATGGAACCAAGCGTTTAGATCATTCAAAATGTTCTCCTCAGAATTTCGCATCCCCACCGAAACCGAGCAAATAAAAAGCGTACTTGCGCGCGCTATTGCCCACTACGATGAAGCAGAAGTATTGGTCGGTTATATTGGTACGCTCACCGACATCACCGAGCGCAAAGCCAATGAAAAAGCCATGGAAGAAGCCGCACAGAGCAAGGATGAATTTCTGGCGATGCTCGCCCACGAACTCCGCAACCCCTTAGCGCCCATCGGCAACGCAGTCCAAATTCTAAAACGTTCAGCTGACAACCCGGCACGGATAGCCTGGTGTAGCGACATCATAAAGCGACAGCTTGATCATATGACACGGTTGGTGGATGATCTGCTGGATGTCTCGCGGATCAGTCGCGGCGTGATCGAGCTCAGGAAAGAAATATTGGAGCTACGCGACTTTATAAAACCGGCCTTGGAGGTTGCTCAGCCGCTACTCAATAAACGCAAGCAAAATTTGACCATAACGCTACCGCCCGAGCCTTTATGGATTGAAGGCGATCGAGTGCGGCTGGCTCAAGTATTATCGAATCTGATAAGCAATGCCGCCAAATTTACCGAAGAAGAAGGACAAATTGAGCTTACAGCAAAGGCATCTAATGATTGTGTTTGCATCCAGGTAACTGACAATGGTTGCGGCATAATTCCGTCGGAGTTAAGCCGTTTATTTGAGCTATTCTACCAAGGCAACCGCAATTTAGACCGTACTCAAGGCGGCTTGGGTATCGGCTTATCTCTGGTCAATACACTGGTAAAAAAACACGGCGGCGAAGTCCACGCCTTCAGCGCCGGCCTTGGCCAAGGCAGCCAATTCGAGATCCGTCTGCCGCTGATTAATGAAGACTTACCCAAATCGACATACATGAATAAAATATTCCCACAAAAACAAAAAAAACTTTGCATCTTGGTCGTCGACGACAACCCGGATGTCGCCGAAAGCCTGGCCTTGCTGCTTAAAACCGAAGCGCATCAAGTGCTGATAGCCAATGATAGCGCTACCGCGCTAGAAATAGCCCACGCCAAGCAACCGGATGTAATGGTGCTGGACATCGGGTTACCGGATATGAACGGATATGAGTTGGCGCAGGTGTTAAGAAGCAGCCCAAAATTCGAGCGCACCCTGTTGATTGCCGCGACCGGTTATGGGCAAGCCAACGATATAAAAAAATCTTACGCTGCGGGATTTGATAACCACTTGGTCAAACCGATTGATTTTGATATCTTACAAAAATTACTCGCCGACTACGAAAAATTAACTTAAAACCCGGCTAGCTACCTATCCAACAACCAGTTAGACTAACAGCTCAATACACGAATTAATCAGTACATAATGCGGGAAGAACACAAAGCAGCCGACAAAAAACTGGATATTCGGCAAATCATCGCCTGGCTGGACGCCGACGGCATGCTGTCTCCAGACGACCTGCAAAAATGCCATCAATACGCCTTGGCCCCGGTTAACCGGCATAAGCATCCACTAAAAGTCCTGGCTGAGTGTGAACTAACCGACCAAACGCAGCTCGGCAAGCCCTTAACGCAAGAAGACTTAACCCAATGGCTGGCGAAAAAACTCGGGCAAACCTATTACTATTTCGACCCGTTAAAAATCGACGTCGCCGCTGTCACCACGCTGTTCAGCAAAGCTTATACCAGTAATTACAATGTGCTGCCTATCGCCATTAGCGAAGAGGAAGTCGTGGTCGCCACGGCTGAACCTTTTGTGCGGAGCTGGCAAGAAGATCTGGCAAAAATGCATAAAGGCAGCGTACGTTGCGTATTTGCCAATCCGGATGAAATCAAACGCTTCATCGGCGAATTTTATAATTTTTCCAAATCCGTAAAAGGCGCGGGACTGGCCACCGCCAACGAAAACCGCTCAGCCGGGCAAAATTTCGAGCAATTGGTCGAGCTCAGTAAAATCCCCGACCTGGACGCCAACAACCAGCATGTGGTCAACCTGGTTAACTGGCTGCTGCAATACGCTTTCGATCAACGCGCCAGCGACATCCACATCGAACCGCGCCGCACGCAAGGCAACGTCCGGTTTCGGATTGACGGCGTGCTGCACAATGTTTACCAACTACCCATGCCTATCATGAGCGCGGTGCTCAGCCGCACTAAAATCATGGGACGCATGAATATCGCCGAAAAGCGCTTACCGCAAGACGGCCGGATAAAAACCCAGAACAGCCAGGGCAAAGAAATCGAAATGCGGCTGTCCACCATGCCCACCGCCTTCGGCGAAAAAATGGTGATGCGAATCTTCGACCCGGATGTCTTGCTGCGCGATTATGAGCAACTCGGCTTTAATAAGCAGGAATTAGTCATCTGGCAACGCATGACCCGGCATGTGCACGGCATCATCCTGGTCACCGGCCCCACCGGCTCCGGCAAAACCACGACCTTGTATTCCACGCTAAAACGGCTGGCGACCTCGGAAATCAACCTCTGCACCGTCGAAGACCCCATAGAACAAATCGAACCGGCTTTCAACCAGATGCAGGTGCAGGCCAACATCGGCCTGGATTTCGCCAGCGGCATCCGCACCCTACTCCGCCAGGATCCGGACATTATCATGGTCGGCGAGATCCGCGACCTGGAGACAGCGGAAATGGCCGTACAAGCCTCGCTGACCGGGCATTTAGTCCTCTCCACGCTGCACACTAATAACGCCCCGGCCGCCATCACCCGTTTGCTGAATCTGGGCGTACCGGATTACCTAATCCAGCAAACCATCATTGGCATCATGGCGCAACGCCTGCTGCGGGTGCTATGCACAAAATGCAAAACCGCAGTACCGACAGACCCCCAGCAATGGCAAGCTCTGGTCGAGCCGTTCAAAGTCGCCGTACCCAAACAGATCAACCAAGCCGTCGGCTGCAAAGAATGCCGCAACACCGGCTACGCCGGCCGCATCGGCATCTACGAAATCTTCGAAACCAGTCACGCCCTGCAAAATCTAATCAGCAAAGACTGCGACATCCGCCAACTGCAAAAACAAGCCATCAAAGAAGGCATGCGCCCGCTCCGCCTCAGCGGCGCGGAAAAAGTAGCAGCCGGGATAACTACCATAGATGAAGTATTACGCGTAGCGCCGGAAAAAATGGAGTGGTAGGCATCGGCCCTTTGCTGTCTTAAAGTATCAAAGCGATCTTTAAACCGGCGTATACGCTCGAATAATTGTGCGTCTACCAAGGCAGCGACCGGTTTGCCGTCTTTTTTGATCACTATGGCTTAAAAAACCTAAGCCGGCAAATCAATACAGGCTTTGCCTGTAGATTGCAGGCAGCAGCCGCCTGTCTTGACAGGTATTATGCTAAAATTCGCTAATTTAT
The DNA here is from genome assembly GCA_963705975.1 of uncultured Pseudomonadota bacterium. Classification (GTDB taxonomy): domain Bacteria; phylum Pseudomonadota; class Gammaproteobacteria; order Methylococcales; family Methylomonadaceae; genus Methylomonas. Next base: position 99,435 of record CAVPMI010000041.1, read on the forward strand.
CTATACGCCGCCAGCTCTATGAATTCCCCAGACGCCCTATACGAATCCTCCATCCCGCATTTAAAACTACTCGCCCGCGGCAAAGTCCGGGACATGTACGAAATAGACGCCAATCATTTACTCATCGTCACCACCGACCGCATGTCGGCTTTCGACGTCATACTCCCCAACCCAATTCCAGGCAAGGGCCGGGTATTAACCCGCGTCTCGAATTTTTGGTTCCGAAAAATGCAGGACATCATACCCAACCACCTCAGCACAGAGTTAACGCTGGCGGAAGTGATTCCGGATGCGGCGATGCGCGCGCCGCTGGAAGGCCGCAGCATCATCGTCAAACGCCTGCAACCATTACCGGTCGAAGCCATCGTGCGCGGTTATTTAATTGGATCGGGCTGGAAAGATTACCAACAACACGGCTCTGTATGCGGCATAGAACTACCTGCCGGCCTGCAACAAGCCCAGCAACTGCCGGAGCCAATTTATACCCCTTCCAGCAAAGCAGAGGTTGGGGTGCATGATGAAAATATCAGTTTTGCCGACAGCGCAGCGCTAATGGGAGAGGAAATTGCCGCACAGGTGCGTGACGTCAGCCTTAAGTTATACAGCACAGCCGCCGCCTACGCCCGGCAACGCGGCATCATCATCGCCGACACCAAATTCGAATTCGGCTTGGACCCAGCAGGCAAACTGTATTGGATAGACGAAGCGCTGACCCCGGATTCATCGCGTTTTTGGCCGGTCGAGCACTACCAAGCCGGCATCAGCCCACCCAGCTTCGACAAACAATATCTACGCGACTATTTGGAAACCTTGGATTGGAATAAAACCGCTCCAGGCCCCAAGCTACCAGAAGAAGTGAGTCGCAAATGCGCAGAGAAATACCATGAAGCCGAGATTAAATTGTTAGGCGACTAAATATTCTATTGAATAATTCCAGCCTTCGCATTTTCCAAAACGCGAAGGCTGATTCAGCAATTTCACGCCGTCAAGCTAGAGACTATTTATTCTCGTTGCGGTACAGCATGCAATTTGACAATAACCTTTATGTTCGACTGATTCTGATGCAGACGGTTTTGATAAATCTGTAAAGCTTCAGCATGCATATTTTCACAAAAACCGCATAAATCGCCGCTCAGACTTAACAATACCTCTTCCGGCAACATTCGGACACCGCATCGCGTACAACAAATCTGCCTTTTTTGTGCCTTCATTGCACCCCCCATTCTCAAATAAATTTAGATACGGACAATACACGCTATCGCTTAAAAATTCCGTTAAATTGATCACACTCTATAAAAACAAATCAGGCGGACAAGTCATTGTCACCCAATTTAAGACGTTAATAATTAACTCGCTCCTAGGCAAGTCAGAGGTCATAATTTTTCAATTACTTTTTGATTACGATTAAATAATCACCCATATTTGAATCAATGTCCAGAAAAAATAAAATACCGAGTATTTATACCTATAACGAATGAGCACTAGCATTAACAAAATATATCTCAGGTAATTTCCATACCTAAATTCCAAAAAACCAGCGCATATGCTTGGCGCTCGGCCGTTAAAAACCGGATCTCTGCTTCAAACCACGAAACAATCAATACGCTCAAAATGAGTTGCAGCTAATGCGCATAATTAACTCAGTCGTCTTTGACATTACATTCCTGCAAATTTGCGCGGCCCAGCGCTAAACCAAAACGGAACCGGATACACATTTTCTAGCCGGCTGAAAACCACGCTAACGGAATTTATTTCTCTCAGGGCCGGATTCTGACAGGTTTTAAGGAAAAAACTGCGAGCTTATTCACAATTAAACCCATTTTTTCCAAACTGCGTCACATTTATTACAATTGTCTAACCACCTCTGAATTATGAGAAATTATAACGCTCAGGCAACTCGTAGCCTATCCCCTCAAACAGGGGGGTGGCAGATAAACTGAGTTTCACTGGCGTGCAAACCAGCTACATATCGCTAATTCTCCTTAGCTCCAAGCACCGATTCGCTTGCAGTCACCAGTTCCGGCTCCGGAGCACATTGATAAAAGCGCTCCAGCTTGAGATTAGCATAATATTTCGAGCGCGTAGCCTCATCATCCAGCAGCGAAGTCAACTTACGCTTACTGACACCCAGCACATCCAGCACATAGACATTAGAACTTTTAAAAAATCCGAAGAGATTTTCAATCGCTTTTTCCGATAATACACCGTGATTTATCAATAAAGCATAACTGGGATTGGCGATTGAAATCGCCCGATACAAGCCGTCCAAGCTGCCGCCGAATCTTAACTTTTCGACAGCTGCGGAATTTGGCAAAGGAATAAACGCCAAAGGATAGGAAGACTGATTCAACAGAAAAAATCCGCTTTGCCCCTTGGTCAGAGCAACTTTCTCCCGATTACTGATAGGATCGCGCAAGCGTGGCCCTATCGCCTGCTCATGCGCATACACCAACTCAATAATAGGCACAGTTTTTGTAGTAATTACCTGCAAGCAGTATCCAGTCAAATCGCCTTCCTGCGGGCTATGTCCGCGCGGCTCATAGTACAAAGACTGCTGACAAGGCGCATAGACCCAACCTACGCCCTGCTCCCGCATGCCCGCGACTGCTAAAAAACCGCGGTGCCGGATGCCGCTGCCAAAAAAAGCATCCGTCAATAGCGCATTCGCCAACCTATCTGAATAACTAAACATATTTTTACCTGCTGGATGATTATGCCCAAACCATACATTAGCAGCATTCTTAATTCTAAAAGCCTCGCTAATAAAGTTTTCCGCATACACCCGGCCCGTATGCCGGTTGCCTACCAAGGCGCCAATAATCGCCAAAGGCTCACCAGCCGCATCTGTCACCAAGCCCTCTAAACGCTCAGTGGTGTATTTAGTCAAATAGCAAAAGGCCTGAGCTGCTTCCGCAGGGCTATTCACACAAGCCGCGCCCAGCATACGCGTACGTTCTATCAATATTTTCGTGCTCCCGGCATACTCGCCGGGCGGCAAATCGTCGTTAGTCAACTCCGCAGCTAATTTACCCCAATCAATCATCCGCGTCATGCCCCCAAGTCTCCACAATTCATTGATTAATAAACTTTAACTATAAATCAGATATATATTATAAGTTTACTAGTCTCTTAAATACGCGTCAATAGTTCGCAAAATATGCTGATGATTAAACTCTAAATCTTGCTGAAAAGGGCTTTTGTTGTACCGTAAGCTCAACCGAATTGGACAAGGTTTTTCTCTCCTTCCACCCTTGCCGAAGCGCCGCATCCGACGCCAGCATTCTATCAAACACCCCGCGCACATCATCGGGCAAAGCCAGGCCCGGCCAGTGACTTTTAAAATGCGCATACACCGCCATTAACCATTGCCGAAACGTGGCAAAGATCCGCGCCAAACCCAAGCTAGGGGCCACGCCTTGATATAAATATTTTTCAAAACCCGTGGCGAACTGCTCGTGATAAACCCGCATTTGCGCAAAATCCAGTTGCCGCCAATCTTCCAGGCTGCGCAAACCAAACCAGGCCAGCAAGGTATTACTATCGGCAATCAGCGCCTGCTGCGCCGGGCTCAACGCGCGCCTACCGGCAAAGCGCAGCAAACGCGAGGTCAAATCAAACTGGATCTCCAAGAACAAATGCCCGGATTCATGCAAAAATGTCGATAAATCCGCCTGCGGAAACAGCGTAATAGTGCGGGTATGCGGATTAAATGCGCCGCGCACATCAGCGCCGGGCCGAAAATCCTGCTCCATAGATACAGAGTGTTGGTCATCAAGTTCGGCAGACGCTACGTTCGCCCCCATAAACGTCAACAACTCCTCCGGCGTCACCCCAAAGCGCTGCGCCTGCGCCGCATAAAAATGCGCATGTAATTCTGCGTACATTGCATTATCCGCCGCAGAAAACGGCGCAGCCTGTTGTAATTGCTCCAGCACAGCCGCTTTAACCTTCGCCAGTTCCGGCGCAGTTGCAAACGGCTCAGCACTATCACCGGCGAGCCGCTCAATTTCCGCCTGCTCCGCCGCATCCCGCTGTTGCTGATACAGCAGCGCCTGGTCTCGGCTAAACGGCGTAGCGCCCACCCGCCACAGCCCCGCCAAAGCCGGCGCTAAATCCGTAGCCGCCAGTCTACTCACATAAGCGCCGACCGGCACACTTACCTCGCGGCCTAAAGCCACAGCCGCCGGCAAATGTTTCGCAACGTCAGGCAGCAGCACAGCCAACGCCTCAGCCGCCCCGGAATCCAGCAGTTCCTTAGCGTCTATCCGCAACTCGCCACGCTCGCTGTCCGCCAGCGCCGCCGCCACAAAATTCCGCATGGTCTGCGGATCACGTTTTAACACGCGGCTTTGGGCAGCCACGCTATCAATTTGCGCCAGCAGCGCCGCCTGCTGCTTGGCTTGCCTGGCATGCTGCCGCTGCTCGCCCAAACGTTTGGCCGAAGCACTCAACACCTCGCCCGGCGCGGCAAACAAACCGGCAAACGCCTCCGCAAGCGCATCGGATCCGCCCACCACAGCCGCATGCTTAGCTGCATAACTCTCCGCCAACACACCCAACTCGCCTGTTGATAAACGCTCACCCTTAGCAGCCGCCTTATCCACGGGATCCAATTGATCGAGCCCCGCCGCCTGATTTAACACCTGCAACACCACCGGCAAAGATTGCATAGCCGGAATGCCGAGCTTAAAGGCATTCAGCAAGCTTTCCAGCGTACTTAAATTGTCAATATCATCATGCGCAATTGCCGCCAGCTGCGGATCGGCCAATAAATTCGCCGTCACTGGTGTAAAGCGCAGCAAGCCCGAATAATCTACAGCGTCCAGCTTTGCCCGCCGCCGCACGCTCTCCGCATCCTCCCGCACCGCATCCACCGGCAACCCATACTGCCGCGCCAAGCGCTGCAAACCCGCCTCCGTATCCGGGTTCTTATCCACTGCGGTCAGCAATGACTGGCGTAAGGCCTGGGTCTGGTCTGTGCGGATTAAATCAAGATAAGGATTAGTAGCAGTCATAAATTAACTCTTAAAATGTAGGATGTGCCAACCAACAGGCGGCGCATCATTCGCGTCACTTACGCTGATCGTTGTTTCGCTGTTTTGACGCCAACAAGCCAAAGGTTATGCAGCGCATACTTTTTAAAGCTTAGCCTAAGCCCTTCGTCGTGAGCTTAGGCCGTTCGTCGTGAGCTTAAGCCCTTCGTGGTGAGCTTAAGCCGTTCGTGGTGAGCTTAAGCCGTTCGTGGTGAGCTTGTCGAACCATGATCGGTTTTACTTAATAGCAGTGATGCACTGCCTACCCTACAAACCTCCCTTCCCCCTCAAATACCAAGCCGCAATCTCCGGATCCGTCACTTCCCGCCCTGGATGTAATTCCTGCAAAGCCTGCACAATCAGCTCCCTATCCACCGCCGGCACCACCACCTTATCTTTCACCGCATCCACCAACACCGCCGGCTTCTCATTCGTCCCATAAAGCAAACCCTTCACCCCCACCTGGGTAAACATCCGCCCCGCGATCTTCTCCAAATCCAGCGTACTCGCCTTATGCCCCGCCTGCTCCTCAAACGCCGCCACCCGCTGATCATAAGCCGACCAAATCTTACCCACCTTAATCGCCGCCTCTTTATCGCCATCCTTCGGTGTCGGATCAATCCCCGCCTCTTTCATATACTGGCTCAAAATATCCCCAGCCCCGCGCACGGCCGTAGTCTTAGTCCCCGGCGCCGCCTGCGTATTCTGCCGTTCCGTCAACTGCTTAAACTCGCTATCCCCCAACTCCGGCCTCAGCGCCATCAAATTAACCGACCGCAACAAATCCCGATTACTCATCAATTTATAATACGTCTCCCACCCCTTCGGCGTCGTCGCAAAATCCGGCTGCTTAGCCAACTTCTCGCCAAACGCCTTCACGCTATCCGCCTTATCCGGCGCGAAAGCCGCAAGATTACTCTGCACATCCAAAGGTAAATCAGCATACTTCGTACCTCCCAACACCTGCCGATAAGCCTCGGCCACCGCCTCCTCAGAGCGCTGTTTCACCGCCTTCTGCTGAACTTCGTATTGATCAGCCACATGCGCAGTCACCAACTTAATCGCATTCGGCGTCGCCGCCGGTCCCAGCCTTTTAACCGCTTGCGCCTGCAGATCCGCCAAAGTCGGCGCTTGATTTCGCCCCTCGCCAGCCGCCAACGCCGACCGATTCTTCGCCACATACGCCTGAGTTTCCGCCGGCATATAGTTAAGCCAATACCCACCCTCCTTGGTAGCCTTATCCGTCGCCGCCTTCACCGCCCCCGGCCCCGCGTTATAAGCCGCCCAGGCAAGCGAAGTATCGCCGTGATACTGCTGCAACAAGCTGTTTAAGCCCGTGACTGACAAAGCCTTGTGATAGCCCACCGTTTCAGCGTCTGTCGCGGCATCCCCGGTACGCGATCGATTAAATACATCCGGCCGCCACGGTATGCCCGCCTTCTTCGCCCAATCTTCCGCCGTGCTCGGCAGTATCTGACCGATACCAACCGCGCCTTTGCTACTCGTAATAGGTGTGCCGGATTTATCAAAATGCTTCCCCCCGGATTCAGAATCAAACGTAATATTCGCAAACCGATCAAACTCGTTACTGTTCAACGTATTCCCAGCTGCTGACATAGTCACAGTCGCCGCAGACAGCGCCGCCCGCGCATCATCCGCCTGACTGATCTTCTGATACAGCCCCAACATATCGTTCGTATCCAAATGGCGCGAATAATCGTGAAGAATATTCACAGCGCTCGCATGATCACCCTGCGCCAACGCAGAATTAGCCGCCCCCAGCAACGCCTCAGAAGCCGCCTTCTGCCCTTGCGACTTCCCATACTCCGCCGGATACCCCTCTAATTTCGCCAACTTATCGGACGCGGCATAAATCCCGTCAAGCCCGCTCTGCAAAGCCTGTGGATTGTTATAATTCAACCCCATCGTCTGCTTATTCGTGTCTATGTTGGACAGCCCAACCCCGCGCTGAAACACCCGGAACTGCGCCCCCTCATGCTGCTGAATCTGCCCGCCCACATGCGTCAAGCTCTGGTTGGCCCACTCCAAATACGCCCGCTTCTGCCGCTCATTCCCCAACCCGTCCGCCGTCTCGCTCACATGCTGCTGAAGATCAGCAAGCGCCGCCGCCCCCGGCGACCGCCCATCCGCCCCCGGCTCAAACGCATCCGCACCCTGCTTCTGAAAATAGCCGCCCTGTGGATCAAACAACGCCGAATTAATCTTCGTCTGCGTCCCATTCCGCGCATCCAGCACCCGCGCCTGGTCCGCTTCGCCGGCCTGCTGAGCCGCAATGTCAACAGCGGTTTTCTCCACCGCCCCAAAGGCATTAGCCGCCAAGCCCGCCGCCGCCTGACTCGTCGGATTCAAAAAATTATCAGCAGAAGTCCGCACGGAAAACCGCGCCCCCGGCAACCCCTCCTGCTGAACCTCGCGCTGCGCTTGCGGTACTCTCATATCAACTCCAAAAAATCAACACACCGTAGGATGTGCCAACGAAGCAGGCTCTGTACTGTTAACCAACGATAAAGCATTACATGCCCTTCAAAATTTAACCTGTTTAGAATTGCAGCTAAGAAATTCGTGACAGTTTAAGTTGGGACTATGAACCCGCCGCCTTCCCCGCATACATACTCGCCGAAGTCAACAAAGACGACCCCGCCGCCATTCCGCCAACAGCCCCCGGATCAATCACCCCAGCCTGCCACCTATCCAAACCCGCCTGCGCCAAATCATTAGACTGATCAACGCTATACCCCCAAGCCTGCCGAGCAGCATTGCTCTGAATAGCATTAACATCCTGCTCGCCCAAAAACTGCGTAGACGCCAAAATATCCGTCGCCGACCCGGAAGCCAAAGCCACGCCATTCGCCCCCAACGCCGCCTTCTGCCGCCCCAACAACTGCGCCTGTTGCAACTGCGACTGCTCAGCCTGCGACTGCCCTTGCTGCAAGGTCACACTCCGCTGCTCACTCGCAACCAGCGCATTATTCTGCGCCACCTGCGCATTATAATTATCCGCCGACTGCTGAGCGCTCGCCTGCTTCGACGCCACCACGCCCTGCATCGCCGCCGACCCTGCGGCAGCCACCGCCGCCACTGCCAATAAAGGTGTACACATTACTCCCCCGCCCGCATTTCAAACCGGAACAACGGCAAGCCCGGCTTCAACGCCGCAACTTCCCGCATCTCAAAACCCAACGCCGCCAGCCACTGTATACAGGCCGTCTGCCGAGCATCAATCACATTCGCCAACACCGTCCAGCGCAGCAACATCCGCCGCAACTCAAACCTCGCCTCGCGGGTCAAACTCTTCGCAAAGCAACCCAGCAACGGCGTTGCCAACAGCCAAGGTACGCCGACAACCGCATCCAAAGATGCACAAGCCGCCCCGCCTATGCACAACAAGCGCCGTTCCGCACCCGCCGCCGCCTGCACATGCGCCGCAAACAAAAACCCCGGCGCCGACAAAAGCACCGAAGCCCGCACCGCCGCCAAAGGCATCAAGTCGCACACCGCCTGCAATTCAGCACAATCCGCCGGCCGCAAGTTCTCTGCCAAATCCAAAATATCCTGTTCGGAAGGTAATACTTTGCTAATAAGAGGAAATCGCATGCAACGCCATAGCCTAGTCTGTCAAAAAATACAGTGCTTAAAGTACAAGAAATGGCGCAGATCATCCGCACCTTAAGCAGTCCGGCGGTAGTGGTTCAATTTAAAATTAATTATGTTCAGGCAATAAAAAACCCGCCGAAGCGGGTTAATCTTAATCAGCATGTAGGGAGGGCGCTACTGTTTGCGCTCCACGCAGAATTAAAGCTATAGCTTGTAACGGTGGGCAGAAAAGCATTGCCCACCCTACATGATTTAAACGATCAATTTCCCGCTGGTGCAGGTGCAGGTGCAGGAGCCGGCGCCGCAGCCTCGCCGCCTTTATCCCCATGATGTCCATGATGCTGCCCATGCTTGCCTTTATGTTCGGCCTGCATTTTATCCCACTTAGCTTGTTGTTCCGGCGTCAACACTTCTTTAATCTTGCTATGGATTTCCTCATGCATAGCTTTAAACTTCTCATGTTCTTCCTTAACAATCTCTTCCACCTTGGTTTTTTGATCAGCGCTCAAGCCCAGCGCTTTCGCCAAATGCCCGGCATGGTGACCGTGGTGGCACATCTCCCCCTCCCTCATCGGATCGGCATACGCCGCAGACATAGGTAACACTAAAGCAAAAGCCAGCAATAACGTCTTCTTATTCATATTATTTCCTCGGGTTGGATAATTATTATTAAGAGATACAACAGACACAATGTAAGCCAAAAAGTTCCCAAAGTCTATGCCTACCCCCCAAACACCACCTCCAACGTCACATCGCATACCGTCAACGGCAACGGCTGGGTTTGCGCAATCACCACCCCGCCCTCCGCAGTAAACGCCGGCATAATTTCCACCCGAAACTCGCCATTTGTCAGCGCCGGCGTCACGCCATCCGCTTGATAGGCCAACGGCGGCACAGTCACCAACTCATCCACGCTCGGCCCAACGCTACAGCCGCAAAAATCCACGCAGCGCGCCCACGCCTGATTCACATTCTTCACCCGCCCCTGCCCCAAAGCCGCATCCCCGGCTAATGCCGCCGGCAAGGTCTCCAAAGCCGCCGTGATCGGCAAGCCCACCTGAATCACCCCGGCCGGATAAGCCAAACTAATCACGCCGCTACTGGGAACCACCTGCTGCGGCTGCGCCACGCCATCGGCTAAAATAGCCACGCTCTGCCCCGCCAAATAATCCAATCCGCCCAAGGTTTGCGTAGGCGTATTCAGCAAGGTCGGCGTCGACGCAATCAAAGCCGTATCAATAGCCGTGGCCACCCCCAACAGCCCGCCCGGATGAATTGCCAACAGCATCCAAGCCGTAGCCGCCACGCTCGGCCAATCCGCCACTTCATACACCGTATCCTGCAAAGTCGCATAAGGTAAACCCATAGGCCCGGCCACCGCCAACAAAGCCTGAAAATCCACCGCCGCCTGCGCCGTATCCCCGGCTGCGACCCGCGCCAACACCACCTGCAAGCTCCCCTCGCCCCACACCTCGCCCGCCGCAGCCGGATACCCCCGCGACGGCAAATACGGCGTATACCCCGCCACGCCGCTCACCGGGTCCGTCACCGCATACGCCGCAATGCCCGCATACGCCGCCGCAGCCATCGCCGCATAAACGGCATTCCCGCTCGCAACGGCATACGCCCTTAAAAACAAAGAGCCCAAAGTATGGCAATCCAAAGCATCCCCGGCATCGGGTCCGGCGCTATCCACGCCTTGATAAAACATCCCCGCTTGCGCATGCCAAAAATTCGTCGTCAAAGCCTCCGCAATAGTATTCGCCGCCGCCGTATACGCCGGATTAGCCCTTACCGTACCGGCCAAGCTTAACGCAAAATACGCATCGCAATTATGTTCCGTAGAGCACCATGTCAAGGTCGCCGAAGTAAACGCCGTATAATAAGGCGCGTTATACACTCCCACCCCGCCGCTCACCGCCCCGGCCTGCAACGGATTAATCGGCGTAGCGGTCCCTGGATACGTCCCGCCGGCCGGCAATTGAAAACTCAACAACTGCGCCGCCGCCAAATCGATATAAGCGCTGATCCAGGTCCGGCTTGGATCGCTAACATTCGCCGCATAAAACGCCAAGGCATACAACACCCACGCCGTCGTGCCGCTCCGCACATACACATCCGCCGGCCACCCCCCCTTATAATCCACCGAAAAACACACCGGCTGCGCCCCCAGCGCGTAAGCTGCCGTCGCCGCAATCCCGGCGTCCAGCGCCAACTTCAAACCATCCAACAACACCCCCGGCAAACCCGCATTCGCCGTGCCGCTGTTATTCGCAACCGCCGCAATAATCGCCAGCGCCTGATCATAACAATAGCAACGGTCCCGCAAATAGTTATAGCCCATCGCCTTCGGCGGCACTTGATAAGACCGCACCAAACCTATGCCCGCAAACACTTCCGTCAGCACCGCGCCATCGGCAATCCGCACTAACTGCGCAGATTTACCGCCGACATGCGCAACAGTCACCGACCAGCTAAAATCGTAAGCAATCGCCGCCACTGCTTGCAAATAATCGCTATCAGTCGTCGCATACACTCGCACTTCATATAAAGAAGTATCGGTCACGCCGCTCACGCTACCAGAAATAGCACCCGTATACGCATAACCATAAGCCCCGGCAAAACTAATCTGCATTGCCCCCTGCTGCACACGGCTCACGGTAAAAGCTTGCATAATCGCCGCCGCCTGAAAGCCCTGCATGCCGGTGATATAATTCACAGGATTGCTATAACTCAAACCACAATCCACAAAAAAAGCCGCCGCCGCATCGCCGTTATACGCCCGATTATCCAGCATTTCCACATAGCGCACCGTCGCGCCGTTAATCACCCGCCGCACCACCGCATACAACACATCGAAATTACCCTCGGTGACGGTGCATACCGACTCAAACCAACCACTCACCGTACTATGTTGATGCCAAGCCTGCACTTGCTGCTCCGGCAAATAGGTACAACCCAGCAACAGCCCTTGCTCGTTCACCGCCCAAATAACCGGTTGTGGCGAACGGCTAAAGGCCAAGTCCATAATGGTGTGATAATTAAACAGATGGGTGGCCAACAGGCACAAATCGTCGGAACGGTAGCCGTTCAACTGCCAATCGTAAACCAAAGACCGCAAATGTCCGCCCTGAGAACAAGCAAACACCGCCGTATTATTCACCAACACCGGCTGCACATTAGAGGAGCCGTTCTGTGACTGGGATTTAATCGAAATCGTATTCGGCGCCAACGCATCGCCGGCAGCGGTAAACACCCGCCACTCGGTAGAAGCCGTCAACACCAGCAAATCCAGCAAGGTCACAAAATGCCGGATGGCGTTCGCCCGCTGCGCGGCAATCGTTACCCGCAGGGCGTCGCTAGCCTGCGCTGGTATGGAGTAATCCATATTGCTCTGTGCGCCCGGCTGCGTTCCCCATAAATTTTCCGGCTGATTGTTTGTACCGCCAAAGAAGCGCCGCTGTTCATGCAAGCCAACCGCCGCCGGATAATTGCCAGCACTGGCAAAGACAACATCTTGCAATGGCGGTGTTTGTGTAAAATCCGGCGTAATATTATTATCTTTGAACGCCGTCCCGACCACTTGACCGATGAAACCAAACGCGCCACTGAACGATTTGTAGACATTATAAACACTCGCACCGGTCACGGCGGACCAGGATATACCATTAAAATTAGCCGCTGAAATAGCCAAATCATTAGACACCGCAACGGAAGCCGGCGAAGGCTGGGACTCCTGTTGCCCAAACGCATCCAAAGCAGTCACCACATATTGAAAAGTTTGCGGCGACCATCCGGAAGTATAGCCGGACGTGGGCGTCACGCTAGGCGTCGCCGGCGCCGGAATTGTCGACTCAAACACAATTGTGCTCAAAATCCATTCTAAATTAGCGTACCGGCGCAACTCCAATGGCGGATAATTCGGATGCGTCAAGGTCAAAACATCCCCGGACTGCACATAATGCACAGCAAATAAATCCGCCGCCGCATACGCATGCGGGATCTCATACACGCCGCCGGCAGGCATGGCATACCAAAAAGCCGCATTCGGCGGCGCATTGCCGGTGGTCGCGGCCACGCAATAATAATTCACCCCGGCGGCGCTGACCAAAGCCCCCATCGCATAGCTGCCGGTATTGCTGTAAGCCGGCCCTAAAAACCCCGGTCCCGGACCGCACAGCAAGGTTTCGCCTAAAGTATGAAAACGAAAATATCCCGCCCCCATTTCTATCGCAAACGTCTGGGTATTACTGAAGGAAAAAGAAATCAGCCGCGTCGCGCTAGCTGCATTCTTCACCGCCGCCACAAAATGCAGACCGCCGCGATTCTGCGCCGGGCCGTGCGGCAAGACAATAAAATTCTTACATAAAGCCAAGCCGGCTTGTTGCCTGTCTAAATCCAAACGGCCATACAGCTCCGGCGACACCTCGCCGCCTACAAATGATGTTCTAAGAGTGCGGGAATTAGGCATAACCCATGTCCTTCCGGTAACGGTAATTTTATCAACAAATGTAACTACTCAGCGTATCGGGCAAAGTTACCTCTCAATAGCTCCAAGTTAGCCGTTCAATAGCTCCGAGTTAGCCGTACAATAGCTCCGATTTAAGCCGTTCAATAGCTCCGAGTTAAGCCGTTCGTGGTGAGCTTATCGAACCATGATCGGCTTAACCTTGGCTTAACTTAAATTAACAGTGTTGCCTCCTAAGGTTGGCGTATCCTACAAAGCCATTTTTTTCAGAAAAGTCACAAACAACATTAATCAATAAGTTAAGTTTTGAATAAAATAACTTATTTATTTTGTTAGTAATATAAGTAACAAAAATTCCACTGGCATACTCCATACCGCTAAGTTACAATAGTTACACTGTTAGATTTTAAGATTGTATTATGCCCATAGGTACTTAACCTTAGATTCATCTAATGTTTTTAAGAATTTACCTTAATTCGCTTGGTCAACACCCCTAATAAACACCTAATGCAAGCAAAATAGAAATTTCTTGGTGAATAATCATGCCGGACAACTACATATATACCAATGGCGTTCTCACCCTATCAACGCCTCCCCAACCCAAGCTGCCGGCCGAGAAAAACTCTAACCCCAAGCAGCTGCAAGCAAATGCAAAAGCCGAGAAATCTAAAACTCGAATTAACCTTTATCTCGATAATGACACTCTAAAAACCCTATGCGACCGCGCCGAACTCACCGGCAAATGCTATGAAACCCTAATAAACGAAACTCTCCGCAATAGTTTCTCCCCGGACTCAGGCCCACTGACTATCGAAAATCTGCGCCAGGTCCTGCAAGAAGAGCTATCCCGGCTTTTAAACCATAGCGAAGAAAACAACCGCATTATCGATTCACAAAACAAATAAAACGCCGGCAAACCCACTTCATCCACGCCAGCCTAGTACCGGCGACTAATCCCGGCAGGTATTGGTAGCATCCGGCTGCGCCGGTATTTGCAATCCGCTTCCACCGCCAGCCGTAAAGCCAGCGTAAACAACTGCATTTGCCGATTTTGCGCAGCCACGCCTATATCGCCTTTTATCAACGGCCCAGCCAGATAAGCAGACAACAAAACCGCTAAGGCTTCGGCAAATAAAGGCGTAAAGTATGCCTCGCTAATGAAGTTAGTCGAAAGATAGACCAAAACCACCGCGTCGAGATTGCTGTATAACACGCCGCCCTGACACTCATACGCCAAGACCATATCCGGATTAACGGCAATTGCACCGCGGCCAGTCGGCCAAGCGATACAGCTATCCTTAACCGCGCGCACCTCAACCAGTCGTAATAATCGCCAGGCAATTGAAAGGCAAAATTCACAGCGGGTTGTTATTAGTGGCCGCCAAGCTCAACGTCACGGTCTGCGTTGCAAAACTCCAAGCATGTTTGGATAGCAAAACACTCAGCGCCTGGTTATAAAACAAAGCGCAATAATTCGCCTGCATAGAGCCATCCTGTGGATCAATAACTCACCACCCGCGCCACGTCGCCTAAGTGTTTGGCCAAGGCCAGGTTACAGATTTGGGCTTGCGTTATCATAGGCATTATTGCTAAAATAGCGGCTGAGTTATGGTGTAATTGTTGTATAATTTATACCAGCTTATATGTCAGTTTATCCGCACAGCAATACGTAACGGTGAAGTAGACTAGCCCCCCCCCCCCCCCCCCCCCCCCCCCCCCCCCCCCCCCCCCCCCCCCCCCCCCCCCCCCCCCCCCCCCCCCCCCCCCCCCCCCCCCCCCCCCCCCCCCCCCCCCCCCCCCCCCCCCCCCCCCCCCCCCCCCCCCCCCCCCCCCCCCCCGCCAAAGGGCACGA
>CAVPMI010000042.1:0-96458 GCA_963705975.1 uncultured Pseudomonadota bacterium
TTTTACTGTAGTCTACTGGTTGGTACCGTATTGCTAGTAACCCAAAGTTGCTTAGACAGATCCTTTATTACTTGTATTAAAATTTTATATGTGATGATTTAATAATAAAATTATGTGATGAAATAATGTTAATTAATTTTTATATGTGAGAAAATGGTAATCTTTAATAATAGTACATGTGATATATGTATATAAAAAAAAAGGGGGCTTGTAAGTTTCATGTACACATAAGAAAAAAATTATATGGACACATAAAAAATGTCCATATAATAATTTTTTAATTTTTATTTGGCCATATAATATTTTTTTAATTTTTATGTGTCCATATAAAATTTTTTTAGAAATATTTAAAATCATTTGTCCATATAAATATTTTAAAAAAAAATTTTTTCATGGAAACCATTGGAAAAATAAAAAAATTGTGTACATGAATTTTATTTTTTATTTTATTTTATTTTTAAAAATTTTGATATGAATATAATAAAAATTAAGTTAATAATATACTATAATAATAAATTTCTTTATAATTATCTTTCTGCAGATATAGACGAGGCAGCCAGTAAAGCCCGCTATGATGACGGCGTACTGACTTTGACGTTGGCGAAAAAACTGAAAAAAAGCGGCCAGCGGATTGCAATTGATTAAAGCGGTTAAGCGCTGCTAATGTGCTGTGCGGGTTCGCAGGAATTGCCCTCCGCACAGCCTTAATTAAATCGCTGAGCAAAAATTGCTGAGATTTAAGCTTTACTGGAACTTACAAGCAAAAAAACGGACATATTGGAAATGTTGCGTTTGATGGATAACTATCTAGCTCCCTATAGAATGAACATCTACAAAACAAATGTAAACTTGGCATTCTAACTAAAATATACGGAGCAGCTTGCATGATGCCTTATAAAACTCAACCGATCAACTCTGCAGAAATCACGCCGCGCGAGTTGTTTTATAACCGCAGAAAATTCATGCAAACAGCTGGCGCCGCAGCCTTAGCGGCTCTGTTACCTCCGAGCCTATGGGCCGGTGAAAAGTTGTCGGCTAGCAAAAAGTCGATGTACAGCATGGACGAAGAATTAACCCCTTATAAAGATGTCACGCAATATAACAACTTTTATGAATTCGGCACTAGTAAAGAGGATCCGGCTATCAATGCCGGTACTTTAAAAACCCGGCCTTGGTCTATCGCCATCACCGGCGAAGTCAAAAAACCCAAGACCTTTGATATTGATACGTTGCTGAAATTGGCGCCGTTGGAAGAGCGCGTTTATCGTTTACGTTGCGTGGAAGCCTGGTCTATGGTGGTACCCTGGATCGGTTATTCATTATCCGAACTCATTAAGCAAGTTGAACCCACCGGCAATGCCAAGTATGTGGAGTTTGTCAGCCTGCTCGACCCGGAACAAATGCCGGGGCAAAAAACTGCGGTACTGGATTGGCCTTATCGTGAATGCTTACGCATTGATGAGGCTATGCATCCATTGACATTATTGACGCTAGGCTTGTATGGCGAAGTGTTACCGAATCAGAATGGCGCACCGGTGCGCATAGTCGTGCCTTGGAAATACGGTTTTAAAAGCGCCAAGTCCATAGTTAGCATCCGCTTCTTAGAAAAACCTATCACCACCAGTTGGATGAAAGCCGGGCCTAATGAATACGGCTTTTACTCAAACGTAAATCCGGAAGTCGATCATCCGCGCTGGACGCAGGCTAAAGAACGCAGGATCGGAGAGTTTTTGAAACGCAAGACCCTGATGTTCAACGGTTACGCTGATCAGGTTGGGTCGCTTTATGCCGGTATGGATCTGAAAGCCAATTTTTGACGCTATGCCTATTAAAAATTTGGACAATAAGGCCATTGCCAAGCTTAAAGTCTGTGTATTTTTATTGGCTTTGCTGCCGCTGGTCAAACTAGGGCTATTTGCCTATTGGAACAGACTCGGCGCGAATCCCATCGAAAAAATTACCCACGCCACCGGCTATTGGACGCTAAGCTTATTACTTGTCTCCTTAAGTGTGACGCCGTTGCGGCGTTTATCCGGCTGGTTATGGTTAGTACGTCTCAGGCGCATGCTAGGCTTGTATGCATTTTTTTACGGCTGTTTGCACTTTTTAACCTATATCGTGCTGGATCAGTTTTTCGACTGGGAAGCCATTCTAAAGGATATTGTTAAGCGGCCCTATATCACCGTAGGCTTTCCGGCTTACTTATTGCTGATTCCCTTAGCCATTTCCTCTTCGGATGCAATGATACGCCGCTTGGGTGGTAAGCGCTGGCGTTTACTGCATAAATTGGTTTACCTTAGTGCAATCGGCGGGGTGATACATTATTGGTGGCTGGTAAAAAAAGATGTGACCAACCCGCTAATCTTTGCCGTCTTGCTAAGCTTGTTGTTGGGCATACGCCTATTTTATTGGCAGCGAGGTTTGAGAAAAGCAGACTGACTATTTTGGGTTGACTGCATCTGCCGAGTTTTTACATTGATACTGACGCGTGACAGTCCAGACATTGCAGCGCCCCGTCAAATAATCGGCTTTATTGCTGCATTCTTTGCTTGCCCTGCCTTGCGGTTCGGCAGTAGTATAATTAAGTTGCGCACATTTTTTAGTAGCCAGATTAACGCCTTCCTGTTCCTCGGCTTTTTGTGAGGCGAAATTGGGGCTTTCATAAGACACCACGACTATTCCAGCGGCTTTACGTTGCGCAGCAGTCGGCACATCGGTTTGGAATGCACATGCATTCAACATTAAAGATGCGACGATCCAGGTCAGTGGGTAATTTTTCATTTTTCTTCTCGGACGAATAGATTCTGTTGCAAGTCCCGCCTGCTTGACTGACCAGTTTGCTATTTAGCCTGCATATCAATGGCGGCAATCGGCGTGTATTGGTAGAAAGCATTGTTGTAATGGTCTACCAAGCTGGAAATAATAGCACCAAACAGTAGATCATTAACAAGGTATATGCCTTGAAAATCCGGCTGAATCGCCATTGTACCCACTTGATTGGCATTTTCACAACGTATATCCAGAACATTACTGTCTCTGTGGATGACCAAGGTCGTATTGGGTAAGGCCTGCCATGCGCCTTTATAATTCGATAAATTGCAGCGCGTATTGCTGACATCGAAATTGTTATTGGTAGCAACCTTAAAGTTTTGATAAGAACCGTTCATTATGCTTGCACAACCGTTCAGTAGCATAGCCCATATTGCGAGTGTCCAGAGTTGTTTTGTCATGTTGATTTCCACTGCTTAAATTCCGTTAATCCTAAAGCCAGCCTAGCAGTCATGAAAAATAAGTCAATTGCTGTGGCAAACACAATGCAATTGTTGCGTTGACCCCGTGGAATTGCGATTGAGATAACAGTTGGCGCAGGAATATTGCCAATTATTTGGCTTTTTCGCTAAAAGCCTAAATGGTCTTGTTGATTGTATGCCATGCTTTAAACTTCAGCAATCGGTACTGGTGAGGACGGAGAATGTTTATACGCATTTTTTTTGTATGCTTGTTTAGTATGGGACTGGTTAGCCAAAACGCTGGAGCCGATCAGGATGTTGAAACTGCTTTGCTGAATACCCAAAACTGCTTGCGCAAACAGAATTGCGACAGCGCCAATAGTGCAGCCGGCAAAGCCGCACATCAGCAGGCTTTAAAGGCGGTCGCCGGTGATGCTGCCAAACAGCAAGCGATATACGATCTTTCTGCGGATATTTTACCGATATTGGTACAGCAATCAGGCGGCGACCCCGCTAAAATGCAGGCGATTATCATGAAGGCGCAAACTGATCCGGCTGGCTTTCTGGACTCTTTGCCGGCAGATATTCGCGGTAAGATACAGACTTTATCTACTCAGCTAGGAAATGAGGGCGAGGGGCAGCACCGCTAAATATCCTAATAGTTTGTCGGTGTATTGGTAAAACCACTTTTGCACTAGACTACCTGCCGAAAATTGCCCAGTGCCGGCGTTTTATAAATGCCGATCTGATCGCCGCCGGTTTGTCACCGCTGGCCCCCGACCAGCAATTACTGGCCGCCAGCCGTTTATTTCTCGGAGAAATTGAACACTGCATTGCTTCAAAAGCAGACTTTGCCTTTGAAACAACCTTATCCGGTAAAAGTTATATAAAACTGATGCGCCGTTTGCAAAGCGATGGTTGGCGGATAGAATTGATCTATCTAGCGTTGCCTAATGTTGAAATGTCTCTGCAACGTGTTGCAGAAAGAGTCATTCACGGCGGGCATGATATTCCAGTAGATAATATTTTGCGGCGCTTTCCGCGCAGTTTGTATAATTTGTTGTATTTGTTTTCGCCTATGGCGGACCAGACATTTTGCTTAATGAATAACGATATAGTCCCGGAAATGGTTTATCAACAAATTGGCGCTGAACGCAGTATTATCAATACAAAATTTTACGAAATCTTGGTAGCACAGGCAAAAATATGAGTAATGAGACCAGAGCAAAACTCAGTCAAGAAGCCCAAATTATTCTAGACAGTCTTACCATCACGGTTTCCAAAGAATTGGAGCGTAAACGCCGCTTAGGGCATTACGCCGTAATCTGGAGAAACAACGCCCCGCTAGCCATCGGCGAGAACGCGCCTCACGAATTACAACAACTCAATCAACAGAAAAGACCTTAGACTTGCAAGCCAGCAAAAATCCGCTTACTAACCTCCACATCCGCCTTAATTTGCGCCTGCAAAGCTTCTAAATTAGGAAACCGCACTTCATCGCGGATTTTCTGCTTGAAGTGCACTTCCACATAACAACCGTAAATATCGGCATTGAAGTTGAACAAATGCGTTTCCAGCACCGCTTTCGCGCCGCCGTCTACCGTAGGCCGCACACCAACATTCGCCACGCCCTGATACTCATTACCATCCAAGCCGGTCATCGTCACCGCAAACACCCCGGCAATCGGCGTATTTTTTCGAAACATCAACACATTCGCGGTAGGAAAACCCAATTGCCGGCCACGCTTATCACCATGCGCGACCCGGCCGCAGACAGAATAATCCCGGCCCAACATCACCCGCGCCTGATCCAGCCGGCCGGCCTGCAAAGCATCGCGGATCAAAGTACTGCTAATCCGCATCCCATCCAATTCCAGGGTATGCGTATTTTCCACGGCAAAACCCGCCGCCAACCCCGACGCTTGCAACAACGCGAAATTACCGCGCCGCGCCTTTCCGAAATGAAAATCATCGCCAATCACCAAATGTTTTACATTCAGCTTGGCAAGCAAAATATCGGCAATAAATTTTTCTGCATCGTAATCGGCCAGCGTCCGATTAAACGGCAACACCAGCAAGGCGTCAATCGGCAGTTTGGCAAACTGGATGGCTTTTTCACGTAAGCGAGTCAGCCGCGAAGGGGCATGGTCGTCGAGGAAATACTCCAGAGGTTGCGGCTCAAACACCATCGCCACCGTCGGCAGTTGCAGACGCTTTCCGTGCTCAGCCAATCTTTCGATCACCAACCTGTGACCTAAATGCAGGCCGTCGAAATTGCCTATGGTCAGGATACAGCCGTCGTGAAACGGCTCAAGATGCTGTAAACCCCTAATTAAACGCATGCTGCTTGAGATATTAAAAAGAGGTCGATTTTAGCAGAACAGGCGGCGCGACCTATCGTCATTTATAATGGTCGGCAACCACCCCACGACCAAAGTGCAAATGATAGACACCCTTTACATCGAAACCGCTGTCCAAGCCCATCCGCGCGTTGCGGCTATCCAGCAGCGTTTTCCGCGGGCGAGGGTGATCTCTTGTGATCGCTACGGCGAGGTGTTCAACCCCAAAGCGCAAAACTTTCGTTTGCAAAAACAACGGCCCGCCCTGATTCTGGCTGAAAAATATCAAAAGTTAGTGCTGCCTGCCCCAGTAGGGTACGGCATAGGCGGTCAACGCAATTATTATTTCTCGCACATGCTGAATTGCTTGTACGATTGCCGATACTGCTTTTTACAAGGTATGTACCAATCGGCCAACTATGTGTTATTTGTCAATTACGAGGATTTCCAAGCACAGATACGACAGATTTGCCTGGAAAATCCTAATGAAAATATTTACTTTTTTTCCGGTTACGATTGCGACAGCCTGGCTTTTGAGCCTATCAGCGACTTTGCCGAACAATTTTTGCCGGTTTTCGCTGAGTTACCGAATGCCTGGCTGGAACTGCGCACTAAAAGCACTCAAATTCGCAGTCTGTTAAATCGCCCAACTGAACCGCGTATCATTCCCGCCTTCAGTCTTGCCCCTGAGGTAATTGCCGAAAAGGTGGAAGCCAGAGCACCCGGCATTGACAAGCGCATTGCCGCAGCTACTAAATTACAACAACAAGGCTGGTCGGTCGGTTTACGCTTTGATCCCTTGATCTATCAACATAATTATCGGCTAATCTATAGTGAATTATTTCAGCAGGTATTTGCAACAATTGACGCCCAGACACTGCATTCGGTAAGCTTGGGCGTATTTAGATTACCCGAGCAATACTTCAAAAAGATCCATAAGCTTTACCCCGATGAAAAACTCTTCGCCAGCCCGCTGCAAACTGCGAGTGGCATGGTTTCTTATCGAAACGATTTAGAGCAAGCGATGCTGAACGATTGCACAGCGATGCTGTTGGAATATATTCCACAAACTAAGTTATTTCCATGCATACTGTAAGGCGCACAGTGTTAGTGACTGGGGCCAGTTCCGGCATTGGCCGGGCCATCGCTAAACAGTTGTTAATTGCCGGGCATCAAGTGATTGGTTTCTCCAGAGATCCTGGGCAGTTTCGCCGCCCGCATCCGGGCTTTACGGTTATAAAATTGGATTTGGCTAATTTGGACACCATAGCGCCTGCCGCCAAACAATTATCGCAGGATTTTCCAAACCTGGACGCGGTAGTGTTTGCCGCAGGCTTTGGCCGGTTTGGCAGTTTAGAGCAGTTTTCGTATAGTCAGATTGAACAATTGATGACGGTCAATTTTACCGCGCCGGTATTTTTGACTCGCGCCTTGTTGCCTGCTTTAAAACAACAGCCGCACAGCAATTTGCTTTATATTGGTTCGGAAGCAGCGCTAAAAGGCAGCCGGAACGGCACGATTTATTGTGCCGGCAAATTTGCGTTGCGCGGTTTTACCCAAGCCTTGCGGGATGAGTGCGGTAAGTCCACTGTCCGCGTATCCCTGATTAATCCCGGCATGGTCGATACCGCTTTTTTTGCAACATTAGGGTTTGCGCCGGGCAAACAGGCTAATCAAGCCTTACAAGCGGATGACATAGCCAATGCAGTGAGCTATATTCTGCAGGCGGGGCCGCATTGTGTAATTGACGAAATTAATCTTAATCCAGCCAACAAAGTGATTGAATTCAAAAAATAAACGCCCAGCATGTTATCCAAGCTCATAGTGTATGCCGCCTATTATTTAAAGGCATCAGAAAGATATAAAAACAGCAAGTTATGGGTTTATAACGTGCTGGAAAATCCGCGCAGTCCGATGAAAGGCTATTTCGATCTGCTAATGATAGGCTTGATCGTGCTGAGTATATTTTTTCTGTTGTACGATGTTGAACACGAAGCCGGCGCGATGGGGGGATATTTCGAACAGACTATTCTGGTAATTTTCGCCTGTGAATACTTGCTTAGGCTATGGCTGTATTCGGATACGCATATTATTATCCTCGAAGAGCATGAAAGAGCGCTGTATCTGAATATAGAGTTCAGTATTGGCTCTGCAATCAAAAAAGCCGTTCTAAAGAAAGTTGAGTACATATTTTCACCCTACGCCATTATCGACCTGCTGGCGATTCTACCCAGCTATCGACCCTTGCGCATCCTGCGTATCTTCTTGATTTTCAGGCTGTTCAAATTATTTAGATACTCGAAAAGCGCAAAACTGTTTTCGGATATTTTATCCAGTAAGCGCTATGAATTAATCACCTTAATGGTGTTTACCGGCTTTCTGATTTTCATCGCCAGCGTTTCGGTCTATGTGTTTGAATACCCGGAACCTGACAGTCAAATCAAAAACTTATTTGATGCCTTTTATTGGGCAATTGTCACCCTGGCTACAGTCGGTTATGGGGATATAGTCCCACATACTACCGGCGGCCGTTTGGTCGCCATCCTGTTGATATTGACCAGCCTCGGGGTTTTATCATTTTTCACCTCAATTCTGATTGCCGCTTTCAACGAAAAAATGCCGCTTTTGCGCGAGAAACGCACCTATGCAGAATTAGAAAGTTATAAAAGTTTTATTATTATTTGCGGCTATGGCCGGGTCGGGCAGGAAATTGCCAGACAATTGAGCAAGGACAAACAAAAATTCATTATTATCGACAAAAAAGAACCCAATGTTGAGTTAGCGAAAAAACATAACTTTCTGGCAATACACAATGACGCCAGTAAAAATGAAGTACTGTTAAGCGCGGGGATTTGCCGTGGCGCCACCACGGTTTTATGCATAACCGGCGACGATGTCACCAATGTCTATGTCACACTCACCAGCCGGCACTTAAATAAGGATATTCGCATCATTTCCAGAGCCAACAGACATGATAACTTGAATAAGCTCTATCAAGCCGGAGCGGATCACGTTATTAGACCCTTTGAAATCGCCGGCATGTTGGCTGCGGAATTTCTGGGCCAGCCGGTGGCTTTTGAAGCTATCTCCGGTATTTTACAAAATCAGGCGGAGATCGTAATGGAAACGGTGCTGGTCAGTGAAGGCTCTTCGCTGGAAGGCAAACAAGTTTGGCAATTGGAACTAGGGCAAAATAAGTTAACCTTATTAGGCGTAATTAGCGCTAATCCCTTCAATTTAAAGCACAGAAATAAATATCAGGTCAAACACCAACATTTTTATTTTAACCCTGATCCGCAATTCGTATTACGCCATGAGGATATTTTGGTGGTTTTTGGCAGAAAATACAGTATCGATCATTTCCGCGATAAAGTAGAACAATATCGCTTATTAAGACGGAAATAAGCATGAAACAGGTCGCAGTGTTCGGTTATAACCGCTTGACTATCGAAGCCATCAGCCGCTTGGATCAGGAAATATATAAAATTATCGTCATTGAGAAAGATCCTGAACTGATTGCCTCAGCCAGTGAATCTGGCCTGGAAACCTCCTGTATTGATTTTCGTAGCGATGAAGCACTAAAATCTATCGGCATCGGCTCGCATATCGATACCTTATTTTGCTTTTTGGATCAAGATTCCGACAATGTATTTCTTACGCTTTCTGCGCGGGCTTTGGATAAGGAACTCACTATTATCGCCATTGTCGATAGCCCGGAGTCTGCGGAAAAACTCTTGGCGGCCGGAGCTAATAAGATTATCGATCCTTATGAAATATGCGGGCGCAAAATTCACGACATGTTGAAAAGACCGGATATAACCGATATTTTTGATCATACGGTATTCGGGCGGCATGATTTGAATTTAGCCGAAGTGGTGGTCCCGGAAAACAGTTTTCTGGAGAACCTTTATGCCAGCCAATTGGAGTTGAGTTCGCATTACAATCTGATTCTCATCGGCATCGTCAACAAACAGATTAGCGATAAATTACACTTTGTTGCCGAAGAATTTGACCGCCGCTTAAATGTAGGTGATATTTTAGTTATATTAGGCCCCTCACGGGAAATAAGAGCCTTTAAAAAGGACGTAGAAAATGAATTTTGCAAAATTTAGTCCACGAATCTGTTTTTTTCTCGGCTTTTTCGGCTGTGTTACGTTATTAGCGGTCGGCGCGTTTTTTCAATTCGTGCTAGATCTCCAGCCTTGCCCGCTATGTATTTCACAACGACTGGCGATACTGGCAACCGGCATAGTCTATTTGCTGGCCGCGCTGCACAATCGTGGCCGAAAAGTCTATGCTATTTTGATCGCGCTTTCCGCAAGCACTGGTGCGGCTATCTCAGTACGGCATATCTGGTTACAGCATTTGCCACCTGATGAAGTTCCTGAATGCGGTCCAGGGCTAGAATACGTCCTGCAAAATTTTCCTTTAGGGGAGACCATCAAATTAATGCTGACCGGTACCGGTGAATGCGCCAAAGTTGATTGGACTTTACTGGGTTTCAGCATTCCGGAGATGACTTTAGCTGCGTTTTTGGGTTTAAGTGGCTTTGCCATATTGCAGATATTCAATAATTACGGTAGCAAATAAGCTTGACTTCTCCGCACAACGGCCTGGTTTCTGTGGATGAGGCAAAATCTTATGCACATATCAGAACAATTGACTATCTTAAGCTAAGGTCGGAAGTTTTGAGATTTTCCCAACAAAAATTAATGGCTAACCTATTGATAATAAATAAAAAACATTATTGCGTTAATTTTGATCAATTTAACAAATCTGTAATAAAAACCGATACTAAGCAATGTTACCCGAATGCAATCCACAGAGTTATCCACAGCTTTTGTGGGTAACTCGGATTCCCTAATGCGTAGAATCACTTAGCGCTGCAACATCAAACAGATCTCACAAAGAATGGCTAACTGTGACCCATCACACACTCTGTTCTTTCAGGTAGCCATTGCCGTTCCGCTGAACCGGTTATTCGACTATCTACCGCCGGATGGTTGCGATCCGGCAACTGTTCAGCCGGGCGTCCGGTTGCTGGTCCCATTTGGGAAAGGTCATAAAATTGGGTTATTGCTGGCAATTTGTAACAGCACTGAAGTCGCTCCCGAGCGGCTTAAACAGGTAGCACAAATTCTTGACGACCAGCCTTTGCTATCCGCTACAGATATACAATTGCTGCAATGGGCGAGTCATTACTATCACCATCCATTAGGTGAGGTTTTGACGACAGCTTTACCTGTATCGCTTAGACAAGGAAAACCGGCTAAGTTAACGCAAGAGCGCATTTATGCACTTAGCAGCCTAGGCAAACAAACGCTTCCCGAACAACTTAAACGCGCACCAAAGCAGCAAGCCTTACTGGCCTTATTTCAAGCCAATAACGGCGTATTGAGCGGCGCAGAGTTATCGGCATATAGACCGGTAGTAAAAATCTTGCTGGAAAAAGCCTTGCTGGTTGAGCAAGCAGCTTCGACTTCGCCAAAGCCAAACCCACTATTGGGTTCGCAATTAGCCGCTAATGTCGAACAGCAGGCCGCAATTATGGCCATTATCGCTGGGCTGGGGCGTTTTTCAGTGTCTATGCTGGAAGGCGTGACCGGTAGCGGTAAGACTGAAGTCTATATGCAAGCCATTGCCGCCGCGTTGACGCAGAATTTGCAGGTCTTGGTGCTGTTGCCGGAAATTTCCTTAACGCCGCAATTGGAACAACGCTTTCGACAACGTTTTTCTGCACCTATTGTCACTTTTCACTCCAAATTAACCGACAACCAACGTCTCAACGCTTGGTTAAGCATGCAACAAGGCAGTGCCGCCATTATGCTGGGTACTCGTTCCGCCTTGTTTACGCCGCTAAAAACACCGGGCTTGATCATCCTGGATGAAGAGCATGACTCTTCTTTCAAACAGCAGGAAGGCTTTCGGTTTTCGGCGCGGGATGTTGCGATAGCCCGCGGCAAGAGTCTAGCAATTCCGGTGATTTTGGGTTCGGCCACGCCTTCTCTGGAAAGTCTGTTCAATGTCGAACGGCAGCGTTATCAATTATTACATTTGCCCAACCGAGCTGGGAATGCCGTAGCGCCGGTGTTTGAATTGCTAGACATACGTAACAAAAAATTACAGGCGGGCTTATCCGACCAATTGCTGGCGGCGATTCAGAATACCTTGGCGCAAGATCAACAAGTACTGTTATTCCTGAATCGGCGCGGCTACGCGCCGATTCAAATATGTCATGGTTGCGGCTGGGTGTCGCGCTGTCGGCGTTGCGACGCCAACCTAGTGATCCATGCTACCGACGCACTTTTGCGTTGTCATCATTGCGGCGGCGAGCAGCCTTTACCCAGACAATGCCCAGCCTGTAAAACCGGTGAACTACAAGCCCTAGGCTTAGGCACTGAACGCATTGAACAAACGCTGACGGCGCTTTTCGCCGACAAAAGCGTGATTCGTCTAGACAAGGATACAACGCAACGCAAAGGCTCATTGGAAAACTATCTGGAGCAAATCAATCGCGGTGAGGCCAACATTATCCTTGGTACGCAAATGCTCGCTAAAGGCCATCACTTCCCTAATGTGACCTTGGTGGCGATACTCGATGTGGATAGCGGATTGTTCAGCATCGACTATAGGTCAGGAGAAAAATTGGCGCAAGTCATCGTACAAGTTGCCGGCCGGGCCGGGCGCGCCGACAAGCCGGGCAAAGTTATACTGCAAACCCGGCATCCTCAACATCCTTTATTAATCACCTTGCTGAGCCGCGGTTATCGGGCTTTTGCCCAGGCGGCAATGCAGGAGCGGCTGGATGCGCTACTGCCACCTTATAGTCACCAAGCTTTATTTAGGGCGCATGCAGTGAATAGCGAGGCGCCGCAATTGTTTTTTCAAGCGGTTTGCGGCTTGATTTCTGCGGCCAACTCCGGTCAAGTCAGCGTGTTAGGACCAGTGACCGCACCAATGGCCAGACGTGCAGGCCAATTCCGCTTTCAGTTGCTGTTGCAAGCACCCCAGCGCCGCGAACTCCATCATTTATTGGATACGGTTTTACCGGAAATTGCCAGATTAAAAGAAGCCAAGACAGTGCGTTGGTCGTTGGATGTTGATCCGGTTGATCTGTATTAATATTTTCGCTTAATTTAATTCGATTTTGTGTAATAATTCCGCAGTTTTGTGGGACTTATCTCACGGCTCTACCCATCGCGCTTCAAATTTTCGCCAGCACTGATTGATGAAATTGAAATCCCAAGGGTGGATAAATATAATAATTTCAGGGGTATCAGCAATGTGTTGGAGTGGAGAAGCGTCAGGAGTTTTGGCTGCCGCAGGTTTAGCGACCGCAGTTTATGTGGCTTACAAAGGTGAATCCAAGGAACTTTGGATTCCATTAACCTATTTTGCGTTAATGGAATTATTGCAGGCTTTAACCTATGTCTACATTAATCTATGCGATAACCCGAATAACCAGGTACTAACCTTACTCGGCTATCTGCACATTGCTTTCCAGCCGTTTTTTGTCAACATGGTGGCGATGTATTTCATCCCGGAAAGCGTCAAACTGAAAATCAGAACCACAGTTTACACGCTATGCGCTGTCAGCTCACTAGCCATGCTGATTAAAATGTACCCATTCATCTGGGCAGGTAACTGCGTAGAAGGGGTAGAAGGTTTTTGCGGCGTACAGACCTGTTCAGTCTCCGGCGATTGGCATATTGCCTGGAAAATGCCGTTGAACGGCCTGATGTCGAATCCAGTCAGTTGGCTGTTCGGTTTCAATTGGGGCTTGCATGCATTTTCTTACATCCTGGCTTCATTCTTTATGCCGTTGATTTATGGCTCTTGGCGCTTTGTGGGCTTTCATTACCTAATTGGCCCCTGGATCTCCGATATTACCACCAGCGACCCTAATGAATATTGCGCAGTTTGGTGTCTATTCTCGATTGCCCTCTGCGTATCAGTGATTAAAACCCCAATTAGAAAGCATCTGCACGTTAAGACCTGGCCGTATTATCAACGCGAAGTAGGCGACAGCCTCTAAAAGCATGGGCATTAGCAAGCAAGAAATTCTCGACGCATATTATCGATAAAAACCACGGGCCCGCGCTAAAACCAGGCAGGATGCGACAGCAGTGATAGAGTAGTTTTCTTAAACAGCCTTAATCCAGCAAACAAAGCGCCGTGTTCGTATCGAGTAAAGAGATGGGCTTAGGCGTTTTTTGCGGGCGGCGCACTGCGCTAAAGCGTTCCCGCCAATAAGGTTGTTTTAAGTCCGACATCATCACCCGGCCGGTGCGCGTGCTGGGCGCATGCACGAACTTATCCTGCCCTACGTAGATGCCGACATGGGAATGCGGCCTGGCATTAATGGTAAAAAACACCAGATCGCCGGGTTGTCGTTCGTCAAGTTGTACCGAGGGTAACTGATTAGCCAAAGACCACGTATCCCGTGGCAATTTTAGACCGTGCTTGTTATACACATAAAACACCAAGCCACTACAATCGAAACCTTCGGCTGGCGATTCACCTCCCGAAACATAAGGCTGACCCTGCAATTGCAAGGCTTCATTGACTACTTTAGCGTTACCAGGGGAAACATCAGTGGTCGCGTGCGGGATAACCATCTTCTCGTTCGTCGCACAGCCGAACAGTTGCGAAAATATAAACATCAGCACAAGCGGAGTTAACAACGGACGAGAAGAAAGCTTATTTTTCATCATCAAAGTCTAAAAATCGTTATTTGTGGATTCTAGCCCAAATTTCAGGTTTCTGCTCAAATACAATCATGGCGGATTTACCACAAGGCTGTTGAATTATTGGTGTATTTGCCGACTGCCTCGGTTCAAATGCACCTATTAATTATGACATGCAAAAGATAAATCCTGCATAAAACCTGGCAATCTACCGCCTGCAGAGTGTGGCATAAAATATGCTGTGAGTTGTTCTGATGCTGTTGAATAACATAAAATTTAACAGCGAACCTTTTGCAATTGCTGTTACCGGTCATCTTCATTAACCAGATTGTTTACCGGGCCTTTTGTTATTTTGCCTTTTTAAAAATTTTTTGGAGTTAATTATGGATGAAATATTATTGCTTATGGTACTGCTGTATGCAGCCTATCTGTTTATCCCTAAAACTTGGTACCCCAAGTTTTTGACCAAAGGCTATACAGATTTGTCTGCCGATCAGTCAAATGCAAGTCACTTGCTGCTACCTGAAGATTCAGTTCTAAGGCGGCATTTTATAACGCAGTTGCGCAACGAAATAGAATTAGAACTGTTTCCGCGTCCAACTGATGCAACTTTACAAAGGCATTATGATGCTCTCGTTGAAGCTAAACTGGAAAACCGTTTGACCAGATTGCTTGCTTAATCTCAGGACTGGCTGCTGATGCCGCCATGATGACGGCATCAATTCCTACTTATCGATCAAGTATTCTCAATGACAATATTAGGAAACTTACCACTATAATCCCTACTCCGCATCGCCAGCTTAGCAGCCATTTTGCGGGCAATAGCCTTATAAATTTGTGCCGGACGCCCATCCGGGTCGGCCACCACCGTTGGCCTGCCGCCATCGGCGCTTTCCCGGATGGACATATCCAAAGGCAAGGAGCCCAACAAATCGACTTTGTTTTTAATCGCCATAGCCACACCGCCGCCCTGACCGAAAATCGCCTCTTCGTGACCGCAGTTGCTGCAAATATGGATACTCATATTCTCTACCAAGCCTAATATTGGCACGTTGACTTTCTCGAACATGCCCAAACCGCGTTGCGCATCTATCAGGGCAATGTCCTGTGGAGTCGTAACGATCACCGCGCCGCTAACCGGAATCTGCTGCGCCAAGGTTAGCTGAATATCGCCGGTGCCGGGCGGCAAATCGATTATCAAATAATCGACGTCGGACCAATTGGTTTGCGTCAACAGCTGTTGTAAAGCCCCGGTTACCATAGGCCCGCGCCAAATCATCGGCTGGTCGGGATCCACTAAATAGCCGATGGAGATAGTTTGCACCCCAAACGATACTTTAGGCTGCAAGGTTTTTCCGTCATTACTGACCGGCTGCCCTGATAAACCCAGCATGGTCGGAATACTTGGCCCATAAATATCGGCATCGAGTATGCCCACAGTAGCACCTTCAGCCACCAACGCCAGCGCCAAATTGACAGAGGTCGTGGATTTGCCGACCCCTCCTTTGCCCGAAGCAATTGCGATGATATTTTTGACATTCGCCAGGGGTTTCAAGGCCTTTTGTACCGAATGCGAAACAATATTGACTGTGACATCCACTACAATTTTCTCAACCCCCTCCAGCGTTTCAAGTTTAGCTGTCAGCCGAGATCTCAACTCTTCTATATAGCTTTTCGCCGGATAGCCCAATTCGATGGACACATGGACATCATTACCACTGACAGTGATCTGTTTTACAGATTTAGCCGAGACCAGATCGGTTTCAACATTAGGATCAATAAAGGTCTTAAGTAAAGCTTCGACAGTAGTTTTGTCTAAAATCGGCATGCACAGCTCCATGTTAGTGAAAATAATTACCAAGCAAATTGCTAAGTATATGATAACTTTTATAGTTCTGCATTAAAACCGCATAAGCAACTAAAAAGTCTTTCCTTATTATTTGCACAAAGAAAATATGCTTGTTTGTTTATAATTAGAAGGTGCTGATATTTCAGTCAATTTTTTCCAACTATGAACAGTCTGCATGGAATGATATAAATTTGCCTAAAAAAATCCTACTGGCCTACGACAATTTTCCGCCCATTGCCTATGATCTGGCCGCAGCCTTTCAGCGCCTAGGCATTGAGACGCGGCTATTCATTGCCTCTGAACATGAGCATTGGTTTTATAAACAAGTCATTAAGCGGCTAAATAAATTAGCCCGTAATCTGCGCCTAGTGAAAAAAGGCCATGATTGTTTTCTAAACCATTCTTTAAATCGACTTCCCTATTTGGCAAGCCAATTTCAACAGCTAGCTGAACAATTTCAACCGGATTTTGTGTTCTGCATTCATGGACAACCGTTCGGAAATGAATTTCTTTTGAAAACAAACATACCTAAGGTAGCATGGTGGATAGAACCCAATGAAAAAATTGAAGAGTTGCGAAGATATGCCGCTCCATTTGATAAATATCTATCCTTCAGCTTCGTCGCTATGGATCTATTGAGAGCAGAAGATTATAAAGTCGGCTATTTAAATCATGCAGCCTCGCCCGACCGATTTTTCCCTTTGCCAGCCATGCCCCAAATCTATGATATAGCATTTGTCGGCAACTGGAGCCCGTGGCGAGAAGAAGTTATGGCTAAAACATTAAGCATCACCAAAAACATTGCTCTTTATGGCCCGAACTGGAAGAAAAAAAGCAAGCTGGCAAAAACCGACCTTGCGCAAATTTATAAAGGTGAAATAATCACTGGAGATGCACTTAATTGCTTATTCAATTCCGCGAAAATCATCCTGAATACCAATAGATTTAAGGAAAGCAGCGGCCTTAATATGCGTTTTTTTGAAGTGTTGGCGGCACAGGCATGCTTTTTAACCGATAACTCACCCGAGTTAATGGCTTGTTTTACGCCAGGCGAGCATCTATACACTTATCAGAATCTAAACGAATTAGCGCAGCAGATAGAAAAGCTATTAACTAACGACAAGTTACGAGACCAGATTCGCCAAACCGGTTATCAGCTAGTTTTGCATAAGCACACTTACGACACTATGGCGAAGACATTACTCATGATTTATCAAGATATTAAGCACAAAAGATTCAACTCTTAAGTTAAGTCGCCAATTGACGAGCGATTAACGCTTAAAAAATTCGCACATAATGATTTTGTGGTATCCGATTAGATTCTAATTTCAACATTAGATGTATGCATACATTTGCTTCAGCATCACAAACCCTGCCTAAAACCCTATTTTATGCCATAATTCGCACTCTGATATCTTAGCAATCGACCGTTCCATGTCCGATAGAAAAATTCTCGTCACCAGCGCCTTACCTTATGCCAACGGCCCAATTCACCTTGGCCATCTTGTCGAATATATTCAAACAGATATATGGGTGCGCTTCCAAAAAATGCGTGGACATGAATGCTATTACGTATGCGCGGACGACACACACGGAACACCCATTATGTTGCGGGCGGATCGCGAAGGCATTAGCCCGGAACAACTGATTTCCCAAGTAGAATTGCAACATCGCGCAGACTTCCAGGAATTTGGCGTTGCTTTCGATCACTACCATAGTACGCACTCCGAAGAAAATAAAACCCTATCCAGCTTTATCTACGAACGCTTACGCGATGCTGGACATATCAACAGCCGCACAATTACCCAAGCTTACGATCCGGTTAAAAACATGTTTCTACCGGACCGTTTTATCAAGGGTGAGTGTCCAAAATGCGGGGCCGCCGATCAATACGGCGATAGCTGCGAGGCTTGCGGCGCAACCTATGCCCCTTTGGATTTAAAAAACGCAGTATCGGCCATTTCCGGCGAAAAACCGATTGAAAAAGAGTCTGTGCATTACTTCTTTAATCTTGGCCACTTCTCTGAAATGCTTGGCGACTGGACAAAAGCCGGACATTTACAGCCGGAAGTTTGCAATAAAATGGCGGAATGGTTGGAAAATGGTTTACAGGATTGGGACATTTCTCGAGATGCACCTTACTTCGGTTTTGAGATCCCGGATGCACCTGGTAAATATTTTTATGTTTGGCTGGATGCACCTATTGGTTACATGGCCAGCTTTAAAGCATTATGTGCTAAGCAAGACTTGGATTTCGACGCTTTCTGGCACAAAGACAGCGAGACAGAGCTTTACCATTTCATCGGCAAGGACATCATTTACTTCCATGCCTTATTTTGGCCAGCCATGCTGTTTGGCGCCGGTTTCCGCACCCCGAGCGCGATCTTTGCGCACGGTTTTTTAACGGTAAACGGCGAGAAAATGTCAAAATCGCGCGGTACTTTTATTCAGGCGCGCACCTATTTAGAACATCTTAATCCCGAATACTTACGCTACTACTTTGCCGCCAAGCTCAACGCCGGCGTAGATGACATTGATTTAAACTTCGAAGATTTTACGCAACGGGTCAATGCCGATCTGGTCGGCAAAGTCGTCAATATCGGCAGCCGTTGCAGTGGTTTCATCAATAAACGCTTTGCCGGCTTGTTGTCCGCTGAATGCTCTGAACCAGCCTTGTTTCAGCAATTTGCGGATGCCAACAGCGAACTAGCCAAACTGTACGAAAGCCGCGAATTCGGCAAAGCCATGCGAGAAATTATGGCCCTGGCCGACAAGGCTAATCAATATATTGACGAAAAAAAACCTTGGCTGATCGCGAAGGAAGAAGGCCGAGATACAGAGCTAAATGCCGTTTGTAGCATGGGATTAAATCTATTCCGTTTGCTGGCTGTTTATTTACAGCCGGTAATTCCTGTCTTGGCTGCCAATGCCGCAAGTTTTCTTAATGTCGACATAGTAAACTGGCCCAATACTGTGCAACCTTTGTTGAATCACAAAATCAACGAGTTTATCCCGCTTATGACTCGGATTGAAGCAGATAAAATTGCCGCCATCATTGCCGCCTCTAAAGAAAACCTAGAGAAAACACCACCGCCGGCCACTACATCAGGGCAAACGACCGGTGAAAAGCAGTCTGTGCTTAGCGAAATTGCACCAATAGCCGCCTCCATCGAAATCGACGATTTCACTAGAATTGATCTGCGCATCGCCAAGATCTTAACAGCTGAATCTGTTGTCGGCGCTGAAAAACTGCTGCAACTGACAGTCGATCTTGGTAATGAAACCCGCACGATATTCGCCGGGATTAAATCAGCTTATGCTCCGAAAGATTTAGTAGGCAAGCTGACGGTGGTAGTCGCCAATCTTAAACCACGAAAAATGCGCTTCGGTACTTCGGAAGGCATGTTGCTTGCCGCCGGACCTGGTGGTAAGGATATATGGGTGTTATCGCCGGATCAAGGAGCGCAGCCTGGTATGCAGGTGAAGTAGCAATTTGCATTGTTTTTGATTGCCAACACTACCGATTTCACGATATCTACCGGCACCTTAAGATTCATGAACTACTACAAAAAAATTCTAATCATTTGTCCTGGTGGGGCAACCGGCGCCGCAGGACCCGAAGCCTTGCACCAATTAGCCGCCGACCTCAATCGGTTACAACAGCCGGCAGTCATGGTCTATCATCCATTTAATAAGACATTTGCTGTTCCAACACCGTATGTCAAATATCAAGTTCCGGTAGAAAATTTTCAAGACCAAGAGGGCACGCTCATCGTCTACCCGGAAATTTTTACCGCATTAGCACTTAAACCCAAGCATGCGAAAACGGCGATTTGGTGGATGTCTGTGAATAATTTCACTTGCATCCGTTATGCAAACCCACTTCGGGATAAGATACGTTACTGGAAAAACATACTTAAAGGGCGCATACCTTGGCAGGGAATCAATGCACTGAAAAAGTTATCGCATTTCGCCCAAAGTCATTATGCAACTGAATTTCTTGCCCAACATGGCATTAATTCATGCTCACTTGCCGACCCAATTCCCGTTTATACCGATACTGAATATTTAGATGCATTAACTTTACGCCTAGAAAAAACTTATCGCGAAAACATAATTTGCTACAATCCCAGTAAAGGCGTGAAAATTACAGACCGCCTAATAGAGGCTTACCCCCAATGGAGTTTTAAACCCTTACAAGGTCTCAATCGTGAACAATTAGCAGATGCATTTTTGAAGGCAAAAATTTATATAGATTTTGGACACCACCCTGGTAAAGACCGGCTGCCCAGAGAGGCCGCGATTCACGGCTGCTGCGTCATCACGGGCGTATACGGATCAGCTGCCAATTCAATCGATATTCCTATACTGGATCGATACAAATTAGATGACCTTAATGAAAACTTTCTCCCTTCTTTCGGAAAGATAGCAGCGGAAATTTTCGATAATTTTGACTTATGTTCTCAGGAACTAAAAATGTACCGAAATATTATTTCCCAAGAGCCAGCTAACTTTCAGCGTCAAATAATAAAAGCCTTTAAATTAGACTCCGAACAACCTTAAAAACCTATTCCAGCACCGAAAAGTTTGAAAAATTACCTATAAATCCTTATGATTTTGCATCGTTTCGGCGTGATAGGCCATCCCGGCAACAAATGGCTGGACAATTTTGTATTAGTCACGTTAATCTTAGGTATTGTGGGATTTCTAACCATACGCGGCTGTACGAATGCAACCTTATTTCTGTTGCTCTTTCCAGCACTATTAACGTGGAAAGCCGCTTACCGCTACGCGAAAGACAGTGGCGCATTAGCTGTGATGCGTCCGGTTATGCTCGTGCTGGCACTGCCTTTTTTTGCCGTTTTAATCAGCCAATTATTACGACATGAATGGATATTCAAAGCTTACGATGGACCAGCGCGTATGCTTATTTCGATACCTTTACTGTTTTTTTTCGCTTATAAAAAAATCGATTACGCTAGGCTGATCTGCTTGTGCGCCGCGCCGGCGCTATTGGCATTGGCGCCTCTGGTACATTTATATCCGGAAATTTTAGCCCATTGGGGCGGTCGCTTTGCTACTGCTGCGGTTGATCCAACTCAATTTGGCACTTACACCCTAATCCTCACAGCTTTTTGCCTATTTGGCCTGGAAACCTCTAAAAATGCTAGCACTAAACTTTTAACAGTTCAGGCACTGGGAATTTTAGCTGGATTGTATCTGATTATCGGATCAGGAACGCGGGGCAGTTGGCTTGCTTTTCCACCCCTATTAGCCCTTTGGCTGGTTTTGAACGGCAAGTTTATTCAACAAAGAGTTTTATTGATCTTAGGCGTGGTATTTTCTTTTAGCCTGATCCTGATTTTCTTTTTGCATCCCAATACCCTAGATCGCTTTTACAGCGGGTTTTACGAACTATCCTCCTGGCTGGATAATTCAAATAGCGAAACAGCCACCGGTTATCGCCTTACTATGTGGCAAATGTCCTGGGAGTTTTTCAAGCATAATCCATTTCATGGCTACGGAGATGTTGGCTTTGGGGATTATCTAAATGAACCCTGGATCACAGCCATATCCAGCCCAGAAACCAGACAAATCATCATGTACAATGGCCCGCATAACGAACTGCTTGCCAATTTATTACGCTCCGGCATTTTAGGCGGAATCTCCGTACTTGGGTTGTTTTTTGTGCCTTTAAGCCTATTCTGGCGCAACAGATATAAACCTGAAATTAAGTGCGCCTGCCATCTGGGACTTGCATATATCATTTCCCTGTTATTTTGCAGCATTAGTAGCGAGGTGCTAACATTTAAATACACGACTTCATTTTACGGACTAATCATCTCCGGATTGGCCGCACAAGTTATATTAGGACAACTAATGAGCAATCAAAATCCAAATACATCTAAGTAAAAGTTGACCCTGCTACCATGTTAAATAATCTGGATCAGGTTTTGTATTTTTATGTTGCAGCTTAAATTTCCCGCGTTACTTGATTGGTACGTTCGCCCCTCATTCAGGAATTATCAGAAATGAACCCGCTTAAATACGCCATTACTTTTGCTTGTTATAATCAAGTCGACTACACCCGTCAGTGCGTAGAAAGCATGCTTAAGCATGGTATTAACTTAAGTCGACTGGTGATTGTCGATAACTTGTCAACGGATAATACGCGTGAATATTTGCAAACTTTGCCTTTAGGCGGATTGATTTTTAATAAAGAAAATTTAGGTTGCGGCGTAGCTTGGAATCAAGGGGCATTGGCATTACAAGCCGAATGGACCATAATAATGAATAATGATGTACTGGTGTCTGCAAACTGGTTAGAAAACCTAATTAATGTCGCAGAACAAAACCAGCTAAAAGTCATTTCCCCTGCCATGATAGAAGGCCCCCTGGATTATGATTTTGACACTTTTGCAGATCAAGCCAGTATGAAGATGCAGTCTGCTTTGCGTTTAGGCGCACGACATGCAGTTTGTTTAGCGATTCATAACTCAATATGGCAAGAAATTGGGTACTTCCAACCTATCCCAAAATTACTTGGTTATGAAGATACGCTGTTTTTCCATGAACTTGAAAAAGCCGGAATTCCATGCGCCATAACGGGTGCGTCATGGTTACATCATTATGGCTCGGTTACCCTTACCGCAATGAAACAAGAGCGTGGCTTGTTGCAAAACCAAGGTTTAGGCTACCGTTACAATTACCGTTTACTAAACCAAAACTGGTTAGAACGCAAACTAAAAAAAATGCAGCGTGCACGGCTAGCCCGGCAATGGCGAGATGAAGAGTTATCGCGTTACGGCATGACTCTACATGGCTTAAGGAGTAATGGTGAATTTAGCTGGCAATAATATTTCTTGGTCTAAAAATAGCGACCAAACTATCTACCCTAAACCTATTCATACTTGTTCAGTCAATCAGTTTTTAAACAATTAATAAATATGCTTAGTGTTATTGTGATCACCAAAAACGAAGCACAGCATATTGCCCGCTGCTTGAAATCTGTGGACTGGGCTGATGAAATCATTGTTCTAGATTCCGGCAGTAATGATGATACAGTCAGCATTTGTAAACAATTTACTGAGCATGTCATCGTCACAGACTGGCCGGGTTTCGGTCTACAAAAACAACGCGCGTTGGCAAAAGCCAGTCATGACTGGGTATTATCTTTAGATGCCGATGAAGAAGTAAGCCCAGGGTTGAAATTAGAAATTCAACAAGCCATGCAGCAAAGCGAATGCCTGGGGTTTGAAATTCCACGTCTATCCAGCTATTGTGGCCGACAAATCAAACATGGCGGCTGGTGGCCGGATTATGTACTGAGATTGTTCCGCCGCAATGCCGGTCACTTTAGTGACGACATAGTGCATGAGCGCATT
The DNA here is from genome assembly GCA_963705975.1 of uncultured Pseudomonadota bacterium. Taxonomy (GTDB): domain Bacteria; phylum Pseudomonadota; class Gammaproteobacteria; order Methylococcales; family Methylomonadaceae; genus Methylomonas. The sequence goes on from CAVPMI010000042.1 coordinate 23,491, forward strand.
TTTGTCAATGGCGCCATCAAACGCCTAAATAATCCCTTGCTGCATGAGGCCTTTGTTAATCCGGAAGAAGTGCTGCATAAAATCAACAGTTATTCCACCCTCGGCGCAGAAAAACTATATCACCAAAAGCAAAAAGCCAGCCTAGGCCTAGCTTTAGGAAAAGGTTTGTGGACTTTTTTGCGCACTTATTTTCTGAAAGCGGCTATCCTTGACGGCTCGGAAGGCTTAATGCTGGCGATTTCCAATGCAGAAGGGAGTTATTATAAATACTTAAAACTACGTGATCTGCATAAGAGACCATCGGCAAAATGAGCGGATTAATTTCAGTAATTGTCACTACCTACAACTGGCCTGAAGCCCTTGGCGCCTGCCTGCAAAGCCTATTAGATCAGCAAGATCGAAATTTCGAAATACTCATCGCCGATGATGGATCTACAGCATCAACTCGCCTGCTAGTTGTCGACTATATTAAAACCAGCGCTATCAATATCCGGCATATTTTTCACGCGGATCAAGGCTTCAGAGCAGGGACGATACGCAACAAAGCAGCCGCCGTCAGTGATGGCAAATATTTAGTATTTGTTGATGGTGATTGCGTAGTTTTTCCACATTTCATTGCCCGTCATCGCCAACTCGCTGAAGACCATTTTTTTGTGCCGGGAAATCGCATATTATTAAGCGAACCTTATACCAGACAAGTCTTACAGCATAAAACCCTACTGCATCGTCAACCGCTGATTTATTTTCTCAAGCAAAGATTACAAGGCCGCATAAACCGCTTACTTCCCTTATTATATCTGCCTTTCAATAAACAGCGCTATCTGGAACCGGAAAACTGGCAAAAAGCCATGACCTGCAATTTGGGGGTTTGGAAACAGGATTTTCTAGCGATCAATGGCTTCGATGAACTGTTTGAGGGTTGGGGTTATGAGGATTCGGATCTGGTAATACGTCTAATTCATTATGGTGTCAAACGAAAGGAAGGTCGTTTTGCTGTCTCGGTATTACATCTCTGGCATAGTCAAAACGATAGAAGCCAGCATGATCAAAATTATCAACGTCTCATGCAACGTTTACGGGACCCAGGACTGATCCGAAGCGAACGGGGTTTGGATCAATATATTTAAGTCTACGTCTTAAATTAAAACGCCGGCTTGCCCGCATGTAATCTCACCAACAAAACTGCTTCATCGCGCGTTAGCCGGCAATCTTTAACCAATTCATCCACACCGGCCCCGTTTCGGATTTTCTGAATGGCGTCGGCATAATCTTGCCCTATATCCTCATTCTTCGTCTGCGCAAGCGGTTGTCTGGATCGATGATCAGTGTTTACCATATCAATGATGCTGTTCAATCGTTCAATGATACTGTTTAAACTTAAATCATTATCAGCCAAATGCTGATCGACTTCGACAGCTGCGCAACATAAACCGGTCACATCTTCATGATTCCTGCGTAACCGATCTGTCAATATTAAATAGTCATGTTTAATTTTTTTCTGCTCCCTAAGCAACCAAGCTAATAGTATGGTAATAAACAACAGACACCCGGCGATAAACATCAACAAATAATCTGTCATCATACTATTTCATCAATATGCTGTATCGGCTCTGCATCGGATTCCGGAAGTTTTGCCTGATCTTTTTTCGGCTGTTGCGATTTTTCCGGCGGTTTTTTTCGAGCCTGCTCTCGGCGTAAGGCGCTAACCCCAGCGATAATCGGTGCTAATGAAATAGGCGTGACTTCGCTCACCGGCGTCTTAAAACATATCGAGTTCGGCTTTTTCGTCATCACTCAAAAATTTATTCAGATCAACCAGAATCAGCAACTGGTTATCACGGCTGGTGACACCCTGAATATATTTTGAACTTTCTTCGTTACCTACATTCGGCGCGGCCTCAATTTCAGAGGCGCGCATTTCCACAACCTCCGCAACGCTATCTACCAAAATACCGATTATATGTTTATAGGTTTCGATAATGACTACCCTGGAAGAGTCATCCGGGTCCTTGGAAGGTAAGCCAAAACGGCTACGGGTATCGATGACGGTTACCACGTTACCCCGCAGATTAATGATGCCCAACACATAGGAAGGGGCTCCAGGCACCGGGGCAATCTCAGTGATACGTAAAACTTCCTGCACCTGCATCACATTGATACCATACTTTTCGTCAGCCAGACAAAAAGTTACCCACTGCATAACGGGATCGGTTTGTTTTTTATCGTCGCTCATTCTGTGTCATCCTGAATTTATGGATATTCGTTTTTTCTATGCGGCACAAGTTGTTTCACATCAATGACCGCAGCCAATTCATCAATCACCGTGCCGATTAACCAGGGCTTTCTCTGCCTAACAGTCCGCCACCTGATTTTTTCAGGTTTTAACTTGCCTATAGACAATATTTCGTCGCAAGCCAAACCCCATTTCCTATCCTGGGTAATTAAAATACGTTGGAAAGGGCGCTCCGTCAAATCCCGCAGACGCCCCCGGTTCTTACCTAAAATCAGTTGCCCGGTATCCAGGACACCGATACGGCTATCATGTTCGTCCAACAAACCTAAAAACCATGACGGCTGCCCAGGAATCTTCGTGGGATTCCGTTCCAGCTTAATCGTGCGGGAAAGCTCGATAAGTGGTGTCGCCAATATTAATTGGTCCACTTTAAAAAATAAGGCCTGAAACTCATATTGTGCCCACTCAGGCATAACAGCCAATGCTTTTAGTGTAGCTGGATTTTCAGCTTGAACAAGCCGCGCCGGTAACAACTTATCCTGAACAGGTAATATTTCGGTGCGATAGACAGGCTCAAGCTTAGATTTCGTTGGCGCCTTGATCTGAACCGTTTCCGTATTTAATTGGCATGGTTCATCGGCTTCGGGCACCTCATCCAACAAGGTTCGCAAATAAGCATCCAGAGCCAAGCCCTGTTGCAATATCTGCTGTTGCGGTTTTGCCTGAGTCATACGTAGTTTGTCATTATTTTGGCTTACGGCTTATCAAGCAATAATAGTTCCAACAATTCAGAATAAGCTTCTACAGCTTTCGACGTTTTATCATAAAGTGGCAAGGGTATGCCGGCAGAACTGGCGTCTCTAACCCTGGTGTCAACCGGGATAACTGTATTCCATACATGATCAGGATACTTTTCTTGCAAAGCCAATAGACTATCTTTAGCTGCTTTGGTTCGCTTATCAAAGATAGTGGGCACAATAAGAAATTTGGGTGGTGTTTTGCGAGAGTTAAATACCATGTGTAACGTATGCACCATCCGATCCAAGCCTTTGAGCGCCAAATATTCGGCCAATACTGGCAAGATCAACCTGTCACAAGCTGCTAGCGCATTGATCATCAACACACCCAGCATAGGCGGACTATCAATAATGACATAATCGTATTGATTGGCAAGCTTATTCAGCGCTGTGGAAATAACCAGCCCCATTCCGCCTATAGTAGCAACTTGCCTATCCAAAGTGGCGATAGCGGTACTAGCCGGCAAAACGGATAAGCCATCAAACTCAGTTTTAACGATATAGGCGCTGGGATGGATGTCCTTTTTCTTTTCACTGGCATCCCGAAATAAATTATAAACGCCTAACACAACCTCATCGGGATTCATTTTAAAATAACTGGTCAAAGAACCGTGCGGGTCAAGATCCACCAGTAAAGTTCTAAAACCCCAAGCCGACAATAGCCCACCGAGAGAAACGACGGTGGTAGTTTTACCTACGCCACCTTTTTGATTGGAAACTGCCCAAACTTTCATGGTTGCCCCGATGTCGTTACGTCTTTTACCGGCTGGGTAAAATTAAGTGCTTTTGCGCGCTCGGCATCACTCATCCCATAGCGGGCGAAAGCTTGCGACATCAGCACCAATACGACGCGGCGATTTTTGAAACGTCCCGTATCATCAATGTTTTCAGCAATTGGATGAAATTCACCATAACCAATAGCAGATAATCTACCGGCAGGAATATTGTTCTTAATGAGCTCTTTAACTACGCTGGTGGCTCGCGCCGAGGATAAATCCCAATTTGATGGGTATAAACCGTTTGATATAGGTACATCGTCTGTGTAACCTTCAACATTGATGACATTCGGCACTTCTCGCACCAAACCAGCTACTTCGGACAAAACCGCTTGCGCTTTAGCTGAAAGATCCGCCTTACCACTTGCAAACAGCAGTTCACTATTCATTTCTAGTTCAACCCAAAAATCATTTTTTTTTACTCCTACCAACTTGCTTTCGATAAATGGCTGCAAGGCAGTCTGAAGTTTTTCGGAAACCTCATCCAATCGGCGTTTTTCCTGAAGAATTTCTGAACTCAGCTCCCGTTCTTCGGCAGTGACCAAATTTGGCAGTTCTATTGGCTGAATAGTCGTTGGCAAAGTTCCGACTTGAATAGGCACAACTTGTTTCTGGACATTCTCATTGTGAAACAAGGCCTGATCAAGGGATTCGGAAAACGTATGATACTTACCCTTGTTAACAGAGGAAATCGAGTACATGACGACAAAAAATGCAAATAATAAGGTAACGAAATCAGCATACGAAACCATCCAACGATCTTGATGTTCGCTGCTTTCCTCGATAGATCTTCTGCGACGTTTACTCATAAGGCTTATCACTTTTCCGTTAAAAAACCGGACAGTTTCAATTCGATATTTCGCGGATTTTCTCCCTCAGCAATGGATGAAATACCTTCGATGACCATTTCCCTGGCTTGCGATGCTTGAAAAATATGTGCTTTCAACTTATTCGCTATCGGTATAAACAACAAATTCGCCAAGCCAACCCCGTAAATCGTCGCCACAAAAGCAGTGGCAATGCCGCTCCCCAACAACTCGGGTTTAGCCAGATTTTGCATGACATGAATTAGACCGATCACCGCCCCCATAATGCCTATGGTCGGCGAATAGCCTCCCATCGCCTCAAAAACTCTGGCAGCTTGCAAATCGAGGTGTTCCTTAGTGCTTAACTCAACTTCAAGGCAATCTTTAATCACCTCCGGCTCATTACCGTCCACCAAAAGTTGCAAGCCTTTTAAGCAAAAGCCATCCTTTTCCTTATCGATAACAGTTTCTAATCCCAGCAGACCTTCCTTTCTTGCCAAAGTGCTCCAGCGCACGATTTTGTCTATCTGTAACTTGAGTTGTAAATTCTGCGGTTTAAAAATCCAAATCAGAATATGTAGGCTGCGCAAAAATACTTTAGGTGGGAATTGCAATAGCGTTGCCCCCAAGGTGCCGCCTACGACAATAATAAAGGCATGTAAATTCACCAGCGAACCAATGTCTCCACCACCTAATGAATTTCCACCGATAATCGCTGAAAACCCAAGTACAACTCCGATGATACTAAGAATATCCATCAATTTAATTTTTTGAAGGCGTTAGCGATATCGTCAAGGCTATAAATCTTGTCAGCAATATTTGCTTCCGCAATAGCTCTAGGCATCCCATAAATTGTACTGCTGGCTTCATCTTGCGCCCATATCTTCGCGCCGCGCTGTTTTAATAGAATTGCTCCCGCACGGCCATCTGCACCCATACCGGTCAAGACGACAACCAATATCTGACCTAAGAAATTTTCAGCCAGCGAAGTAAATGTAAGGTCAATACATGGACTATAAATTTCGCCGGCTTGTTTGGGCCGTAGCACAATTTGCTGCTCGCCGGCGTTGACGGTTTTGATTAGCATTTGCATGCCGCCCGGTCCCAACAAAGCTGTTCCAGCTTGTAATAAATCGCCCTGTTCCGCTTCTTTAACTCTGATTTTGCAGAGTTGATTTAGCCTTTCAGCAAAGCTTTTAGTGAAATTATGCGGCATGTGTTGCACCAATAACACCGGTAAGCGACAACTTTCCGGGATTTTACTAAGAACATGCTGAATGGCGACCGGCCCCCCGGTTGATGCCGCAATGACCAGTAGATCAATTTTTTCATCTACAGCCAGTACCCGAATGGTCATATGGCCAGCTGCTAACCCGCGTATTTTTTAATCAATCCCGGAACATCAAGGATTAGCGCAATTTTTCCGTCACCAGTAATCGTAGCTCCGGACAAACCTTCCAAGCCATGCAGTTTCGCGCCTAAGGCTTTAATAACCACTTCTTCCTGGCCGATTAACTGATCCACTACAAATCCGACTTGTCTACCACCAGCATTAACCACGACTACATGACCTTCTTGCGGTTGACCGGAGGAATAATAAGCATCTCTCACTAACCACTGACTCAAATAGAATAAAGGTAGCGCTTTATTTCTGACCATAGCCACTAACTGTCCATCAACTTTATTGGTTTTAGTGAGGTCAAGATCAAGAATCTCTAATACGCTAGCCAAAGGCAATGCAAAGGCTTGACCACACAACTTAACCATTAAGGTAGGCATAATCGCCAAAGTCAATGGCACCTTGATCAGGATAGTACTGCCTTTTCCTTCTGTAGAATCGACTTCCACTACGCCATTCATTTGGGCAATTCGTGTTTTCACAACATCCATGCCAACGCCTCGTCCCGATACATCTGAGATTTCGTTTTTTGTAGAGAAACCCGGCAAGAAAATCAGGTTATAAGCTTCTCTATCATCTAAGCGTGCCGCACTCTCTTCATCCATTAGGCCTTTTTCAACGACTTTAGTGCGTAACAAACTAGGTTTCATACCTTTGCCATCGTCCTGAATTGATAGCTGAATATGATCGCCTTCCTGTGATGCCTTCAGAATCACTAGTCCTTCTCTAGGCTTACCATTAGCCTCGCGTTCCTCAGGCGATTCAATACCATGATCAACTGCATTTCTGACCAAATGCACCAAAGGGTCAGCCAAGGCTTCAACTAGATTTTTATCCAAATCGGTATCCTCTCCGACTAATTCCAGGCGGATTTCCTTTTTCAGATTTCTGGCCAAATCCCTTACTACACGTGGAAAACGACCGAAGACTTTTTTAATGGGCTGCATACGGGTTTTCATGACCGCCAACTGTAAATCGGCGGTGACCACATCCAGATTGGAAATTGCTTTCGAGAGTTGCTCACCTGCCTCAGAAGAGGCTTTCAGCGTCTGAAACCGATTGCGAACCAATACCAATTCGCCCACCATGTTCATAATGTCATCCAACACCTGCGTATCAACCCTGACTGTAGTATCCGTCTGCGCAGCAGGAGCGGCGCCGGTTTTATTTACTTTATCGGCTTCAACGCCAGCGCTAACTTTCTCAGGGATAAAAATTTTATTGGGCGACTTCTCGCTGCTAAGCTTATCTGTAAGGGATTTTGGGGCTGGCTGCTCTGTCTTGGTTTGTTCGCTAGCCGGCATGGGGTTTTCGACGGGAGCTGCTGCCGCAGCAACTGGCTCTAATTCTACGACCAAACTAGCGTCAAACTTGCCCTTACCATGCAGATTATCCAGTAGCTGCTCAAACTCTTCCTCAGTAATATCGCCGGAATCCACCGCATTATCCCCAGAATTCACCACTGATTGAGCATTTACATTTTGGGGTGAAAATTTGCCTTTGCCGTGCAATTCATCCAAAACTTTTTCAAATTCTTCTTCGCTGATTTCATCACTCTCCAAAACCGTAGGGGCGACTGATTCTTCCGCCCTAGGTATAGGTTTGTCACGCTTGCCATGCAAAGCATCCAGCAATTCTTCAAATTCCTGTTCGGTAATGTCGTCGCTTTGTTCAGATGCAGGCGCTACACTGTCTAAAGACCCTTCATCCACCAGCATGGCGTCGAAGGCTTGCTCAACTAAATCAGTTTCAATTTTAGGTTCTTCACCCGCTGGCTCCACGCCTGCTTCTACTACAGCATAATCGCTTTCGGAAGTGGCAAAACTTTTCAGCTTACTCAATAAATTCTCACTGGCCGCTTGTGGTGAATTACCGATGCGTACAGAGCAAAACATTTCGTTGACATTATCCAAAACCCGCAAGATGACATCCATCAAGTCCGGAGTGACCCTACGATCACCTTGTCTTAAAACATTGAAAACATCTTCCGCAGTATGACAAATTTCTACCAGCGGATCGATTGCCAGAAATCCAGCTCCGCCCTTAACTGTATGAAAGCCACGAAAAATAGCATTGAGCAATTCAGGATCATCCGGAGATTGCTCCAACTCAACCAGTTGCTCCCCCAACAAATCAATTATTTCGCCGGCTTCAACCAGAAAATCCTGTAAAATTTCGTCATCCAGCTCGATCGCCATATTGTTTTCCTCAGAAACCTAAACTAGACAGCAAATCATCGACATCAACCTGACTGCCGGCTACATCTCCGTCCTTATCGTCAATACCAGGCACCACCGGCCCGGGCAATTCTTTGTGAGCTGCTGAGGGCTCACTTGGCGTGGGCTTCCGGCTCGAAATGCTGATCACCTTAACCATGCTGCTCTCCAGATCCTGAACCAGGTCGATAACCCGGCGAATAATCTGGCCGGTAATATCTTGAAAGCCTTGTGCCATTAAAATGTCATTCAAACCGGAATGAATACTAGCGAGCGAATTTTTCGAGACCTCAAAATGCTGGGAAATTTCATGGCTCATCGCCTTAAATTCGGCGAAAGGCATTTCTCGATCCAGAAAACGTCCCCATTTTCCTGACAATTTTTCCGCCTGACTACCCAGTTGCGCAGAGATAGGCAGCAAATCTTCGACCACCGTCAGAGTCTGATTTGCCGCCTGCTCAGTCATAGCAATCACATAATGCAGACGCTCCTTGGCATCGGGAATATCATACTCAGCCATAGCGGCAATTTTACAATCGAGCGAAAAGCTTGCCATGGTGTCGTGCAGTTGCCGAGTTAACCGACCCACTTCATTGAATAAATGTGTCTCCCGCAAATCTGCAATTTGATCCAGAATTTTGTCGCAGCCAGCTTCATCATTCTTTTCCAGCGCGGCTACCAAGCCTTTAGACAAGTGCAGAAGATCGCTTTTCATAGTTATCTTCCTTTGTCTTAATGATCAATGCGCTCAAAAATCTTTTCGATTTTTTCTTTCAATGTCGCAGCAGTAAAAGGCTTGATGACATAGCCGTTAACCCCTGCCTGAGCCGCCATGATAATTTGTTCCCGCTTAGCCTCAGCGGTGACCATCAACACCGGTAAATTGACTAAATGCGGATTAGAACGAACGGCTTTCAATAAGTCGATGCCGGTCATACCAGGCATATTCCAATCCGTTACCAAAAAATCAATGCCGCCTTTTTCCAAGATCGGCAAAGCGCTCCTACCATCATCCGCTTCAATTGTGTTGGTAAAACCGAGATCTTTCAGCAGGTTCTTTACTATTCTCCGCATTGTTGAAAAGTCATCAACAATCAGAATTCTCATATTCTTATCCAAGGATAGTCTCCATCCAACTTACTTTATCAATTAAGAGATTCTTAGTTTTGCAAAAAGTGCATTCATAATTAAGCAATATAAGTGCTAGCTGTTTTGTCCATTTTCATCTGCCTCCAACCAGTCTGTAAGTCTAGCTCGTAAACGTAACATTGCTTGACTACAAATCTGACTGACCCGCGATTCACTCACATCCAGAACCTTGCCAATCTCACGCAGATTGAGTTCTTCAGCATAGTAAAGAGAGATCACCAAACGCTCTCTTTCCGGCAACTGGTCAATAGCTTTCGCCAAGGCGTTTTGAAAACTCTGTTGCAGCAAAATTTCTTCCGGTTGCTGCGTAATAGCATAGACGCCTTCCAGCAAACCGTCTTCGCCTTGTATCAATTCCTCGACGCTAAAGGTTTTACAAGACATGCCATCCTGAAGAATATGCTGATACTCGTTAAGACTAATACCCATATGCATAGCCACTTCACTATCTTTTGCATCGCGGCCAAGATTATTCTCAACTTCTCGGATTGCTTCAGCCGCTTGACGCACTTTTTTATGCACCGATCTCGGCGTCCAATCGGAACGCCGCAACTCGTCCAACATGGCTCCACGTATCCTGATTCCGGCGTATGTCTCAAAACTGGCGCCTTGACTCACATCATAATTTTTAATCGCCTCCAATAAACCCAGCATGCCGGACTGCACTAGATCGTCAAGTTGCACGGTATCCGGCAGACGCCCCAACAAATGATAAGCAATGCGCTTTACCAAAGGCGCATGCTGCAAAACTAAATCGTTCGTCGTATTGGCTTGTACCGCAGCATACTTGGCGGCTCCACTCATGCCGCATCCTCTTTGGAGCTATATTTGATCATGCGTTCGACAAAAAACTCCAAATAGCCGCCGGCTTGTTGTTTTATCGGCCAATGATCAATTTTGCGAGCCAGATTTTTAATTGCTAGCGCCGACTTACTTTGTGGAAAAGCCTCAACTACCGGGGTTTGCTTTTGTACCGATTTTTTTAGATACTCATCATGTGGGACAGCGCCTACAAAATGCAAAGCAACGTCTAAATAGCGATCGGTGACCTTACCAAGCTTGTTAAACAAAGCTTGGCCATGCTCGACCGATTGCACCATATTAGTAATAATATGAAAACTGTTAAGCCCGTAATCCCTATTCAATAATTTAATGTAGGCATAGGCATCCGCCAGCGAAGTCGGCTCATCACAAACCACGACAATAATCTCTTGGCAGGCGCGGGCAAAATTAATCACACTAGCGGAAATTCCGGCAGCTGTGTCAACGATCAACACATCCAATTCATTATCGATTTCGCTAAAAGCCCGAATAACTCCCGCCTGTTCGACAGTCGTTAAATCCGACATACGCTGAATGCCGGAAGAAGCCGGAATGACTTTAAGACCGGCAGGCCCCGTCATCATAATCTCCTTAAGGGATTTTTCCCCACTTAACACATGTGACAAGTTAGATGTCGGAAACATACCCAGCAAAATATCGACATTGGCCAGCCCCATATCAGCATCCAAAATAGCCACCTGTCGCCCGGCTTTTGCCATAGCCACGCCGATATTGACCGATAAATTGGTTTTCCCCACCCCGCCTTTACCGCTGGTGATAGCGACAACCCGCACCGGTTTCAACTGTCTCATGTTTCTTATTCCAGCCGCTTGATCGTTTGGCTTATGCATAATTTTCCGCCAGCCATCCATCTTGATTTAAGTTATCGTTATAACCATGTTCAACTTCACTACCTGCCGCGCATTGCCGTATCAGCGCCTCCGCGTCAGGGGTGTAAATATCTTCCGGCACTTGTTGACCATTGGTCACATAAGATAGCGGTAACCGCCTTTCGATAAGCGCCGATAGCGCCATACCCTGGCTAACCGCTTCATCCAGTTTTGTAAGTATAGCTGCTTGCGGCTGCAATACTTGGAAAGCATTTATAATCTCTATCACAGATTTGTATTGACTGGCGGCAGACATGACCAAATAAGGCTTAATCGGTAGATTATCCTGGCGTAAGGTTTGCATCTGTTCGGCAAGCCGCATATCGCGCTGGCTCATGCCGACGGTATCAATCAAAATCAAACGCTTGTCTGAAAAACTATGGATCTGCCGATACAATTCCTCGGCATCATTCGCCACTTTCACCGGCACTCCCAAAATTCTGCCGTAAATACTCAACTGCTCATGAGCGCCAATCCGATAATTATCAGTAGTGATCAGCGCGACATCGCGGCTACCGTGCTTAAGAATAAACTGCGCAGCTAACTTGGCGATCGTGGTCGTTTTGCCAACACCGGTAGGGCCAACTAAGGCGGCAATACCGCCGAACTCCAGTAGGCTGTCATCAGCGATAGGCATGATTTTTACCAACATTTCCTGTGCCTTGGTAAATGCCAAATCTATTTGTTTATGACTACCCAAGCGATTAGCAATTTTGGTCGATAAATTTTTGGAAAAGCCATTATCAATTAATCGTTCCAGTAAGGTACTCCAAACCGGTTGCTGATTTTGCTGCGTATATCCAGAGTCACCAGTAAATTTTTTATCCAATAAAGTGCGCAGTTCCCGCATTTCGCTACGCATTTCATCCATAAATTTTTCTGCCGAAACAACTTGCGGCAAAACTTTTGTTGCTTCTGCCAAAGGCTTGCGTAGGTGTTCGCCAACCGCCCAAGCCGGTTTTTCCGATAGCTTGATTTTCCCAGTTTCTGTCTGCGGAGCGACACTCACAATTTGGGCTTTTTCAGCATACCCAATATATTGATCAAGGTTTTTTCGCTGCGGAATTTCAGATCCTGCGTTGGGCTTTCTGGAACTACTGAGCACATGCGCAGGTTTTTTACTGACCTCAAAATCCGGCAAATCCAGTTTTTTTAACTTGGATTGATTCGTTGCAACATTTTCCTGTTCGACTTGTTGGAGGTTTTTATGCATAACTTGTTCGTCAAAGTCTCGGGCGGCAACAATTTCAACGCCGCCGTCCACAGTGCGGTTAGACATAATGACGGCATCGCCCCCCAATTCATCTTTAACCATGCGCATGGCTTGACGAATATCAGCTGCAAAAAATCTTTTAATTTTCATCGCGCATTCTCTCTTATATTGTTCGCTGTCCCACGGTTGAAATCACTTTAATCTGTCTATCCTGAGGGATTTCGTTATAGCCCAGCACATGTAAACCTGGTATGGAAAAACGAACGAAGCGCGCCAACCAGGGCCGAATAAACGCAGACACCAATAATACCGGCGCTTGCCCATTCATCTCCATTTTATGCGTGCTGTCTTCTAAAGACTTGTGCATTTGTTCCGCTAAACCAGGCTCCAATCCTGCACCGCCATCGCTTGCCGTCTGTAATGATCTATGCAATATCTGTTCCAACCCAGAATCAAGAGTAATTACCGGGAGCTCAGTCTGTACCCCATTGATATCATGCACAATTGCCCGCCCAAGCGCGGCTCGCACAGCGGAAGTAAGAATGTCCGGATCTTGACTCTTGGCACCATACTCCGCCAAGGTTTCGGCAATACTCCGCATATCGCGTATCGAAATCTTTTCCAGTAACAGATTTTGCAACACCTTGACCACCACGCCAAGCGGTAGGGTTTTTGGGGACAAATCCTCAACCAGTTTTGGGGCGACTTGGGCTAAATTATCCAAGAGGCGCTGCGCCTCTTCATAACCGAATAACTGGTAAGCATTGCTCTGTAGAATATGGCTTAGATGCGTCGCGACCACGGTACTGGGATCGACTACGGTATAGCCCAAAGTCTGCGCATGATCGCGCTGTGCAGACTCAATCCAAACTGCGTCTAATCCAAAGGCCGGATCTTTACAGATTTTTCCCGGCAAAACCCCGAAAACCCTGCCAGGATTAATCGCCATATCCTTATCCGGCATAATATCGGCTTCACCGACTGTTACACCCATTAATGAAATGCGGTATTCGGTTGGTGACAAATCCAGATTATCGCGTATATGCACCGAAGGTATCAAAAAACCCAATTCTTGGGAAAGTTTTTTCCGCACACCCTTGATGCGTGTCATCAATTGCCCGCCTTGATTTTTGTCCACTAGCGGAATTAAGCGATAGCCCACTTCCAAACCAATCGCATCTACCGGCATAACATCATCCCAGCCCAACTCCTTGATTTCTGCCTTACTGAGTTGCTGCTGAGTTGAAGCAACCCCTTCCATCTGCAATAGCTTTTCCTCTTCCTGCTTTTGCCGGCGGTTAATCAAATAAGCAGCGCCGACTAAAGATAGCGCCAAGAGAATAAACACCAAATTTGGCATACCGGGAATTATCCCAAGCAAGCCCATCACCGCAGCGGTCACCAACAAAGTTCTTGGGTCTTCAAAAACTTGCGAAGACACTTGTTTGCCGATATCCTGCTTGCTGCCTCTGACCCGTGTCACCACCATTGCCGACGCCACTGACAACAGTAAAGACGGGATCTGCGCGACCAAGCCATCGCCAATTGCCAACAAGATATAAACATTGCCGGCATTAGCAAAACTCATGCTATGCTGACCTACGCCTATTGCCAAACCGCCAATTATATTGACGAAAAGAATGATAATGCCGGCAACCGCGTCGCCACGCACGAATTTGCTTGCGCCATCCATAGAACCATAAAAATCAGCTTCCGCGGCCACTTCTTCCCGCCGTGTCCGCGCGTCATCCTGATTAATCAAGCCCGAATTCAAATCAGCGTCTATCGCCATTTGTTTTCCGGGCATGGCGTCTAAAGTAAACCGGGCGCTGACTTCGGCAACCCGGCCTGCACCTTTGGTTACAACCACAAAGTTGATTACCACCAAAATCGCAAACACCACGATACCGACTGCGAAATTACCCCCGACCACAAATGCGCCGAACGCTTCAATTACCTTGCCGGCGGCATCGCCGCCTTCATGACCTCTTAACAATACGACCCTAGTCGAAGCTACATTAAGCGCTAGACGCAGCAAAGTGGCTACCAGTATCACCGTTGGAAAAGCCGCAAATTCTAAAGGCTTAGTAGTATAAATCACCACCAGCAGAATAATCAGCGAGAAAGCAATATTAAAGGTAAAAAACAGATCAAGCACAAACGGCGGCAAGGGCAAAATCAGCAGCGCCAACAACATGACGATGAGCAAGGGCGCACCTAAGCCCAGACCGGTAATCATTTTCAGTGCGTTTAGGATTTTTTTGAAGTCCATTGCTAAGCTCTATGCGTCAATATTGCCTAAATTCATCCGGCACCTGTACATCACGAGGCGGCGCCGGCTTTTGCCAGCCATTTTGTTTGAAAGCCCGTAATTGAAAAACATAGGCCAAAACCTGGGCTACGCCTAAAAATAAACCGCGTGGTATTTCCTGGTTCAGATCCGTCGAATAATATAGGGCTCTTGCCAAGGAAGGCGCGGCAACCAGAGTGACATTCGAAGCCATTGCCACATTACGGATTTGTGCAGCAATCAAATCCACGCCTTTAGCCACTAACAATGGTGCGCCGCTACCATGCATATCGTACTTTAAAGCGACTGCAAAATGGGTTGGATTGGTCACTATCACATCGGCGGTCGGCACAGCCTCCATCATGCGCCGCCGTGAAGCCTCCATCTGCATGCGACGGATCCTGGCTTTAATTTGCGGGCTACCCTCCATGTCTTTGGCTTCATCTTTAACTTCTTGCTTGGTCATCTTTAATGCATCTTGCAGGTGCCAAAGTTGATAAGGCACATCAATCAAGACCAGCAACAAAAAGGTGGCGCTCAAAACCAGAAAAGACAAAACTATAATATCTGCAGCGCGATAAATGGCTTGTTCAACAGGCAGACTACTAAGCCCCATAAAGTCAGCAAAATACAATTTAAAGAGATTCCAGGTTACAAAGCCGACTAACAAAGTTTTAATGATAGCCTTGATTAATTCGACAACACCTTGAATGCCGATTATTTTCTTTATTCCTGACAGCGGATTAAGCTTGCCGAAATTGAAGGCAAAACCTTCCACGGTAAAATTCCAGCCTCCCATCAACAGCGGCGTCAGTAAATCGGCAATCAATAACACCAATAAAAGTGGCGCTATCACTGCAAATCCCTCGAAAAATGCTTGTTTTAGATAAATTAATGGTGTCATCGGATCGAAAACCATGTCTCGCGATAAGTGAAACTGCTGTTTCATCATATCCAGCAACTCACGCGCCATCTTGCCACCCCAGTATAAAAACATAGCCGCACTGATGATTAAGGTGATAAACACATTCAGTTCTTTGGAACGCGCGATCTGACCCTTATTACGCGAATCGGTGAGGCGCTTGCCGGTGGGGTCTTCGGTTTTATCTTGACCTGAATCTTCCGCCATTTAATTTAGCCTCAAAAGCTCGCTGACCAGATTAAAACTCCGGTGCAAAATTTCCCCAAAACCTTCGAGCATATTCGGCAAGCCTACCCAAATTAACAGCATGCCCAAGATGATAGCAATCGGGAAACCAACCCCGAAAATCTGTAACTGCGGCGCGGCCTTGGAAACCACGCCAAAACTGATATTTACAAACAATAAAGTCGCCGTGATCGGCAAGGATAGCAATAACCCATCAGCAAATATCTGGCTACTCCAAGCGACTATCCGCCAGAGATCGGCTTTATCCATGCCCAACTTTGCCACCGGCAAACTATGAAAGCTTTGCGCCAACATTTCTATCATCAGTAAATGACCATCAACCGACAAAAACAATAAACTGGAGGAAATAACGAATAGTTGCGCAATTACCGGCGCCTGTACGCCGGTAGTCGGATCTACCATATTGGCAAAACCTAAGCCCATGCTATAAGCTATAGCCTGTCCGGCAAACATCATGATCGCGAACACCATTTGCAGAATAAACGCGGCACTGATACCTAAAGCTATTTGCTGCAAGGTCACCATCCAACCCTCAAAGCTAAAAACCTCAACCATCGGCTGCGGTGGCAAGCTTGGCAAAATCACTAAGGTAATCAATAAACCGGCCAGCACCTTTATTTGTGGCGGAATAGTGTTGCCGGAAAATACCGGAATACTAATAAACATCGAACTCACGCGAAAGAAAGGCCACATAAACGTAGCCAAATAGCGGAATAAATCCTCTTCGCTGATGTTCATCCTATTATGGTAGGAATCTCACGCAGCAAATCCTGGAAAAAATCAATCAGCATTTGCAACATACTGGGGCCTGCTATCATCAACACGATGATAATAGTGGCGAGTTTAGGTATAAACGTCAGGGTTTGTTCCTGAATAGAAGTCGCGGCCTGAAACATGGAAACCAATAAGCCCACCACCAAGGAAGCCAGCAGAATAGGCCCCATCAGCTTCAGAGAAATTAAAACAGTTTGTTCCGCCAACGTGGATATGGTATCGGGATTCATAGCTGGTAATTCCGGCTACACATAAAAACTGGCTGCCAGCATTTCCAAGACCAGGGACCAGCCATCGGCTAAGACAAATAACATGATTTTGAACGGCAAGGAAACTATCATAGGCGACAACATCATCATGCCCATAGACATTAATACACTGGCCACAACCATATCAATCACTAAAAAAGGCAAAAACAGCACAAACCCGATTTGAAACGCAGTTTTCAATTCGCTGGTCAGATAAGCCGGCAACAGAATGGAAAAAGGCACTTCCTCAGGCGTATTGATATTTTCTTTACCGGAAATTCTGACAAACATATCAATATCGGTTTCCCGGGTTTGTTTCAGCATAAATTGCCGAAACGGCTCCGCAGCATTCTTTATCGCGGTTTCCGTATCGATTTTTTCTTCCAAATAAGGCTGCACAGCTACTAGGTTGACCCTCTCCATGACCGGCATCATAATAAAAATGGTTAGGAACAGCGACAAACCCAACAGCACTTGGTTACTGGGAGTCTGTGCGGCGCCGATTGCCTGCCGCAACAAGCTCAGGACAATCATGATTCTGGTGAATGAAGTCATGCTCAACAACATCGCCGGCAACAAGGTCAGCATCGTCATTAAGGCCAAGATCTGGATCGTTACCGTATAATTTTCTCCGCCTTTGGGGTTTGTCGTCACGGTAATCGCGTTTATACCGGGCGTAGCCGCCCAAGCCGATTCCTGGCAAATCATTGCCAAAATCAAGCAGACTGACAATCCAAACAAGCACTTATACATCGCTTTTTCCTTGCATAACCTGCATCAGTTTTTTGGCAAACAATCCCGCCTCCCGATCGGCAGCCTGATTTTGAAACAGCCGCTGATCGCCTTCCAATTCCATTAGCTTATCAATACGACCCGCGCTAACTCCGAGCAACAATTGTTTTTCCCCGACCCTGACTAAAACCAATTTTTCCCGCATACTTAAAGGCAGTCCGGTCACAATCGCCAGTTCGCCCTTATTGATCAACCCCAGGCTACCGCTTTTACGCAACAACCAGATCACTAAAAAAAACAAGGCTAACACCACCAAAAGTGCCAACGACCACTGCAGAAAATCTACTGAAGCCAACTTAGCAGGTTGCCGAACGGGGGCGCTCACTTCCTCAGCATTAGCGGCTAGGGCTGCAAACCAGGCCAGCAATAGCATAAATACGCGTAGCATCAGGATTAACCCAGCTTTCTTACGCGCTCATTTGGACTAATAATATCCGTTAAGCGAATACCAAACTTATCATTGACCACCACGACTTCGCCATGTGCCACCAGAGTGCCGTTGACCAAGACATCCATCGGTTCACCGGCAAAACGATCCAATTCCACTACCGAACCTTGATTAAGCTGCAACAGATTTCTGATATTGATTTTGGTTCTGCCGATTTCCAATGACAAGGTTACGGGTACATCCAGAATCACATCCAGCTTTACATCTCCTGCGCCGGAGCTTGGCTTAGATTTATTCTCAGAAAACTCGGGAAACTCAACCGAAGAAACTCCGCCGGCCTGTTCTTTTAACGCATCTCCCCAATCAGCAGACTCTGCCTGCTCATTCATCGCCGCCGCCCAATCGTCGCCTAATTCTTCGTCGTTTTCGCTCATAAGTCTTTACCTGTATTTACAGAAAATCCGGTGAAATTTTTTCCAAAACTTCAATTGCATAATTGCCATCCGACAATCCCAGCTTGCCTCGAAACACCGGAACACCCTCTACTTCCAGCAACACCGTTTCCGGCATTTCAATGGGTATCACATCGCCTTTATTGAACTCTATCACTTCACTTATAGGTATATCTTTCTCTATCAACTTGCTGTTCAAGGTCACTTCACTACGCATGATTTCGATACGCAAAGCTTCCTGCCAATGACCATCGACTTCGCCACGATCACTGGTCACTGCGTCCAAAAGCTCTCTGATAGGCTCTATCATCGAGTAAGGCATAGCCAAATTAATGTCTCCGCCGCCACCTTCAAGTTCTACATGAATAGTGGAAATGACGACAATTTCCGACGGGCTGACAATGTTGGCAAATTGCGGATTCACTTCGGAGTTAATGTATTCAAAATCTATGTCCAACACCGGCTTCCACGCCTCTCCTAAGTCTTTGAAAATCATCTCGATAATCAAACGGATAATCCGCATTTCGGTCGGGGTAAACTCCCGGCCTTCGACTTTGTTGTAAAACTGACCGCCCCCGCCAAAGAAATTATCCACTGCGGTAAATACCAACCTGGGCTCCATCACAATCAAAGCCCGCCCACGTAAAGGCGACATGCGGATCACATTCAAGTTAGTCGGCACAAATAAGCCTTGAATAAACTCGGAAAATTTTTGCACCTGGATTCCGGAAACCGAGATCTCCGCCGCCCGTCTTAAAAAATTAAATAAGGAAATGCGAAATAGCCGCGCAAAGCGTTCGTTGACCATTTCCAGTGTCGGCATCCGGCCGCGAACAATCCGCTCTTGACTCGTAAAGTCATAAGGCCTAGCTCCACGCCGACCACCGTCATCAAGTGGTTCTGTGTCGACATCGCCATCATCGACGCCATGCAGTAAAGCATCAATTTCGTCTTGAGATAAGAGGTCTGCGGTTGACATTACTGCATCACAAAATCAGTGAAATACACATCTTTAACAGTGTTTTTACCGGCCATTTTTTCCAAAATCTTGCCTACTTCCGCCAACATCAACGCCCGTAACTCCTGTTTGCCTTCCGTAGTTTTCAACTTATCAGCGCCCAAACCGCCAATAATCATCAATAAATTATTCCGCAGCATCGGATCATTTTTCTTCAGAGCCGCTGAACCTGCCTCGCCTTTAACTAAGATAGTGATGGACACTTTAATTACCTTTGCGCTACTGCCAGACGGAAAATCGACAATTAATGGACTCGGCATATCATAAAAAACTTCCGGATCAACTTTTCCATGCTCACCTTCTTTACCCTCATGCTCTTCCTCTGTGGCTTCATGCTCGCTAGCATCCTGATGTTCCTCTTTAGCATGTTTGGCTTTTTTATCGCCTTTGCCATGCGCGGCGTCAGGCGCTTTTTTCATCACGAAGAAATAGTATCCGCCCGCACCGCCGCCGCCAATTAACAGCAAGGCCAGCACTATCAGGATAATTAATTTTTTCTTCGATTTTTTGGGCTCAGCATTTTCATGAGTTTCTGCCATATTTATTACCTACCATAAATTTGAAAGCATAAAGCGCGCCAAAGTCAAAATCCGCATGTAATTTTGGATTTCGATGCCTGAGGGAAGACGCCTTGGCTGTTTAGAAATGACTAAACCTAATAAACAAAATTCCTCCACGAAGACAAGAAGAACATAAAGAATAAACAGTAAGTTACGTCTTTTAACTTTAGAATAACCACCACCCAGTGGATGAACAACAAAAGTTGTCAACCCTTTGTAATTCTTCTAATCTTCGTGCCTTCGTGGATTAATTGCCGTTTTTTGGATAAAGGTTTTTTTATAAGGACAGAATAGCTGACTCTGAAAAACTAGCTAGGTTAGGTAAAGAAGAAACTTGGGGTTTTTGGCGTCACGCCAAGCGACAATGTCAATTTATTGGCGAACTGAATGCTTAGGTTAGTCGGGACGAAAGTTTGCCAATAATGCGAGGACCTGAGAGAATCGACTCAACGAAAAAATTGGATTTTGTTAAACACCAGGTAAAAGGCTTAGAAAGCTTCTTCTTTGTGCCAGGGTGTGTTGGTGAGGGAGTTGCCAGCATGGACAGAATTTTCTCCTGTAATATCTGCATTCACCACTTCCATTTGGCTCATGCTGAAACCAAGCATTGATGGACATACTCGCGGCGACCTCTACCAGCACACCCTGACGCCAAAGCAGGGGGCTACCTGGGGTTTTAAGTCCACCATTTTGGAATACGACAAACGCCCTACCTCCCATCCTCCAACACCGAAATTTCCGTAGGCCGCCCCATGCACAATCTTAGAAACACCCGCGCCGCAGCAATACCGTTCACCACAAAGGCAATGGTAATCGGCAAAGCAAACCATGGATGTTCGCTACTGGCGTGAGATAACAATAAGTCTTCACCCAAAAACGCCGGAGTAATCGGAAAACTCACCAAGCCCAGAAAACTCAAAAACAGCAGCAAGGACACCCTAGGCCGAGTTTCGGCCATCGCCCGGAACAAGAAAGGCGTTTCGGCAAAATTTTCCAGTTTCAACATTCTATTTAAAGCCCACAAACCCAATAACCAAGCAGGGATGATACCGGACAAAAACAACAGCACATCGGGCAGGGCGGCGGAATTCATCAGCCAAACCGTAATCCCCGCCAATAAACTGCTCAGCGCAACACCATTCCAAACATTAATCGGACTGCGCTTTTGACTAAAGGCGCTAACCGAGGCCATCACCATAGCAATGGAAACTGACGGTATCGAAATATAGGTCTTGGTAAAATCGCCACCGATTAAAGTCAGCAAAACCACCAGCACCAACAGTCCAAGCCCAGCCTTGATTTTCAACTGAAATTCAAGGCCATTGACTTTTACACCTAATCTTCTCAAGGGATCCCAAAGAATGGACTTTACCAAGCGCTCCAGGTTACCTTCCTGCAAGGCGAAGACATACAGGGTATTTTGTAATACATCCGGCAAAGTGCCGCGTATCGAAACCGGCAAGAACTGAAGATTACTACTGCTTTGAATATTAAAGTCGCTATCCGCAGAACCCTCCACCCGAAGCAAATGCGCGACAATTGAAGGCGACACCAGTAATTGATAACATCGTAAAAAAGCATTTCCCATAAAATGCAGCAACACCAAGGACTCCAAGCCCAAAGCCAGTTCCATAAACATGAAACCTACCTGCGCAATAGAAGAGTAAGCAATCTGCCCCTTGATATTGGATTGGATTTTCTCTGACAGCGTGGCGACTAGCACCGTTAAAAAACCAATGCTGAAGATACAGAAGCGCGGAAAAAGCTGATAACTCCAAACCGGCATCGTGCGCAACAACAAGAACACCCCAAGATGAATAGACAGTGCCCCGTAAAAAATTGCGCTGGAGGGAGTAGGACCCTCCATAGCACGCGGCAACCAAAAACAGAACGGAAATTGCGCCGATTTACCCGAGGCGGCCAGAATGATCAGCCAAGATAAAAACGCCAGCGCGGCATAACTTGTCGACGGTAAAGTTTCTACGGTGAACAGTTTGCTTAACTCGCTGAAATGCGAACTTTCGTGAAATAACAAATGGCTCATCCAAGCGCCCAACAACAAGCCGACATCACAAAAGCGGTATATTGTGTAAGCCCGAAGCGCATTACGCACCGGTTGCGGACGATGCCGATAAAACGCGATCAATAAAAACGAAGAGATCCCAACTATTTCCCAACCGGCAAATAACATATCTATGCTGCCGGACAGTACGATCAGATTTAAACCGAAGACAAAACCGAAAATGGTTTGAAAAAACCGCTTGTAGCCCTGCTCGCGATGCAAATACACCCGGCAATATTTGACGATAATCGCAAATATAGACCAAACACAGAATAGATAGGCAGCCGATACTTTATCCAGATAAAACAGGATAGGAAAACTGAAATCCTCGTGCTCATACAGGGTAAACCATTGGAATTCATGTTGCGGAAAACCGGCCAAGGACCACAACAGCAACAGCGCTACGATGCTGACGCCCATAGCGTGACTGAAGCCAAAACTGATGGCGGCAATTTTTTTCTCGCTACCGTCACTTAAAAAAATCAACAACAAGGCCAGCAAAGGAATTAACTGGCAAGCAATTAATAATTGATTCATACGTGTCTCCCGACAAATTGATGTACCGGTATGGTTTTATCCTGACCGACAATAATTTTTTCCGATTTTTCAGCACTAGGCGTAGCAAGCTCAACCGGTAAATCAATTGCCTCCCAGCCAGTTTTCGCATACAGAAACAATTCGCAACTACCGGGCACACAGGCTACCACTCTAACCCACTGATTTTCAGCCCATTCCGTCAATTCCCCGAGTTTAGCAAAAGCCATATCGATAATCTCGGGATGTTGTTCGATCACAATCAACAACCGCGCCGGCTCATGAACCTCTATCATCTGCTGTGGCAAACCGGTGCGCAGATCGCCTTCCACGCCGTTGGCGACCCCCAGCAAACCAATCACGTTATGCGGTAATTTAGTCCCGGCGCCATACACCGAATTATCGATCCGGCAAAACAAATACTCCAAATTGATACCGCCGCATACCGGAAAAATAGCCGCCATGATTTTCGCCAAAATTTCCCCGTTTGCATCGGTTTCAGGATCGTAGGAATGCAGAAACGAACGGCGATCCAGAAATAAATTACGTGTCAACACTCGCCGGCCTACGACACAATATAAATTGTTTGAATGATTGTATTCTGGTCTGGGCTCGAAAATTGAAGAAGCTCTGGAAATCACATGTTCATGCGCTTCCTGATTGGTTTGCGATTGAGATTGAGGCCCTAATTCGAACCAGCGGCAACGTTCGCGAGCGTTTCTGGACAAGGCGTGCTGCATAGCGTGTTTAAAGGCATGTAATTCTTTCACCGGATGCTTACCAAGATCCTGCTCATCGAAATAAGTGATTTCATCACGACTGGTATTGTGTAACGCCGCTAAGAAGCGGGTAGTATCCGGAATATTGATGCCGCGCTCACGCAAGATTTCTCTTACTCCAGCCTGATTAGCCATCCAAGCAAAGGCTCGGGCGTTAGGCGCACCAGGCTTTCCGGAACAGGCCCCGCAATCATAAGCAGCAAAGTGCGGGTTATTGACACTGCTGGACCCATGCGCGACCACTACCACCAAGGGCGCAAAGTTTGCGGTCAGGCCAATATTACGCAATAGACCGCCGATGCGATCCGCCATTTCCATAAAGGAAAAACCCAGCAGATGCCCGTCCGCAGTTAGCTCATCGTTCTCGCGCAATAAATGCAGATGCGTATGGGCATCGACTTCGCTTAAGGTTTTTATACTAGGTAACTTGGAGGTAGGTCGAAACACATTCCAAGCCATTCTGGCAGCATAGCCTAACCCTAAGGTTTGGGTATACAACCAGCCTCGAAACATGGAGTGTGCAGTAAAATGCATTTTACCGAACTCAATGCCCTGAATTTTTTTCTCGACCGGCGCTTGCACACTGGCTTCGCACACCAAATGCTTAGGTGTAATCACCACCGGACATTGCGCAACAGGATAAGCGTCATCTAATCCCTGATAATAAAAATCGATACCGAAAAAACCTGCGGCGCCAAACGTTTCAATAGCTGGATTATCTGCTTCTATATAACGCCGCAACGAACATTCACGATCATCTATGCAAAAAAAGGCTTGAATTTCCGGAGTCGGCTTGTCTGTATGCTGCTTAGGCTTAGGTGCAGCCAGTGCAGCTTGATTTTTCAAAGCCGCCAACAATTCGCAATGTAAAGACCATTCCATGGCGTCATGCCAAACCCTTAAGCGCAAGGGTACCGTCGGCTTCAATGCGCCTGCATTTAGCAATGGTATGCCCTGCAAACTTGGCAATTCGGCAATAGATTGAAAACCATGTGGTTTTCTAATGTTAACAATTGCAAGTTCGCACAGTAACTCTACAGCCAGCAATTCTTTTAGGGAAATCAGACGCCGGGCAAGCAAAGACTGCGGACTGGTCTCAATTATCCGCACCATGCCGGACCAACCCGGATGCCCGAGCAACACTTCAATCAAATACTGCTCGTAAAGCATTTCCGAACCAACGATTTTTTGCAAACAGTCCAGTATGATTTCATCCGGGCTTAGATTTAACATTCCGAATACAGTAGGCTCATGAAACGGATACAGCGGCAGTAAACTATTTTGCGTTAAGCGTAATACGCAATCCCAAAATCGCTCGCCATTTTTAGCCAATGTCCAACGACTAATACCTTGATCAAGAAAACTCCCCAAGAGGCGAAATATGATCGGATGCACCAAGGCGTTTAAATCGATTTCCAGCCGGGTCAGCCATGCATTACGGATACCATGGTTGGCAAGTGAAATCGGCGGATAATGACTGTGTTTGTCTTGATCGAACAGGGTAGTACGAATTTTCTGCTGTTCAGACTGAGATATGCCCGTTTGTTTTAGAGCCCAATCCAGCGCATGCTCCTTAATCCGACCCTCACGGTACAAGTCTTGATAATCATCCAAAGGCAAATAACTACGCGCACCAAACAACTTTCCCGCCACCGACAATGCTTCATGAAAAGGTAGGTGTTGAAATGCGTGCAGAGTGTTGTGATGGATAAAATCCTTAATCGGACCCTGCGTCGGCAACCAGTGGGCGATATGGTCGATACTATGATCCAAATCAAATGTTGTTTCTTGCTGATGTTGATCTTGCATTAATGTGTGACTGCTCATTTCGTTGTCTTTATACCTAGGCCTGTGATTAAGTCTGCGCCGCAAATTATAGTTAATTTAGCAGAAGACAAGCACATCTCATGCCTAATCATAAGAAACTGATATACCTATAATTTTATATTATGATCCAATCACATGGTGGAATTGCCTAGCGCGACTGGTTTATTTGCACCAATTTAACTATAAAAAAGAAAACGCTAAACACAGCAGGATTTAGCGAATTGTTATAGCGGTCTTTGATTGCTTTTACTCTACAAAGTATTTTTGCCCTGTAAAGAAGCCGGAAACAGTGGGTTTACGGAATCGCCAAACAGGCATGAACTATTAGTTTAGAATTCAACATGGATCTTGGCGCCATAGATGTTGACGGGGCCTCGATCAGCATTATAGGCAGGATTAGTAATATACTGATAATCGGCAGACAACCAGATCTCATTCCAGACATTAAAGCTATAGAAAATATCGACCACTTGTTCCGGAGCATAATTGATTCTTCCATCACCTATAAAGCCATCGATACCTCCCATACCAAGGTATTGAATATGGCTTTTGGAAAGAAAGCCTGCGGCATAGCCTATACCTACCGAATCTTTGCGCCTACCCCAGCGCGTACCTTTCATGATGCCGCCTAACGAAATGGAGCGATCAGTAGAGGTATAAGAGTAAACCTCGGTTTTACCATCCGAATACATGCCTCTAAAAAACAGACCTACATCGTCCCAGAGTTGTTGCTCCAAATTTAAACCTATTCCCATTTTGATATTTTTCTTACGCGCCCAACATAAATCAGGCGCACTGACGTCTTGTGAACCGTAATTAAAGCCTACGCAACTAGTGGCATTATACGCACCGGGATTGGAATTATAGGCAGAAATAGCGTCGGTGAATTTAGCCATGTTTTCGACGTTCCGATATACCAAAAGTCGGGCGGCGCCGGGTTGGCCTGTAATTTCAAACCGGTGCTCAACTTCGATCTGTTGTCCAAATAATTTAAAAGGCTCAATATTTAAAGCTAATTGGTTTGGATTGCGGGGCGCAAGAATATGGCCAAATTTAATAGTCCAGGCATCATAGTCCAGTTCACCGACCAAACCCCATGTATAGCCTCTGGCATCGGCGGCAAAATCGTAAGCCGCATAAGTCAAAAATGCCATATTATTGAATTGCTTACGCAAATCACCGGAATAACTGTTTTTGTCAAAGAAGTCTAAAATACTGAATTCGCCAGCCCTGAACACAAAGCGCCTACTGTCTTCTGTAGTTCCCAATTGCATAGGGTCCGAGGTGACCACTTGTTTACTACCGCCGAATCCCCAGGTTTGTTTGTAAAAACCTCTGGACATGTAATAAACAGGGGTTTCCGTTCCGGATTTTTGTAATTCGAAGTTCTGAATAACGCTACCCAAGCCTTTTAGTCCCGACAAAGACCGTTCGGAAATGACTTCCGGCACAAAATAAAACTCGCCGCCCTGCCAAGCTTTAGCCGCAAGGTATAAGGTCGCCGTACCGGTATAACTGCGCTCCTGTGAACTGAGTAAAGAATTGCCAGTGTCATTTAAATTAGTGTACTGCGCAGGGAAGTTGCTTTTCCAGCTATTGATAAAAGTCATTTGCCCATAAGCATTCCAGCGCTCATCGTCAATATTATGCAAGCCTTTATCGGCTAAATACTGCATAAAATCATAGCCATCTTCTCTAGCGGATGGTTCAGCAGATTCGGCATGAATCAAAGGCGAGTAAATAAAAGCGTAACTTAGAAGGCACAAGCTCAAGATGCGTAGAGATCTTGTGCAGCCGAAAATCAATCCATGCATGTTTAACTTTAAATTAGGTGTATTAGTTTTTATCAACGCTAAAGTATATATACAAAGCAGTTCCACAATTATAGCAAGTAGAAAGTTACAGTTTTTTTACAAGTAGCTCAGTATTTTCTGCTTTGTGGCTCAATTTTGCTTTCGAAGTGATTATTGATAAGGTAGAATATCATTGACATCACAATCTATGGTTTAAATAAACCAATATTTCGGTCCATTTAAACCAATTATAGACTAACGAGCATACCCATTTGATGTATTTGCGGTATGAAAAATTAAAGAAGTCTATACTAATTGACACATGGCGCAACCTTTGCTTGTTTATTAATTTCCATTGAGTGACGAGAGAAAACATGTCCAATCCTTCCCTAGCTTTGCCAAAAACCGGCATTTCAGGCCTTAAAGAAAACTGGCGAGCCGATTTATTTTCTGGCTTTCTGGTTTTCTTAATTGCCTTACCCCTTTGCCTTGGCATTGCAAAAGCATCCGGCTTCCCACCTATGGCCGGTATTTTCACCGCGATTATCGGTGGATTATTTGTATCCAGAATTAACGGCTCTTTTGTCACCATTACCGGCCCGGCAGCCGGTTTAATCGTGGTCATTTATGACTCGGTGCAAGACCTTGGCCAAGGCGATGCGGTTGCAGGCTACCACTTAACCCTTGCCGCCATCGTTTTCGCCAGTATTTTCCAGATCTTGATGGGAGTTTTTAAAGCCGGCAAATTAAGTGCTTTCTTCCCTGTCTCCGTAGTACATGGCATGCTGGCGGCGATAGGCATCATCATAATGGCAAAACAAGTGCATGAATTACTGGGAATAAAACCGGCGGCAAAAAGCCTGCTTGGCGTCATCGCCGAGATACCGCACTCCGTCATAAATATGAATCCGCAGATTGCAGTAATTGGAATTTGCGGCTTAATCTTGTTGGTCGTTTGGAGTTTCATCAAAATCCCAGCTTTGAAAATGGTTCCCGCCCCCTTGCTGGTTGTTCTTATTGGCCTAGGCTTTGGTCAATTTATCTTATTAGATGCGAAATTTTTGGTGGCTGTGCCGGATAAATTTGCTTCTGGCTTTAATTTGCCGGATTTTTCCAAAATCGGCGAACTGGAGTTTTGGATAAATGTCATCACTATTTGGCTGGTCGGCAGCCTGGAAAGTTTGTTGAGCGCGGCCGCCGTTGACAAACTTGACCCTTATAAACGTAACTCTAATCTAAATAAAGACTTAACAGCAGTTGGCGCCGGCAACTTACTTTGTGGTTTGGTAGGCGGCCTACCCATGATTGCTGAAATCGTCAGAAGTTCGGCCAATGTCAACAACGGCGCCAAAACCGGCTGGGCTAATTTTTTCCACGGCCTGTTTTTATTAGTTTTTGCAGCTTTGTTCGCATCACTGATTAATCATATCCCACTAACCTCACTTGCCGCATTATTGGTATTTACCGGTTATCGCCTTGCTTCGCCAAAGGAGTTTGCCAAAACCTTATCTGTTGGTTTAGACAATTTTGCCGTATTTTTGATCACCATCATCGGTGTTCTCGCCACTGATTTATTGGTTGGCGTCTTCATAGGCGTAGCTGCGGAATTGATCATCCATCTGGTACGCGGTTTGAAATTCAGCAATATTTTTAAGCTAGCGTACCACGTTAAAAACACTGACCCGGACACCTACCATATCCAGGTCAGCGGCGCGGCAGTGTTCTCTAATTTTATCGCCTTAAAAAGCCTGTTGGCAGAGTTTCCTGAAAAGAAAACCGTGTATTTTGATTTGACTGAAGCGGAATTAATCGATCATACCGTTATGGAATTTATTCACCATTATGCGGAAGAATACAATCTCAACGGCGGTAAAGCTGATATTCTCGGACTAGATCAGCACGAAAGCTATTCAAATCATCATCTTGCTGCACGCAGAAAAGTGACTGTCTAATCACCAAGGACGCATTTTCTAATAAGATAATGCGTCCTCCCTCACCCAACATTAAAGAAGAAATTACCGAGTCTGCGTGCTTTCCTGGCTTGATTAGGCTTTAGCATTAACGGACAGAGTCAATATCGATTTTTTGCATCGTTAAACTCAGTATTTTCAGGTATGATGTTGTGCCGTTTCCTATCCCTACGCAAATGCAAATCGGCCGCTATCAACTCCCCAATAATCTCCTGCTGGCGCCGATGGCTGGGATTACAGATATGCCCTTCCGCCAGCTATGCAGCCATTATGGCGCAGGTTTGACCGTCTCAGAAATGGTGATTTCCAATACCGACTTGCAAAATCATCCGAAAACTCTAAAAAAAACCGGTACGCATGGTGATGGCCTCCATTCAATTCAGATTCTCGGTGCAGATCCGCAGCAAATGGCCGCCGCCGCCCGCGTCAATCAAGAACGAGGAGCGCAGATTATCGACATCAACATGGGGTGCCCGGCAAAAAAAGTCTGTGCAGTTGCCGCCGGCTCAGCTTTATTGAAAGACGAAACCTTAGTCGCTGACATTTTGCAGGCAGTGGTCGCTGCAGTCGAAATTCCGGTGACGCTAAAAATCCGTACCGGCTGGGATCTACATAATCGCAACGCTGTAAACATTGCCCGCATCGCAGAAAGCTGCGGCATCCAGGCTTTAACCATTCATGGGCGCAGCCGGGCATGTAAATTTAGCGGGGAGGCTGAATACGACACGATTAAAGTAGTAAAACAAGCTGTTGCTATACCGATTATCGCTAACGGCGATATCAATACTGCTGAAAAAGCTCGGCAAGTTTTGGACTATACTCATGCTGATGCCGTGATGATAGGCCGCGCCGCCCAAGGTAAACCCTGGATTTTTAGTGAGCTTAACGTCAAATTGAACGGCGCCCATTATTTACCGCCCACTTTGAACGAAATCAAAATCGTGATCTGCCAACATCTGGAAAATATATACCGTTTTTACGGCGATTTAAGTGGTGTTAGAATTGCCCGCAAGCATATCGGTTGGTATTTTGAGCATCTAGGATCACTGCCAAGCACACAAAAATCGGCTATTTATCATGCCGAGACGCCTAAGCAACAGTTGGCGCTCGTTAATGCGTCATTTAATTTCATTATACCCAGGGCCGCCTAGATGGAAATCAAAGCACCGATTTTTTTGCAAGATAATGAACACACACTGTCCGACCATGTTCGGCATTGCGTAGAAGATTACTTTGCCCATCTTAATGGCCACGACTCATCCGGTTTATATCAGTTAGTACTGACCGAGGTTGAAAAACCGTTATTAGAAACTGCACTCAAGCATTCCGATAACAATCAAAGTAAAGCCGCCAAAATTTTGGGACTTAGCCGTAGCACCTTACGCAAAAAACTTGAGCATTACGGCATAAATCAATAGGCATATTGGTCAAAGTTCACGTCAGCCGACTTTTCGTCAGCATGGATAATCCGGACACATAGATTCTGTGGTCAAAATTTACTGTACGATGCGTATAATACCTTCCATTTTTTTACCTTCTTGAGGCCTGCATGAACAAACAAGTGACCCGCGCTTTGGTCAGCGTTTCCGATAAAAGCGGCATATTAGATTTTTGCCGCGCCCTGAACAACCTTGGTATAGAACTTTTATCTACCGGCGGCACAGCTAAACTCTTGGACGAAAACCACATCGACGTCACTGAAGTATCCGACTACACCGGGTTTCCGGAAATGATGGCCGGCCGGCTAAAAACCTTACACCCTAAAGTACATGGCGGCATCCTGGGCCGGCGCGGCATAGACGACCCCGTAATGGTCGCCAACCACATTCTTCCCATTGACATAGTGGTAGTTAACCTCTACCCGTTTGAACAAGCTATTGCAAAACCGGATTGCGACTTGGATACCGCGATAGAAAATATCGATATCGGCGGACCTACTATGCTCAGAGCTGCGGCGAAAAATCATAAAGACGTGGCGGTAGTGGTTGATCCACACGACTATGCCGCCATATTATCAGAGTTGCAAGCAAACGCGACTAGCCTAAGCCACTCGACCCGCTTCGATTTGGCGTTGAAATGCTTCGAACATACTGCGCATTACGATACAGCGATAGCTGCCTATTTGAGCAACATTAAGCAAAAAGACTTTCCCAAAACGCTGAATCTGCAATTCCATCGCCTACAAGCCATGCGTTATGGAGAAAACCCGCATCAAAAAGCGGCGTTTTATCAGGAAAAAAATCCGCCATTAGGCAGCATTGCGGCGGCTAAACAGTTGCAAGGCAAGGAACTTTCCTATAACAATATCGCCGACGCCGACGCCGCGCTGGAATGCGTAAAAACCTTCGCCGACCAACCCGCCTGTGTTATCGTCAAACACGCGAATCCTTGCGGCGTAGCTATCGCTACTGATATTTTGACAGCTTATAATCAGGCTTACGCCACCGACCCCACCTCAGCCTTCGGCGGCATCATCGCTTTTAATCGAGAATTAAACGAAAAAACCGCTTTGGAAATCGTCAACCGTCAATTCGTGGAAGTGATTATCGCCCCTGCTATTAGCGCCGGCGCTGTTGCCGCAGTTGCGAAAAAACAGAACATTCGTTTGCTGGAATCCGGCTACTGGCCGAATACCGTTTCAGCTACGCTAGATTTCAAAAAAGTCGGCGGCGGCTTGCTGGTCCAAGATAAAGACCTTGGCGCCATCATGGCTGAAGATATAACAGTCGTCAGCCGCCGGACTCCGACCGAACAGGAACTAGCCGATATGCTTTTTGCCTGGAAAGTTGCCAAATTTGTTAAATCAAATGCGATTGTGTATGCAAAAAGCGGTCAAACTATCGGCATTGGCGCCGGCCAAATGAGTAGGGTGTATTCGGCAAAAATTGCCGGCATCAAAGCCAGTGACGAAGGTTTAGAGGTATCTGGTTCAGCAATGGCCTCCGAT
This sequence comes from uncultured Pseudomonadota bacterium, assembly GCA_963705975.1. Lineage (GTDB taxonomy): Bacteria > Pseudomonadota > Gammaproteobacteria > Methylococcales > Methylomonadaceae > Methylomonas. The sequence continues at coordinate 55,394 of CAVPMI010000042.1, forward strand.
GCCTTTTTCCCCTTTCGCGACGGCATCGATGCCGCCGCTGCGGCGGGTATTACCGCAGTGATTCACCCGGGCGGCTCCGTAAGGGATGAAGAAGTGATCGCAGCGGCAAATGAGCATAATATCGCGATGGTATTTACTGGCATGCGGCATTTTAGGCATTAATTTTAATCAAATTTTTAACCAGCCAATCCAACTCGTCCCCAAGCTTAGAAAAGCGTATAAGGGTTACTGGCTAAGTACAAATTTTCTTTTGGTTTAAATAAGATTTTGATTCCAACACTTGTCACCGAAGATTCCATCAGCCACGCCGCCGACCTGCTTAAACAAGGCTTATTGGTAGCGTTTCCGACCGAAACCGTATATGGACTAGGGGCTGACGCCTCCAATCCTCACGCAGTCGCTAAAATTTATGCTGCCAAAGGCCGTCCGCCCGATCATCCGTTAATCGTCCACATAGCTCATGCCGAACAACTTAATGATTGGGCTGAAACTATCCCGGATACGGCCTGGCACTTAGCTAAGGCCTTTTGGCCTGGACCGTTGACTATCATTCTAAACAAAAAATTCCAGTTGCCTACAACGGTGACTGGCGGCCAGGACACTATCGCCTTACGCATACCGGCCAATCCGGTGGCCTTGCAATTACTGCAAGCCTTTGGTGGCGGCGTTGCAGCCCCCTCTGCTAATCGATTTGGCCGCATTAGCCCAACACAGGCTCAGCATGTAGCAGAAGAACTCGGGAATAACGTGGCCTGCATTCTGGATGGCGGCCCTTGCAATGTTGGCGTTGAATCAACGATTATCGATTTAAGCGATGATCACCCGACCATTCTTAGACCCGGACGCATTACGCGCAGTCAGCTAAAAGCGGTATTACAAACCGAAATCCGCTTATCATCCCTGACTAAAATTCGAGCCCCCGGAATGATGGCAGTGCATTACGCACCAGAAACCATGGCCTTACTTTGCCCTGCTGACACTTTAATTTCCATGATTGACGATCTCTGCGCACAAGGTAAAAACATCGGTATTTTAGCTTTCACCCTGGGGATGTATTTGCTGCCTTGTAAAAACCTAATCCGCTTACCTGAGCAAGCAGAACACTACGAAACTGCGCTGTATAGCGCCTTGCGAGATTTGGATAAACTGCACCTTGATATGATATTGATTGAACAACCACCAGACATCGAGTCCTGGGCTGCCGTTAATGACCGACTGAGTAGGGCAACCGTCTAAGATGACCGACGAAGAGTGGATGCGCCATGCTATACGCTTAGCGCAACGCGCCGAACAGCAAGGCGAAGTGCCTGTGGGTGCAGTGCTGGTTTATCAAAATCGCTGTATTGCCGAAGGCTGGAATCAAGTTATACAAGCTAATGATCCTAGCGCCCATGCTGAAATTGTCGCCCTCAGACTCGCCGGCCAACATTTCCAAAATTACCGGCTGATTAACACAACGCTGTTTGTCAGCTTAGAACCCTGTGTAATGTGTATGGGCGCGATGGCCCAAGCCCGAATCAAAAGATTGGTCTTCGGCGCCGAGGATCCTAAACGGGGCGCTGTTTGCCACGCATTACAACTCACTCACGCCCCCTTTCTCAATCATCACATTGAGTGGACAGGGGGCGTACTAGCACAAACCAGCTCCGAATTACTCACGGACTTCTTCAAAGCCAAACGCACTCGGAACTAAACCCGCTTATCTTGCGCGAAACGCTTTATAAGCGTTGATCAAACCATTCGTCGAGCTATCATGAGCGTCGACAATACCCTCGACTTTTAATTCCGGCAGAATGGCTTTAGCCAATACCTTGCCTAATTCCACGCCCATTTGATCAAAAGAATTGATATTCCAAATGACACCTTGCACAAAAATTTTATGCTCATAGAACGCAATTAGCGTACCCAAGGTCCGCGGCGTAATTTTTTTGAACAAAAATGAACTGGAAGGCTTATTGCCTGCAAAAATTTTTGAAGCAATCAAAGCGTCATCCAGATTCGGCTCATGACTTAGATCCTGCCTAACTTCTTCTTCGGTTTTACCCCGCATTAACGCTTCCGCTTGCGCCAGATAATTTGAAATTAAAATATCGTGATGATCCGGCAAATCATATTGGCTTTGCGCAGCCGCCAAAAAATCACAAGGTATTAATTTAGTACCCTGATGAATTAATTGAAAAAAAGCGTGCTGGCCATTAGTGCCCGGTTGCCCCCAAATAATAGGACCAGTGTTATAATCGACTTTGTCGCCGGAAATAGTAGCGCTTTTGCCATTACTTTCCATATCTCCCTGCTGAAAATAGTCGGCAAAATATTTCAGCGATTGCGCATAGGGCAATATAGCGTAGGTTTCCGCATCGTAAAAATTGTTATACCAAATTCCTAACATACCCATAATGACAGGTATGTTTTTTTCAAATGGCGTTTGCCGAAAATGCTCATCAGCCAAGTGCGCTCCCAACAACAACTCTTCGAAATTGTCCATACCCACATATAAGGCTATAGACATGCCGATTACCGACCATAAAGAATAGCGACCGCCCACCCAATCCCAGAACTCGAACATATTTTCCGGATCTATTCCAAATTCCTGCACTTTTTCCTCATTAGTGGATATCGCCACGAAATGCTTGGAAATATGCGCAGGATCAACAGCAGATTCCAAAAACCAGTTACGCGCCGAACGCGCATTTGTCATGGTTTCTTGGGTAGTAAAAGTTTTTGAGGATATTAAAAACAGCGTCGTTTCAGGATTTAATGGCTTTAGGGTTTCGACAATATCAACCTGATCGACATTCGAAACGAAATGCGCCTTCAGAGTCTCTTTGCCATAGGCCTTCAAAGCCGTATCTACCATTTTTGGGCCTAAATCGGAGCCGCCAATGCCAATATTTACAATATCGGTCATGACCTGGCCTGTATAACCCGTCCAGGCGCCCGAACGCACCTGCTCGGTAAAAATCCGCATTTTAGCCAGTACTTTGTTGATTTCCGGCATGACATCCTGGCCGCGAAAATACACCGGTTTATTACTGCGATTGCGTAAGGCAGTGTGCAGTACTGCGCGTTTTTCGGTGGTATTGATAATTGAACCGGAAAACATTGCCTCGGTTTTTTTACTTAGTTCAGCGCGAATGGCCAAATTAATTAGCAAGGGCATAGTTTGTTCGTTTATCAGATTTTTTGAGTAATCGTACAATAACTCATCAAAAATGATCGAAAACTTACTAAAGCGTTGCTTGTCATTATCGAAAGCTTCCTTCATGCAATATTTCCCAGAGATTTCCTGGTGATGTTGCTTAACTGCTTGCCATTCAGCGGAGTTGATTAATTTGGACATATTTTTTTAGTTATGACTGGAAGATGTCTTCAGACGCTCTGAAACAAGTGGGGCTAAGCTACCCGCAAAACCCATACCATTATTATAAGTATAGTCTTCGTCTTAGGACAAAAAAATTAAACACTTCGTCAACTTTCAAGTATATAAGGATTCCCTTTATTCCCCCTCCTTGTTGTGCTAAAGTTTAACATTGTTTTTATCATGTTTTTGTTGTCACTGAACAAATGATAAATACAATGATCATGCTTAACATCATGATAATTATAAGAATTATTTTTTATTTAGGGGGAAGGGCTCAATGAAAAAAGCGCATATATTTAGCAAAAGTTTCCTGGTTTTACTGGGATTGGTTTTTTCTTCGACCATCTGGGCGCACGGCGGTGCGGCTGGTACCGATACCGACCAATGCAAATTCGAACTGGAAAAAGATCATTGGCTGCATTATACAGCCTATCAACCGAAGGCATATCCTGCAGAGGAATTTTGCGGCAACTTGCCTGACGTGAATACACTTACGCAATTAGTTTTCGACTACCAAGATCAACGCTACAAAAACATGGCGATTGAGTTTGAAGTCACCAAAGAACCTGAAGGTAAACGCGTTTATTTTTTAGAATCGAAAAAACACAAATCCGGCACGGTAGTCCTAGACCTACCAAATGGAGTAGCTGAACCAGGCAAGTATCTGATTCATATTACCTTGTTACAAGATAGCGGCGAAAGGCTCGATGCACACATGAGTTTTAAAGCCGGCGCTGGTCAACCGGTCAGCAAAAGCGGCCTCGGCATCTATGCGCTGGTTTTCTTTGGCATACTATACGCTGTCTATCTTTCACATGCCGGTTTTAAACGTAAAGTTGATGAATTACTAGGAAAAGCCAAAGAAATTTAATCTGTTTTAAATCAGCTATTCCGGAACTTTATTGCACCGGAATAGCCATAGGATATAGACCTTCAAAAATTTCAGTTTTCGAGATAATTCATAATGGACAAAAAAGTAGCATTTGCCGTTTTATTCTGCACCCTGTCTATTACTCCAGTTTCTGCAAAAGAGTTTCAAAACCATACAGAGATGATGGCGCATGGCGAGGGTCACTTGATGGACTTAGATGGCGCAATGGTGATGGGCCAGAATTCTGACACTCTGCCGGGTGGTTGCGACAAAATTTCTGCAACGAAAGAAATCACCGTACATGCGGGTCACAAATACGCTGAAAAATTTCCCGGCACCATGTATGCGTTCGACCAACAAGAATACCAGTTCGATCCCTGCACCAAACTGACTGTACATTTTATTAACGATGATGAAATTCGCCACCAATGGATGATGCATGGCTTACCCAAGTATCTCTATCCAAAAGGCATGTTCCATCTGGAAGTCAGCGGCCCTGGCGAAGTTTCCGGCACGCTGATTCTACCGCCCGGCGACAAAACATATCTGGTGCATTGTGATATAGCACAACACATGGAAAAAGGCATGAAGGCGCAATTAAAAGTCGGCAAAGGTAGTGAAGACCTTCCCAGTATTCCAGGCGTAACCGGTAATATTTTTCCTGATGACTATAGTGGAAAACCCTATGTCCCTGAAAAGTTCCCGCCCATTTCGCCCCCAACTGCAGTTGCTTCTACAGTTGCCGTAAAAACTATTGCCGATAACGGCGCGGATAACAGCTCTTTCATTTCCGGACTCACCGTGATTGGCTTAGCTATTGGTTTGATGATAACTCCTTTATTAGCGAATAAATTTAAAGGCATGTCGCCTAGTGAAATTGTAGCGTCTATATTGGAAATATTTTCACATAGCATTGGCTATTTGCTAGGACTTTTAACACGTCTGCTTAAACAACTGTCATCTAATAAATCCATTCCTTTACCACCCAAATAATCATCTTCGTTTGGACTTTTTAAAGCCTTAGCAAAATTCGTTTTTGCAGGGCTTTTTTATCTGAGTTACGTATGCTTGCAGATTCGCTTGGCTTACTAGGATTATTTACCAGCGCCTTTATTTCCTCAACTCTCGCACCCGGCGGATCTGAAGCTGTTTTAGTTTATATGATCAACAAATATCCATCATCTGTACCAATACTCGTACTGGTTGCTACCATTGGCAATACCCTTGGATCTCTTACCACCTGGGGTTTTGGACTATGGACCGGCAAAAAATATCCTGCCGGCTATCTGCTAACAGCAAGGCAACAAAAATCCTTGCATACTGTTCACCATTGGGGTACTTTGGCTTTATTATTTTCCTGGTTACCAATTGTAGGAGATGGTTTATGTTTTGCCGGTGGTTGGCTTAAACTTTCTTTCTTCACCTCGCTTATTGCGATTATTATTGGCAAAGCCTTACGTTATATCGCTATAGCTTATTTCTTTATTTGATAGCATCCAAACACCTTTTTATATCTCATTTTCTATGACATTTTTCTCTCTGCCTCACTTTCCGGCGAAAAACTGCTATGTCAGCCATCAACGCAGAGATTATCTAATTGCTGCCTTTACCTTTATTTCTGTTACCATCTGTTTAACAACTGACGGTTTTGCTCCACAAGCAATGCAATATGTATTGGCTTTTTTTGGCTGGTGTTTTCTCTTAGCATTCCTGCGGAACGAATGTAAATATGTACGCACCCAAGTAGCTGTAGCTGTGACTTTTGCTGTCATCGGCGAGTACTTTGCTTCAATTTATATGCAAGGTTATATTTATCGTTTTGGAAATCTGCCTGCCTATGTTCCGCCTGGTCACGGCCTAGTTTATTTAACCGCCGTTGCTCTTGGACGCTCAGGCTTCTTCCTGCAATACGCTCGGCCTATCGCAATTTTTGTAATCAGTGCTTGTGGCTTATGGGCTTGCTGGGGAATGAGTGTTCTTGCGCCACGCCCGGATCATATAGGCGCTATTTTGTTTGGCGTGTTTTTATTTTATTTGTTTAAAGGCCGCTCCCCCTTGGTTTATCTTGGTGCGTTTTTCATTACTTCCTGGCTGGAAATAGTTGGTACTTCTGTCGGCACCTGGGCTTGGGCTGCTGTTGATCCCGCATCTAAGCTACCGCAAGGAAACCCTCCTAGCGGTGTTGCTGCTTGGTATTGCCTGGTTGACGCAGTGGCCATAACCTGCGCATTCCCTCTTCTAAAAGTTACTGACAAGGCCCTTGCTTACCTGGGTTTTAGACTAAGATCATTTGAAAATTAGTCGTGTTTATAAGTCTTACGCTCCAATTTTGTGTTAGCTCTAATCTTGTATTTCGTCATTTTTGATAAACAAGTACAATTTTTGTATATGAAAACTGCATGTAATGACCAACGTTATTTTCATTAATTTGTACTGACTTTTCTCCATATTTACCCTTAACTTCTTTATTATTCTTAACAACTGCCATGGATAAGACTTATTCGCCACACGCTATCGAACAACGTTGGTATCAAACTTGGGAAGATCACGGTTATTTTTCCGCAAAACTAGAGGGCGAATCTTACTGTATCATGATCCCGCCCCCCAATGTTACCGGCAGTTTACACATGGGGCATGCCTTTCAAGATACGATTATGGACGCGCTTACACGCTATCATCGAATGAAAGGTTATAACACCTTATGGCAACCCGGCACTGATCATGCCGGCATTGCCACACAAATGGTAGTTGAGCGAATAATTAATGTCGAAGGAAAAACAAGACATGATTATGGTCGAACTGCTTTTATCAAAAAAATCTGGGAATGGAAAGAAGAATCAGGCGGCACGATTACTCGTCAGTTACGTCGCATGGGTTCCTCCTTAGATTGGCAAAAAGAGCGTTTTACCATGGATGAGGGCATGTCTGCCGCTGTACAGGAAGTTTTCATAAAACTTCATGAAGAAGGTCTTATTTACCGTGGCAAACGGCTAGTTAATTGGGATCCAGTATTACATACTGCAGTTTCTGATTTAGAGGTGTTATCTGAAGAAGAAAATGGTTTTATGTGGACCATACGTTACCCTTTATCCAATGGCTCAGGTCATTTACTGGTTGCTACGACCCGGCCAGAAACTTTACTTGGTGATGCTGCAGTTGCTATTCATCCTGACGATGATCGTTACAAGCATTTACTTGGCGAATTTGTTGAGTTACCTTTGACGGGACGCCGCATTCCTATTATTGCTGATGAATATGTCGATCCTGAATTTGGTACTGGTTGCGTTAAAATCACTCCTGCACACGACTTTAACGATTATGATGTGTGGTTAAGACATAAGCATATTATTGAGATTGCAGACCTTCCACATGGTGGATTGATAAATATTTTTACTCTAGATGCTGCTATTCGAAATAACAATAACAATGAAAACTTAATTCCACCTGCATACATAGGACTGGATCGCTTTGCTGCGCGCAAAGCTATACTTACTGATCTTGAATCTCAAAGTCTTTTAGCTGATTCCAAAGACCATAAATTAATGGTCCCTCGCGGCGACCGCACTGGTGCTGTTATTGAACCATTATTAACTAATCAGTGGTATGTCAAGATTCAGCCACTTGCCGATCCTGCTATCAAAGCCGTTGAAGACGGTGAGATTAAATTTGTTCCTGATAACTGGAAAAACACGTATTTCGATTGGATGCACAATATTCAAGACTGGTGCATATCTCGACAAATTTGGTGGGGGCATAGAATTCCAGCCTGGTACGATGATATTGGTAATATTTATGTTGGTCATTCAGAAAACGAGATTCGTACTAAACACTTTTTAGCTGACGACTATCCTCTGGCTCAAGATGAAGATGTTTTGGACACCTGGTTTTCTTCAGCACTTTGGCCGTTCTCAACCTTAGGCTGGCCAGAACAAACACCTGAACTAGCTACTCATTATCCTACTAGTGTCTTAGTTACCGGTTTCGATATTATTTTTTTCTGGGTTGCTCGCATGATTATGTTGGGCTTAAAATTTCAAGGCCAGGTCCCTTTTCGTGAAGTCTATATTCACGGCTTGGTTCGAGATGCAGAAGGACAGAAAATGTCTAAATCGAAAGGAAATGTGCTCGATCCGATCGATATTATCGACGGCATAGACCTCGAATCACTTATCTACAAACGCACATCTGGGATGATGCAGCCCCATTTAGCGCAAAAAATTGAACAGGTTACACGCAAGCAATTTCCTGATGGTATAGCTTCATTTGGTACTGACGCCTTGCGGTTTACCTTTGCTTCACTTGCATCTACTGGCCGAGATATTCGCTTTGACTTAGCACGAACCGAAGGCTATAGAAATTTCTGTAACAAATTATGGAACGCTGCACGCTATGTGCTCATGAACACTGAAGATCAAGATAACGGCTTAGGGTGTGCCGATATTATATATTCCCAAGCTGATTTGTGGATTACTTCCCGGCTTAACCTTGTTATATCTTGCACTTGTGACTCAATTGATCACTATCGATTCGATTTAGCTGCGCAATCAATTTATGACTTTACCTGGAACGAATATTGTGATTGGTATCTTGAACTCGTTAAAATTGCTCTGCAAAGCGATGATTTAGCATTACAACGCGGAACCCGCAAAACTTTATTATCTGTTTTAGAATGCATTTTGCGGCTCGCACATCCCATTATGCCATTTATTACTGAAGAAATTTGGCAACGAATTGCTCCTCTGTCTGGCATAACTGCTGCAACAATAATGTTACAACCTTATCCTTGCACTGATCTTACCCAGATTGACTCAGATGCCGTAAAAGAGATTGATTGGCTTATGGCTTTTCTGCTTGGCATCAGACGTATTCGCGGTGAAATGAATATTTCTCCTGGCAAACCATTATCTATTTTATTACAAGATGGAACCGCTGCAGATCAATTGTATCTATCTAATAATCAGAACTACCTGTTAAAACTTGGTAGGCTAAGTAGCATACAATTTCTTTCTTCCAACGAGACGCCACCCGATGCAGCTATTGCCATTGTTGGAGAATTAAAAATCTTGATTCCAATGGCTGGACTGATTGATAAAGAGGCTGAATTAATTCGCTTAGACAAGGAAATTCAGCGCTTACAAAAAGACTTACCACGCATAGAAGGTAAGCTTAACAATCCTACTTTCATTGACAAAGCACCAGCAAATGTCATTGCCAAAGAACGGGAAAAACTTGAGGAAATTCACATCACTCTTCTCAACTTAACTGCCCAATACGAAAAAATCAAAATTCTCTAATCTTACACCCCACCTGACAGTTCTTTTGACTGTCAGGCATTACATATACATAATTTTATATTTTTTAATCCTTCTTTGGTTTTTTCATATCCCTTTCTTCTGTCGTTACCAAACCCTCCATACATTGCACTACACTTTCCATATAATTTGCGTGTGCTGTTGCCAAGTCTTTTGGTGATCCAAACTCTACCCTTAATTCTTCTAATGTCTTCTTAGGATCACTAGAGCTATTTAAGGTTATCATCTTTGTATAATTTTTATAAGCTTTAAGTCTTTCCGGATCGTATGCAAATAATCCTGGCATCTTGTCTGTTGAGGTTTGAATTACGCATTTCGCCATAATTCCTGGTTCAATCTTATAATCTTTTATATCCTTATCAACTTGCATTTGCTCGACAACTGCTTGTTCAAATTCCTGTTTTTCGGCGCACCCAACCAATATTATTAGCATCAGTCCGGTTAACAATTTTTTCATTTTCATACTCATAAAACTTTTAATTTAAATACCGGAAACGCTCATTTATCTATATTTAAACCATAAACTGTAGTTTAAAAAAAAACCCCCACCATCTTTCGATAGCAGGGGTTTTTACCTTTATTCCAAGCTTAACAACAGCTTAGAATACTTTCATTAGATGAAAGAAGGAATTAAAGGAGCGTCAATTGTAATCATTTGACGGTTGCCTTTAGCATCCCACAAGAACAACAAACCAGCAAAACGGCTATCTGGATCGTAGATCAAGTCAGCTAAACGATAAACTTCCCATGCTGCGTCAGAAGCTGTTACTTCAACAGTACGTGACTCACCTGGAGCCAATGGGCTGTTGTCGCTAACTGATAAGCCTTCTTCAGCCAACAAGTCATCTGGGTAGTTGGTTTCATCAACATGAACAGCAGGATCCAAAAAGCGAACGCCTGCAGTGTTGAACTCGCCCAAACGCACTGGTGAATCACCATTGTTTGTCAGAGTCAAAGTGATTTGCAGAGCACGACCAGGTACACGGTATGTAGCATCTTCAACTTTCGCAGTTACTGTAGCTTCTGGCATTTGGTAAGTTTTGATGCCACGCAATAAACCAGCTTGTAACGGTGTAGTTACAGGAAATTTATCGTTAGTAGCAACCATTGAGCCTGCAACCAATACTATAGTACCTAAACCGAAAATCAAACCAACTTTTTTGTCTGTAGGTGTAACCAATGAATCAGCTTTGCCAGCCGCTACAGCGATATGACGTGGAACGAAGATTGGTTTTTTGATCCAATAGCCCAACCATGCCAAACCGATTGCGTACCATACAGCATGCCAGAAGTAGATGTTATCCAGATTCCAAGTTTCCAAGTCAACTGTTACACCTGTTAAAGTCACAATTGGGTTTACGAAATCAGCCATAGAACCGGTGATTGTTACCCATTTGCCTGGTCCAATGATTGGACCACCGCCTTTTACGTTCATCATTGAATGAACGTGCCAGTCGCCAGGGCGACGTGCTTTCAGCAGAACTTTAAACTCATAAACTTCGCCTAATTCCAACGATACTGAACGTGGAACCAATTGACCGCCAATCCAAGAACCAGCACGAATAAATACTGGGCCAGGAATACCGATATTCAAAAATGAAACTTCTGGTTTATCAACAGTTTCTGGCCATCCTGCGAATACCAGGAATTTTCCGGAAAGTGTCATAGTTTCGTTTACTGCAACTTCTTCTTTTGACCATGTTAAGTCAAACCAGTGGATCGTCCGCATACGCATAAACGCAGCCTGTGATTTTTCACCATGTGCAGAAGCTGTTGGAGCATAAAACATCGCTGCTGTCATTGTAATCAGCAGTGCGACAAAGGACAGTTTAGCAACTTTGTCTTTTATTATTTTCATAGTTCCTCCTCTATTACTAGAGAATCTTGTAATTAAGATCTTCTGGCGATACTGCTTGCCAGTGTCATTTTTAATCAAACCTTCAATTAGGTTGCATCATCAGAGATGAAGTCGGTTTTAGCGAACCATCTGCCGAAGAAGTGCCACAAGAAGTAAATGATGATAGAAACGAATCCAGAGAAGAACGCTGATACTGGAGCAACGTCTTTACCGAAAGTTCTTAATGTACCTTTCTCTACCATACGGATATATTCAGGTGTACCTGTACGAACATAGTGGTAACCTTGCAAGTCAGCCAAAGTCATCATCATGCCGTTGTATTCAACTGGAATGTGCAATGGAGCGATTACTGGCCAGTTGCCTGGATAGAAAATCAAACCATAAGCCAAGCCACCGACGACTGCGGTCAATGTCATGCTTCCGCCCATCAGCAAAATAACATCAAGTACAATTGCACCAGGAATCAATTGTGAAGGGAAGCAGATATTAACTGGGAAATATGTCCAGCCCCAGAAGTTCATATATCTGTTGATCCACTCACCCAGCAACAAACCTAAAACAGCAACGGTTGCGCCCAGTGGCAATCTGTATCTCCACCACAAGCATGCTTGCACAGCTGCAGGGAAAGTAATAGAAACGATAGGTGCTACGGTTACCCATAGACGTCTATCTTTCCAGTCGCTCCAGAAATCCCAGTCACCACCAGTCAACATATAGTGAATGTGATAACCGCCTAGAACGGCTGTGAACAGTGTAAAAAGAATCATCCAGTCAAACGTACGGGAAACTTGTACCGCTTCCGCACGTGAACGTACAGCTGATTGAGATGCGCTCATTAGCTTACCTCCTAAAGAATTAAAATTATATTTTTTTTGACTACTGCTTATCCTGCTCTACCCAATTTATGTGCAGAGCAGGAAAGGAGATAGTATTTTTGCTTTTACAGATTTAGCGCTTAAGCCAGATCTTTTTTCAACAATTTTGCAATTGCCATTACTTCAGTGTTCACAACACCCATTACAGCCAGAGCAGCCCAACCAAAGAATACGAAACCGTAATGCAATGGAGCTACGAACAACTCTTCCATAAACCAGAATGTGTGACCCCATTCGTTCAAACCAACGTTTGGCAGAATCATGAATGGGCCGATAACCGCAATCAGATACATCAGGTGCAAACCTTCATGGTATGTAGGCAATCTTGTTTTTGCGTACAGGAATGAAGCTGAACCAGTGATGATGTAGATTGGGTATGACAGATAGAACTCGATGATGTGACTTGGAGTAAAGTCAGTATCGCGAACGATCGTTTGGTGCCATGTGCCATCTTGCTCTGTGAAGTAAGAAGCGCCCCAGTAGATAGCCCAGCCGTAGCAAACCAGCCAGATCCAATGAGTAAAATGTCTTCTCAACTCTTCACGTGGAGTGATTGACATCACTTTACGGTCACGAGTTTTCCAGATATAGCCGTTAATACCAGCGAACAACAGAACTTCAAGTACAAGTTCGATATACAGCATGTTCATCCAGTATGTTTCAAACTCTGGTGCAAATGAGTCCAGACCAGCTGACCAGCCGTAGACGCCTTCGTACCAACGAATGAAAGAATAAAAAACCAGATAGAGCAAAATGCCCAGTGTCAGGTTTTTTGTGTTTAAAAGCGGTGCTTCCGCAGCATCAGTTTTAACTGATTCAGTTGTAGCAGCCATTTCTACCTCCTAAAAGATTATCAAAATTCCCGAATTGTCGGGAGTTCTTTATATTTTCCCTTGTTTACCTCCTTGCCAGAATTTCTGAGCCAAGAACACCGCCTTCCTTGGAGGCGGATCGCAGTCTACCAGTTCGACAATCCTTGTCAAGACAAATTATAGAATTTTTAACATGAATCTCAACGCTCAGAATCCAAGCAACTGAAAGCTTTGCGCTGACAATTTAACTAAGCCTTGATTATCAATATTTTTTCGCAAATTCCTGCCTATATAAACATTGGCAATCTACTGATTACTTCTCAGCAAATGCGAGACAAAAGCTCAATTCCCAGCTAAATTTCTGAAGAAATATGATGCATTTCCCATCGGTTTAATTTTGTTTTCCTATTAACCAGACCCTAAACCAATCTTCTGCGAAACCAATCTTCCAGACTTTTACACATATCGGCTCAAAATGCTTATTACTGTGCTGGACGACAAATCATCCAGACAAGCACTTTTACTTTCCCTATGCCTATCACATCCTTCCAACTGGCATGGCACACAAGCTACTTTCGACTGCCCCTGTATCAAAAAAACATTGTTAATTGATTGCGTACCGACCGATACAAACGGCGGTGTATTTTTTGCGTACCCCATTGGCCAAGGCCCCCATGACTTGGGATCAGTCGGACCAAATAACGCAAAGGTGAGTACGCCGGTCGCAGCGGCCAAATGTGTAATCCCGGTATCAGGGCCAATAAATATTTTTGAATTCTTAATCAGCTCTGCTAATTCCGCCAATGTCAACTGCCCCGCCAAATTCCGTGTTGAAGGCGGCAGCAGTGCTTGTAATCTGCGCAGCACTGCCAACTCAAGTTCTTGCCCACCACCGGTTAGAACCAACTGATAACCCTTGTGATGAAGATAATACCCCAGCTCCTGCCAACCTTGTTCATGCCATTGTTTGTATCGCCATTGCGGCATCACATGCAATACCGCATATTTGCAATCAGGCATTAAACTATTCTTGGCCTGCAAAGTGCGCGGCAGCGATAATCGATAACAAGGCTTTATATCCAGCAATTCACAAAATCGCTGATTTTCCAAGACAGGATGAGAATTTAGATCAGCCGACATCAGAAACCTATCCAACAGTATTCGTTTCCAATGATTTTTTGCACCATAACCCGATATAAATCCCATGCTAAACTTTCCAGCCAAGATGGCGCACAATATCGGCCTATCCCCAGCCTGTGTTGAAATCGAAATGTCGTAATGTTTAAACATCGAAAACAGCAAGCGACCAAACTTCAAAAGGCCTGGCTTGCTGACTAAGGGAATCAATTTTGCTATATCGGGATTACCTTCCAACATTCCAAGATTACTTGCCGGCAACAAGACATCGATTTCAGCGTCTGGATACGCCTCTTTTAAAGAACCAAGTAGCGGCGTTATCAGCAAAGTATCACCAAGATAACGCTGAGTTATCACTAAAATGCGTTTAGGTTGTATATTGGGCGGTTTATATGCTGGCATGCTAGCGTCAGAAGTCATAAAGCAGTAAAAATTGTTATTTTATAGGTAAGCAGCATTGAACACGCAAGACAATTCAACCCGACCGATGACGGACAGCCAAGTATATAAGCGCCTGATGCGCTTTGTCTTTCCTTATTGGCGTATGTTTATAATCAGCGCTATCGGCTTCGCCATTTATGCAGCCACAGAACCTGCTGTGGTGATGATAATCCAACGTATTATCGATAGTTTTAGCGGCCAAAACAGAGCCGGCATTGAATACTTACCGTTTTTATTTATTGTTTTATTTTTGATCCGCGGTTTGGGCGCATTTTTAGGCAACTATTATTTGGCACGTATTTCCGGCAACTTAATTCATAAACTGCGATGCGCAATTTTTGATCACTACACACGACTTTCCGTGCAGTATTTCGATAACCATAACAGCGGCTACATGATTTCCCGCATTACCAATAACATTGGCGAAGTTACCCGCGCCACCTCCGATTCGATTCGTTCATTTGTCAGGGAAGGCTTTACTGCCATTGGTTTGCTGTGGTATTTGGGCTACACAAACTTACAGCTTTCACTCGTTTTTCTCGCGATAGCACCTGTGGTTATACTTATGGTGCGCTATGTTGGAAAACGTCTAAAACGCTTGAGCCGGAATATGCAAATCACTGTTGGCGACCTAACTCACATTACCTCGGAAATGGTTACGGCTAATCGTATAGTGAAAAGTTTTGGCGGAGAATCTTATGAGCGCCAGCGCTTTAAAGAGTGTAGCCTGGAGAACCGCAAGCAGTATCGCAAACTTATCATGACGGTTTCTCTAAATAATCCATTAATGCAAATGGTGATTGCTTTCGCGCTGGCCGGAATGATGTACTTAGCATTAATAATGATGAAAAGCTCAAGTCCTGGTGAATTTGTTGGTTTTTTTACCGCCGCTTTCTTGCTACCTAAGCCCATACGCCAACTAAGCGATGCAAATTCCGAAATATTGCGCGGCATTGCAGCTGCCGAATCTCTGTTCGAAGTTTTGGATGAACCGGTTGAAATTGATCATGGCGACTATGAAAGCTCTCACTGCCAAGGCAGAATTGAATTTAAAAACTTAAGCTTTTACTACCCCGGCGCCGAGACGCCGGCCTTAAACAACATCAATCTGGTCATAGAACCAGGGCAAACGATTGCCTTAGTCGGCGCCTCGGGCGGCGGTAAAAGCACATTGATTAATTTACTGCCGCGTTTTTACGATTACGAACTAGGCGAAATACTGATCGACGGCATAGAATTAAAACGCTATAAACTAAGCGAACTAAGAAAACAAATCGCGTTGGTAACGCAAAATGTAACTCTGTTTAACGCTTCAGTCGCCAACAATATTGCTTACGGCACATTAGAAAACGCAAAACGCGAGCAAATAATCCAAGCCGCAAGCGATGCTTACGCCATGGATTTTATTGCTAAAATGCCGCAAGAACTTGATACCGAAATCGGCGAAAACGGCATCAAGTTATCGGGAGGCCAACGCCAAAGATTGGCGTTGGCGCGGGCATTTCTAAAAGACGCGCCGATTCTGATTTTGGATGAAGCAACCTCTGCTTTGGATAACGAATCAGAACGCTATATTCAGTCAGCCCTGAACCGTGTCATGCAAAACAGGACCACCTTAGTCATCGCTCACCGCCTATCAACTATTGAAAGCGCCGATGTCATCCTAGTTATGGATAACGGCCAAATTGTCGAACAAGGCTCACATCAAGAGCTTCTGGCTCGCGATAACGTTTACGCCAAATTACATAAAATGCAATTCCAGGACACAGCATCCGAACCAGGGTAACGACTCACTTTATACTACAGGGGATAATAATGCCGATTAATTCTTTGGCGATGTTTTTATTGATAGCACTGTTTTTTGTGGCGATGATTCAAATCGAATTCTTTGAAATCGCCTTCGCAAAACTAGGTCTAACCCCAGAAATATCGGTCATGATTTTATTGGGTGTTTTACTGGGTAGCGGCATAAATTTGCCGGTCTATATCATGGAGGCCAAGGAAAACAAATACTTAATCAACCTCCCAGGACAACGTCCACTATGGGAATTATATAAACCTGCAAAACCAGGGAAAATTGTCATTGCTGTAAATGTCGGAGGCTGCATTATCCCGGTAGGCTTGTGCTTATACTTTTTGAGTCAACAACTGGTTGAACCCATGTCACTGCTGATAGCCTTATCAGCGACCACAGCGCTCAGTTATAAATTAAGCCGACCGATACCTGGCCTTGGCATCGGCATGCCGATTTTTATTGCACCACTGGTTTCCGCCGGACTGGCGCTGCTGCTTGATCCTGAACATGCCGCGCATCTAGCTTATATCAGCGGAGTACTCGGCGTGCTTATTGGTGCGGATATACTTCGCCTCAAAGACATCAGCCTACTCGGCGCTCCGGTAGCCTCCATAGGTGGCGCGGGGACATTTGACGGCATTTTTATGACAGGAATCATCGCAGCGCTGTTGGCATAGCATTAATTCTCATAAAAACATTTTAAGAAAAAACATAACCGTTTAAAACCTTAGCAGTACGAAAATTAACGCTTTTGAACTCGGCAAAGCAGTTTATCAACCCAATTTGCCGTTACTGTGTTTCCCGCTCTAAAGCTTTTGCAATTTCAGCTTGGAGCATAGCTTCATAATGCCTAGCCAAGCAGGAATCAGTCGGCTTTGACCCAAGCTTACCTGCAATTTCAGCTTTGAGTTGAGTTTTAAAATGCCGCTTGAGCGTCGCGTCTTCAGGAATTTTCGATTTTATGTTCCTGGAGTTTTCAGTCAGAACTGGTTTTAGTAATGGCTCTTCCAGTGCAAGAGTATTAAACTTTTGCTCAATAGGCTCTTGGTCAGCTTTAAATTGCAGTTGCGGTTTCTTTTCAGGCAATTGAAACTTCGACCTTTTTACTAAGGGCGCACCCCGACTCGGAAAAACATCCACATTTCGAGACAGATCCACCCTAAAAAAGCTATATTTTGCCAAAAAGTAGACGCCAATCAGCACCAGCACTATCAATAAAATTTGCATACCATCCCCCGATTATATTTATTGTTATGTCAATCAACGCGGTTGAATTGATTGAATTTTTACTCAAGGTCTTGCAGAACTAATTATCTCAATCAAATTGATGGAACACAAATAACTCATGCAAATTTGCTTGACACACCCCTTGCCAGACTCTGATTTTTTTCTTAGGCTTTGAAATTTAGTTGGTCTCTGTTATGTATGGCACTGAGCACGACAGGGTTTGCCAGTTTTTGAAGCTTATCGATAAGCTGGCTAAAAGTTGTTAAAATTAAACGCCAGACTGTTTATTGTAACTATGGCCAACACTGCTCCTTGATAGAGAGGCAATTTTCTTCTCTTCATAAACAGCGCTAAAGCTTAGTTTTATCCAAATCATTACCTGAATAAGCTATATCACTCTTTGCG
Source organism: uncultured Pseudomonadota bacterium (assembly GCA_963705975.1). Lineage (GTDB taxonomy): Bacteria > Pseudomonadota > Gammaproteobacteria > Methylococcales > Methylomonadaceae > Methylomonas. Next base: position 73,488 of record CAVPMI010000042.1, read on the forward strand.
TTTTTTATTAACGTTTTACTATATGATGGGAATGACACATGAGTTTTGAAAACTTTATAAGCTCGATAAAAAACAAAGCGTCTGAGCTAAAAACAGACATTCTCAAATTCAAAAATAAGGATTTTTTAAACGCCACCATGGCTGGTTCCGCTTTGATTGCCATGGCGGACGGCACAATTACCCCTGAAGAAAAACAAAAAATGATTAAATTTATCGAAAGTCATGACGCACTTTCGATCTTTACCACTATGGACGTCGTCAATGCTTTTCAAAATTATGTCGGGCAGCTACAGTTTGATAAGGATATTGGCGAAGCCAAAGCCTTTGAGGCACTGAAAAAAATGGAAAACAACGCCGCCGCAGCCCGATTGATTATTCGCATGGTAGTTTCCATTGCGGGTTCTGACGGTAATTTTGATGAGCATGAGAAAAAAATGGCGTCTAGAATAGCAAAAGAATTAGGTTTGGATCCTGCTGAATTTGATCTGAAATAAAAAATGTCTAAAGAAAATTCATCTGAAATCAAATGGTTAAACGAAGTTGAGGCTCATGACTATCCAGCTGCCGAGTCCTACCTCAAGCTCATATACAGCCCGGAAAGGGTTTTGGTTATGGTGGAGGGTTTAAAACAAGCACAAGTTGTGGAATTTAAAGCCAAAGACATTTTCAGAGCCTCAAACCTTTCCTTATTAGGCATTAGTAATGCGCATGTTGAAAAAGACAGGAAAAAAATTATAAAGGGCGTAAGTTTATCGCCATTGCTAATGGTTCGAGATCAACAAAACGGCAAAGTGGTCATTGCAGATGGCTACCACAGGTTATGCGCAATATATGGGTTCAACGAAGACGCCATCATTAAGTGCAAAATTTTCTGAGCAGCTTATACTTTGCTGGTTTAGCCGACCAGCATAGACCGATACCTTCTTGATAACACAGGACACAAAATGCAGCATTTCAAGTTTTCCATTTTTTTCACCATTATCTGTTTAGGCGCCGCTTTTGCTTTTGGCGGCATTCAAGCCGTGATTCTGGCCGCCATTCTTGGCGTTTTGGAGATCAGTTTATCCTTCGATAACGCCGTTGTTAACGCCTCGGTATTGAAACGCATGTCGCCTGTCTGGCAAAAGCGTTTTTTAACCTGGGGGATTATAGTAGCGGTTATTGGCATGCGCCTGTTGTTTCCGATCCTGATCGTCGCATTCGCGACTGATCTGGGGATTAAAGACGTCACGGAAATGGCTTTGCACCAACCGGAACTCTATGCCCAGCACTTAGATGACGCCCACCCTTTTATCGCAGCATTTGGTGGGACTTTTTTATTACTGGTGTGTTTTTCCTTTCTGTTCGATGACGCCAGGGATGTCTACTGGTTAGGTCTATTGGAACGAAAAATTCAGGAATTAGGTAAAATTGACGCTGTTGCCAGTACTCTGGCGCTGCTGTGTTTATTAATCACCTATACCCTGGTGATTGATTTGCATAAGCAAGACGTGTTATTGGGCGGAGTAATGGGTATTTTCCTGTATGGCGTAGTTAGTAGTCTGGATCGCTTTTTCCAAGTTGAAGAAACCGAACTCGAAGAAGATGATGCGCCTTCTGCCAGCATCGTCAAGAAAGGCAGCATCATGGCCTTCTTATATTTGGAACTGTTAGACGCCTCGTTTTCATTTGACGGCGTGATCGGCGCGTTCGCTATTACCCAGGACATCGTGATTATCATGCTGGGCTTAGGTATAGGCGCAATGTTTGTTCGGTCTTTGACCGTATATTTAGTTAATAAAGGCACACTGGACGATTATGTCTTTTTAGAGCACGGCGCCCATTATGCTATTGGAATGCTGGCTATTATTATGTTGATCACCACCCACACCCCGATTCCGGAAATCTTTACCGGCTTAATCGGCGCGGCCTTGATTGCCTGGTCCGTTTTCTCATCCATTAATTACCGGAAAAAGCAATTGTCACATCTTAAATAATTCACAAGCGGAGATTAATTATGGCTATTTCGTTAAGTAAAGGCGGCAACATCAGCTTAAGTAAGACCGACCCGCAACTCAAAAATATACATGTTGGTTTAAGTTGGGATGCGCGCGCCACCGATGGTTCCGATTTCGATCTGGATGCCAGCGTGTTTATGGTCAAAGAAGACAATAAAGTTAGAAGCGATAGCGACTTTATTTTTTACAACCAGCTCAAGTCAACGTGCGGTTCTGTTGAGCACACCGGCGATAACCGCACCGGCGCTGGAGAGGGCGATGATGAGGTTGTTATTGTCAAGCTCGATAAAGTGCCTACTGATATTACCAAAATTGTGATAGCCGTCACCATTCATGAAGCCGAAGCCAGACACCAAAACTTTGGTCAGGTGCATAATGCGGCAATAAGACTGTTGAACATGGACACCAATAATGAAGTTACCCGCTTTGATTTGAGCGAAGATGCTTCTATTGAAACAGCTATGATTTTTGGGGAAATTTACCGGCATAATAACGAATGGAAATTCAAGGCGGTAGGTCAGGGCTATGCGGGAGGATTAAAGGCTTTAGCTATTCAGCACGGCATACAAATTTAACAAACTTGTCATTGCGAAAAAACACAATTCAAAAACAACAGGGGAATCAATTATGGCTGTGTCACTCAGTAAAGGCGGAAACGTCAATTTAAGCAAAGAAGCCCCAGGGCTAAATAAAATATCCGTCGGTCTGGGCTGGGATGCCCGCGTCACCGATGGCGCGGCATTCGATCTGGACGCCAGCGGTTTTCTAGTAAAAGCCGACAACAAAGTTAGAAGCGATGCAGACTTTTGTTTTTATAACAACAAAAGCGTTGCCGATGGCGCCGTGGTGCATGCCGGGGACAACCAAACCGGGGATGCAGTAGGCGATGATGAAAGCATTAATGTTGAATTGGCAAAAATACCAGCCGACATTGAGAAAGTGGTGTTTGCGGTAACCATCCACGATGCCGCAGCCCGCAACCAGAATTTCGGTCAAGTCTCCAAAGCGTATATCCGCATCGTCAATCAGGAAAATAACACTGAAATTGCCCGTTTTGATTTAAGTGAAGACGCCTCTATCGAAACGGCGATGATTTTCGGCGAAATTTACCGCAACGCCGCCGACTGGAAATTCAAAGCAGTAGGCCAAGGATTTTCCGGAGGCCTAGGCCCTTTGGCCGCCTCATTCGGTGTGAATATTTGATGGCCTTGCGCTTTTCACCATAGTTTGACGTTAGCAACAGTAAAAAAGACCGGCTTGCCGGTCTTTGTCTTTTTCCATTTCGGCGGCGTTAATCGAGACGCCAAATCAAGATGCTCTAAATTTTTCCGCCGGATAAGCGTATTTTAATACAAACAGCAGTAGGTGCTACAGATGGCAATTTCATTACAAAAAGGCCAAAAAATTTCTTTAGAAAAAGAGTCCGGGCAGTCTCTGGCCAAAATTATTATGGGCTTAGGCTGGGATGCTGTGAAAAAAGGCGGTTTGTTCAGCCGCAGCAGCGGCTCTATTGATCTCGACGCCTCATGCGTGTTATTTGGCGCCGATAACAAGGTGATAGACACCGTCTGGTTTCGCCAATTAAAAAGCCGTGACGGCAGCGTCACCCATACCGGTGACAATACTACCGGCGAAGGCGAGGGCGATGACGAACAAATCATCGTTGAATTATCTAAAGTACCGGAAAGTGTTAAAACCTTGGTTTTTACCGTTAACTCCTTCTCCGGTCAAAGCTTCGACTCAGTGGCAAATGCATATTGCCGTTTACTTAACGCAGCAAATCAGCAAGAAATAGCCCGTTATACTCTGTCTTCGCAAGGTCCGCACACGGCACAAATTATGGCTAAAGTCTATCGGCATAATAACGAATGGAAAATGCATGCGATAGGCGAAGCCGCAAATGGCCGTACCATAGAACAATTGATCCCAGCAATTACGCCTTATTTGTAATATTGAGTTCATGCGCATCTGGTTTAATAAAAATTTCTCATCCATCCATGCCGTGCTTAGAAATCTGCGCAATACTGATAACGCCAAAGAAATATCGCTGATTTTTTCCCACACGCATCAACATGCCCCTGGCATGGCGGTGGCGGATGAATGTTATTTGGAACCGGACGATCTGAATAATGCTGAGTATCTGGAATGGGCCATACGCTTTTGCCGGCAAAAGCGGATAGATCTGCTTTGGCCCGGCAAAGCAGCGACCTTGATCGTTGAAAACCGCGAGCGATTTGCAGCAGAAGGCGTGCAAATCGTCGCGGTGGCCGATACGGAAGTGCTGGAGTTACTCCATGACAAAGCGCGTTTTTACCAACGGCTTGATGAAAATATTGCCCGCCTGCCGAATACAGTTTTAGTCAATACCCTAGACGAATTCGACCAGGCCTACGCCCAACTGCGGCAAAAACATGAAAAACTCTGTGTAAAACCTGCGAAATCGGTGTTCGGACTGGGCTTTAGGGTGATAGACGAACAACAAGAAAGTGTAACCCATTTGTTGAGCGGCATAGAATATCAGATGCCTTTGCAAGATTTGCGTTCCGGCATGGCTCAATTACAAACCTTTGGCGACTTGCTGGTCATGGAATATTTGAGCGGTCATGAATGGAGTGTCGATTGCGCGGCAAGTAACGGTCAGCTTTGGTGTGCCGTACAGCGAAAAAAACCATTGCAGGCAGGCCAGGGGCAAATGATCGATAACCAGCCGGAAATTGCCGAAATGGTAGAACGCCTAACCCGGCATTTTGCCTTAAATGGTCTATTCAACATCCAATTTAAGCAAGGTAAGGACGGCCCCCGGCTGCTGGAAATCAATCCCCGTCCGTCCGGCGGCGTGGGTATGGCTATGTTATCCGGCGCCAATTTAGCAACTATCGCCCTGCAAGCCATAAAAAAGCAAAATCCGCCTACCGAGCTTAACAATACCCGAATTGTCTACGGTCGTTATGTTGCCGAAATCAATGTCCCGCAGATCCTGGAGGATTTGTGAGCCTAAATAAAAAACAGCTATTGGTTGCACTACGTACCGGACGTTTAATGATTGAAATCGAAGCAGCGCGAATTCCGCTGCAGCGCTTAATTGGCTTTGCCTCAAGATTGAATAGTAAACGCGGCTTTTTGTTTATTAGCAAGGTATTAGGCAAACATTACCCGGTCAGCCCCAGGAAAATGACCTGGTCCTATCGAGCGCTAGCCAAACTCATCCTGTCACGAACAGAATTCAATGGCCCATCGCTATGGGTGGGCATGGCGGAAACCGCCACCGGACTAGGTTATGGCATTTACGTAGCCGCATACGCGTTGGGCGTCAAGGACGGTTTATTCATGCAGACCACACGCTATTTATTGTCTGGCTATGAGCGAATCGAATTTGTCGAAGCGCATAGCCACGCCACAGATTTTTCGCTGTACTGGCCACAAAACCAAGAACATCGTCAGACTTTCCTGTACGCCGAGCAATTGATTTTGATGGACGATGAAATCAGTACCGGCGCTACTTTCTCGCGTTTAATCGCCGCCTACATCAGCATCAACCCTGATTTAAAATCCGTAGTCATCGTCAGCCTGGTTAATTTCGCCGACCAAGAACATAGGCAGCGTGTTGAAGTTACTGCTGGAATCCCAGTACAATGGATTTATCTGCTGCAAGGGCGCTGGCAATTTGAACCTATCGCCGGCGAGCCTGAGCAGTTTATAGATAATAGCATCAATGTCATAGGCAACGGCGAATGTAAAAAGCACATGCTGGCCTGGCCAGGCCGACTCGGCATTCATCAACCCATAGGGGTTGGCGAAGAGAATATCCGCGATTTTTTAGCACTGTTACCGAATGAAATAGATAATCGCCCCATTCTGGTCCTCGGTACAGGCGAATGTAATCCCCCAGCCTATTTGCTGGGCCGTGCTGTTGAGTTGGCTGGCTATCACGTTATCGTCCAGGCCACCACGCGCTCACCGATTTTTGTGGAAGGCGATATCGGTTCCCGTATCCAATTTAACGATAACTATCGGGATAATATCCACAACTTTCTGTACAACATTGATGTAGACGCTTACCGCTTGATTGTTTTCTGCCATGAAACACCTCTGTTAGCTGGAACCCTCAACGATGAGCTGGATTTTATCGGCATCATCAAACACATGCGAGGCCTCAGCGCGCAATTTACTTATCAAAACGGGCAATATGCAGAATTTATTTTTTGTCGACCTTGACGACACACTGTTTCAAACCTTGCGCAAGTGTGGTCAAACCCTTGCAGATGACTTGACGCCCCGGGCTTTTTTGAAAAACGGCGAAACCATTTCATACGCGACGCCAAAACAAAATCGGTTATGGGCAGGCTTAGCTGAAGCAGGGCATGTAGTGCCTGTGACTGCGAGAAATTTTGATGCATTTTCCCGAGTCAACCTTACTTTCAAGAATGAAGCGATATTAAATCACGGCGCCGTGATAATTGACGCACAGGGGCGCATAGACCCAGAGTGGCAAACTTATATGACAGACGTGCTACCGCCCTTTCACAAGCTGTTATTGGAGGTTTGGGAGCTAGTCCAAGCACAGACCAAAACAGACCCAGGGCTACGACCCCGATTGATCGAGGATTTCGGGGTTTGTTGGTATGGGGTGGTTAAGCATGCAGATGCAGAAGATGAACCACTCCAAAATCTGGCGCTTTTGCTGAAACAGCATACTGCGCTAACTTCCGGCCGGTTATATTGCCATTTAAACGGCAATAATCTGGCAATTATCCCCGCAGTGGTCGCTAAAGCCAATGCTGTCAATTTTTTACTGGAGCGCTATGTAAAATCACACGACACCTTGTTGACGATCGGCATAGGTGATAGTAAAACCGATCAGCCTTTCATGGCCTTGTGCGATTATGCGCTGATCCCTCGAAACACTCAGCTCGGAGCATTGTTTCGTGACTTATAGTTATTTTTCCGGTAGTTATCCGGAGTCGGATGTACGTTTTTTACTTAAGCAGATTCAGGTCGAAAATACGGCAATTGCCGAGAAAGAATATCTCATTCAAAGCGGTCAGAAACACTATTCCGAAATGCTGACCCTTGAGAAATTACCCTCAGCAGACTATTTAGCACTATTTCATCAGGCCCTAGCCGACAATCAAGCCCTAATGGCTAAAGATAGTCTAATATTAGCCCAAAAAATACTCCACCAACGCCCAAATGGTATAACCCTGGTCTCCCTGGCGCGAGCTGGGACGCCGGTTGGCGTATTGTTGAAGCGGATTCTGCAAGAAAAATTTGCTCAGGAAACAGAGCATTACTCAGTTTCCATCATACGCGATATTGGTATTGATGAAAACGCCATGCTGCATATCTTAAGCCGACATACACCTGAATCCATTGTGTTTGTGGATGGCTGGACAGGTAAAGGTGTGATTTCCAGGCAATTGGAAATTAGTCTGCACGCTTTTGCCGAAAAGCACGGCATCGTTATTCAACCTGAATTATATGTTTTAGCCGATCTTTCCGGCACAGCCTTCGTCTCGGCGTCCACAGAAGATTATCTAATCCCGTCCAGCATTCTAAATGCCACCGCCTCCGGTTTGATCAGCCGTTCGGTGCTAGATAAAACTCAGTTATCCGACACTGATTTTCACGGTTGTTATTATTACCAAGAATATGCCGAAGCAGACCTCTCCATACAATTCATTGAGGCTATCCTGAACTGCATCAATCAACTAAAAATTTCGGATACCTTGTATGCTCAGGCTGCAGCGCCGGAGTTCACTAACAATAATACAGCACACAAAAAACAGCTGCGTGAACAGTCCAAACAATTTCTCGTATGGATTCGGGAAAAGTACGGCGTCAGCGACGTAAACCTAATCAAACCCGGAATAGGCGAAGCCACCAGGGTGTTCTTAAGACGGGAGGCTGATTTATTATTGTTGCGGGATAGTAATGACGCATCAATTCAACATTTGCTTTATCTGGCGGAAAATAAAAACATCCAAATCCGTATTTATCCAAATCTCCCTTATCGCGCAGTTGCTTTAATCAAGAAGTGTTTATGAATACCAAAAATCATCTTTCCGGCTGGGCCTTTGGCGCCCCATTGTATGTGCCGGCTATGCATCCCGAATTACTGAAAATTGCCAATGCCGAGAAAGTTTTACAGCTGAAATCGATGATTATTTGTACCGAGGATGCGGTAGCCGAAAAAGATGTTGAACTCTCCATAGAACACCTGCGTAGGGCGTTACCGCTAATGCGTAATATTCCTGGACGATATCGATTTATCCGACCTAGAAACCCGAAAATATTGAAACGAATGCTGGTCTTGCCGGGCATTGAAAATATACATGGATTTGTTTTGCCTAAATTCAATCATACCAATAGCGAAAAATATTTACGCCTGGTACGTGACACGGATTTTTTGATCATGCCAACCTTAGAGACTGCCGATGTGTTCGATCAGGCTGCCGCTCAAGAAATGGCAATCGCCCTTAACGAAGACGCAATTAAACCGCAAGTGGCTTTAGTCAGAATCGGCGGCAACGATTTATTAAATTTACTCGGGGTTAGACGTATGCGCGGCCTAACCATCTATGAATCGCCATTGTCCGGCCTAATCTCGCAGTTGGCAATGCTGTATAAGCCGCTGGGTTTTTCGTTATCAGCACCCGTGTATGAATACCTAGCGGACAGCGACACCTTAGATCGAGAAATCCGCCTGGATATTGCGCATGGCTTAACTGGAAAAACCGCCATACATCCATTTCAAATCCCCTTGATAGAAAAACATTATGCTGTTTCCCGTGAGGATCATGAAGCAGCATTATCGATCCTCGACAAAAACCGGCCGGCCGTATTTAAAATGCACGAGGCCATGTGCGAGGTCACCACCCATGCTAATTGGGCTCGGCAAATTCTGTACCGTTATGATTGCTATGGCTATGACGAAAAATCCCTGGATACACATAGCCAAGAACATATATTTTCATTAGTCTAAGCAACTTTTCCAAAAATAAAAAGAATAAGCGGACATTGAAGTAAGATTGTACAGCCATTGTGTAGATCAAACACTGTGCGCCATCGCCATAATCGCGTCATTGCAACTTCTTCAGCATTATCGGAAGAACTACCCCAAAACTTTACTTCTTAATAAGGTGTTTTTTTTTGCCTACAGCCTTTTTAGCAACTTTATTCGCAACAGGCTTCTCGTCCGCTGGATCAACTGATGCAGCCGTTTTATTTTCAATATTGGTTTGGCTTTCATTATCTATAGGACTTTCTAAAGTCGAGTTACTTTCCGGCTTAGGTTTTATTAAACCTCTGGTTTTACTACAAGGCGGGCCTTCCGGACATCCTCCAGCAAATTTTTCTAACGGTTCAAATCCCTGTGACTCAATGCCTTGCGCCAAAACCTGAATATTAAATGCAATAAAACCAATTACTATTATAAGTAAGGCTTCATATCTCATAATTTTAATCTCCTAAATTTGTTTTAAACAACCACGTTTAGATATTTCTATTAATTCTTGCCTTTCAGGTATTTTCTCTAAGTCCTTAGCAAGTGACTGAAATTCAACAAATGCGGATTTTTGTTTGGCATTCTCTTGTAACTCACTTACATATCTTTTCAATTCATTGTATTCATAGGCTTCTATGATATACGCACCAAAAAACTCATCTATAACATCAAGATCTATTACACCTTTCTTATAATAAAACCCAAGACTATCAAAAAAATCCAGATATCTATTAATCTGATCATTATCAAATTTACCGTCATAATTTTTGTATAATTTATGACACTCTTCAATAGCCATGCGGATATCTCTAAAATTAGCCTCTTCCGTAGCGAAAAACTCTTTTTCAAGCCCTTGCCCAAAATGTATCATCGCCATCTCTTTAGAAATCTCTTGATTTTTTGTAATAGAATAAATAACAAAAAATTGGGTCAGTAACAAGCTAAGCAAGCCACATGCAATGCCTATGATCCACTTTTTATCCATATTGTTTTATTTTTAAGTGATATTAAAAAATGGCACATAAGCAATATAAAATTAATCGGCTGCCTGCTTCTGCCTAGATTACTTAATTTAATTACCGAAATCAGAAAAATCCAAGCGGATTAATATCATAACTAACCAACATGTTTTTAGTCTGCTGATAATGATCTAGCATCATTTTATGATTTTCCCGTCCAACGCCGGATTTCTTATAACCACCGAAAGCCGCGTGAGCCGGATAATGATGATAACAATTCACCCAGACCCGGCCGGCCTGAATGCCACGCCCCATGCGATAGGCGCGGTTATTGTCGCGAGTCCAGACACCCGCCCCCAAGCCAAAATGCGTATCATTGGCTATTTCCAAGGCTTCGGCTTCATCTTTAAAAGTAGTCACGGAGATGACTGGGCCAAAAATTTCCTCCTGAAAAATCCGCATTTGATTCGTTCCTTTCAAAATCGTCGGCTCGATGTAATAACCTTCGCCGAAACCGATCACAGAGGCGATTTGCCCGCCCAACAAAACTTCTGCGCCTTCGTCTATGCCGATTTGCACATAGCTGAGAATTTTATCGAATTGCTGCTTAGAAGCCTGAGCACCGACCATAGTGTCGGTTTCCAGCGGATTACCGCGTTTAATTTGCTTAGCCCGAGTGATGACTTTAGCGATGAACTGTTCATAAATGGATTCTTGAATCAATAAGCGTGAAGGACAGGTACAAACTTCGCCCTGATTGAAAAAAGCCATCACCGCCCCTTCGACGGCTTTGCTAACAAAAGCGTCTTCCTGATCCAGTACATCAGCAAAAAAGATATTCGGTGATTTGCCGCCTAGTTCAACAGTTGAAGGAATAATATTTTCCGCTGCACATTTTAGAATATGTGCGCCGACCGGCGTTGAGCCGGTAAAAGCAATCTTGGCAATTCGAGTACTGGTGGCTAGGGCCTGCCCAGCCTCGGAGCCAAAACCATTAACGATATTAATCACACCCGGCGGCAATAAATCGCCAATGATTTCCATCAATATTAATATGGAGGCAGGGGTTTGTTCGGCTGGTTTCATGACCACGCAGTTGCCAGCGGCTAAAGCCGGAGCGAGTTTCCAACAAGCCATCAACAGCGGAAAATTCCAAGGAATAATTTGCCCAACTACTCCCAAAGGCTCATGAAAATGATAGGCAACAGTATTGTCGTCAATTTCGCTTATCGTACCTTCTTGGGCGCGAATACAGCCGGCGAAATAACGAAAGTGATCAACTGACAAGGGCACATCCGCCGCCAAGGTTTCCCTAACGGCTTTACCGTTATCCCAGGCCTCAGCAACCGCCAGCGTTTCCAGATTGGCTTCGATACGATCAGCGATTTTTAATAACAGATTTGATCGCTGCATGACCGATGTTTTCCCCCAGCCCTGTTTTGCGGCATGCGCGGCATCCAGGGCCAGTTCAATATCTTCGGCGCTGGAACGCGGAATTTCGCAAAATACCAGACCATTGACCGGGCTCTTGTTTTCAAAATATTGGCCTTTAACTGGGGCCAACCATTGCCCCCCGATAAAATTCGCATAACGCGCCTTAAAATTAACTTTGCTATCAACTTGATTGGGTTCAATATAAAGCATGTGCTACTCCTGGTTTTTCGGTGACTTTGGATTTTTAATTTTTTTCTGTCACAAGACAATAAAATCTATTATAACTATTCACCAACAACCTATGTAGGACGGAATAGTCTCAGTGGTGGGATGATTTACCAATTGGCCTTGCTTGATCTTCTATTAGGGAGCAACGTAATGCCATTTCTGGTTTGGCTAAACGCCTGCGATGTACTTAGCGCTTGCCTTTTAAATACAGTCATCACCTAGCCAACCGTTTTATGCTATCGGACAGCTAATGCTTTCACAGCAGCAAGCACATCATCATTTATAATTAAGGCAATTCGCATACGTATCTTGTGTAATTATTACTGTTTTCGGGCTGTAAATAGACATCGGCTTAACTACTTAACCGCCCGTATCAACTTAATCATGTCACTACTCGCCGGATCTACAAAAATCTGCTGAAACGGACAAGCCTGGACGTTTTTAATCGTCTGCCGGTTAATATTCGCCCCAAACAGCCGAACAACCAATGGATTGACGGTATTCATTATCCCAGCCATAAGCCTATTAGAACTTAACACATGCTCCAGCAGAAGTAATTGCCCGCCGGGCTTTAAAACCCGGTGCAATTCTTTCAAGCCTTTTCTTGGTAAGGGCGCCGAGCAAAACACAAAACTTGCGACCACGGTGTCAAAGCTATTGTCGGCATAGCAAATAGTCTGCACGTCCATTAGTGCCAGTTCGACATCAACCTGCTTTCTATCTTTTTTTCTTTGTGCCTGAGCCAACATTTTCGGACTGAAATCAATTGCGGTTATATGTGCATTGCGCGGATAAAAACCAAAATTCTTCCCGGTGCCCACCCCCACTTCCAAAATATGCTTTCCGGTTGCCTGCGCCCAAAGAATTTTCCGCAAGCGCCGGAAAAACAGCCCTTCCAGAAACCCTTCCAGACTGTCGAACCAAGGCGCTAAACGGTCGTAACGCCGGCGGATTTCTTCGCCTTCGCTATGCATGTTTATTCAGCAAGCTGTTGAATGCCGTCTAAAAACCATTTAGGCTGCGCACTGTGCACAGGCTTTATAAAATGCCAAACTTCCCGCACCGACTCAGTTTGGGCATCGTCTTCCCGAATCAGGCTATCAAACAACACGGTTGCCTCCAACTCGCCACCCACTTCACGTACATCCAATAACTCGGCATGGAGTTGCAGAACTTCGGTTTTATTGGCGGAACTTGAAGCTCGCATTTGCTCTTGAATTTCCGCAAACACCTTATCCGTACTTAAACCACGAATCGTCGCCAAATCCCGGTTATCCCAAGCAGCTTGCAAATGCCGGAAAGCGCGTTCAGCACCCGACAAAAATGCCTGTTGATCAAAATCTTTAGGGATATTGCCGCTGCTTGAACTTAGATTATTTTTATCTTTATTAAACAACAAATCGGTATCAAAGCGCCCGGAACTAGCTCCCAACGGTTCGCTGCTTTGGGAGACGCCAGTCTCCGGATAACTGTTGCGGCCATAGGCATTTGCCGCCGGCTGATTTTGCCTGACAGATCTGGCGGCAAACAGCTTGTAAACCAGAAAAGCCAGACCGGCAAACAGCAACATATCCATAAAATTAATGCCTTCAAAACCCCCACCGAAAAATAATGAGCCTAATAAGCCACCCAAAGCCAATCCGCCCAGCATGCCCATCAGTCCGCCGCGATTAGCTAAACCTTGCCGGGCAGTCTGATTTTGACTGGCAGCCTGTTGCTGGCTTGGCGATCTGCTAGGCTGACTAAAGTTACTAGGCGCGGCCGGACGCTCGAACGGTGCGTTGTAGCTGGGCTTGCTACCGAAAGAACTGCCGCCTCCCAAGCGTCGAGCTTGAGCTTCTTGGATGCCGCTCAACATCAAACTCATAGCGATGAATAGTGTTATAAAAATGCCGATTTTTTTGTTCATGTAAATAAATACCTTATTAAAGTGACTTTGCTAGCGGATATTTGGGCTGGAAGCACCATTTTCAACTAGAATAGCCGTTCGTTGTCTTCTAAACAACATTTGATATAGCCTAACCCACTTTTGAGACATTAAGAAAGCATCAATGGTTGCATTTTTTCGTCAATTTCTGGTTGTATTGTTGGTCTTGCTGCAAAATGCAGCACCGCTGATGCATGCGCATACCGGCCAAGAGGGTACGCAAAACGGATTACATCTTTATGAATTCGAAACATTACGACTCGTTGTCGATCATGCCAGCGTAGGGACGGCAAATTTTGCTCAGGATACCGAAAATTTTATCGTGAGTATAGGCTCAGCCATCAAACATACTGATTCAACTCTGCCTGCCAAATTGTTTTTTGACTTAAGTTACAAGGAAAGCGCCTTAGCGCCCCTAATTCCGGCTGATTTCCTGAAACTTCCCCTACTCATTACCGTTTTTAGCTATCATTTTCATCTTAACCGTAACCAACCTCGCGCCCCGCCTTTCTGAAACAAACGATTAAGTTTCGACTTTTGCACTGATTTTCCGTACCGCGCTCCGCTGCTTTATTGGGCTTAAAGCCAGCATAGTTTTAGACCGGAAATTCAAATTTTAATATTGTTTTGGAGTGTAATATGACTGGATTCCGGCATATTAAATATGGAATATGGCTATTATTTTTTCTGCTTGGTGCGCCCTCTGTTGCATATCCGGAAATGGCGGCAATCGACAATTTAACAACTGAACATAATGATCCGATTGAAGTTGACCCGACACTGACATTATCGCAATTGGTCGATCTGACCGTGGAAAAATATCCCGACCGCTTGATCAATACGGCCTTAGCGGAGGAAGCCGAAGCTTTAGGCGTTCGCGGCGATAGCTGGATGGCCGGCTCAAATGCGCTATACCTTGACTACAGCGACGATCAATTGACCAATAACCACGGCTACCAGCAAGCCTCGGCAAAAATAGAATTTACGCCCTGGTTTTGGGGCCAACGTTCGGCGGCGCAGAATATCGCTAAGCAAGCCGAAAGTTCTGCGCAAAAGCAAACGATCGCCGTAAAGCTTGAAGTTGCCCATTTAATAAGAGAGGCTTTATGGGACATAAAGCTAGCCGAGATTCGCTTAGAGCAAGCCAAATATACCTTGCGCATTTCCGAACAACTTTTGGACAAAGTCCGCTTACGTGTTGAGCTTGGGGACTTGGCTCGCTCCGATCTATTACTGGCGGAAGGCGAACATCTGCAATATCGCACTATCTACAACCAAGCTGAAGCGGAAATGATGCACAGCCGAAAAAACTACGCCAGCCTGACGAGAACTACCCATATTCCAACCTATTTTGAGGAACCCCTCAGTACTATTGCCGCTATTGAAACCAACCACCCATTGCTGGAAGCGATAAATGCCATTATCGCCCGCAAACAAGCGACTATCGAATGGGCTAAAACCACCGATACCATTAACCAACCAAAAATTAATTTCGGCACGCAAAGCACCCGCGATCCGATGGGAACCGGCAATACGCAAATTACCGGGGTTGGGGTTGTGATTCCTTTCGGTCACGGCACTTACGACGCCCCAGAAATTGCCGCCGCCAATTTAGATCTGAATCGAGCCTTAGCGCAACGCGAACATCTGATGCGGCATCTGGAGAAAAATCTCCACGAGGCAGAACATGCTTTGGAGCTCACCCGCATGGAAGTGACCATCGCCAAAGAATTAAAACAAATCTCTGAAACTCATTTAAAAATGACAGAAACAAGTTTTGCAGCCGGTGAAATCAATCTACTGGATTTGCTGAAAATCCAGACGCGCAGTTTGGAAGCGATTCGCAATGCTAAAGAACAGGAAGTGAAATTACAACGCAATATTGCTTATTATAATCAGGCGGTTGGAGTGCTGCCATGAGAAAATCCCTATTTTCTCTGCTATTGCTCAACTCCTTGCTATCCAGCGCACAGGACATGCAAATTCAGATCACCCCGGAGCAAGTCGATAAACTTGCCATCATAGTCGGCCCCCTGATCCCTAGCCGGCAGATTCCGCTGCTTTCAGCGCCGGCTAAAGTCATAGTACCAGCAAAGCATGAACGCTTGCTCAGTAGCCCGCAGCCAGGCTTAGTTGTCCAACTTTACGCCAATATCGGCGACTCTGTTGAAAGTGGACAAATATTAGCAACCATAAATAGCCCTGAATTGGTTGCCTTACAGCGGGAATTTTTAACCGCCGGTAATAACCTGAGTTTGTCGAAACTAGAGTATGAGCGGGATAAAAAACTGTTGCAGGAAGGCGTAATTGCCGACCGGCGTTGGCAGGAATCTCAAAACCGCTATAGTAGCATGTCTGCTCAATTTGACACATCCAGACAATTACTGTCCATGACCGGCATGACTGCCGGCGAAATTAATAGCTTAGCGCAAACCCGCAAACTTAACAGTTTACTCAACTTACATGCACCCATCGGCGGCGTGGTGCTGGAGCGTTTGACCACTGTCGGCACCCGCTTGGATATACAAGGGCTCTTATACCGAATTGCTGACTTATCGGAATTATGGCTGGAAATCAATATTCCACAAGAACAACTAAACGCCGTCCACATTGGCGATCTAGTACTAGTCGAAAAAACCCCGATCACAGCTAAAATTAGCCTGCTGGGGCAAAGCGTCAATCATGAAAATCAGACCGTATTGGCGCGCGCCGTTATAGACGGCAAACAGCAGATACTCAAAGTTGGACAGAATGTAAATGTTCAGCTCATGCAAACCAGTTCACAAACCGAGTATAGAGTCTCCAATGCCGCCATCTCGCAGCATGAGGGGCATAATTATATTTTTGTCCGTAACCACCAAGGGTTTGTCGTCACTGAAGTGAATATCATCGGCAAACAAAATTCTGAGTCTGTTATCAGCGCCCCTTTAAGTGGTAAAGAACAAATCGCAGTAAAGGGCGCTGTGGCCTTAAAAGCCAACTGGCTTGGATTAGGGGCTGGCGAATAATGCAAGCTCTCATTCGCTTTGCCCTAACGCAACATCTATTAATTATGTTAGCTGTGCTGATTTTGATCAGCGGCGGCTATTATGCTTTTAAACTGATTCCAATTGATGCTTTTCCCGAGGTTTCACCAACACAGGTAAAAATTATTATTAAAGCGCCCGGCATGACGCCGGAAGAAGTTGAATCGCGAATTACCGCACCCGTTGAAGTTGAGTTACTGGGTATTCCGCGCCAAAACATGCTGCGCTCTTTAGCTAAATATGCTCTCACTGACATCACGCTGGATTTTGAGGAGGGCACAGATATTTACTGGGCTAGGCAACAAGTTGCAGAAAGACTCAATACAGTTTGGGGCAATTTGCCTGCTGGAGTAACAGGCGGCATTGCCCCTATGACCACGCCTTTGGGCGAAATGTTCATGTTTGCCGTGGAGGGCGGCAACTTAAATTTAATGGAACGACGTGAATTATTGGATTGGATCATACGTCCGGCGATACGCACAGTTCCGGGTGTAGCAGATGTTAATGCTTTGGGTGGTTCAGTACGCAGTTTTGAGGTCATTCCGGATAATATGCGCATGGCAGCGCGAAATATAAGCACGGAACAATTAATTAACTCGCTACAAAACAATAACCGCAATGACGGCGCTGGGCGGCTGAACGAAGGTGAAGAGGCTGTGATCGTCCGCGTGGAAGGCCGGATTAAAACCGAACAAGATATTAAAAGCATTGTGGTGGCGCAAAATAATGGCCTACCTGTGAAGGTGGAAGATATTGCTGAGGTAAAAATTGGCGCCTTAACGCGCTACGGCGCTGTGAGCAAAGACGGCGCGGGCGAAGCGGTCACCGGGATAATATTAGGCCTACGCGGCGCCAACGCTCGCCAAACCATCGAACTCATCGAAACTAAACTAGCAGAACTGCAACCCGCTTTGCCGGCTGGCGTGAAACTCAAAGTTTTTTATAACCGCAGTATTTTGGTTAATCATGCTGTGGGCGCAGTCATAAAAGCCCTGTTGGAAGCCATAGCTCTAGTGGTAGTATTGCTAGTCTTATTTTTAGGCGACATACGCGCCTCATTGACCGTCGCCTTAGCTTTACCAATGGCAGCCTTAGTCACATTTATTCTGATGCATCTGTTCGGGCTATCTGCAAATTTAATGAGTCTTGGCGGTTTAGCTATTGCCATTGGCATGTTAGTAGATGGCGGTGTCGTGGTGGTCGAAAACATTATCACCCACTTAGCCGACAGATCTAAAGTCGAACGCTTGCCAAGACTCCATTTAATCTATCGCGCGACCCGTGAAGTCGCGACGCCAGTTACTTCCGGTATCCTGATTATCATCATCGTATTCTTGCCGCTACTCACACTACAAGGCCTAGAAGGCAAGTTATTCGCCCCGGTGGCAATGACGATCGTGTTCGCCTTAAGTGGTTCGCTACTGTTATCGTTGACAGTGGTTCCGGTTATTTCTTCGTTTTTGCTTAAACAAGTCGCGCATGAAGATCCCTGGCTACCAAGACAATTGCTGAAAATTTATCAGCCTGCCTTAATCTGGTGTCTGGACAATAACAAGAAAGTGTTTATTACCACCGGAATTTTGCTGACTATTACTTTGTTGGAATTTAGCCGGATAGGCAGCACTTTTATACCGACGATGGATGAAGGCGATATTCTGGTGCAACTAGAAAAGCTGCCTTCTATTACTTTACAGGATTCGCTGGCGTTGGACGGCCGTGTGCAACAAAATATACTTGAACAGATTCCGGAGGTCGTTACAGCCGTATCAAGAACCGGGACCGACGAGTTGGGTTTAGACCCTATGGGACTCAACGAAACCGATACCTTTCTAGTGTTAAAACCGAAAGCAGATTGGCGAATGCATACTAAGGCAGAACTAATAGAAGAAATCCGTAAGGTGATGGCGAATACACCAGGAATTGCCCATGGCTTTACCCAACCGATTGAAATGCGGGTTTCAGAAATGCTGACCGGTAACCGTGGCGATGTGGCCGTGAAATTGTTTGGTAGCGATCTTGACATTTTGAACCATAAAGCTGAAGAGATTGAAATAATATTAAAATCGATTCCTGGCGCCAGCGACGTTTTCTTACGAAAAAATGAGGGCATGCAATTCCTACAACTAAACATCGACCGGCAAGCGGCAGGTCGCTTTGGCTTAGACAGCAATACGATTGAAAACATGCTGAGAGCTGAAATTGAAGGCGTACAACTCGGTATCGTGCAAGAAGGCATCAAACGTACGCCACTGCTATTACGCGGCGACAGCAATACCTCTAATTTCAATAACTTGCAAATTGCATTACTGAATGGCGGTCATATACCCATCACCGCAGTTGCGAAGATTGCAGAAGTTGAAGGGGTAGTCTCTATCAACCGAGAAAAGGGCCAACGCTTTGTGGTAATCCGCAGCAATGTCGAAGGTAGGGATCTGGTTGGTTTTGTGGCTGAGGCGCGGAAAGCTGTGGCTGATAAAATCCAACTTCCCCCAGGATTTCACATAGAATTCGGCGGTCAGTTCGAAAATCAGCAGCGTGCCGCCGCGCGTTTAGCATTAGTGGTTCCATTATCGCTGGGCTTAATCTTTCTATTGTTGTTTTCCACCTTCGGTTCGGTACGCCAAGCCACGCTAGTACTTTCCAATATTCCGTTGGCCATGATAGGCGGTGTTTTTGCGTTGGGTTTGTCCGGCGAATATTTATCTGTGCCGGCCTCAGTTGGATTCATTGCTTTATTAGGCATAGCAGTTCTGAATGGAGTGGTCATGGTTAGTTATTTTAACCAATTACATGCTAGCGGCATGGAGTTGTTTCGGGTAGTCATTATAGGCTCCGGCAGGCGGTTACGACCGGTTATGATGACCGCCTGTATTGCTGCCTTCGGTTTAATTCCATTATTGTTTGCAACAGGGCCCGGCTCAGAGATTCAGCGCCCCCTGGCGATAGCAGTAACTGGCGGCCTGGTGTCTTCAACCTTTTTGACGCTATTCCTGTTACCTATCTTGTATAAATTATTTGGCGAAACACGTGAGCTTAGATCATGACGCATGAAAATTATCTGGTAACATTCAATGTCCCGACCAGCCTCGAAGAAGCTATGGTTGATTGCTTGCTAAGTTTTGAAAATTCCCAAGAATTTTCCAGTTTTCCGGTCGGCGCATACAATCACCGCAATCAAGGCCTATCGCTTGCAGAACAGGTTTACGGGAGACAACGAATTATGCGCTTTCAGTTGTTTGCAGACAAAAAAACCATAGCGGCTCTTTTAACACAACTTAAAGCGGATTTTTCCGGCGCCGGACTGCAATATTGGATAACGCCTATCATTGAGCGCGGCGAAATCTAGGATTTGCTATGCAAAAGAAACGAATAAATGCTACAGTCCGTAAGAATACGTAAGATTAACCTAAAGAATCCATTTATAGCAACATGCGCCAGCACCCATGAATATTTTTTTACGCAGAATTCCTGCAAATGCCAAGCATGCCGAAATTACCGAATTTGTTTCTCCAACACTTAAAACCAGTTTTTTTAGGAAAGCGGGAAGGATTCTAAATGTAGAAATTCTGGCTTTACAGGATATCCGCATCGGCACTATCGAATATCATGGATTAGTGACCCTGGATTCTGAATCTGCCGTTATAAATGCAGTAAAGGGTTTAAAAAACAAACGGCTAAACGGCAGAATAGTATTAGTTCGGCCCTACTACCACCGCAGTTGGTATAACGACCCAAGACGCGGCCAAAACACAGCCAATAATAAAATTTTGGAAAGGCGCAAAGGCGACCGGAGACGAGGTCAATATTTACAAATTATCAAAAACGTCTCGGACCGCTTTAATAGCGAAGATGATTTTTTCAATACCATCAATCATCAACAATTATTAATGAACTTAATGGTCCCGACAGAATTAGAAGAGTCGGTGTTAGCAGCAATTGCCAACTTTGAATCAAAGAAATCGAATACAGACGCAACGATTTCTGGCGAAAACGACCAAGCAATCAAATATATTTCAGTTCAAAATCAGGAACATAACACCTCTAAATTACAGATCTATGCTGAAAAAAAAGCCAGTTCTGCATTATTGGAAATCTTAAAAAGCGAATTTAAGGACACCGGCATAATGTATTGGATTTTGCCGGTTATTGAAAAAGGCTTGTTTTAAAAACTTAACAACTTACTGCCGATGATATAAACCCGTTGACCAATCAAACACTTATCGAATACGACAAATGTTTGATTGGCTACGTGGCTTTTACTTTTCCAGGAAAGCAATCTTTCCCGATTTGCCATTCCAGTCGTCAGCATGCGGTAAAGCATCTTTCACTTCGGTAATGACTGGCCAGATTTTAGCCAGTTCGGCATTTAAGGCTATAAATTGTATTTGATCTTCAGGCACTTCGTCTTCAGCATGAATTGCATTGGCCGGGCATTCCGGTTCACAAAGTGTACAATCGATACATTCTTCAGGATCTATCACCAGAAAATTAGGCCCCTCATGAAAACAATCGACCGGACAAACGTCGACGCAATCGGTAAACTTACATTTGATGCAGTTTTCGGTAATTACAAAAGCCACAATGATTCTCCAAGCTTAGGTAAATGAACAAGTTTCCGTGAGTCACAGAAACTTTATGACTGAGAAATCTGTTGCTGAAGCAACAGCTTACTTTATTTAAAAACAGAGACAGCGAACCGAATCTTTTCGGTACGCTATCCCTGTGATCGCTTATTTATCTTTATTGCGTTCTTTAACTTCCTTGATGACTTCTTCCGCAACATTACGCGGGCAAGGCGTATAGTGAGAAAACTCCATAGAAAACTGACCGCGGCCTGAAGTCATAGTGCGTAAATCCCCAATGTAGCCAAACATATCACTTAGCGGCACATCCGCTTTAATACGTACACCCGTGACACCTGGATCTTGAGATTTAATCATACCGCGACGACGGTTTAAGTCGCCTATCACATCGCCAACATGATTGTCAGGGGTGAAAACGTCAACTTTCATGATCGGCTCCAACAATATCGGGCCAGCTTTTGGAATTGATTGACGATACGCGGCACGCGCAGCAATTTCGAAGGCAATAGATGAAGAGTCGACAGCATGGAAACCACCGTCCATAAGGCTGACTTTAAAGTCCAAGCAAGGGAAGCCCGCTAGAACACCTTTTTCGACGCTGCCTTTAAAACCTTTTTCTACCGCCGGCCAGTATTCTCTAGGCACGTTGCCGCCGGTGACCTTGGATTCAAACACAAAACCGGTCCCGGTTTCTCCTGGCTCGATAACATAATCGATTTTCGCATATTGGCCTGAACCGCCGGATTGCTTTTTGTGGGTATAGCTGTCTTCAATACGCTGGGTAATGGTTTCGCGATAGGCCACTTGCGGTTTACCTACGTTCACTTCCACCCCATGAGTACGTCTCAAGATGTCAACTTTAATGTCAAGATGCAATTCGCCCATGCCTTTGATAATGACTTCGCCGCTTTCCTGGTCGGTTTCAACCCGAAACGAAGGATCTTCCTGCACCATTTTACCAATGGCAATACCCATTTTTTCGTTACTGCCTTTATCCTTCGGCGAAATTGCAATCGAAATAACCGGATCCGGGAACACCATAGGCTCCAGTGTCGCTGGCTTATCAGGGTCGCAGAGTGTATGACCGGTCTGGATGTTTTTCATACCAATTACGGCAACGATATCACCGGCTTGCGCGGAATCGCGTTCTTCACGGGAGTTGGCATGCATTTCCACGATACGACCTATACGCTCGGTTTTGCCGGTAAAGGTATTTAAAACCATCGTGCCTTTTTCCAGTTTGCCAGAGTATATGCGGATAAAAGTCAAAGCGCCGAAACGGTCGTCCATGATTTTAAACGCCAATGCCCGCAATGGCTTGTTGACATCTACAATGGCAAACGTGCCGGTCGGATTACCTTCCAGATCAACCTCCGGTTGCGGTTTGACTTCGGTCGGATTAGGCAGATAGTCTACAACCGCATTTAACACTAATTGTACGCCTTTGTTTTTAAAGGATGAGCCGCCATAAGTTGGGAAAAACGCCAAATCGATAGTACCTTTGCGTATGCAACGTTGCAAGGTATCAATATCCGGTTCAATGCCTTCCAAATAGTTACTCATAGCATCATCATCTTGCTCAACTGCGGTTTCTATGAGTTTTTCACGCCATTCTTCAATTAGGTCGGCCATTTCTGCGGGCGGCTCTTGAATGGTGTATTTCAATGGATCCCCGGAATCATCCCATACCCAAGCTTTGCGGGTCAGTAAATCGACTACGCCGACAAAATTCTCTTCAGTGCCTATAGGCAAAGTCATAACTATAGGCCGAGCGCCGAGCACCTGTTCAACCTGTTTCACGACGCGATAGAAGT
>CAVPMI010000043.1:0-101681 GCA_963705975.1 uncultured Pseudomonadota bacterium
ACTTTGGTCAGGACGAAACCAACAGCAGTGGTGATGGCCATTTTCAAGTGATCGTGCAGAACGTCACGCCGGATGGTTGGCTGATCATCGGCTTGACCGGGGTCATGTTGATGATCGCCTTACTGGTAATTATCAGTAAAACGCTGCTGATCAACCGCATCGGCAAGGACAATCGCCTATTCATGGATTATTACCAGCAACTTGATTCTGGCTGGTTGGCTGCGCTCAATCCGATTAGCGATCGGGACTCAGCGGCTTTCCATCAGGCGCAGCTTTGGACTAAGATGCTCGGCCCATCTGAACAATTTCAAAATTCACCGCTTTACAAGCTCTACGATCAGGCGCTTTCGGAACTGAATATATTGCTCGGCGGTGGTCGGCAGGCCATCGGACCGGAAGCCTGGCAGTATTTACGGGTGTTGCTCAATTCGCGGATCGTCGCCGAAAGCCGGGCGCTTAATCATAATATGGTGCTGTTAACTATTGCGATTGCCGGCGGTCCTTTCCTTGGTTTGCTCGGCACCGTGGTCGGCGTAATGATCACTTTTGCCGACATTGCCGCGACTGGCGATGTCAATATCAACTCAATTGCGCCCGGTATCTCCGCAGCCTTACTGGCGACAGTGGCCGGCTTGGCGGTGGCGATTCCGGCCTTGTTTGCCTATAACTATTTACTCAGCCGTATTAAAGAAATCACTTCCGGCATGCGGGTATTTGCCGATGAATTTTTAGCTTTGTTAGCAATGCGGTTAGCACAGAATAATGGGAGTAGCCGGTATGAATGAGACAGAAGACGAAAAGCTGTACGACGATATTAATATCACGCCGATGCTAGATGTCGCTTATGTGTTGTTGCTGATTTTTATTATCATGACTACCGCTAGCGTACAAGGCATTAGCGTTAATCTGCCTAAGGCCAGCACTACGCCTTCCTTAAGCAAGCCAAAAACCAAAGCCATTTCCATTACCCTGGATGGCAGTATTTATTTGGACGCCTATCCGGTTTCCTTGCCGGAATTGGAAACCCGTTTGGCGCAATATAAAGCCGCTATACCGGATTTACCGGTGGTCGTTAAAGCTGACGCTGCAGTGCAGTATCAAAAAGTGATCGACGTATTGGAAGTAGTAACTCGGCTGCAAATTACCCAGCTCGGTCTGGTGACCCAGAAATTAGTGAAATAGTCTTGAGCTGCGCAGCATGAAATCTAAACCAGCATGGTCACAGCGACTACCGGTATTGCTGGGCAGCGTGTTTAGTTTAGCCATAGTGTCTGCGGTTTACCTGCTGATGCATACATTTCACAAGCCGCCGCATAGCAAAAAAATCGTGCAGCAATTGACTATGATCCAGGCGCCGCCTCCGCCACCACCTCCGCCGATTGAGCAAACGCAGCAGGCGCCGGAGCAAAAGGATGAGCAGTTAGAGGCGGAGGTGCCGGAAAAAGAACCGGAACCCGCGCCGGAACAAGCCGATAAACCACCGGTTGGCGAGTTGGGGTTAGATGCAGACGGCGTGGCCGGCGTGGACGGCTTTGGTTTGGCCGCGCATAAAGGCGGGCAATCTATCTTGGGCGGCAATGGCGGCAGTGCAATGCTGTGGTATGGCGGTCAAATTAAAGATCAATTAGAGGACGGTTTACAAAATTTACTGGCCGATACCACGGCGACGCGTTCCGGATATAACGTACTGATCGAGGTCTGGGTGGGCGCTGATGGCCGTATTAATCGTTGTGAATTAACCGGTGGCAGCGGCCAAGCTGCTGTCGATCAAGAGATCCGAAATGCCTTGGTCAAACTTAAGCTCGATGTGGGTAAGCCACCGCCGGAGAACATGCCGCAACCAGTAAAAATACGCCTGATTTCAAAGGTATAAAGTTAAATGGGATAGAGGCTGCGCCGGGGCGTTATCAACCCTACAGAACTGTCAACGACTGTAACGATTATCATGAACTTAGAAACGACATGAAAACAGCAAGTAAATCGCTGCCTGCGTTGTTGATTGGCTTATTGGCCTTTAACGCCTCAGCCGAACAGAGCGAAGAAATCCTTAAAGTCAAGAAATCGACTTTTGTAAATTTGGTAGATCTGCTGGTTAAACGCGGCGTGATCAATAAGAAAGAAGGCAGCGGCTTGGTGAGTGCCGCTGAGCAGGAGTCGGCCGAAGCCGCTAATGCTGCAAAAACATCGCCAACCGCCGATTCGAACGCCGCGCCGGCAAAAGCCGATAGCGCTGAAACGGCGGAGATGAATAAATTTGCAGCCAAAACCAAGCATGTCGGCTATGTGCCGGAATTCGTCAAAAAAGAAATTCGCGATCAAGTTCGGGCAGAATTAAAAGCCGAGGTGGTCAACGATGTGAAGCAGGATGCTAAAGCCGAAGGTTGGGGCATTCCCGGCGCCTTGCCGGAATGGGTGGCGGCGCTGCATCCCAGTTTTGATATGCGGGTGCGTTTTCAGGACAATTTTTACGGTAGCAATAATGGTACGTTAGCCGGCTTGTTCAGTGGTTTGTCGCCGGCGCCTGGCCCCATTAATTTTTTGAACGTTAATAGTAATTACTTGTTGGCGGGCAATGCTGGTATAGCTGGTCCGAATGGTGCGCTGTCGAAATCGCCGCTTTCGGCAAACTATGCTTTTAATAACAATACCAAGGATCAACTATTATTGCGGGAACGCTTCCGCTTGGGCTTTGAAGCCAACATCTCGGACAGCGTAAAAGTCGGCGTGCGTCTTGCGACCAGCAACACTTATAATCCCGTATCCAACGACCAAAGCTTAGGCAATACCGGTCAATCTTATCAATTTGCCATCGACCGATCCTATTTGCAATACGATTATCTGGATGAGCAGAAAACCAGTTGGTTCAGCGCCTACGCCGGCAGGATAATTAACCCGTTTTTGTCCACGGATTTAGTCTTCGATCCCGATCTTAGCTTTGAAGGGCTTGCCGGTAGTTTTCGCTATCATCTCAATCAAAACAATGCCAAGGTGCTGGGTTATAAGGCGGTCAATCCTACCGGACGCGTCGGCATCAATCAAGGCCAGCAAACCCCGGACAGCCTATTCATGACTTTTGGCGTATTTCCTATACAAAACGTTAATTTTTCCAGTACCTCCAAATGGTTGTATGCCGGTCAGCTGGGTGCAGACTGGTTGGTGTTTAATGACTCGCGCGTCAATCTCGGCATAGCTTATTACGACTACGAAAATATCAATGCCAGATACAATACCGCAGGGGTTGGCAACGGCCATGAATACGATTGGACTGCACCGCAATTTATGCAACAAGGCAACTCTATGGTGGCGATTACCAATTATTATTCCGGCAGCGCGGGCGGGACTTCTTCTGCGCCTTGTATCGATCAGGCATATGGCTGCTTATTCGGACTGGCTTCCCAATTCCGTATATTTAACGCTACCGCCGTTTATGACTATTTGTTCTATGCCCAAACCCATGTCTTGTTCACCGCCGATTTTGCGAAAAACCTGGGCTACAATCAACAAAAAATTCTCAGCCAATTTGCCAACGGCGTTGTCAATTATGCCGATTCCACCCCGCGCACCACAGCTTATCAGGCGCGCGTCGACATTGGTTATCCACGCGTGGTGCGCGGCGGCGACTGGAACCTGAGCTTCGCCTACCGCTATTTACAACGCGACGCCGTGCTGGACGCTTTTACCGATTCCATTTTTCATAACGGCGGCACCAATGCCAAAGGCTGGGTGCTGGCGGCTCAATATGGTTTAGCAAAAAATACCTGGCTGGATATGCATTGGTATAGCACCGAAGCGGTGGATGGTCCGACATACAGCGTTGATACCGTGAATTTCGACGTAAACTCCCGCTTTTGAAGGTGGATTGATGTTTTTACCGCTACATTTATTGGTGCTGCTGGGGCTCATACTGGCTTTTCCGGTCTCTGGCGTGGAACCGAAAACCGGCGATGGCGGGCTGGCTATGAAAAAAGCCCAGGGCTTGATCAGGCAATTGAGTCAGGACAAAACAGCGCTGGAAGCCGAAAAAGCTGCTTGGCAGGCGGAAAAAACCGCTAGCCTGCAAGAAAAATCTGCGCTGGAAGCCAAACTTAAAATGCTGACTGAGGCAGTCAGAACGCTAAAACCTTTGCTTGGAGAAATCGAACGCTATAAGGCCGGACTGGAAAGCGTGAAAAATGCGTACGACAAGCAACTTGATCTAGATCGGCAAAACCAGCAGTCGCTGGTGCAAAAACATAATGAGATGATAGGCAAAGCCAATGCTATCTATGCCGACAACCAATTACTGGTGCAGGCGGTGCGCGAACGTGAGAATTGGATAGAACAATGCAGCGCAGCTAATCAAAAATTGCGCGCGGCGAGTGTCGAGCTATTGGATAAGTATCGCGGCAAAGGCTTATTCCAACAACTAGGCGAACTTGAGCCCTTAACCGGCTTGGGGCAAATTGAAAACGAAACCACGATTGAAGAATACAAATATCAGTTGAAACAACTGCAAATCACGCCGTTTAAGGCGGCCGACAGCCGTTTAGTCAGTAAAGTGGAAACTGCCGCTCAGCCGGCAGCGAATGCTATAACACAGGTAGATAGTACTAGCGATCCGCATGCCGAAAACCAGGAAAAAGCGGCTGCGGAGGCTGATAAGGCCACAGAATATCCGGCGCCGGCGCCATGAGATTTAGGGCTGGTTTAGTATGCGGCATCTTAGCCGCTCATACATTTTGCGCAACGGCAGAGCAGGGCGAGGCTAAGGTACCGGCGGCTAAAGAGGCGGCGCTGGAAAAGCCGTCTTTTGATCTGTTCGACTTCCAGATAGATGGTAACACCGTGCTGGACGATGAGGCGCTGGAGAAAGCGGTTTATCCGTTTTTGGGGCCGGATAAAAACGTGGATGATGTAGAACAGGCCCGCGCCGCCCTGGAAGACGCTTATCGCCAAGCCGGATTCCCGACAGTGGTGGTAGCTATTCCGGAGCAGGAGGTCAATGAGGGCAGGGTGCGCTTGGAAGTGTTGGAAGGCCGGATCGATACCTTGCATATTACCGGATCGAAATATCATGCCTTAGGCGCTATCCGCGACAGCGTGCCGGCGCTGGCCGAGGGTGAAGTGCCGCACATGCCGACCGTGCAGCAACAAATGACCGGCTTGGCGCAACAATCGCAAGATAGGACGGTGACGCCGGTGTTTCGCGCCACAACCACCCCCGGCAAAATGGAAGTGGAACTCAAGATCAAGGATGAACTACCCTTGCACGGCAGCGTGGAAATGAATAGCCGGAATTCCAGCAATACCTCGTATAGCCGCTTAATCGGTTCCTTGCGCTACGATAATCTGTGGCAGAAATTCCATAGCCTCGCGCTGCAATATCAAGTGTCGCCACAAGACAGCTCACAAGTGAGTATGTGGTCGGGTACCTACGTCATGCCTACCGGTTGGTATGACACCCGCTTAGCGCTGTACGCTATCAGCATCAATTCCAATACTCAATTGGGGAGCAGTCTTGGCACCAGCGTCGGCGACTCGTCAGTCATTGGCGCAGGGTCTATTTATGGTCTGCGTCTGGTAAAGCCTTTAACCACTACTGAAGGCGTGATCCAAAACCTGACCGGTGGTTTTGATTATAAGAATTTTGATCAGACCTTATCGCTTGGCGGCCAGCAAACCGTCGCTATTCAATACGCCTCTTTCATGGCCGGTTACGATGGCGCCTGGCGCGATGCAGCGTCCACCACTAGCCTGAATCTGGCGACACATTTTGCCCTCAGCGGCGTGGGTGCAGATCCGGCACAATTTCAACTTAAACGCGCCGGCGCGACCGCCGACTTTATGTATTTGACGGCAGATCTTCGCCATCAGCACTTCCTGCCCTGGGATTTTCGCATCTTAACCCGTGCCCAAGGTCAGGCCAGCGCCACGCCCTTGATTCCTAACGAACAGTTTATGGCCGGTGGACCGTTGAGTGTACGCGGCTATCATCAAACCCAAGTCTTGGGGGATCAAGGCGTCAACCTGTCCGTCGAACTTTACACGCCAAGACTGGCCCCGGATGACTGGGAAATTGTGCAGAACTTAAGACTGTTGACCTTTTTCGATTGGGCGAATCTCTGGACTATGGCGCAGATAGCCCCGACGCCTGCGACATCGCACTTGGCGTCCAGCGGCGTAGGCTTACGCACGTTGTGGTTTAAACACCTACTCGGCGAACTGGACTGGAGTTATCCGTTTTATCGGCAAAGCAATGTCGGTGTGGGGGAGCAGCGGGTGGATTTTCGGATGTTGTATGAGTTTTGAAATGCGTTGTACCCTGCTCAAAAATTGTTTCCAAAATCGTCTAAGTCAATACCGACTCCACTGAAACCCCTTGCCGATTCCAAAATCGATAGTTAGCGGTAACTTAAATTACATCAGAAAAACTCAAGGGGTATTGGAGAGAGGAAGATTTAGAATAACAAATAGGGGCGAAACACTCGCCCCTACCAATTAATAGATCTTGTCTGCCAGTGTTTTTTTAGTATTGTTAGCGAGCTTTTCCAGCCTCAGTAGCCGCTGGTACTTCTAATAATTGACCGGATTTAACATCATAGATATAGCCGTAAACCGGAATCTCGCTAGGCACCAATGGATGCGACTTGATGCGGGTTACGTCTTCCAGCACGCTGTCTGCTTGATTTTTGATGGTTAGCCAATCGATATATTTAGCTTCGGCAGAGCCTGGGCCGGCGCCGGTGTCATGCCAGCCGGACGCGTCGATGCTGGCGGTTTCCAGGCTGCTGGCCAACAGATCGCGCATGATATCGTCGGTAAACGTTTCCATGCCGCAGTCGGTATGGTGAATGACAAACCATTCTTTGGTGCCGAGCAGTTTGTAAGAAATCACCAGCGAACGGATGGCGTCGTCGCTGGCGCGTCCGCCGGCATTGCGGATCACATGCGCATCGCCTTCGGATAAACCAGCGTATTTAGCTGGATCAAGCCGAGCGTCCATACAGGTAAGAATCGCAAATTGCCGGGCAGGGGGCATCGCCAGATCGCCTTTGGTGAAGGCGGAGACATAATCGCGATTGGCCAAAAGTACTTCGTTGTGTATTTTGCTCATAAAAAACCTATCAGTGTTGAAAAAACGTCTGGCTCATTTCTGAAAACCAGACGATAAATACTATCTCCTCATTGCATTGTATCTTTATCAGCTGCTGGTTTAAAGAGCTGGAATAGTTTATAAAATGTAAACTGTCAGTTTATAGTGGGAGAGGACATGGATAAATTCAACAATATGCAGGTGTTTTGCCGGATAGTCGAACTGGGAACTTTTTCCGCAGTAGCAAAAGAGCTGAAATGTTCAACCATGATGGTTAGTAAATATATGGCGCAACTGGAAGCCTCGTTAGGCGTGGTGTTATTGCATCGCACCACTCGCAGTATGAGCCTCAGCGCCGCCGGCGAGGCCTACTACAATCGCAGCCGGCAACTTTTGGAAGATTTGTCCGAGTTGGAGGCGGCTACCGCGCAGATGAGCGAACGCGTAAAAGGCCACATCAAAATCAGTGCGCCTATCGATTTTGGCGGAATGTATATGGCGCCGGCTATCGAAAAATTTCTGCGCGAATATACCGAGGTGAAGGTATTGATGACGCTGGACAACAAACCGCCTAATCTGCGTAGCGGCAGCTTTGATATTTCTTTGCTGGTCACTGATACCTTGGACCCCGGCGTGGTAGCGCGAAAAATGGCCCAAACCAGCTTATGCACCTACGCCTCGCCGGCCTATTTAGCCGAAAAAGGCTGTCCGCAAGTCCTGGAAGACTTAACTTCGCATGCATGTTTACATTATCTGGATACCCCGCACGGCGAATACTGGCTGTTTAATGTCGGCGGTGTGGTAAAGAAAATCAAAACGGATTGGTTGCTGTCTTCCAATAATGGCCGGGTGTTATGCCAAGCAGCCAGTGCCGGCTTAGGTATCGTCCGGGTGCCGACCTTATCCGCAGCGCCATATTTGCAAAATGGCGAACTGGTGGAAATTTTGTCTGATTTCCCCGGACCGGAATTAGCGATTTACGCCACCTATCTGCAACGGCGATATTATCCAGCCAAACTCACTGCATTTATCGATTTTTTGCTGCGCTATTTTGAAAAATAGACCTGTTATCGACGATATTCGCCATCCGGATCAGGCTTAAATACGCCTAAGGGCCGGTCAAAGGTGAATTTTGCCGGAGCGACCACCAAGATGCCGGCTGCCCGATAAACGGCGTCATGCGGCGGAGAAATGCTGGCGAAGGCCGTTAAAGGCGCTATGCCGACAAAAAAACCGGTGCCTACGATCGTAGCTACAAAGCCTACAGGCCGATAAAAAACAATATCTAAAATATTGGTGCCGGCATCCATGCTTTCCCCGGCGCTGACCGATAGCGAGCATGATAATAGTAAAAGACAGAGAATTTTCTTAAAACCCATCGCCACAACTCCAAAAACTATTAAGCCTAAAGGAACTAAGCTTGCTTGACAAGCTTTTGGGCAATAGGCGTTGCAAAAATCCGGCGCAACCTGCTTAATCTATCACCACAAACATCCCTGGTTTTATATAGACCGCTAATTCGTCGATTTGTTGATTGGTTAACGCTATACAACCTTCCGTCCAATTAATAAAACTATGTTTTAAGTGTCTGTGCAACGGTGAGCCTAGCCCATGAATGCCAACTGAACCACCTAAAGCCGTATGTTGCGGCGGGATTTTTTTTTCCAGATGGGCTTTAACAATGGCCTGAAATTCATACTCGTTAATGAGTTGCTGTTTTAAGCCGTTTTCAGCGTCTTGTATAGAGGGATAAGTCAGGCCAAAAAAACTGCGAAATGAACTTTTGTCGTTGATCCAGCCGATGGTGTAAACGCCTTGAGGCGTAATATTATCGCCGCGTTTACGTTTCTCGCCCACCCCGCCGCGCCCAAAGGCAACGTCAACAAATTCTTTGACCGGTGTGCCGTCTTCCATGACGTATACTTTTTTATGTTTGGTATCTACCCAAAGCCATAAACTGGATTCCGGCTCAGGAATTTCCAGGCCCTCATTGTCTAAGCTTAATTGCTGGGCATGAACCTTAACTGCTTGGATTAAGAGAATAAAAAAAATCCAACAATAATTTTTTTTTATGTGGAACGGGCAAATATCAACAAACATTCTGAGCGGAGAAAAATAAAAACTTTATAGCAAATTTTTTGCTAAAAGTTCAAATTACTTTAATCGTTGGTCTGCGATGCTAGCAAAAAAAGCCTCCAACCTGAGCAAGGTGGAGGCTATAGAGTGAGCAGAGCAACAGGAAGGTATAGCAATAAACTAGGTCCGAACAGGTGTTCTAAAATCAACAAGGCTTAATAAGGAAGCTAAATAGATCAGTGTTGAAGTAATCACCAGTTCACCCGACATGAAACTAATCACTGCGGCGATAGCCATTAAGCTGATAAACATGTCTTTATACAGATTAGTTGGTTTTGGCATTTTTTCCACCTTTAGTTTGTTAGCTTGCTATGCGGGTACGGTTTAACTATAGGCTTGCTAATTTTATTTTACAATAAGGTAATTTATAGATGACTTGTTTCAAATTATGAAACAATAATATCCTTATTTATCTCGCTGTCGTAAGATATTTGTATTATGATTTGATAATTTAGGCTTAAACGCGTAAACAGCGGCATAAAACAGCTTATTAAAAGTATCTTGATTAATTAGCGAGATACTTCATTTATTCTAAAACACTGTAGAGTATGCTTCGCGTACCTCTTTAAGCCTAAACTGAGCAGAGTTTTGGAAAGGTATGCGATGCATGCCATACGTATTGCCGGCAATGGGGAACTCTTCCGGCCTGTCAGAAATATCCGGCTAAGCAGCTAAAGTTTTTCCGCTAATCTGTGCAGTTGCTATACAATTCAATGAGTCAAATTATATTTGGAACGCCATGCTGTTCGCCAAAAAATTGAAAATTGGTTTCGCCTTATTGACTGGCTTAGCGTTTTTTTTGGCGGCAGCGCTTTATTATCTGCTTGCCGCTTCGCTGCCGGTTGAAAACGGCAATCTGCACTTACCCGGTTTATCGGCTAGCGTAACGGTTAATGCCGATGCCTTAGGCGTGCCAAGTATCGAGGCTACCAGCCGAGAAGATGTATTTCGGGCCTTAGGGTTTTTACATGCTCGCGATCGATTATTTCAAATGGAGTTGATGCGTCGTAAGAGCGCCGGACGTCTGGCGGAGATTTTTGGCGAAAAAGCGGTTGCCATCGATAAAACTCAACGCGATTACCAGTTGGAATTGACTGCCCAAAAGGTCGTTTCGGCTTTGCCGGCGCAGCAGAAATCGGTTTTGGAGGCTTACACGGCGGGTATCAATGCTTTTCTGGCGCAAGCCAAAATTTTACCGCCGGAATTTATTGTCCTCAATTTCCAGCCGGAAGCCTGGCGGGAAGTAGACAGCATCCTAGTCGCGCTCGGCATGTTTCAAACCCTCAATGGCCAAGAGCACGATGAGCGAATGTTAAGCGTCATGGAAAAAGCCTTGCCGGCAGATTTGGTAAAGTTTATGACGCCGGATACGGATGCTTACGCCACGGTTTTGCTTGGCGGTGCGGACTCGCGCCGTCCGGCGCGGGCTGTGCCAGAAGCTGCCTTGGATGCGCTTGAGCCGCAAACCATTGCGTTGGCTCAAGGGGGGGTGGATGTCGAAAGCACGATTTCCGGTTCGAACAACTGGGTGATTGCCGGCCAAAGAACCGCCGATGGCCGGGCGATGATCGCTAATGATATGCATTTAAAATTTAATGCGCCAAACATTTGGTATCGGGCTCAGTATAGTTATGCGGATCATGGATTTAATGGCGTCACGTTGCCTGGCCTGCCTTTGCCGATAGTCGGCAGCAATAGTCATGTTGCTTGGGGTTTTACCAATGCTACCGCGGATTTGCTGGATTTAATCAGTCTGGAGATTAATCCGGATAATGATCAAGAATACCTTACTCCAGAGGGTTGGCGCAGCTTCAGTACGCACCCGGAACAGATCAAAGTCAGAGGCGGCGCAACTATTCCTATCCTGCTACGCGCCACGCTGTGGGGGCCGGTGTCTTCTCAGCTGTTATTAGGGAAACCGGTAGCGATTAAATGGACAGCGCTGGAAACGCCGGCGGTTGATCTGGGTTTACTCGATATGGATAGCGTCATGTCTACGCAAGCAGCCATGCAACTGATGCCGCAGATTGGCAGTCCACCGCAAAACGTGGTTTTTGCAGACACTCAAGGCCATATAGGCTGGACTTATATGGGGCGCTTTCCGAAACGTAAAGGCTTCGACGGCGCTGTTAGCCACTCCTGGGCGGATGCAACTGTAACTTGGGATGGCTTTATTCCGGCAGCAGACATGCCAAGCTTGTTTGATCCGCCGGAAGGCTTTATTGCCACGGCCAATAATCGCACTTTAGGTAGCGACTATCCGTACAACCTAGGCTATAACTGGGCGCTAGGCTATCGAGCCTATCGAATCGCGGAACTGATACGGAAAAAACAAACGCTCTCCGAACAGGATATGCTGAAAATTCAGCTGGATACGCGTAGCGAAATGTTTGAGTTTTATAGAGACATGGCGCTTAAGACTTTAACGACTAGACAAAGCCCTAGCAGCGAACAGCTAATGCTTGCAGAAACGTTGCGAGCCTGGGATGGATTTATGCAGGCCGATAGTAAAGGCATTGCGCTATTAATCGCATTTCGCACAAAGTTAGCAGAGGGGGTCTTTGCTAACGTGGTCGCGCAGTGCAAAAAATTCGATCCCAATTTTAATTATGCCTGGCGGGAAATGGAAACCCCGTTGCGGGCATTGTTAAACCAGCGGCCCAAAGGCGTTATTGCCACAGAATATCAGGATGACTGGGATAAATTTATCTTGCATACCTTGGAAACAGCCGCTAAAGATTTATCGCAGCAATATCCAAAAATACAATTGGTGGAATTGGCTTGGGGTACGGTAAACCAGATTTCCTTGGCGCATCCGCTCAGCAAGGCTTTACCGATGCTGGAGCATTTTTTAAATATCAATGACTTCGCCAGTGATGGTTGCGCGGGCTTTTGTGTCAAGGTGGTTTCAAACGCGCATGGCGCCAGCGAGCGTTTGGTGCTAGCGCCGGCGCACCCGGAAGACGGTATTCTGGAAATGCCTGGCGGGCAATCCGGGCAGCCGTTTTCCAGGCATTACCGCGATCAGCAAGCCGCTTGGCAAGTTGGGGAAGTGGCGGCGTTTTTTCCCGGCAATGTTGTCAATGCCTTACATTTTCAACCTTGATCATTGCGCAATAGGGGCATGGTTCACAAAAACCTAAAACAAAGGCGGAATTTGTCGCACAAGCAGCGATTTATGCGACCTAGTACCAGATGCATTTTTCTTCTTGGACAATAATTATTTCGCGGTTTATGAAATACTTCATTCACAGAGGAAAAGATCATGCAAAACTCAAAACACTTTTATCGGGATATCACCACAGGTTTGTTATTTTTCACCGGCATGCTCAGCTTTATGTCAGGGGCTTTTGTGCTTTCCACAGCATTCTTTGGCACGGCCTGTTTAGCCAGTAATTTGAACTTTGAACAGGAAGGAGTGAGAAACAATTGATCCGGCATGCAACGTATTTCTTAAAACTTGCCTCTCGCAGGACTCTTAAAATTGGGGATTGCAATCAGCAATTCCTCATGGGTGGGGATTGCATGTTTACTTGTTGGGCGTCTGTGAAAAAGATCTGATCTTGTTGCAGCTATGTTTTATCAGAGTTAAGCTGGTAAAATAAGTTCTTAGCAAGATCAGATTTTATAGAACACAGATGAGCAGCCAACCGAGTACAGAACTTACCACGTTTGAAAACCCCAGACCAGCGCGTGATTTTACGATCCGCATCGATATTCCTGAATTCACCTGTCTGTGCCCAATGACCGGGCAGCCGGATTTTGCCAAGTTGACGTTGGAATACGTACCAGCGGCGCTGTGCTTGGAATTAAAATCCTTAAAACTGTATATGTGGACGTTTCGCGAACGCGGCGCTTTTCATGAGGCAGTCACCAATGAAATCTTAGACCATATCGTTGCCGCAATTGCCCCCAATTTTATGCGCTTACGCGCGGAATTCAATGTGCGTGGCGGCATTTTCACGACAGTGATTGCCGAACACCGCAATCCGGATTGGCAGCCCCCTTTATTAATCAATCTCCCTTAATTTGGTGTGAGCGGTAAAACCTACTACACCAGTGATATTGCCGTTGCGCTAAGATATGACGGCAAGCATGCCCCAAAAGTCACTGCTAAAGGCGAAGGCTTTACCGCGCAAGAGATTCTGGCGATTGCTGAAAAGCACGGCATTCCATTGCAAAACGCACCGGAGCTGGCTAAGGTGCTGGCGCATATTCCGTTAGGCGATGAAATTCCTGAACAACTTTATCTTGCCGTCGCGGAAGTGATTGCCTTTGCTTACTTCCTGAACGGAAAAACCCTCGATTCTCACCATGAAGCTTAAAAAAATTTTTGCCGTTTTACCGCAATATCTATTGCCGCAACACCTACTGTCGAAATGGCTTTCCAAGCTGACCCATTGCGAAAACCGTTTGTGGAAAAATCTGTTTATCCAGGCTATTGTGCGTGTCTACGGCGTCAATATGCAAGAGGCTAAGCAACCCGACCCTACTGCCTATACTAGTTTCAATCATTTTTTTACCCGTGAACTTAAATCCGGCATACGCCCGCTTGCGGCCGCAGCCGATGCGGTCGCTTCTCCGGCCGACGGTGTGATTAGTCAGGCGGGTGTGATTGACGAAGGCCGAATTTTTCAAGCGAAAGGGCATAGTTTTACCGTGCTTGAATTGTTGGGCGGTGATGCTGAACGCGCCAAACCGTTTATCAACGGCGCTTTTGCTACCATTTATTTATCACCCAAAGATTACCATCGCTTACATATGCCGCTATCCGGAGAATTGCAGGAAATGGTGCATATTCCCGGAAAATTATTCAGCGTAAACACCGTGACAGTGAATAATGTGCCAAATTTGTTCGCCCGAAATGAGCGCGTCGCCTGTATTTTTGAAACCGAGGTCGGACCGATGGCGCTGATTTTGGTGGGTGCTATTTTTGTTTCCAGTATCGAAACCGTCTGGCATGGGGTGGCGACGCCGCCGACCAGCACCGAAACCCGATTGTGGCGCTATCAAGCAGGTGAAATTACGCTGGAAAAAGGCGCCGAGATGGGGCGTTTTAATATGGGCTCCACTATTATCGTGCTGTTCGGCCGGGACAAAGTGCATTGGAATGCGGAGTTAATTTCCGGGAAAGCAGTGAAGCTTGGTGAAATGTTGGGTCATAGTAGTGTGTAAGCGATCCCTTTTTCAAAGAGGGAAGTCATGTTTAAGCTTATTGTGTGGCATAATACAGCGATTTTTCGGTTTGATTCCGAATTTAAAATACAATACGACAATAATAAATAGAGGATTACAATGAGTTTTTTTGTCTCTGACGCCCTGGCGCAAGCTACGCCTGCAACCCAACAGATCGGTTTCGAAGGCATGCTGTTTCCACTTGGCATCCTGGTGTTTTTTTACTTTTTATTCATCCGGCCGCAAGCGAAACGCACCAAGGAACAAAAACAAATGCTCACCGCGCTGAAAAAAGGCGATGAAGTGGTGACCAGCGGGGGCATCCTGGGTAAAGTATTTGACCTGGATGAAAACTTCGTGAAGCTGGAAGTGTACGAGAATAATTTTATTCAAGTCCAGCGGCACGCCATTTCCAGCATGGTGCCTAAAGGCACTTATAAGTCCTTAAGTATTATCAAAAAACCTAAAATTTGATCTTCGCAACTTACGTTAGTGTAATACACGGTCAAACTGCAACTTAAGTAGTTCGGCCGTCAAAGTTTTTAATGGAATAGCCATGCAAAATCATTTCCCTGTTTGGAAAAACGTCTTAGTCATTGTCCTGTTTGTGTTCGGTATTATTTACTCGATTCCCAATTTATACGGTAACGACCCGGCTGTACAGATTTCCTCGTCCACACCGACACCGTTAGAGCAAGCGCAAGCCGACGAAGTTGCCGCTAGCATCAATAATGCCGGATTTGCCCTGAAAAGTTTTGAATTCAAAGACGGTAGAATCCTGGCGCGATTCAATAACACCGATGAGCAATTAAAAGCTGCTGATTTGCTGCGTGATAAACTTTCCGGAAAAGCGACCGTCGCTTTAAACCTGGCTTCGGCTACGCCGCCTTGGTTAAATGCATTGAGCGCCAAACCTATGTACTTGGGTTTGGATTTGCGCGGTGGAGTGCATTTTTTGTTGGAAGTGGATATGGATACTGCTTTAAAACAAGCGGAAGAGCGCTATAACAACGATATCCGCACCGCATTTAGAGATGCAAAAGTGCGTTATCAGTCAGTGGCTAAGGAAGCCGACGGCATCAAAATCAGCCTGGCAAATGAGGAAGCCAAAATTGCCGCCGTGGAAATCTTGAACAAAGATTTTCGTAATTTGGACATCAAAGAAACCGGCGAAAATGAATTAACTGTCAACATTCCGGAGCGCTATATCAAGGAAATCAAGAAAAATGCGCTGGCACAAAATATAACCACTTTACGGAATCGAATTAATGAGTTGGGGGTAGCTGAACCCATTATCCAACAACAAGGCGATAGCCGTATCGTCGTGCAATTGCCGGGGGTTCAGGATACTGCCCACGCCAAAGAACTTTTGGGTACTACCGCCACCCTGGAATACCGGCTAGTGGATGTAGAGCATGATGTACAAGCCGCTGTGGAAGGCCATGTGCCGGTTGGCAGCCGCATTTATCCCGATAAAAACGGTCGGCCGGTATTGTTGAAACGCGCGGTGATAGTTACCGGCGATCAAATTACCGATGCCTCTTCAGGTTTGGATCAAAACGGCTCGGCGGCGGTATTTATCACTTTGGATAGCGCCGGCGCCAAGAAAATGGGTAAATTTACCCAGGAAAATATCGGTAAACCGATGGCGGTGGTGTTTATCGAATACAAATCCGAAACCAAAGTCGTAAACGGCGAAAAAGTTCAACATAAAGAAAAAGTCGAAAAAGTCATCAGTGTCGCCACTATTCGCGATTCCTTCAGTAAACGTTTCCAAACCACAGGTCTGGATACCACGCAAGAAGCCCGCACTTTGGCCTTGTTATTAAGAGCAGGCGCTTTAGCCGCTCCGGTGGAAATTGTCGAAGAACGCACTGTCGGTCCTAGCTTGGGTCAAGAAAATATCGATAAGGGCATTACCTCGATCACTGTGGGCTTCTTCCTGGTGGTGGCCTTTATGGTGGTTTATTACCGCGGGTTCGGCTTAATTGCTAATTTTGCGCTGTTATTTAACTTAGTCGTGCTGACGGCGGTTTTGTCGCTATTGCAAGCGACGCTGACTTTACCGGGTATGGCGGGTATTGTGTTGACACTGGGTATGGCGGTGGATGCCAACGTGCTGATCAACGAGCGGATACGCGAAGAACTGCGTAATGGTCACAGTGCGCAGTCCAGTATTTATATCGGTTACGAAAAAGCTTTTGGTACGATTCTCGACTCCAACAGCACCACTTTTTTGGTCGCTGTATTATTGTTTGGCTTCGGTACCGGTCCGGTTAAAGGTTTCGCCGTGGTCTTGATGCTGGGTATTTTGACCTCAATGTTTACCGCGATTACCGGCACTCGGATGCTGGTGAACTGGATTTACGGCGGTGATCGTCCGGTTGAAAAATTGTCGATATAAACAGATTGAATATTTAACTATTGAACACATTTGAATTGGTTCACAGCCGTAGGGCAGGTTAGACGCGCAAGTCAATAATACATAATTTAATATAGGCTTTCCGCGCGTCGTAACCCGCCTTTGATTTTAGAAGCCTTGGCGGGTTACGCTACGCAATTAATTTTATAGGCTTACGGCAAGGGTATAGTGCGTAGCTAACCCGCCATACAGCTACTTATTAATTTACTTTTTCTTTCACTTAAATCTTACCTTGGAGTAAAACATGGCAATCGAACGTACTTTCTCAATCATCAAGCCGGATGCAGTCGCTAAAAACGTGATTGGAGAAATTGTCAGCCGTTTTGAAAAAAACGGTCTGCGTATTGTGGCGTCAAAAATGTTGCATTTGTCTCAAGAACAAGCGGAAGGCTTTTACGCTGTGCATAAAGAACGGCCTTTTTTCAATGACTTGGTCAAGTTCATGATTTCCGGTCCGATTGTCGCTCAAGTATTGGAAGGCGAAAACGCGGTATTGAAAAACCGCGAGTTAATGGGCGCCACTAACCCTAAAGATGCTGCACCGGGCACTATCCGCGCTGATTTCGCCGATAGCATAGACGAAAACGCCGTGCATGGCTCCGATGCCGCCGAAACCGCTAAAGAAGAAATTGCATTCTTTTTCTCCGCTGATGAATTGCACGCCCGCACCCGTTAAGCCGGCGGCTATTAATCTGCTAGATTTCGACAGAAAAGGCCTGCAAGCCTTTTTTGCCGAACTCGGAGAAAAGCCATTTCGAGCGACGCAAATAATGAAATGGATATACCAGGAAGGTATAACCGAATTCGGCGAAATGACCAACCTAAGCAAAGCACTCCGCAGTTATCTTAAGGATAATTGCCGCATTGCCGCGCCGGTACTGGCTGTCGAGCAAATGGCCTCGGACGGTGTCTGCAAATGGGTAGTGCAAATGCACTGCGGTAATCGGGTGGAAACCGTTTATATACCGGAAGAGAAACGCGCTACGCTCTGCATTTCTTCCCAAGTTGGCTGCGCGCTGGCTTGTAGTTTTTGTTCCACCGCGCAACAAGGCTTTAACCGAAATTTGGCGGTCAGTGAAATTATCGGTCAGTTATATTTAGCGCAACGCGAACTTGGTCCGGAACGAAAAATCACGAATGTCGTGCTCATGGGCATGGGTGAACCTCTGCTGAATTTTGACAATGTGGTGGCGGCAATGAACCTGATGATGGATGATTTCGCCTATGGCTTGTCAAAACGCCGGGTTACCCTCAGTACC
Source organism: uncultured Pseudomonadota bacterium (assembly GCA_963705975.1). Classification (GTDB taxonomy): domain Bacteria; phylum Pseudomonadota; class Gammaproteobacteria; order Methylococcales; family Methylomonadaceae; genus Methylomonas. The sequence goes on from CAVPMI010000043.1 coordinate 18,065, forward strand.
TCAGGCGTAGTGCCGGCTATGCACAGGCTCAGCGCTGTCTGCGATGTCAGCATGGCGGTGTCCTTGCATGCGCCAAATGATGAATTACGTAATCAATTAGTGCCGATTAACAAAAAGTATCCTTTAAACGAATTAATGGCGGCCTGTAGGGAATACGCAAAAACCGGCCCTAGAAAACATATTACCTTTGAATATGTGATGCTGGACGGGATTAATGATAGCGTGCAAGATGCTAACGCCTTAGTTAGATTATTGAAAAACGTGCCGTCAAAAGTAAATCTGATACCGTTCAATCCGTTTCCGCAATCGCATTATACCTGTTCTAGCCCAGCAACGATCTTGAAATTTCGTGATATATTGAATGCTGTCGGCATAGTCGCGACTATCCGCAAAACCCGTGGCGAAGATATTGATGCCGCGTGTGGTCAGTTAGTGGGACAAGTCCAGGATAAAAGCCGTAGACAACAAAAATTGCAAATGGCTGAAAGGGTGCATGGCGTTTAAAGGTTCAATTAAATTTTTTTATCTTTTCTGTCTGCTGTTGGTCGGCGCTTGCGGCTTGGTGCCCAACTTTAGCGGCGATTCTATGAGCAATGCCGAAAAAGCCAAGTTATATATGCAAATGGGCATGCGCTATCTGGATCTGGATATTCTGGATGTGGCTAAGGAAAAATTAACGCTGGCTGTGCGTCTAGACTCCGGCAATGCCGATATTCGCGGTGCATTGGCGGCGTTTTATGAGCGCATAAAAGATTATCCGGCAGCCGAAGACAGCTATCAAGCCGCTGTGAGTAAAGCGCCCGGAAACTTCAATATCAAATCTAACTATGGCCGTTTCTTGTGTGAAAGGGGCAATTATCCGCAAGCCTTAGCCATGTTGCAGGACGCGCTGGATCAGCCCATGAATAATCGCCAGTGGTTCGCCTTGACCAACCTAGGTTATTGCTACGTATTGCAAAACGATTTGGCGCATGGTGAAGAGTATTGCCGCAAGGCTTTGGCCTTGCAACCGGAATATGCGCCGGCTTTGCTGGAAATGCAGAAAATCAGTTATCAAAACCGGCAATATCTTTCGGCTCGCGCCTTTTTGGAACGCTATCTGGCCGTTGCCGCGCAAAGCCCGGAATCCCTATGGTATGCCTTTCAAACCGAAAGAGCGCTCGGTGACAGTGCTGCCGCGGATGGTTATAGCGAACAATTATTAACCTTATTTCCGGCTTCTAAAGAAGCGCAGGAAATCCGTAATGTCACCGGTAAATAAACTGGCAACTAAAAAGCATATGGCAAAACAACCACAAGCAATTCAAGCCATCCGTGGCATGCACGACATCTTGCCCGAACAATCAGCCTGCTGGCAGTATCTGGAAAACCAAGCCAGGCAAGTTTTTAGCGCCTATGGTTACCAGGAAATCCGCTTACCTATCGTCGAAAAAACCGACTTGTTCAAACGTTCGATAGGTGAAGTGACTGACATCGTCGAAAAGGAAATGTACACCTTCGAAGATAGGAACGGCGATTTCCTTAGCTTACGCCCGGAAGGTACCGCCGGTTGCGTGCGGGCTTGTCTGGAACACGGCTTGCTGCACAATCAGAGTCACCGGCTATGGTATTATGGCCCGATGTTCCGCCACGAAAGACCGCAAAAAGGCCGTTATCGGCAGTTTTACCAATTCGGTGTCGAAGCTTACGGCATGCCGGGTCCGGATATCGATGCGGAAATCATTTTGCTGTCAGACCGTTTATGGAAGCAACTTGGCATCCGCGATAAAGTGCAATTGCAAATTAACTCCTTAGGTACTAGCGAAGAACGCGCCGCTTATCGAGAGAAACTGGTCGGCTATTTCCGCCTACATCTTTCCCTATTAGATGAAGATAGCTTACGGCGTTTGGAAACTAATCCATTACGAATACTCGATAGTAAAAACCCCGACATGCAAGCCATGCTCCAGCAAGCCCCGCTATTATTAGATCATCTGGGCGCGGATAGTTTGCAACATTTTCAGGGTTTAACCTCCACGCTGGACGATTTGGGTCTTGCCTATCAAATCAATACCCGTTTGGTGCGTGGTTTGGATTATTACGGCAAAACCGTTTTCGAATGGGTGACTGAAGAATTAGGTTCACAAGGCACTATCTGCGCCGGCGGGCGCTATGACGGACTTATTGAGCAGTTGGGCGGCAAGCCCAATTACGGCATTGGTTTTGCGATGGGCATGGAACGCATTTTGGCTTTGCTGGAGTTGTTAGAGAACGTGCCGGTAGAACCCAGCGTCGATGTGTATATGATACGCGTTGGTGACTTGGCTGAAAAAGCCGGCATGCAGTTGGCGGAAGCCATTCGTGACCGCATGCCGGGATTGAAGTTGCAAATCAACTGCGGCGGCGGCAGCTTTAAAAGTCAATTTAAAAAAGCCGATAAATCCGGTGCCGCATATGCTGTTATCATTGGGGACGATGAAGCACAACACGGTATAGCGGCGCTGAAAGCTTTGCGGCTTGAGCAAGAACAACTTACGCTCAGCCATGTCGATTTGTTGCAGGTGCTGCAACAAAGGCATTCCGATAAATTCCTTTAATTAAGCCTAACCAGAAGAGAGTAGCCGTGGCAATTTACGATACAGAAGAAGAACAACTCGAACAATTGAAAAAATGGTGGGAAGACAATAGCAGTTCCGTGCTGACCGGTATTATCGGCGCGGTTGTATTGGTTGCCGGTATTAATTTTTGGCAGAAATATCAGCATGATGCTCGCAGCCAAGCTTCGCAATTATTCCAAGAAGCGTTGGGCAGTGAAGCCAAGAATAACTTTGATTCGGTGGAAAAAATCTCCGAAAAAATTGTGGCGGAACACGGATCGACTACCTATGCTGAATTTGCAGTGTTGCAAGAGGTGAAAGCCAAAGTCGAGAAGGGTGATATGGAGGCAGCCAAAAACCTGCTGGTAAAAGAATTGAACAATATCGACAGTCCGGTGCTGAAACACGTCTGTCGCTTGCGCTTGATTCAATTATTGTTGGCTACTAAAGACTATGAGCCCGCATTGAAGCTGATTTCCGAAGTCGATCCGGCTACCACTGAAGGTTTTTCCGCCAACTACGACGAATTGCAAGGCGACATCTATGTGGCGCTGGACCGGTTGGACGAAGCCCGCATGTCATATCAAAGTGCGTTAAGAACCGGACAGGCAACGCCATTGGTGCAGTTTAAACTGGATGATCTGGCGGCCCCGATCCTCAATGAAAACCCCGTTAAGTAAAAAGCCAGCAGTATTTGCCTAAAGCATGTTAATTAATAAAATTCGGTGTCTGTTATCGGTTTGGCTGTTACTAACCAGTATGTTGCTCCTGAGCGGCTGCGCGGGTATGGATACGGTAAACGAAATGATGTCAGGTATCGGCGATTTATTTGCCGATGAGGATAATGCCGATCCGCCCACTAAATTACCGGAAGAAGAGGACGGAGACTATCAGCCGGAAATTCAGAGTGAACTTATCTGGCAAGAATCGGTCGGCAATGGTTCAGATCAAAAGTTTTTGAAGCTGATTCCGGCGGTCCGCGCCGGCAGAATCTACGTCGCTTCCCATGACGGCAAACTGCAAGCCCGCTCAACTGTGAACGGCGATCTGATTTGGGAAACCGAAACCGAACACCTATTAGCGGCAGGGCCGGGCTTAAGCGCGCATTTGATCATCATGGGTACTAGTCATGGCGAAGTGTTGGCTTTCGACATAGATACCGGCCAGCAAAAATGGAGCACTACGGTTTCCAGTGAAGTATTGGCAGTACCAGTGATCGCTAAAGGCAAAGTATTTGTTAGAACCACCGATGGTAAAATTATTGCACTAAGAGAAGAAGATGGCGGTTTTATCTGGTCTGCGGAGCATAGCGTGCCGGCCTTAAGTATCCGTGGCGCCGGCTCGCCGTTGGTACTGGATGATATTGTTATCGTCGGCGGCGCTAACGGCAAACTGTTTGGGCTACAACCAGCAGATGGCAAAGCCTTGTGGGACTCGACCATTGTTATGCCTAGCGGCCGCTCAGAAGTCGAAAGGCTGGTGGACCTGGATGTCGATCCGATTGAAAGCAGGTCCACGGTTTTTATCTCCAGCTATCAGGGCGGCACCTCGGCGGTATCCGAGACTGACGGCGAAGTGGTCTGGCGAAACGAAAACGTTTCATCTTATACCGGCATCAGCGCTGATTACCGTTACCTCTATATTAGCGATAGCCATAGCGAAGTTTATCAATTGGATCAACGCAACGGCGCTTCGCTCTGGAAGCAAAAAGATCTGCATAACCGGCAGTTAAGTACTGCGGTAGTGTATGATAATTATGTGGTAGCCGGAGATTACCAAGGTTATGTGCATTGGATGTCCACCAACGACGGCAGGTTGCTGAGCCGCATCAAAGTCGGCAAGTCACCGATTCAAAACAAACCTGTAGTCGCCGATGGTATTGTTTACGTCTATGCCAAAGATGGAACATTGGCGGCTTTAAAAGCCAAATAGCACAGTCGATTATACCCCTCACCCCAACCCTCTCCCGGTGGGAGAGGGGACAGCTTTTTATTATAGGTACCTTATGCTACCCGTTATCGCCTTGGTCGGCCGACCTAATGTCGGCAAATCCACACTCTTTAATTATCTAACCCGCAGCCGTGAAGCCTTGGTAGCCGACTATCCGGGTTTAACCCGCGACCGTCAATATGGCCGCATCAGACGCGGAGAACGCGACTGTCTGTTGGTAGACACCGGCGGCATCACGGAGGATGGCGCAGCTATAGACGAATTTTCCAGAAAGCAGGTCGAAATCGCTTTAGAGGAAGCCGATGTGATATTTTTTCTGGTCGATGCGCGTGAAGGCGTCAACGCCACCGATGAAACCATCGCCGATACCTTACGCAAACTCGGCAAGCCGGTCGTGTTGGTGGTTAACAAAATTGACGGTATTAACAGTGAGACTGTCGGCAACGATTTTTATGCACTGGGTATGGGCGAGCCAGTGACCATTGCCGCCGCGCATGGCCGTAATGTGCAATATTTGCTGGAGCGTATCGATGAATTGGTGCCGCGCATAGAAGACTATCAGGAAATTGAATCCGGCATAGGCATCGCTATAGTTGGGCGGCCGAACGTCGGCAAATCCACGCTGGTTAACCGACTGCTTGGTGAAGAGCGGGTAGTGGTATTCAATGAAGCCGGAACCACCCGTGACAGTATCTACATTCCTTTCGAACGCAACGGCCAAAAATTCACCTTGATTGACACAGCTGGTATGCGCCGCCGGGCCAAGGTCTCATTGGTGGTGGAAAAATTCAGCATCATAAAATCCCTGCAAGCCATCGAAAAATCCAATGTTGTGATTTATCTGATCGACGCTCAGGAGGGGGTTACCGATCAGGACGCCCATATTCTCGGTTTGATTTTGGAAGCGGGTAGAGCGCTGATCATAGGTTTAAATAAATGGGATGGACTGGATGCCGAGCATCGCGACTTCGTAAAAAAACAGATAGACATTAAATTGCCGTTTATCGCCTTCGCCGAAAAACACCCGATCTCAGCCTTGCACGGCAGCGGCGTCGGCAAATTGTTTGATGTAGTGCACACCTTGTACGATACGGCAATGACCGATATGTCCACGCCTTTGCTGACCCGGATTCTAAACGACGCTGTGACCGGGCATCAACCGCCTTTAGTGGGTGGTCGCCGCATTAAGCTAAAATATGCGCATCAGGGCGGACGCAATCCACCCGTGGTGGTTATTCATGGCTCACAGACCGACTCGCTGCCTGGCGCTTATAAAGGCTATCTGATGAATTATTTCCGTGAACAACTGAAATTGAAAGGCACTCCGGTTCGGCTAGTATTTAAGTCGCCGGAAAATCCGTTTCAAGGCCATAGAAATGTACTCAGCGAGCGGCAGGTGAAAAAACGCAAACGCCTGGTAGACTTTAGCAAGCGTAAAAAGTAGGAGCGGGCATGGCCCGCTCCTACGCATGAATAAATAAAATTAATTCAAATCAGGAGATAAAATGGCTACCATCACCTTTCAAGGCAAACCCATCAATACCCTAGGCGAACTCCCGGTTGTCGGTACAACCGCTCCGGATTTCAAACTCACCAACCGCAAATTACAGGATGTCGGTTTGGACGAATTTGCCGGCAAACGCAAGGTGTTGAATATTGTTCCCAGTCTGGATACCCCGACTTGCGCTACTTCCACCCGCAAATTTAACGAAAAAGCCGCCCACTTGCATGATACTGTGGTACTGGTCATTTCTGCCGATTTACCTTTTGCCCAAGCGCGGTTTTGTGAAATAGAAGGCATCAAGCATGTGCAGGCGCTTTCTACTTTCCGTTCCAACTTTGGCCATGAATACGGTGTGCAATTATTGGATAGCATTCTGGCAGGGCTTACCGCGCGCGCCGTGTTAGTCATAGACGCAAACAATAAGGTGATTTATTCTGAATTAGTCAAAGAAATAGCCGATGAGCCCGACTATGCGGCTGCCTTGGCGGTATTGGCGACTAATTAATTAACCCAAAAAACTGCCGCTCAGCAAATAGGCGGCGGCAGTCTCGCAAAATGCTGCTGTTTCCGGCTAATATTTAGCCTTAGCCGGGACAAAAACAGCTATGGCCTAACGTCCTATCTGTCCTCTACCCGCCTGAGTGGCGAATAAATTCGCCGACATTCTATAAGTCTTCTTGCTCTCCAGTCCTCTGAATAGAGTCGATTATCAGTTTATCTACACTATTGATAGCTGCTTTGCTATAATAAAACTAAGTTGATTTGCTAACCATCGCTGTTTTCATGAATAGGCTAGGGCTTAGCTTAGTTTAGGCGTCATTCGCAACTATTATTAAACTCCAGGTAAGTTGACTTAACCGTTCGCCCTGAGCCTGTCGAAGGGTGATTGGTTAAGCAGCTCATGGTTCAACAAGCTCACGACTGCACGGAGGCAGGAGGTAGAGCAATGCATGGAGCAATTGCCGAGGGTGAACGGCTTAACCTAAGTTTACTAAATAGCAATGACATTGTAGACACAAACATCAATATTTTTTAGCCAGTCTATTTTGGAGATATGCAAACCTATGAACAAAAGCCTGACTAGCGAAGAAAAACTGTTTGAGAGCTGGTTTCGGCTCATAACCGGTTTTCAAAGTTATCGCTGGCAAAATCGCCTTTTCTTGCACTTTTTGTCAGGAGATTTGCCCACTTCGCTGGATATACCCACCGGATTAGGCAAAACCTCCGTCATGCTGATTTGGCTATTGGCGCGAGCGTTTAACCCTATGCTCCCAAGGCGGCTGATCTATGTGGTAGATCGAAGAGCTGTGGTTGATCAAGCCACGCAAACAGCTATAGACTTACGTAATGCACTGGAAAACCAAGCAGAACTCGCCGAATTAAATAAGCTGCTGGGCTTAAATGCAGCAAAATTGACTATTTCAACCTTACACGGCCAATTCGTCGATAATCGGGAATGGCTGAGCGACCCGGTTTTGCCCGCCATTGTAGTCGGTACAATTGATATGATAGGCTCGCGCTTGTTGTTTGAAGGCTATGGCGTCTCTCGCGGCATGCGTCGCTACCATGCAGGTTTTTTAGGCGTCGACACGCTGTGTATATTAGATGAAGCGCATTTGTCCCCTGCGTTCGCTGCTCTGCTAAGCACGCTTTCCAGTAATGTAAATTTTCATACGCAAAATGCCCAACTACGAAAACTTATTCCGCCGTTTAAGTTTTTACCGCTTTCAGCAAATGGAAAAAACCCAAACAGCCAGACATTTCAACTTAGCCAGAATGAAAAACAAGAGTTCGAAATTAATAAGCGCCTAGTTGCCGAAAAGTATCTTTCGATGGAGATAGCTGAAGCCGGCGATGAATTAAGCGAATTAATCACAGATAAAGCCTGGGAACTACGCGGTGTAAACAATCGGATTTTAATTTTTTGTGATCGACGGGAACACGCCAAAAAAATAGCCGACAATCTTAAAAGTCTCGCAAAGAAAACCAAACGTACCGCTAATATCTCTATCAACCTGTTAGTCAGTGGGCGTAGAATTAGAGAACGTCTGGAATTGACAGAATGGTTAGCTAGAACCGGGTTTTTGGCAGGCGCAAAGCAAAATTCAGGAATACCGGCCTTTCTCATCGCCACTTCGGCCGGGGAAGTCGGCATCGATCTGGATGCTGATCATATGATATGTGATTTAGTGGCTTTTGAAAGGATGATGCAACGCTTTGGACGAGTCAATCGCCGTGGAGACCACAGGTCGACAATATATGTTACTGATGTGCCGCCTAAGCTGCCGAAGAACACGCTAAGTAGTGATAAGCTGCAGGCATTAATTGCTTTAAACGCCCCATTTTACGCTGGCTTGGAAGTATTAAAAAAACTGCCTTTAACGCCAATAGGACTATATGACGCTAGTCCGCAAGCCATGTTAAACCTTAAGGAGCAAGCTGCAGCGGATAGCTTTTTAGCTGAAAACATCAAAAAATCCAGCGGGGAGGAAGCGCTTAAACCCGAGCTAAGCCGGGCGGTAGTTGACGCTTGGTCTATGACTTCTCTGGAAGAACACCCAGGTAGGCCGGGTGTCGAACCCTGGTTGCGGGGTTGGCGGGACAAAGATGAACCGGAAACCATTATAGTTTGGCGTGAATTTTTACCCTGGCGCAAAGCAGAAAAAGAGCCAGCTATGCATGAAGTCAATGCCTTTTTTACCGCAGCGCCGATTCATTTTATAGAAACCTTGCAGGCGCCGACAGTTGAAATAGTCGATTTTATCGTGAAACGGGTGGAATCCTTGTTATCCGCAAAAAATCCGGTTGTGCAAATTGATCCGGAAAGCCCGGCTGCACTAATACTTAACTCCGCCGGTAAATTTGAAAAGCCAGAGCATAGTCTTACCTTTGCACGCTTGCGCAGTATAGAAAAATACGAGCTTAGACGCTTGTTAAACGACAAGCATATTGTCGTGACCCGATTGTTGGGTGGCTTGGCTGAGGGTCTGCTCAGTAGCGAAACCGACAATTTGCCTATCACCCTGGATGCCAATTGGCCTGCTTTCGAGCTAAAAGAAACCATCGGCTATCGGATTTTGCTCAGCGAAATTAAAAATAACAACTGCTACGAGGGTTGGCGGACTATACATAGCTACTTATTACAAGACAGTGTAGATGAAGAAGAAAATCCTTGGCGCTTGATAGTTCAGGCTTACCGGGGCTTAGATGCGCAAGGTCATGGCGACCCTGCAGTTGCCTATGCTACGCAATCTTTGGTAGAGCATCATGACTGGGCAGGCAAGGAAATTGAGGAATTGGCATTAGTGCTAGGTTTGCCTGAGGATTATGTGCAGATGTTGAGTACCGCGATACGCCATCATGATCTGGGAAAAGACCGGGAATTATGGCAGAGCGCCATGAATGCACCCAAACAAGGTAGGCCTTATGCAAAAACCACAGGCAACGGCAACCTAAGATCGTTGGACGGCTATCGGCATGAATTCGGCTCCCTGGGCGATGTCGCTTATATTGAGGCAATCACCCGGTTGCCAACAGAGTTAAAAGACTTGGCTCTACATTGCATAGCCTCCCATCATGGCTATGGCTGTCCCGTGATAGCTGCAATCGATCCCAATGCTCCACCCTCAGCTTTAGTGGAAAGAGCCTTGGAAACTGCCATGCGCTTTGCCAGATTACAACGTTTTTGGGGGCCTTGGGGGCTGGCTTGGTGGGAGGCGCTATTCCGCTCTGCCGATCAACGCGCCTCCAGAAAACTGGATGCGCACAGACAAATGGAGAATAATTAATGTCAGAAGCAGCAATTCCTGTCGATCTGACCAACCCCGGCCAAGTGATCGCTTGTTTAGGACTTATCGAAGCAGTAGATTGCCTACTAGGTCCAGCCGAAGCGCGTTTCGATTGGCAAGGCGGCGAGGCGCATTTCCTCTTGCAGGCGGAAAATTCCGCACAACCCATTGCGGATATCATCGCCTTTCTCGCGCATGCCAAAGCTTTTGCTTGTGCGCCGCAAGACGTAAGTTTTGCAAAACTAGCTAGCGACAGTCTGCATGCTATTGATACATTTCCGGCCTACGAGCCGGATGTATTATCGCTGCCTATAAGGCTGGAAGACAGCAGATACGCTGTCTCCGCGCAATTCGGCCATTGGGCCGACGGCAGCGGTAGAGACAGTTTTAAACTCTATGCCGGTAATCGCAGCGCCTTAAAAATCATCGGCGATATGCTGCAAGCCATACAACGTTTATGGGAAAGCCAGCGCAATAAACTCATTAATGACCCGTTTGGCGCTTTATGCAGTATGGGCGGCAGCTTTAATTTTGATCCGCGCGGCGCATGGACGGCCATAGATACCGGCTATTCGCTAAATGATTTAAAGGGGCAATTACAGCAGAAAGTCATGGCGTCACCCTTATTGGAAATTCTTGCCGCCTGGGGTTTGGAGCATACCAGGCCCGATAAAACCTCGAATCGATCCTATCGTTACGCCGTATGGGACACATTCTTACCACCCCACTTAGCCAGAGTTGCCTTTAGCGGTCATTTTGCCGCCGTTAGTCAACGCCAATTTCGATTTCAGCTCGAGATGTCGGGCAAGAATAAAATTATTCGTTATGCCATTGAGGAAAGTAATTCATGACCAGCATTCAACCCTTAACCCACGATACCATAAACGCCTGGGCTGATAATACCAAAGGCCCCGTGGCGCTTATGCTTAAACAAAAGTTGCTGCCTATTGACGGTGAAGGCGGGATAGTCTTCCCGCCAACTTATGCGGATATTGGGTATTCAATTGATGTACTGTCTGATGGCAGCAAAGTCGCGCAAATTGACTCGGTTGCCTCGCAAGCCAATCGCTTGGAGCCTTTGTTTAAATCTGAGGAATGCAAAAGCCTGGTACCGCAAATTGAGTTTGAATTGGGCAAGGATGAAACCGGCGCTATGCGGCGGGTTTCGCTGCTCGACCTGGCGCATCGCGCCGGCGACGCCGTCGTGCGTTCATCTGATTTGGCGGTAAAAATAGACAGCGCCTTCAAAACCATGCTCAGAAAACACGATGCTACGCCCTTAGCCAAACTAGCGCCTACATCTCTGTTATTTGGCGCTTGGGATTCCAGAGGCACCCAAGTCAAACGGCCGCGTTTAATTCGCGCTTGTATTCGCGCCGAAGATATCGATGTATTACATGGCGCTGCGCAGTTTAACAGCATCTGGAAACTCCTGGACGAACAGCAAAAAGATGAGTTAAAAAAAGCCACCCCAAAAGGCGTCAAACTTTCCGATAAAGGCTTCAACGATGTACCGTCTATCTTTCGCAAGACGAATTTGACTAAAACCAACAAGGACGGTCAGCCAAACGATGATGCCCGCGTTCTCGGCGGCATAATTGCAAACGGACCGATCACCCGGCAAGTCACTATCAATCTGATAGCCATTTATTCGCTGCACGGCGCCGATGCGGAGGCAACTAAAAAACTTAGACGTTATCTATTAGGCCTAGCCTTGGTGGCGGCAACCGCCGATATGGAGTTCTATCTGCGTGAAGGCTGTCTACTCAAGTATGCCGATGCTGAAGAAGAGCGCTGGGAGGCTATTGCTCGCCGCGGATCCTCGCAGTTTTACGCCTTGTCCTCCGCTGCAGACCGTAAAACTATCTTCGCCTATGCGCAACGGGCCGCAGAAGACTTCGGTATTTTTAAACCGGAAAAATCGTATGTATTCGACATTAAGAAAGCCAAAACTTTACTAGCAAAGAAAGAAGACGCCGATACGGATGCCGAGGTTTAAACATGCAGAAAAACGCACTGATGGTTTCGGTTCGGCTATTGGATGGCCGTTACCACGGTGGTGGCGTTTGGCCGCCTTCGCCCTTTCGGTTATTTCAAGCCTTGGTTGCCGCCGCACATCTCGGACGTGATATTTCTATCGCAGAAATTAGCGCCTTCCGCTGGCTGGAAGGCTTACCCCCGCCGATTATCCTCACGCCTAAAGCCAAACAATCGCAAACCACAACCTATTATGTACCCAGAAACGGCGCAGATGCAGATGGTGGTGATTTAGCCAAGGCCGCCAAAAAACGCGATGCCAAGCTCTATCGTCCCTGGTTGTTCAATGAAAATGATCCCTTTGTGTATATTTGGATTTTTGACAGAGTGGACGCAAGCAATGCCGACACCATTATTAATATTTCTGAGCAACTTTACCAATTAGGGCGTGGCATAGATATGGCGTTTGCCTTTGCGGAAAGCCTGGATGTCGCTGCAGTTCAGCAACTCATAGCAGATCACGCCGGCTCAGTCCATCGTCCCACGCCGAAAGGCGCGCAACAAACTTTGCCCTGTCCCAAAGCGCACACCTCCTATAATTCGTTGATTTCCCGGCATAAGGCCCAACTTGGCCGCTTAAAAAAAGATGAATTTTACCAAGTGTCGCAGCCCATATTCGAACTATCGGGCTACGATTGTCCAACCAATAAATTGCTATTTGATATTGTCGAAAATTCTGCAAGCGTGGTTTTAAGCGCAAAGCCAATAACAGAAATAGCTCAGTTGGTGGAAACCCTTCGGGATCGAGCTGCTGACCGCCTGCTTGCGCACTGGCCAAAAGCGGATATAGAGCGCTGCATATTCGGCCACAACGCCAAAGAAGCCGATAAGGCCTTACGTATCCGCATTATCCCGCTGCCTTCCACAGGCGCTACCTCCACCGACCAAGCCATTCGCCGCATTTTAATTGAATCGCCCCCGGATTGTCCGATAGCTTGCGACGATATGGCCTGGGCATTTTCCGGGCTCGATTTGAAACGGGCTGCTGAGATTGATAAAACCGGTCAGCCATCAGGTCCCATCCTGGTTAAAAGTGCAGACCGCAAAATGTTGCGTCAATATGGCATAGAATCCGAGAAAAAAATGCGGTTATGGCGAACTGTAACGCCTGCCGCCCTAGTCATTGACCAACGGTCTGGGCAAATTAAGCCAATCAGCGGTAGTGAACGCGTGATAACTCAGCAATTGCTCGCCCACGCAGTTAAACAGGCTCTGCGGCATGCCGGACTGCATACAAAAGCGGAAATTCGCAAAATACAACGCGAGCCTTTAGACCTGCAAGGTCTGAGCGCTGATGAATTTTCTTACGGTAGATTCCCCGGAAAGAGCTTATTTCATCTGGAAATAGCTTTCGAGCAGCCGATAGCCGGGCCGATACTTTTGGGGAATGGCCGTTATTTTGGATTGGGTTTAATGCGTCCGGTAGAAGACATGCAAGAAGATGTGTTGGTGTTGGAAATTTCCACCAAAAATCGGCCTAAGGTCAGTGAGCGCAGTCAGTTTTTAACTGCCGTGCGTCGCGCCCTGCTGGCATGCGCCCGCGATTATCAAGGCGCCCCCAGTCGCTTGTTTTCCGGACATGAAGCGGATGGAGCGCCGGCCAGATCCGGCCAGCATGATCATGTGTTTTTAGCGGCGGATGATAGCGACGGCGATGGTTTGTTAGATCATTTGTTGTTAGTAGCACCGTGGCGAGCGGATCGCACTCATCATGCGCAACAGGAAGCGCCGGCGGCGTTCGCGCAGATCACTGCCCAACTTGAATTCATCCGCGCCGGCAGGTTAGGGGTGTTTCAACTGATAAAATCCTTTGATAGTGTGGCCGCAGAGCGCTTGTTACCCTTATCCCAACATTGGCGCAGCACAACGCTGTATGAACCGACGCGTTATCCAAAATCCATGACGGATGCCCAGGAAAAATTGCAAACAGACGTCCTGCTTGAGTGCCAAAGGCGTGGTTTACCTGAGCCTAGCGTGGAAATTATCTCGATTACAGCCGGTAAGCGCGGCCGCTTTCAGGCCGAAGCCAGATTAAGCTTTGCGGTGGCGGTAGCCGGTCCGCTGATGCTGGGTCGGGAGAGCCATAAGGGCGGGGGCTTGTTTTTTGCTGAGAAGTAGCGGTCAATGAAGCACTTCGACAAAATCTTTAAACTGCATAACCTGCTGCGCAATCATAAAAATCCGCTGTCCGGCAAAGCCATAGAGGCGCAACTGGAGTGTTCCCGCGCTACGCGCGAACGCATTATAGGCGAACTGCGCGATTATTTGTTTGCACCAATTATTTATGACGCCGCCGCAAACGGCTATAGCTACGATCACAGCCAACAAGTATACGAATTACCTGGCTTGTGGTTTAACGCCCAGGAGTTGCAAGCGCTGCTGGCCTGTCAGCATTTGCTCAGCAATATCAGCCCCGGCATGCTGCAAGGCGATATAGCGCAATTGCAAGGGCGTTTAGAGAAGCTCTTAAGCCACAACCCCGGTGCAGCTAAGCCGGATTTCACTAAAATCAAAATCCTTAGCCAAGCCGAGCGCCCTTATAACGACACGGTGTTTTTGCAACTGGCCGCTGCCTTGTTTAACGGTAAGCGCCTACAAATCGACTATCACGCCCGCAGCGATAATGGACATAGCCGCCGGGAAATTTCCCCGCAAACCTTGGTCCGTTATCGCGATAATTGGTATTTGGACGCCTGGTGTCATGATCGCAACGACTTGCGCAGTTTTGCCGCCGACCGGATCGCTACGGTTAAGCCACTGCCGGCAGACGCGGAGCAGATTGCCGCCGAGCAACTCAAAGAATATTACGCCTCCTCGTACGGCATTTTTAGCGGTAGCCCGAAGCACACCGCCGTGCTCAAGTTTAGCCCGCATCGCGCCCGCTGGGTAGCGGATGAACATTGGCATCCGCAGCAGCAGGGAATATGGCTGGACGATGGCCGCTATCAGCTGAGCATTCCATTTAATAAGCACGAAGAGTTGTTGATGGATATTTTAAAGCATGGGGCGGAAGTGGAGGTGGTAGAGCCGGGGTTTCTGGCGGACAAGGTAAGAGAAGAGGTGTTGGCGATGTTGAAAATTTATGTTTATGAGTAGCATCTATAAAATAACTTTGTAGTAAAATTATTTTATACTAGCATTTATTTGGATTTATTAATGAACAGGACCAAATATGAAATTTTTAAGCTGGACAGTTAACAATGTTTTTCCGATAGTCAAGCAAGCTTTGTCAAAATTTGTCAGCAAGTTTATTTCTGATCTGAATCAGTCTAAGAAGTTAAAAAATGATGATGAGTTTTGCGATATTTCGATTTCCGTGAAGTTTAGAAAGTAAATACTAGGCAAATCAATATCAAAAGTTATATAGGCTATAGATTTTTTTCCTTATAGATTCAATAGATTGAAAAGATAAGGCCCCTTTGAAGCGTAGTAAAATTATTTTATTTAGGCATAAAGTCTAAATAATTCCGGGGCATCCATGATGCCCCGGCCCCTTAATGTTGTTTACTTTCTTGATGTTGTAAACGAGATCAAACTCAACCTTCAAAGTTTTAGACCTTTGGAGTTATAAATTTATTTTTGTGTGTCGCATGTTTTGATACAGGTCAGGTATATAAGGATATGTATGTTAGAGATTGGTCTTCCCAAAATGATGCTGGGCAGGGTGCTAGCCTCCCCGGCTTTTGGCCTCGAAACTTACTGCCAGAGGACGCCGTGAATACCTCCCTGTAGGCTTGGCGCCAGCATCCATGCTGGCGACACCTCAGGCAGCAAGCTTCGACGCCAAAATCCAAGGTTGTTGGTTGGGAGAGGGTTGGGAGATAAATGTTATTGAGAAAATTAATCAATAATTAAAGAAATTATTTGGCGCTTTTGAAAATTAAAGCAATAACAGGAAATAAATTATGACAGATGAAAAAATTGAACTCAACATTGAAACTTTGACAACTGCAGTAAAATCTGGTTATTCAGCAATTAGATTGATAGCCAAACTGCAACCAGCAGGTGGACCAGGTAGCAAGGTTTTTCCACCTAGTCATTCTGGTGGTCATTATGCTTGGGAAACACGAATATTAGAAGATAATGTAACGGTTAGAACGGTATTACTCGATTCGGTACAGTCACAAGCAAATCGTATGGAGCAAGCTTTAAAGGAAGCGTACTTGACCAAACAGCTTATTTTTCCTTTATTATCGGTTGATTTTGGCACTAATTTCTTTGATATTGGTGAAATTACAACTTTGGATGCACCACATCGAATAGCTGATGCAATATTTCGTGACAGTCTTTTAGGTGATGTAAAATTTTCAGATACAGATATTGCTAAAGCATATAGTGCGGCTAATCAACAAAATGCTACGGCTTTGTATAAATATTGTCCACATGCTCTAATATTCGGAATTTGGGATTCAACAGGCTCATCTGGGGGTTTAGGTAATAAATTCCAAAGAGTTATCGTTTCTGAAATTATAGGAATAAATGCGGTTGAAGGGAAAATAACCAGTTCTCGTATCTGCCCTTTAGGGACTAAAGCGTTAGATATATATGAAACTGATGAGGGTGGATGGACAGCTAATATTAAAGAATCAAAACTTGATGCAAAAGGGAATCCAATATTGCTTAAGAAGAAAAAAAGCTCAAAAGGAACCGCATCAGAGTTAAATCATACTAATATACCACCAACTATTGGCAAAAAGCCAGATGATCGATCTCCAATAGATGAAACTCTTGGTGGTGGAGTTACAATTGATTATGCAAAACAAATCACTGTATTATCTTTGCCAGCTTTAAGACGACTTCATTTTCCAATAAATGAACAGCGCTCAGATTCTGTTGATGTTTCAGCAAGGACTGTTTTAGCTGCGATGGGTCTTGCTGCTATAGTTCATCAACCTGAAAAAGATGGATATAACCTGCGCTCTCGATGTGACTTGATTCCAGACGGCAGGTTTACTTTTGAGTTGGTAAACAATTTTGGTGAATCCAAGATTTTTACTTTAGATATAGAAGGTGTTAATGCTATATTTTTAGATGCTGTTAAACAAGCCGAAGCTGTTGGTTTAAATTGGCCTATTGAAAAAATAACCTTACAGCCTCAGAAGTCACTTATAGATTTAGTGCGAATAAGCCGAGAAACCTCTGAAATAATTGAGGGGTAAATTATGTTGGCTGTGGAAGTTGAATATCTGATGGGTAGAATAATTTCTACTAGTTTTGAAGACAGGCGAAAAGTTGAATGGCCTCCGCATCCATCAAGATTATATGCAGCATTTGTCGCTGCATATAAAGAGTGCCTACTTAGTGATAATGTCAGAAGTGCTTTAAAGTGGCTAGAAAACCTTCCTGAACCTAGTATTTATGCAAGTCCTCCTGAGCATGGCAGTAAAGTCCGTGATGTTCATCAGGTATTTGTTCCGGTAAATGATAGCAATGCCCAGCAATCACAACAAAAAAAGAAATTTTCACTTATTTCTTCAAATGTTAATTTAAGAAGAAATCGGCAGGAAAGATATTTTCCGGCATATTCGCCAAATGATAAAACTGTCTACTTTATTTGGAGTGAAGCAAAATATGATGAAAATATGGTGGCTGCATTGCAAGAAGCAGCAGAAAACATAACATATTTAGGTCACTCAATGTCACCAGTCCGAGTATTGGTACGTCGAGATCTTCCAGAAAATAAAGCACCAACCCTAACGCCTGATCCAGAAGGTAAAATCCTATTAAGAACCACAGGACGGGGAAGATTGGAATATTTGGAAAGCTTTTATGAACTGCGCAGTAAAAACTCAAGCTTACAACCGCGCCTTGGTCGGCTTAGCGAATATAGTGTAATTGGAAAAATTAAACCAACACCTGCTCATTCAGTTTACCAGCGTATTTATGTTATTCGTAAAGTTCAGGGTTGCCGTTTGCCTTTGGGATCAGCATTGGGGTTGTGTTCTTTACTGCGCAAAGCATTATTAGATCTATGCCCCGATCCATTGCCGGAAAGAATTAGTGGTCATTTATTGAGCGGTGAACCATCCAGTCAACCTCACATGGCGATTATACCTTTGGCAGATGTCGGACATCGCCATGCCGATGGTCATATTATGGGATTTGCCGTGTTATTTCCGGAAAATGCTGATAACAGTGAAATTAAACAGTTGGAAAAGGGTTTAAGGAAATTAGAGCGGTTAACATTAGGTTTTCTAGGTGAATGGCAAGTTAGTTTAATGGATGCTGAGTCACTTACTGCGGCAACGAAAGCATTGAGACCGGGAACTTACACAAAAACTCATAAACACTGGGCGACAGTAACACCGGTAGTTTTTGGACATTTTCCTAAAAATAAACCAGGCAAAGATGCCTTGGCAATTATCGGTCAGTCCTGTCAAGACATAGGTCTTCCACAGCCAACTCAAGTAAAAATTGTACCCGGTAGTCTATTTAGTGGAGCACCACTAGCAAAAGAGTACAAAAACAGCCCTGATTTCCAAAAAACAGCTTACTTAAAAGGCAAAATGCTTGCACATATTACGCTTAGCTTTGAAGAGGCTGTGCAAGGGTCAATCATACTTGGAGCAGGACGTTATCTTGGTTTGGGTGTTTGCCGTCCTGATTTACGCTTGGAGAAAAATCATGCACAGTAGCGACTTCGATGCATTTTTTCAGGCTTTGCATGATTACTCGCCATTTCCTTGGCAAACTCGGTTAGTAAATCATTTATGCGAACAATCTGTATGGCCTAGCAGCTTAACTTTACCCACATCTTCCGGTAAAACCGCAGCATTAGATGTCGCCTTATTTCATTTAATTCTTGAATCGACAAAAGTTGGAAGTGAACGAAGAGCGCCACGACGCATTTATTTTGTTGTGGATAGGCGTTTAGTTGTAGATGAAGCTTATGATCGTTCTGTAAAAGTAGCCAAGCGTTTGAACGATAATGTTGGATTAAACAATATCTTAGGTAAAGCAGCTAAACGACTTTTTGATCTATCGGGTGATGTGGAAGCCAAACCTTTACAGGTCATCAGATTGCGCGGTGGTGTTCCACTTGAGCGTTCGTTTATTAAAAATCCACTACAACCCACAATTATTCTTACTACAGTTGATCAATTGGGTTCACGTTTGTTATTCAGGGGTTACGGGGTAAGCGCCAATATGCGGCCAATACATGCGGCATTAACAGCAATGGATAGTTTGATATTGCTGGATGAAGCTCATTTATCCAAGCCATTTTTGCAAACATTAATGGGTATTGATCGTTATCGTGATGAAAAATGGTCTGAAAATCCAATCAAGTTACCTAATTCTATCGTGCAAATGACTGCTACGCCTAATGCAGGTCAGGAAACATTTAGTTTGCTGGAAGACGATTATCTACACCCCTTATTAAATCAGAGATTAACTTGTGCCAAGCCTGCTGAACTTATTGAGATTAAGGTTTCAGAAGATGATAGCGCATTAGCTAAGGAAATGGCAAAAAAGGCTATCGGCTTTTTAAAAGAATTGCAAGTTGTTGAAAATTATCCTGTGATTGGTATTGTTGTCAATCGGGTTGCAACGGCCCGAAGAGTTTATGAGTTGTTGCAGGACAAAGTTGAAAATACTGACACCATTTTGTTAACGGGAAGAATCCGTGCAGTAGATCGGGATAAAATATTAGATCAATATCTAAAGCGCATGAAATCGGGAAGGGTCCTGCAAGCGAATGCTAGGCCGCTGTTTGTTGTAGCAACCCAGACTATAGAAGTTGGCGCAGATTTGGATTTCGATGCTTTGGTTTCGGAAGCGGCCTCATTAGATGCTTTAAGGCAGAGGTTTGGCCGATTGAATCGATTAGGGCAAAGACCACATTGTCGGGCGACAGTGCTTTATGCTAAAGGCACAAAAGATGATCCGATTTATGGTGAAGCTCTTTCAAAAACTTGGAAATGGCTTAACGAGCATTGTAATAAAACTAAAGGAAACAAAATCAAACAATTCGATTTTGGCATAAAAGCAATGCAGGCTTTATTGGAATCAGTTGATTTGAGTTGCTTAAATATGCAGCAAGCTGACGCACCAATTTTACTGCCTGCTCATCTTGATGCACTTGTTCAAACCTCACCAAGTCCGCGTTTGTCCCCAGACTCAGCATTATTATTACATGGGCTGCATAGCCAGGAAGAAGATGTGCAATTAGTATGGCGAGCCGATTTGCCGAATGAAATTAAACAAGAAATGGAATGTGTAATAAATTCCATGTTGCAAGCTCTGCCGCCTGCTTGTCACGAAACTTTGTCAGTACCATTGTATGCTGTGCATGCATTTTTTAATCATACATCGGCCAATGATATTGTTGATATTGAAGGGGTAAAAGAAACAGAAAGTAGGCAGCGTGAAAACACTGAAGGCAAACTTGTTTATATTTGGCAGGGTAAAGATAAAGGTAATATCGTACATTCGAATAAGATTCAGCCTGGAAATATTGTTGTAATGCCAGCAAATTACAAAGGGGCCGATAGTTTCGGATGGTTTCCAGCAAGTGAAGAAATTGTTACTGATTTAGCTGAAGATGAATGTTTAAAAAGGCGTGGAAAATATTATTTACGAATACATCCTAATCTTGTGCCCAATTGGTTTTCTAAAACAGAGACAAATACAATTGGTCAAATAAAAGCTTGCATAAATAAATGGATGCAACAAATTGAAGAAGGCGATTCAATATTTAATTTGTGCTCTGAAATTTTAGAACTTGCCTTAAGTGATGAAACATTATTGCCAGATATTAGGTTGGCAATAGACCAACTATTATCAAAAAAGCGTAGCGAAGTCCCGTACCCTTCTATTGATGAAATTCAAGGTGTCGTTCTGAGCATAAAACAAAACGTACCGGAAACTTTGGTAGATGATGATGACTCCACATCCATGACTAGGGAAATTTCATTGGATAGTCATTGCCAAGGGGTAGCTGATACAGCCCGTAAATTTGCCCTGGGTATTGGCTTAGCTCCTGAGTTAACGCGTATCATTGAACAAGCCGCTTTATTTCATGATCTTGGAAAAGCCGATCCGCGTTTTCAGGCCTTATTACAAGGTGGTTCTCTTAAACATGATCGTCTATTAGCTAAAAGCGACATGAATGCGGCTGACATGGGCGCAAGGCAAGCCGCACAAAAACTAGCCGGTTATCCACAAGGACAGCGGCATGAGTGTTACAGCGTCGCTTTATTACGAAGTTGTCCAAGTTTGATTGCCGAGCTTCAAGACCCTGACTTAGCACAATATTTGGCAGGGAGTCATCACGGTCGTGGCCGTCCTTATATGCCCGCTATTGATGACGACGGTATTCAATTTCAGTTTTCTTTTAAGGGCCAAAACTTAAGTTTCGATGGCAATCATGCTCTGGAGAAACTTGACTCCGGCTGGGTAGATTTATTTTGGCGAATGGTGAGGCGCTACGGTTATTGGGGATTGGCTTTTTTGGAAACTATCGTCCGCTTGGCTGATCAACAGCGTTCAGAATTGGAGAGTAAACATGAGCAACTTGACTGAAATTGAATTGAGCGGGCTTATTGGTAGCAGTCCGATTGGTGCTATGGCTGCTTTTGGTTTGTTTCGTTTATGTTCGGAAATTGAGCCATTATCAAATGCGAAATTAAGTTGGAGGCGGAATGACGATTGGTTTGCGATTTTGTCTGTTTCTAAAAATATTAACGAGATAACATTAATACATTTGTTGAATGAGCATTTAGCAAAACAATCTTCAGTTGTCTTTGAGTGGAGCGAGGATGTTCGGTGTACGAAACAGAAATACCAGGAGGTATTGTTTAACAGTATTGAAAAAACAAGTTTAGGAAAGAGACGGTTTTGCGACTATCTTGCTGCATTTGGGTCCGAAATGGCTGTTGATAATTCTAAAGGTTTAGTTAAACCCACGCTATTTTATATGACTTCGGGGCAACAATCGTTTTTGGGTAGTGCAATTGCACTAATTGAATGCTTTCGGCAAGATCAATCTTTAAAAATCAATGAAGCCTTATTTGGTCCCTGGCTTTATCAAGATAAACAGCATGCATTGGGTTGGGATCCAGCAGCCGAACGTATGTACGCTTTACGTCATAAAAAACCAGGGGATGAAGTGCCTACAAGTGTAAGTGCAGCAATTCGATTGGCATTGGAAGCATTGCCATTATATCCGGTGTTTCCAGATAAATACGGTCGTTTACATACCAGTGGTTTTGTACGTAGCAAAAATAGAGAAAATATTTTTCAATGGCCGCTATGGCAGGTTCCGATTAGTTTTGATGCTTTTAAAACACTCTTGGCAACTGATTTTCATGACGAAAGTAAAACCGGTTTAATACTTCGAGGTATCAATGCGTTGTACGAATCAATACGTTCTGAATTTGGTCAGGGCTATGGGATTTTTAGACCTGCTCAACTCGTCTGGCAAAAATTCTAATTTACCCCAAAACCTGTCAACCTAAATGCAAATCCTTACAAACACCATAACTACCCCCTTACCCCCGCAAACACTCCCGCAGCCAAGCCTTTGGCGATACTGCTATCCAATTCTGCGGCTTCCGGCGCTTTGTCTATTTTGTGGAGAAGTTGCCAAGCGTGTTCCGCTTCTGCCGACGATATACCGGCTGCCGAGCAATCCACAAAGAACCGGTCTTTTTCCAGGCGGGTTAAGTATTGCGAAATGGCGAAACGGGCGTTGTCCGATAAGGCTTTACCCTCTAGAGCCGCCGCTTTTAGCTGGTTGGCAATATTATTCAGGCTTACGTTTATCTCTGTCATGCTGCTCACGCTAGTCTGTTTGTACAGCCTATTGTATTGCAAAATGCCTAACGGGCAAACAACGCTATGAAAAAACACAAATCACCGTCCAGCTTAAAATTACGATGACCTTTCCGTCGCTAGGCAGGAATTTGCCCTTACAACATTCCCATTACCCCCAGCAAACTTTTTTCTACCGCAGCCATTTCTTCGGAAGTGACACTGGCAAGAACATTATTGCCGAATCGGCTGCGGTCAAGTGCTCGGATATGTTCAACCATGACATAACAATCCTTGAGCAGTTGCGAACGAGCGGATATTTTGACGCGTATAGGGGCAAAAGCCGGACGAAATGGGCTGGTCAAGGGTGCGATCAGAATGGTAGTCAAACCGGTAGCGGTCAAACGGTTTTCCTGCAATATCAGTACCGGCCGCTGCTTGCCGATTTCACTGCCTTTATTTGGGTTAAGGTTGGCTACCCAAATTTCACCACGCTGCATCATTTCCACCATTTTTCGTTCGGGTCTATCCCGGCGGCTATTTCGTCAGCAATGATGGCGTCCATTCCTTCGTCCGCTAGATCTTCGGCAATCTCTCTAGATTCTGCCCAAGCTTGTTGGTCGCCAGCCAACGCACGACCAGCAGCCACGAGCTCCGCCATAAACCTTTCCTTTTCGCGGCGGCTTAGGTAATCGGCAATGGCTAATCTGACAATTTCCGACTGGCTTTTGGCCTCTAACAGGGCTTCGGCTTTCAGATGGGTTTCAAGATCATCGGGTATGCGTATGCTTAAGGTGGTCATGGTTTACTCCTTGCGGTATTGGTCTTACATAATGTATGACAAATTGTATTACAAGCAAACAATTCTATGAAAAACGAACCCATCCCCGTGCAAATGGAATTACCGATGCCGTTCCCGGAACTCAGCGGGGATATGCCGCTGTTGCCGGCCAGGATGATTAACGAGTATCAATATTGTCCACGGTTGGCCTATCTGGAATGGGTGCAGGGCGAATGGGAGGCGTCGGCGGATACTGTGGAGGGCGATCATGCGCACCGCCGCGTCGATTTGCCGGCGAAAAGCTTCCCGGAAGCGGATGAACTAGAGGAAGATGATAAATTACATGGCCGCTCAATCACCCTGTCTTCCAATCGCTTAGGTCTGATTGCCAAACTGGATTTGATCGAGGCGGAAGACGGCGTGGTAACGCCGGTGGATTATAAACGCGGTAAAAGGCCGCATGTGCCGCGCGGCGCTTACGATCCGGAGCGGGTGCAACTGTGTGTGCAGGGCATGGTGTTACAAGAACATGGGTATGCTTGCGAGGAGGGCGCACTGTATTTTGTGCAGAGCAAAGAGCGGGTACGGGTGGTTTTCGATGATGAGTTGCGGCAATTGACTAACAGCTCGGTCAACGGCTTGCGCTGGATGGCCGCCGGTGGGCATATTCCGCCGCCTTTGCTCGATAGCCCCAAGTGCCCCGGCTGCTCGCTGGTGGGTATTTGCCTGCCGGATGAAGTGAATTATCTGCATAACGCCGCTATTTAACCCAGGCCTTTGGCGGTGATGCGCGACGAGGCCATGCCTGTGTATGTGCAAGCCTATAAGGCTAAGATCGCTAAGAAGGGGGAAGAACTGGAAATCAGCATCGATGACGAAAAAGTGCAGAACGTACGCTTGTTGGATACTTCGCAAGTGGTGGTGATGGGCAATGTGTATATTACGACGCCGTGTTTGCAGGATTTAATGAAACGTCAGATTCCGGTCAGTTTCCACAGTTTTGGCGGTTGGTTTTTTGGGCATACCGTCGGCACCGGGCATAAAAATGTTGAACTGCGCACCGCACAATATCGCGCCAGTTTCGACGATAAAATCTGTCTGGCGATAGCCCGCAATTTGGTGCGGGCAAAAATTCAAAATTGCCGTACTTTGTTGCGGCGCAATTGGCGGGCGGAGGATAAGCCGGACGCTTTACTGGAACAGTTAAAGTCCTTGTCCGACAAATCGCAACGCACGGTGGATTTACAGCAGTTGCTGGGCATGGAAGGCGCAGCGGCGGCGGCCTATTTTGGCGCATTCGATCAATTGATCAAAAAGCCTGACGACAACCGGCAAATGAGTTTCGACTTTAATACCCGTAATCGCCGCCCGCCGACCGATCCGGTAAACGCTTTACTGTCCTTTGCTTATGCGCTGCTAGTCCGCGCCTGGACTGTTAACTTAGCGGCAGTGGGTTTTGATCCTTATCGCGGCTTTTATCACCAACCACGCTATGGACGTCCGGCCTTGGCTCTGGATTTAATGGAGCCGTTCAGGCCTTTGATTGCCGATTCTACCGTGCTGCAAGCCATTAATAACGGTGAAGTGCGGCCCACGGATTTTATTAGCGCGGCGGGCAGCGTAGCCTTAAACGAAAGCGGGCGCAAGCGTTTTATTGCAGCTTTTGAGCGGCGTATGAGTCAGGAAATTACCCACCCTTTGTTCGGCTACAAGGTGAGTTATCGGCGTTTGTTCGAAATTCAAGCCCGCTTGTTTGGCCGTTATCTGCTGAGTGAATTGCCGGAATATCCAAACTTCACAACTCGCTAATGGCTGCTTACGAACATCTATATATTATCACGTATGACATTAGCGATCCTAAGCGTTGGCGCAAGGTGTTTCGTTTGATGAAAGGCTATGGCGATTGGTTGCAACTGTCTGTATTTCAATGCCGGCTTAGCCGTAAACGCCATGCGGAGTTGATTGCCGCGCTTGATGGTCTTATCCATCATTCTGAAGATCATATATTGATCATGAACATTGGTCCGGCGGAAACCGTTAAGCCTTCGGTTGTGAGTTTGGGTAAGGAGTTTGAAGTGGTTGACCGGCAGCCGGTGATTGTTTAAGTGTTTAGAGTCTGTTGGCGTTTATGCAAATCCGCCGACAACGTGCGAGCGCTGGAGTGCAGCCAAAAACCCCGTGAGCGCTCGCAGGCGTTCTGTTCTTTAAAAATCAGTATGTTAGAAAATAAATTGTCTGCTGGGCTTTTTTTAAGTACAGTATTAATGCTGTCTGAAAGTTACTTCTCGCATAGAGCTCTGTCAGGCCTTGCCAGTCAAGGCCTCCAGGGCGGGCTGTTTTCCCCGGTCTTTGGCCGGGGCCCCATTGAAGCGGAGTAACCCCAAATGGGTGTTCAAGCATTTCCAACGTTTTCCCCGGTCTTTGGCCGGGGCCCCATTGAAGCATGTATGAGATTCAGAACTTGTCCGCAACGGAAAAGTTTTCCCCGGTCTTTGGCCGGGGCTCCATTGAAGCGTATTTAGGATCTTTCCAACCGGATAATTGACTATGGTTTTCCCCGGTCTTTGGCCGGGGCCCCATTGAAGCGAAAATGCTAATCGCGCACCTGAGGGCGAGCCGGTGTTTTCCCCGGTCTTTGGCCGGGGCCCCATTGAAGCGTTTGTTTGCTTGTTTGTTTGTTACCATTGAAAAAGCGTTTTCCCCGGTCTTTGGCCGGGGCCCCATTGAAGCTGATTTGATAGTTGGTTCTCTTTTAGTTTTGTTTATGTTTTCCCCGGTCTTTGGCCGGGGCCCCATTGAAGCAGTCTGGAGATACTCGCCTTGAAATGATTGATTTTGTTTTCCCCAGCCTTTGGTCTAAAGGGTTAGCATTTTGAAGCTTGGTCTTGCTGCGCAGGGCTAGTTATTTGACATGTGTTCTTACCGGTCTTTCGCCGGCGGCTCATTGAAATCTATGCAATTTAAATAATTGAGCAAAATGATCACGCCTCATTCTGCGTACAGTAAAATAATTCCTAGTGATATTGCTTCCCAGTTCAGCGATTGATTGCTAAAATCCTAGGCTTGAGCATTACCTTGTTAATCGAACAGACTTATACCCTCCGGAGTCCTGTCTTTAGCGTTCCTTAACAATATTGTGAGGCTTAATTGAAGTTAATAGATGTAGACTTATCTGCGAAAACGTATAAAAACTCCCGGTCTTGCCGGGCCTCATTGAAGTAAAGCTGCTGCTGAGTCAGTTTAAACTTGATAACAAGTATTATCCCTAGCTTTCGTCTGGGGCCTCATTGGAATTGTTTGTTTATCTTTTAACCAAGTTCAATTGATGCCCGAAACCAGTATTTGCTAGGACTTATACCCAAATTGCAGAGGCAAATTCTATCGCGGCATGTTACTTGAGCTGTTGTAGTAAAGGAATATCCTATGTATTATGCAGTTTCTGTTAAGGACTCGGCTTGTATTGCAGTTATAAAAATTACGCTTTATCTATAAGTTATCGTTTATTTTTCTTATGTGCCGTATTGAAGCAGTTAAAAAAATGTTGTGTTTTTGAACCGTCTGCTTTTTACCCTGGTTATTGACTGGGGCCTCATTTAACAAAAAGATAGGGAATTGTGTTTGAAATTTTATATAATTCCCCCTGAATTCCTAGCCAGGCCTTATAGAAGTACAATCAAATAGTCAATCAAACCAGAAAGCACATGGCTCATTCCCCCATCAACTGTTGGGGCCTCATTGACGAGCATCTTTATGGGGCGATTACCGGCGAAGTCTCGCCATTGGGCAGGAGTGATCTTTTTCCTCGCTTGGCGAGGTTTAACAAAAAATTCAGGTGAACACCATGAGTTGGAGAGAACGTAAACTTGAAGAAACTTATGCCGATGCGGAAGTGGAAGCGCGTTTGAAAGAAGAATTGCCGCATTGGTATTTGGAAAACGGCTGGATTCGTCGCAAATACAAAACCAGTGGTTGGAAGGGAACCTTGATGGTTGTCAACACTGTTGGTCACTTGGCGGAAGCCGCGTTTCATCATCCGGACCTTACGGTTTCCTATGCCTTTGTAATTGTTAAGTTAGTCAATCATGCCGCTAAAGGCATCACTAACAAAGACTTTGAATTGGCGCGAAAAATTGAAGAAGTGGTGATGTGGCAGCCCGGTAATGAAGGTGGTGCGTTGACCGGGACGCCGGATGATCCAAGATTTAAATACATTAAGTATGACTAAAGCCGCCCGGTTTAGAAGACGATACTGCGAGAACTTTTGGGAAGATTAGTATGTTAGTTGCTATCATCTACCCATTCATAAATCTCTGTTAACAAAGGGTCGCACTTACAACAGCTGGTACCGCAGCTTGCACCGCCGCCGGAGATTAACCGGACTTTGCCTTTTTGCATCCATTTACGCAGCATGCCGCGTAAAGCGTCCGCGTCGATCTGAAAATGCACCACCAAATCGTTAAGGGTAATACGTTGCTTCTCTTGCAAATAGCTGCGTAAATCCGCCAGAATCATCGCATCGCTCCAGTCACTTGTTTATCTCCGGCAAAGCGTAGCGTAAATAAAACCACAGCAAATAAGACCGTAAATCCGCCTATCCAAGCCAGGGTTGCTACAGGGTGTTGCGTAAAAGTCATGCCTTGGTAGAAGAGAGTGGCGGTTAAATAGGCCAGAAAAGTGGTCCAGCAATTCACAAACAAGGTCCAGCCGGCGTTGGTTTCTTTATAAATTGCGGCAGTCGCTGCAACACAGGGCGCATACAGCAAAATGAACAACAAATAGGCAAACGCGCCGATTTTGCCGTCGAAATGGGTTTGCATCACCGCAAAAGTATCGACTTTGACTTGTTGTTTTTCCGCCACGGCGGACTGATCGCTGACATCGCCGATATTTAGCCCCAAAGGATCGAAGATTTTATCAGCAATGGCGGATAAATTGTCCGGGATGGTTTGCCATGCCGCCAACAAGGCGCTGCTTAGGTCAGCTGGCTGAGTGGCGGCGGTTTTATCGGTGCTGGCCATTTGGCTATATAACGCATCCAGTGTGCCGACCACGGCTTCCTTAGCCAAGACACCGGTAAAAATGCCTACGGTTGCCGGCCAATTAGAGTGGGCTATGCCCATAGGCTGGAACACCGGCGTCAAAGTGCGGCCGATTTCGCTCAATACCGATTGTTCGCTGTTTTCCCGGCCGAAACTGCCGTCTATGCCCCAGGAGTTCAGTAGATTTAATACCAAAACCATCGGCACTATCACTTTGCCGGCGTTGACTAAAAAAGTTTTTAGGCGATCCCAGGTTTTGGTGTAAATGCCGCGAAGGGTAGGGAGGTGATAGGCGGGCAGTTCCATTAAAAAAGGCGTCGGGTCGCCTTTTAATAAGGTATGCCGCATAATCAGGCCAGTTAAAACAGCTACGGCAATACCGAATAAATACAGACCAAACACCAGGTTTTGACCGCCGACCGGAAAAAACGCGGCGGCGAACAGCGCATACACCGGTAAACGCGCGCCGCAGGACATAAACGGGTTCATCAGATTGGTTAAAATCCGGTCGCGCTGATTATCCAGGGTTCGGCTGGCGATAATAGCCGGCACATTGCAGCCAAAGCCAACGATCATGGGTACAAAAGATTTGCCGGGTAAGCCGATCACGCACATGAAGCGGTCCATGACAAAGGCGGCTCTGGACATATAGCCGGAGTCTTCCAGCATGGATAAGAATATAAATAAAAAGCCGACGATCGGAATAAAAGTCGCCACGACTTGTACGCCGCCGCCGGCGCCATTGGCGATTAACACCACCAACCAAGCCGGCCAGTGCAGCCCAAGCAAAACGCCGCTCAAACCATCGACCAAAACAGCGCCAACCGCTTTATCGAAAAAATCGACGAAGGCGCTGCCTATATTAATGGTAAACATGAACATGGCGTACATTACCAGTAAAAATACCGGAATTCCCAGATAACGATTCAGGACGATGCTGTCGATTTTGTCGGTGGTGTTTCTGGAGACTTCATTCAGCTTGCACACCGTGGCCTGCACCCAATGATTCACCAAGCCATAGCGGGCGTCGGCGGCCAGAATATCGATTTCATCATGGGTATTGGCCTCGATAGTCTTGCCTAAGTCTTTGGCGATTGCGCACAGTCTTGGACCGGCAATCTGTTTAGCCAAGGTGTCGTTTTCCAGTAATCTCAATGCTAGCCAGCGAGTATCATATGCTTTAAATGGTTGTAGCAGCGGTTCCAGATTGATGACGGCGTTTTCAATTTCCGGGTGATAGGGCACGCTCAGTATAGGCGCGCGTGCTTCTAGGCAAGCGGTGTTGATCAGCTCCCGCAATTCCGGCAGGCCTTTACCAGTGGCGGCGATAATTGGCGCTACCGGGCAAGCCAGATTGGCGCTGAGCAAGTCGATGTCGATTTTAACGCCGCGCTTTTTAACGGCGTCCATCATATTCAAAACCAATAGCATCGGAACGCGCATTTCGATTAATTGCGTAGTCAAATACAAATTACGTTCGATATTAGAGGCGTCAATGATGTTAATCACTAAATCCGCTTGCCGGGAAGCCACAAAATCGCGGGCAACTTTTTCATCCAAAGAAATACTGTCGTCGTCGGCTTCCAAGGAATAGGTACCCGGTAAGTCGACCAAGGTGATATTTTTATCGCGAAAGCTATATTCGCCAGTCTTTTTTTCTACTGTGACGCCTGGCCAGTTGCCGACATGTTGTTTGCTGCCGGTTAAGGCGTTAAACAAAGTGGTTTTGCCGCAATTAGGGTTGCCGACTACCGCCACTGTAAAATCACTACTCATAATTTCTCGATCATTAATACGGAGGCTTCATTTTTACGTAAGGTCAGGGAAAAACCGCGGATTTTGATTTCTACCGGATCACCAAGCGGTGCAAAGCGGGTAATACTGAATTCGGTGCCGGGCGTTAGGCCCATAGCCAAAAGTTTTTTGCGGTAAACGCCGCCAGTCTGATCAAAACCGACGATCCGACCAGTGTCGCCAACGGCCAATGCTTTGAGATAAGTCGACATAAAAACCCAAATGCAATTAATAATGCTTCTCATTAAAACATAAAATTTGACGTAGAGTAAGGTTTTTTTGTCATTTAAAACAGTCGTGGTTAGCAAAAATACATATAAATACCAACTTGATAAATGAAAATATTAAGCACATACTGCTAAAGCAATATTCCTGTCACAAAAATAATAAGAGGCTCAGTTATGAAAAAAATATTCAACATTCTAGCTGTATCATGTTTAGGGCTAGGTTTAACCGCCTGTGCGACATCTTATCCGGTAGGCTCTATATGGACTAATGTGTCATTGCCTGTTACCGCAACCTCAAACCACGGCGTGGCGTCAAAATCAGGCGAGGCGATTTGCAAAAGTTATTTGGCAATGTTCTCGGTTGGCGATTGCAGCATTGATGCAGCCAAAAAGAATGGAGGTATTACCAAAGTTGACCATGTAGATTGGCATTCAACCAACTTCATTGGCTTAGTCGGTACCTATAAATTGACCGTATATGGCGATTAATATCGTTTGATTGACCTTCGCTCTGTTTTGGTAGGTTAAAGACAGAGCGAAGTCAAAAAGAGGTTGGTGTTCCGCTAAAAGACCAAACCCAAAAAGCCACTATGCAAATCAGAATCAACAAGGCAATCAGCGGACGTGATTTTGCTATTGCCTGCTCTTCTTCAGCTGGTTTTCTGCCGTCCAGCATGGCTTTGATCAAGTTTTCATGATGCAGGTAGCTGCTGAGTAATACCCCGATAATGTGTACAAACACTACTGCCAGCATAGCATCAGCAGAAATTAAATGTACTGGCTCCAGCCAAAAGGGTCCGACTTCGGCGTTGATCAGCCAGCCGGAAATAGCACAGATTAGGCCTAGCAACAATACGGCTATTATTGCCAGCGCACCTAAGGGGTTGTGACCGATATAATGGGCTGGACGCCGCTTAAATAGGCCGGCTAGATACTTCAGCACCGTACTTGGCTTGGGTGCGAATTCAGAAAAGCGGGCGTAGCGCGTACCTATTACGCCCCATATCAGCCGGAACACAATCAGGCCTAATAAAGTATAACCGCAGGTGATATGTATCAAAGCCCAGCGTTCGCTTTCGCCTGAAAGATAAGACCCAAGAAAACTCAGCGCCAGCGACCAGTGAAACACACGGGTCGGAATATCCCATACCAGTCGGCGCTCCGGCATGTTTTAGCTGCCTACTGCCTGCAAGTAACTGAGTACATCGCCTTTTTCCATGCTAGTGCATTCGCGGCCCACGACATCCTTGCAATTGCGTTTAAACCATTTTTCCACTTTAGCCGGATTGGTAAAACGTTCGGCATTGGCGGAGGGCGCTAAGGGGTCTATGTCTTTTTGCGTAACAATATGTTTACCGGTGACCTTAGGGTTTTCGGTATGACAACTGCTGCAACTCCATTCGGCGGCATGTGGACTTTTAAAGAATTGTTCACCACGACTGGGGGAGAAGCCGGCAAAGCCGGGGTTTTCGGTTTTAGCCTGAGCGGAAAAGTAGCTGAGAAAATCGCCAAGATGCTCCGCCGCAGCAGGTTGAGAGACAAAAATACCTAAGAACAGATAGACAGCGAGATACTTCATAGTGTGGCCTCTAATTTTTATTTTGACCATAATTTGCGTAATAAGTAGCCAAATTAACAATGTCTTGATCGGTTAATTTTGCTACTACACCATTCATAGCGGGATGGAATCTTTTCCTGTCGCGAAAATCCCGAAGTTTTGCCGCCAGATAGCCTTTTTTCTGACCTAAGATATTGGGTGACATAAAGGATACGCGGACATTTTTTGGGCCGTGGCAGCCGCCGCAAGTCAAGTACGCGGTTCTTTCTGTGGCGGCGGCTGTGTCTGTGACAGGTCGGTTTGCAAATAGCGAACAGCCGGACAAACTAAGCAATAAAGCACCCAAGGTAAAGCTAAGCGCGGTGTGGAGCAGGGTAGATTTTCTCATCGGTCTGATTACCATTTCACAGCGGGTAAGTGTGCAAAGAACTCGGATAAACTCACGATGTCATGATCGTCGAATTTGGCGGCTATATCCTCATGACCTTCACATTTATCGCCTTGAGTGCGACAGCCTACCAACCAGCCACACATATAAAGTGAATCTTGTCCGGCTAAATTCGGGATATTATCGGAAACGCTGACGCCCTGTGCGCCATGACAACTGCTGCATTCGGCGTCGGCTTGATTTTTTATGGCGCTGACTTGTTGCGCATCTATGTCCGCAATGTGTCCCATATGTTCATGGCCGACCGGACAGCTTCCTGATTGTGCCGGGGCAGCTAGGGAAACACAGGATAAACCCCAAAGGCAGAGTAGACTTGCCGTGGTTAGGATAAACTTCATTTTAAAATTATAAGTCATAGAGGTAGCATTAAAACATTAGGTTGCCGACAAAATACAAGGTGTTGTTGGCTTCCGGGCTGCGACCGGCACCATCGTAATTGGTTTTAGCGCCATTGAATTGCGTATAAGCCCAGTATTGAGCCGAGAGGCGTAAATTCATGTAGGGGTCGCTGACCATGGTGCCTTTCCCGAACGGTATCCAGTCCAGTTCGAATAAATAGGCGTTCCAGTTGGGTGAGCCGTTCGCGCTGCCATTGTAGGCTGATGGACCGGAGACTGGGCCGTTCCCAACATTTTGCCCCGCGCCGTTATAAAGATTCATATCCGCGCTGCCGGAGGTGTTCATCCAGCCAATCTGCAGGTTATAGGTTTGTTTATAAGTCCACATGCCCATCGCCATCCAGCTATTCAAGTAGTTGTATGCGTTGGTGGAAGCCTGCATGTTATAGCTGGCGCCCATTTTCATATTGTCGCGGGTGTACTTAGCCATGAACATCAACATATTGTTGTCGTTCATCATGTAGGTGTAATTTGTATCGACGTTATATTCCTCGTAAGAATCTTTGCCATAACCACGCTGATAATACGGGATGACATTCGCCATCATGCCGAAGGTGCCGATCATCATGGTATGCGGGCCGGTCGTGTGCTGATAAAACATACGCCAGTACGGAGCGCCGCCATCAAGCAAGCCGGCGAAGGGTGCCGAACTATTCGAGCCAGGGTCCCAGACCCCAAGTCCTTGCGCCATATAACGGGATTGTGAGGTATATGCGCCGGCTTCCAGATATAAATGGTTGTCTATCATGGTGTAAGCCGTGGCGCCGGCTAAATTGGCCCATTTCATTAGCGATGCCATCCACGGTTGTGCGGTGGGCATGATTGCTGTGGACGACTGCATATAAGGATACATCCAGGCATAGGTGGTTTCCCAGAAATCCGACATAGTAGGGGCGTTGTTCAGCGATATGCCATAGGTTACATCATGCTCTTGGTAACGAAGATGATTGGCAAAGCGAATATCGGCCATTGCCAGGCTGACGGAATGTCCTGCCTTGGGATTGACATTGAGCTGCATATAACTGCCTATGTTATCGGTGACTCGACCGGTATAGTACAGCCCCACCCAGTCTAGCATGGCGTTGTTGTTAGGGGCGGATTGACCGGTGTTGAGAGGCTGTCCTGAGCTACCGACTCCGTAAAGTTGTCCAGGCGGGACGTTTTTAGCAAGGTTGGTGACCGAGCCGTTGATTTCCAGTGAGAAGGCGTTTAGAGCGTCGGGCAGGGTATTGGCATTCCCGGCCGTGTAACCGTCCAATTTGAATTTAATACCGTATTGGGTTAACCACGGTCCATAGGCCTGCATATGGCAGGTGGTACAGGGTTCGCCGGTTTGCCGGGAGAAAGCCGGTGTTGCCGAGGCATTTTGCAACGGCAGCAAAAAAAGACATAGTGCAACAAAAAGGCAATGAATAGTCCAGTTTTGTTGAATTTTAAGCGATTCGCGGAAAGGCATACGGGTGTTTAGATTCTGTTTAATGAAAATATTCGGCATCATTATCAGAATTAAGCAATTAATAGGCCGTAAATTCAATTAATTTTTATCGCATTGATATTAAAAGATTTTATGATATTTGTGTATGGATTTTAAGTTGTTATTAATTAAACTATGTTATATGGCTCAATTAATCTGTGTTATATAACTTATTCTGCGTGTTATCCCGGTATGTCAGCTGTTGTGATAAGCTGCAATTCCTACTTTATTAAGCACTTTGGAGATTGTTTTATAATGGTTTTTTTGCGTGAGAGGGCCTTTAGAAAAAGTGTGTGATAACACGCAGTAAAAATTGTGTCATATAACATAGTTTAATTATGTGACTGACTGAAAGGCAGGCTATCCAAAAGGCAATTCAGATTAAGGTTTAGCCGTTCGTCCTATTACATGTCCCGACTTAAGTGGGAAGCCGAAAGGGTGGGTTGTCATGCAAATATTTGTTGAGTAATCTGCTTAACCCAGCGCCAATTTTCGCGGGATAAGTAAAAAATACCGGCCCTTGGCTTTCATGCCGCCGGCAATTTCCCCGGCTTGCTGACCGTGTCCCCAATATACGTCGCCGCGGATCAAGCCTTTAATAGCACTGCCGGTGTCCTGGGCCATTACCAACCGCCGTAAATGGTCAGCACCGGACGGCGGCTCCAGGTCCAGCCAGAGTGGAACGCCCAACGGCAGGTAACTGCGGTCCACTGCCAAACTGTAACCTGGAGTAAGCGGTGCGCCCATCGTGCCTATGGGTCCTTCCGCAGATTTTGATTCTGTGAGGCGGAAAAATACCACGGATGGATTTTTCAACATTAATTGCCGGCCTTCTTCGGGATGTTTATCTATCCAGGCGCGGATGCTTTGCATAGAGATTTCTTCCTTTGGGATAGCGCCGTTATCGATTAACCATTTGCCTATCGCATAATAAGTCCGGCCATTCTTGGCAGCGTAACCCACGCCTTGCACTCGACCGTCTTCCATCACTACCCGGCCGGAACCTTGCACCTCCATAAAATAGGCGTCGACTTCATCCTCTACCCAGAGTATTTCCAGGTTTTTCCCTTCTAATGCGCCGGCGGCAATTTCCGCCCGGTTATAATAAGGTACAAATTTTCCGTTTTCCAGGCGACCGGTTTTGCCGTCGCGTTTGAGCATATCGCCGGGTACGCCGTAAATTGGCACGTGATAACGCTCAGTTTTTTTATAAGAGCCTTGCAATTCCGGCAGATAATAACCGGTAAACAAGCCCTCAAAACCACTGTTGTCAGCGACAGCGAAAGGTTGGAACCATTTTTCGAAAAACTGTTTTTCTTCCCCTTGCTGGACGACTTTGCCACATAAGCGTTTCCAGTCGCCGATGCGGCCAAGTTCAAAAACGCCACCCAGTATTTTGTTATCGGGCTGCGCTTGCCAACTCTGACATGAACGTTGAAATGAACTAAAAGCGGCAGCGTGATTTTCCTTATTCCAGCCGGCCAGATAAGCAAATTCCGTAGGAAAAATTTGCACAGAGCCGTCGTTTTTAATTTTCAGCGGCGTACCCAGTTTTAATAGCGGTTCGGCTTCGCTGGACTTCTCTGTCGCTGATTCCGGCTTATCCCTTGAGTTGGTGCAAGCGGCTATAAATAATGCCGCGCTCAACAGCATAAGCAATGCTTTTGTAAGTTGATGTTTTGCCATAGTTAGCTTATTCCAGAATGTCATGCCAGATTCTGGCTATTTGCGTGCGTTGTTCGAGAAACTCGTCAGCCTGCGCAAAAGGCCGGTTGCCTTGCAGGATTTGCTGATGGCCATGATAACGGTAAGTGCAATAAGCTTGTTTGAGAATGTCTGCATCGTCTGTAGTGATGTAGCCTAATTGTGTCAAACTTTCCAACAGCCGAATATTACCGGTATTTACGGTTAAGCCCGGATTTGTTGCAGCGTGCGCCAGCACCAGAAATTGGACTATGAATTCGATATCGGTGACTCCGCCCTGGTGATGTTTTAAATCAAATATACCATTACGTTTGCCGGACATATTCTCGCGCATTTTACCTCGCATGTCCCGGACTTCGGATTTTAAGGTTTGGATATCTCTTGGTAAGGTCAGGATGCGCTGCCGTATATCCTCGAAAGTGTCTTTCAATCCGGTGTCCCCGGCAATATAGCGGGCTCTAACGAGGGCTTGATGCTCCCAAGTCCAGGCGTGTTCGCGCAGGTAATTCTCAAAACTGGCAATATTCGGCGCAATCAGGCCGGAGTTGCCGTTTGGTCTGAGGCGTAAATCCAGTTCATACAAAATCCCGGAGAGCATTTTGGCATCCAGGATATGAATGATTTTATGCGCTAAGCGCACATAAAATAAACCGCAGTTGATAGGCTTGGCGCCAAGGGTGAAAAGATTGTCATCCGGATAGTCATGAAAAAATACCATATCCAGGTCCGAACCATAGCCTAATTCCCTACCGCCCAGTTTACCGAAAGCAACAATTGCAAAATGTTTTTGACTAAGATCGGTTCCTGGCGGGCAGCCGTATTTTTCACTGAGTTTTAGCCAGGCGCAGTCTAAAACTTCCTGCAGTGCTGCTTCGGCTATCCAGGTGAGATAATCGCTAACTGTCATGACCGGCACTAAGCCCATAACATCTGCAGCGGCGACACGCAATACATTCAAATGCTTGAATTTGCGTAGAGCAGTCATTAATTGTTCGTCGTCCTGCAGATCAATTTTACGTAATTCCCTTTGTAATTCCCGGCTTAAGTCTGATTTCTGCAAGGGTTCGTACAGCGAATGTGCATACATCAACTCATCGAAAAGTAGCGGGTATTGCGCTAAATATTCACAAATCCATGGGCTGGCGGCAGACAGTTTTATTAATTGCTTTAAGGCATCGGGATTTTCGGCCAATAAGGCAAGATAGACATTACGGCCGGCAACCGCTTCAAAGACATCCAGGATACGTTTTAAAGCGATATCTTGGTTATCGACGGTCTGTAAACCTTCGATTAGTAGCGGCAACAGCCGTTGCAGAATGCTGACGCCTTTGTTACTCATGTGTTTGACAGCGTAAGACTCCTTAAAATCAACAATCCGTTTGAGTATGGTGTCGGGATCGGAATAACCGTATGCGCTCAAAGCTTCTAAGGCTTGCTCATCGCCTTCGGAACTTGCCCAGAACACTTTTCCGTTTATACCTAGGTTGTCGTGCTCGCTGAGTGAGAATACTTCATCGAAAATATGGTGTACCCGTGCTCTGGTCTGATCTAGTTCTTCTTTGAAACTATCCCAATCCGGAAAATCCATCGACCAGGCCAAGATTTGTTGGGCCAACGCATTTTGCGGCAAGTCGTGGGTTTGCTTATCTTGATATTGCTGGATATGATTTTCCACTCGGCGTAAGAA
The DNA here is from genome assembly GCA_963705975.1 of uncultured Pseudomonadota bacterium. GTDB lineage: Bacteria > Pseudomonadota > Gammaproteobacteria > Methylococcales > Methylomonadaceae > Methylomonas. The sequence continues at coordinate 55,782 of CAVPMI010000043.1, forward strand.
ACGATAAGCAAATTTCAGCGTGGCTATGTCCTCTAAGTCCATTAGCTGCAAATCGGCCAGCGCCGTGAGAATGATTTGGATTTCACGCTGTTGCAAAACCGGGGTTTGGCCGCCACGGATAAGTTGAAAGGCTTGGGCGATAAACTCCACTTCGCGAATACCGCCGGGGCCGAGTTTGATGTTTTCTAGTCTATCCTTGCGTTTTAATTCCTGCGTAATATTGAATTTAAGCGTACGGAGTTCTTCAAATGCGCCATAATCCAGATAGCGGCGATACACAAACGGATGGATCATGGACGTCAACTGCCGGCCGGTTTCAAAATCACCGGCAACCAGCCGGGCTTTGATCATCGCATAGCGCTCCCATTCGCGGGCCTGATTATGATAATAATTTTCCATACCGGCAAAAGTCATCAACAGTGGGCCGCTATCTCCGAAGGGTCGTAGCCGGATGTCGGTTCTGAATACAAAGCCGTCAACGGTGATATCATCCAAAGCTTTGATCAAAGACCGGCAAATTCGGGTAAAAAATTCCCCATAACTGATTTCTTTTTTCTCGGTTAGCAAGCCTTCTTCTGCATAAGCAAAAATCAAATCGATATCCGAGGAAAAATTCAGCTCCCAGGCGCCCAATTTGCCCATGCCTAACACTACCATGTTAAAAGGCGTGCCGTCGGCTAAAGTGGGTATTCCCCAGCGTTGGCAAGCCTGGCTATAGAAAAATTTCAATGCGGTGCAAATGCAGTTCTCAGCCAATGACGATAAGTCACTCAAGGTCTCGTCTAGATCCGCCCAGCCGGCCAGATCGCGCCAAGCAATACGCACCATTTCCCGGCGGCGGAATAGCCGTAGTAGTTTGGCGAGGTCTGCTTCGGAATTGATAGCTGTATTTTGTAACTCGGCAGCGTAATCAGCCCGGCGCACTAAGGAAAAAAGATCGCCGGTTTGCACTAGATTGGGTAATAATTCCGGATGACGCAGCCAACTTTCACTGACGAACTTGCTGCAAGTACAAACTTTTAATACGGAAGCGGCGAACACTGGGTTCTCGAAGCAAGCAAGGTGCTGTGGGTCGATTTTATCGCTAAGCTCTGCACAAAAATCGGCGGCCAAGTTTTGCAATGGGGCCGGTAAAGGCGCGGTTTGGCTGAAGAGTGTGGCGAGTAGTGTCATAGGCGATTCCCGGTGCAACAACATTATCCGCCATGATACCTAAAAAATCGGCTTTATCCGAATAGAGTGTTAGATATGTTGCTCAGCGCTTAAATTTTTGGATAATAGAGGTTTAATTGTAACTTCGGCGAATTCGAATAATCCGCTGTAGGCCGGAATAAACCTGTTTGCGCGTCAGCAAAAACAGGTGTTTCCGGCAAGCTTTGCAGGCTTGCCGGAAACACCCAATCGCAGCTTTTCGCTGGATTGGGCTTATTCCGGCCTACATAGGGAGTCGCTGAATAGTTACTTTAATTGACTAAAAATTCACAACTTAGAAAGGCTGGCTAATGCTACAGAAGCTATTAATATCGGTATTGCTGGTGTTCATGCTTGGCTGTACTTATGCGGATGTGCGCCAATTAGGCTATTTCGTAGTCGGCAACTTACATCAATATCAATGCCAAAAAGCAATGTTGGAAGGGTGTTCCGAGCCGTCGTTTGCTGAATACCAGCGGCAGAGGCAGGCAGTGAGTGATAAGTGAAGCTGGAGATTTATTTTTTGGCTAAGTTCTATACCGGTAATGGTTGCTCAGATTTCTATGCGCCGGCATGGAAATCTAAACCCGGAAATTCCGCATCGCGAACAGGAAATGAAGCTAGAGCTTCCAAGACTGGGTTCCCAAGCCAGAGCTTGGGAACCAGCGTAACTTGCTGTTTTAAGCAGACCTTAGCTTAGATTTTTACGTCTGCCTAAACCCAGCCAACCAATTACAGCAGAACCCAGTAGCCAAAAACCGCCTGGTAGCGGCACCGAGGAAACCGTACTGTCGCTCGTCAAGCCCAAGCTTGAACTGCCCAATATTAAGCCGACATCCAAACCTGCGCCTTGGACTTGGGTTGTTAAATCCAAGTTAAAGACGATATTCAGGTAGCCGTAGGTTGTACCGTAGAAGTAGGCATAATTGGCTATTGATCCTAAGTCCAGCGCGTGATCATTAAAAAAGCTGTAGGCTTGATTAATGTTGCCGGCGTTGAAGATATAGCTAACTTCGGGTCCGCCATCAATACTATAGGAGAATGTCAAGCTATCGCCGTTACCGCCCAAGAAGTTGTTAAGTCCAAACAGCGGATTAACCAAGCCTAAAATTAGATCTTGCTGGCTGCTGGCGGCGAGAACGCCATTGTAGTTAAGATTGATACTGCTGTCATAGTTTTGTAGGCCGTTCACGGCAGAGGTGTTAAGCACGCCTAATTGACCCTGTAACAAAAATGGACTAGCGCCACTCAGATCGAGACTTTGGCTGGTATTTGGTTGCCCAGCTAAAGCGGCAGTGACATTGGCTAATTGCGGTAAGGCGGTGCCATAGGCAACTGCTTCAGTGTTCAAGCCGCTGCCTGCAGAAGCGTCGGGTTGGCCGATGGTGGCAATGGCGTCACTCGTGCCGCCGCCGGTATTGTTGACCACGGCCTGAGTGCTAACATTAATCCCGTTTCCGTTGGCGTAGGCGTTGGCTTGCGATCCGCTGCCGCCACTGGCGTTGGCATGGGCGTCGATCACTGCTGGCAAGACTGAAGCATAGCCGCCATTGGCAGTAGCGTTTGCGGAAGCATAGCCGGTAATGCTGGCAGCGAAGGCGCTGGAGGTGGCGTTGCCGCCATAGCCAGAGTAACCATAATAATAATTATAACCAACGGAGCCGCCATTGGCTGTGGAACTGGCAGAGGCATTGCCTGTGCTGCTGTTTGCGATGGCGCTGGAGGCGGCGTTGCCTCCTTGTCCACCATTACCATAGTAATAATCGGAATTACTGGCGCCGCCATTGGCTATAGAGTTGGCTGAGGCGTAGCCTGTAATACTGGTTGCGTTAGCATAAGATGTGGCAGCACCGCCGTTACCAGAGTTAAAGTTGTAATAGTAGTAGTTGTAACCGGCCATACTAGCGCCGCCAGAGGCTGTTGAGTTGGCGTATACATCACCAGCAATGCTATTGGCGTTGGCAGAGGAACTTGCGTTTCCGCCCCAGCCGGTTGAATAATTACCGTATCCGCCGGAACCTCCCAGGGCGTTTGCGTTGGCGACAACCGTCTGATAGCCCTGATTGCTCCCGGAAGCGGAGGAGCTGGCGTTGCCGCCGTTGCCGCCCATGCCATTAGAGCCGTAATAGCCAAAATAACTGTTTATGCTGCCACCATTACCGCCGGCAGCGTTGTCATAGACTTGCACATAACTGTCGCCTAGGGCTATGCCGCTAGTAGTGCTATTGGCGTCACCGCCATTGCTGGCATTGCCGGTAGCATACCAATAACTATAGTAACCAGCGCCGGCGCCACCAGAGGCGCTGCCGGTGGCAAAGATACTTTGATTATCGTTTTGGGTAATACTGATATTGTAGTCATTGGCTGCTCCTCCGTCGCTGCTGGTTCCGCTGCTACTGTAACCTCCAGCGCCGCCGATAGCCGTGCTGGCAGTCGACAATTGATTGCTGAGACTGCTGTAGATTGAGAGGAAGGATGTGCCTTGTCCTGCCCAACCTGCGTTACCATAGTCGCTGCCGCCGGCTGCGCCGCCAACCGCGGTTTGCGATAGGCTCAGCGCACCGGAGGTTGAGCCTTGCGCGGCGTTGTACATGTAGGAATCAGCGCCGTTGCCGCCGTTAGCACCATTAATACCATTACCGCCGTTGCCGCCATCTTGCTGGGTTGAGACTGAAACGGCGCCAAACAGAGAACTACCATAGCTGCTGGCAACTGCAGTTGCGCCATTGGCGCCTTGATAGCTAATGCCGCTGCCTTGACCGCCGTTACCTCCCGTAGCAGTACTTGAGACATTTACAGATTGCCAGCCTTGATTAGAGCCGTATGCAAAAGAGTATGCGGTTCCGCCATTGCCGCCATTGACGCCAGAATAATTTGAGTAAGAAAAGCCATTTACATTACCCCCGTTACCGCCGACTGCATTAGCGTTGACTTGTACGTAACTGTCGCTTTTAGCAAGGCCGTTGCTGATACTGCCGGCGAGACCACCATTGCTGGCCACGGTTGTGGGATAGCCGTAAAAATTATAACTGGCGCCGCTGCCGCCGAAAGCGTTGCTGGAGGCGGAAATGGTTTGATTATTGTTTTCAGTAATATCGGTATTGTTGGCTATCGCCAAGCCGCCATCGCTGCTAAGGCCGCCGTTGCTGCTTAACCCCCCTGCGCCGCCAAAGGCGTTGCTGTTGGTTTGCAGCAAATAGCTGAGACTATTGTCCTCATATAAGCTTGAAGACGCTAGGCCTGCCAGTCCGGCATTGCCGGTGTCGCTGCCGCCGGCCGCGCCGCCGGTTGCGGTTTGCGCTAAGAAGAGTGCGCCGGAGGTTATGCCTTGTACGGCGTTGTTCAGGTGCGAATCTGCGCCGTTGCCGCCGTTAGCGCCGTTAATGCCATTGCCGCCGTTGCCGCCGGTTTGGTTGGCGCTCACCCAAACATTGCCGGACAGCGAGTTGCCGCTGGCTGAGGCAGAGCCGCTTGCACCATTAGCCCCTTGATAGCCAATACCGCTACCCTGACCGCCGTTACCACCCGTTGCAGTACTTGAGACATTTACAGTTTGCCAGCCTTGATTACCGCCGGTTGCGCTAGAATTTGCCGACCCGCCGGCGCCGCCGTTGCCGCTGGCAAAGTAATTGGAAATATTTCCGCCATTTCCGCCGCTTGCATTGTCTTGGATCTGCACAAAGCTGTTGCCGGCGGCTATGCCGCTCGTGCTGCTGTTAGCTGCGCCGCCGTTGCCTGCATTGATTCCATAAGCATAATAAAATCCGGAGCTTCCTCCACCCATTCCACCCATAGCGCTGCTAGTGGCTGTAATGTTTTGATAATCGCTGCTGCTGGTACTGGCATTGTTGGATGTTGCCGCTCCGCCGTTGCTGGGGTCGTTGCTGCCGCTGCCGCCTGTGCCGCCGGTGGCGCTGCTGCTGGTGGTCAGCGAGTTGCTAAACCCAGCGTCTATGATTAGGCTTGAGGCTGCGTGACCGGCCAGTCCAGCGTTGCCCGTGTCGCTGCTGCCGGCAGCGCCACCGATAGCGATTTGCGATAAGCTTAACGCACCGCTAGTCGTACCCTGTTCTGCGTTATTTAAAATAGAATTTGCGCCGTTGCCACCGTTAGCTCCGTTAAAACCATTTCCGCCGTTGCCTCCGGTTTGCGTGACGGCTAAAGTGACATTGCCGGAATCGGATAAGCCGGTTACGCTGGCGCTGGCAGTTGCGCCGTTGCCGCCTTGATTGCCGGAGCCGATGCCTTGGCCGCCGCTCCCGCCGGTGGCTGTGCTACTGACGTTGACGCTTGAGGCGCCGGCATTGCTGCCGAAAGCGGTAGATATTGCTGTAGCGCCATTGCCGCCATTACCGTATTCATAACCGAAATAGTTAATAAGATTGCCGCCGTTACCACCTACTGCACTATCATTGACCTGTACGCTGCTATCACCATCGGCAATGCCAAGCGTTCTGCTGCCGGCTATGCCGCCATTGCTGGCGTTTTGGTAGGAACTTGTGTAATTGTAAGGGTCAAAAAAATTGCTGCCGCCGTTACCGCCCAGGGCGCTGCCGGTGGCCGAGATATTTTGGCCATCGTTTTCGGTATAACTGACATTACTCGAATTTGCTGTCCCGCCGCTGCTGGATGCGCCGCTGTCGCTGAAGCCGCCGCCGCCGGTAGCGCTACTGTAAGTGGTTAAAGCACTATTGCCGGTGCTGATTTCTGTCAATAAGGATTGCCCAATGCCGGCAGTCCCGGCGTTGCCGTAGTCGCTACTGCCGGCTGCGCCGCCGACTGCAGTTTGCGATAGTGATAAAGCGCCGCCGGTTATGCTTTGCGCAGCATTTTTCAAGATTGAGTTTGCACCGTTGCCGCCGTTAGCGCTGTTAACGCCGCTACCGCCGTTGCCGCCGGTTTGCGAGGTGGATAAATTGACGTTGCCGGTTAAGGAAATACCGGTTGCGCTTGCCGTGGCGAGAGCGCCGTTGCCGCCTTGATTGCCATAACCACTGCCTTGGCCGCCGTTGCCGCCAACCGCTGAACTGGAAACCGTGATTGTTTGGGCGCCGGTATTGCTGCCCAAGGCCTTAGAACTGGCCGTAGCGCCATTGCCGCCATTGCCATAACCGTTATAGTAAACGATGCTTAGATTGCCGCCATTGCCGCCGATGGCGCTATCGGTGACTGTTACGCTGCTGTCGCCGAGGGCTAGGCCTTGGGTCGTACTATTGGCAATGCCGCCATTGCCGGCGTTGCCGTTCAATTGCGAATAATAGGTAAAATAGTTGCTGCCGCCGCCTTGGCCGCCAAAGGCTTGACCGCTGGCGAAAATGTTTTGACCAGCGTTTTGGGTGGTGCTGATATTGCTGGAGGAAGCCGCTCCACCGGCGGTGCTAAGGCCGCCATTGCTGCTAAAACCGCCGGCGCCGCCTATGGCGCTGCTGCTAGTAAATAAATAGGCGCTGTTGCTCGCGCCGGTGGTTAATATCGATTGCGCTAGGCCTGCTGTGCCGGCGTTGCCGTTGTCGCTGCCGCCGGCCGCGCCGCCGGCAGCGGTTTGCGTGAGACTTAAGCCGCCGCTAGTAGAGCCTTGCGCAGCGTTTAGCAAAATTGAATTCGCACCGTTGCCGCCGTTGGCGCCGTTTATGCCGTTACCGCCGCTGCCGCCGGTTTGCGTTGCGCTGACGGTAACATTACCGTTGTTGGAACTTCCGCTGGCGCTCGCAGAAGCTAGGCCGCCGTTGCCGCCCTGATAGCTCAAGCCGCTGGCGAGGCTGCCATTGCCACCGGTTGCGCTGCTGGTGACAAGCACCGACGAAGCGCCGCTATTACTGCCGTTTGCCGAAGAAGTTGCAGCGCCGCCATTTCCGCCGACACCGTTGTTGGCGGCGCTATTGACATTGCCGTTTAAATAGCCGTTGCCGCCGGTAGCAGTGCTGTTGGCTGTGATTTGGCTGTCGTTATAGTCGACCACGTTAGCGATACTGGTCGCCGAACCGGCGTTGCCGCCATTACCGCCGCTGGCGCTGCTGGAAGCGCTTAGGCTTTGGTAGTAGCTGTAGCTGTAAAGTTCGGCATCGCTTGCAGCAGCGCCGCCATTGCCGGTAGCCCCGTTAACGCCATAGTTGCTATAAATACTTTGGTTGTAGCCAGAGCTGCCGGCAACGCCGCCATCACCGCCTACTGCATTGGCGGTAACTGAGCCGGGGCCGCTAGTGATCACATCGGTGATGGCGATCGCATTCGCAGATCCGCCGTTGCCGCCATTACCGCCGTTGCCGCCAGAGCCGTTATTAAAAATATAGCCGTAAGGCAGATTTATCGCATTTCCACCCGCACCCCCCGCACCCCCCGCACCACCGTTGCCACCAGTAGCATAAGCTTCGGCCGAGCCGGGTGCATTCCATTGAAATGTTGCCGCCGTGGCGTCGGCAGTACCCCCACTACCGCCGTTGCCGCCGGCGCTCGCTGTACCAAAGAAGTTGTTGCCGCCGTTACCGCCGTTCCCGCCGTTACTGGCTGCAGCATAAGCGCCGTTATCGGTATCGGTATTGGGAGTGTAATAGCCGGCGTCGGCAGAGTTATCTGCGCCATTGCCGCCATTGCCGCCGGCTGTCGGGTTACCGTTGCTGGTTATGGCTTGCGCCGCAAAAGGTGTAACGGTTAGTATTGCCGCGCAAATCGCATTAAGCTTGAATTCATGTAGGGAAGAACGCATATAGATTCCTTATAAGTCTGATAAAAAAACGGAAAGTGAATGTTTTTTGTTTTTTATTGCTTTGTAAAATACGATTTACGGAGGAGGCCAAAATCTAGTTTCACCAACCTTTTTGAAAGCTAGCTAAAATTGTAAGTTATTTTCAAGTAATCTTAAAGCCCGTTAGTGTTAAATTCAGGTTTTCGCCCATGAACAGCGGATTTTTTGGGATAAAAGGTAGATAAGGTTCATTCTAGAACTCGTAAGCTTGTCGCAGGCTGAGGGGAATTAATGATCAACCAAGGAGTGGTTGCCTTGCTTGGAGCAATTCCTGAGGACGAATGGAGCCTTGGCTGGCTTAATTGCTCATTAAAGGATTTAGGGTTAGGGTTGTTTGGCCTCAACCTGCGCGATATCCCAACCACCGCCTAAACTTTTGTAGACGGCGATAAGATTTTCTGCGTTTAATGCTTGCGCTACGCTTAACTGATTTTGCAGGGCAAACAGTTTGCGTTTGGCATCCAGCACCTCCAGATAGGAGGTGACGCCGGCTGCGTAACGTTCTTGCGCAATGTTGCAGCTGTTTTGTTCTGCGGCCAGCGCTTTTTCCAAAGCCTGCAAGGTATTTTGCTGGGTCTGATAGGCGGTAAGCGAGCGTTCGACATCTGACAGGGCGCTGAGGATAGCTTTTTGATAATTATTCAGTGCTTCCTGTTGTTTGGCGTCAGCGGCGTCTAAATTGGCGGCTAAGGTGCCATAACTCAGGATAGGCCATAAGACATTAGCGCCCATAGACCAGGATTTGCTGCCGGCGTTGATAAAATTCGCGGCATTGGTGTTAAACAACCCGATAAAACCGGTTAAAGAAATATCCGGGAAGAATTTAGCCAAGGCTGAGCCTTGTTGCGCGGTGGCCGCTGCTAGCCGGCGTTCGGCAATGCGAATATCCGGGCGCTGGGCAATGACTTTCGCCGGCGTGGCAGGAATCAGTTCGCGGTCGCTTTGCGGTATTCCGGAAACCTGGATTAGCAAAGTTTGCGTCGCGCCGGGTGTTTCGCCAAGCAATAGATCCAAACTGTATTCCGCTTGCGCTTCTAGATTTCGGTAATACGCGGTTTGGCTGCTATCCTGTTCAAATTGTGTCGTGACTCGAGAAACCTCAAGGCCGGCGACATCTCCGACTACGAAACGTTGTTGCATGATTTCGCTGGTTTTTTGGTCGGCGGCCAGGATACTTTCGGCAAGTTGTAACTGCATTTGATACTGGCGGATTTCCAGATAGGTACGGGCGACCTCCGCCTGGATGCTGATCAGCAGATCGTTGCGGCTTAGCATGGAGGCTTCTAAATCAGCGCCGGCCGCTTCAGCGTCGCGGCGGTGTCCGCCAAATAAATCCAGTTCCCAACTGGCGTCGAAACCGGTTTTAAAAATATCAAAGGGCTGCTTAATAATCTGCGAGATAGGGGAACTGCTGCCGCCGGGTAAGCCGATTTGATTGCCTTGCCGGTTGGCGCTGGCCATTAAATCCCCGCTAGGCAGGAGTGTCGCCTGAGCGGATGCTCTGACTGCCCGCGCTTGGGTGATGCGCGTCTCGGCAATTTTAAGATCCAGGTTACCGGCAGCGGCTTTTTCGATGAATTGCTCTAACAGTGGATCGTGGAAATTCCGCCACCAGGCCTGTTCTGTCGCATGGTTTTCCGCACTGGGCGTTGTGCGCCAGTCGCTGGGCAAGGGAGTTTCAGGTTTTTTATAATCCGGGCCTACCAGCATGCATCCGGAAAGTAGTAAGCCAAGGCCTGCGCATAGGGTGGGTAAAATATAAATTCGTGCGCGAATGATGTCCATAAGGTCCTTTAGTGCGCCTTTACGGGCTTTGTGACTTTACTTTGCGGCATCAACAAGGCTATTCCGGCTAAAGTGAAGGTAATTAGGGCAAGCAGGCGAAAACCGTCTGCATAAGCCAGCATTGTGGCTTGGTTTAACAACTCTTGATAAATTCGGTTCAAGGCTTTTAGCGCCGCGCCGGCAGGTGTTTCACCCAAATTCTGCAAGGCAGCAGTGTATCGCGCGATTAAGTCGCTATATCCGGCATGGGCAGGGTTTAAGCCTTCGGATAGCACAGTTTGATGCAGTTGTTCATGTCTGGCGACATAACTGAGTAACAGCGAAATGCCTATGCTGCCGCCCAGGTTACGAATCAAGGCATACAACGCCGAGGCTTTATTGCTTTTTTCGGGTGGAATATGCGCAAAAGCCAGCGTGCTGCTGGGAATGAATAGAAAGGGTAGGCCAATGACTTGGGTGATGCGCAATAATACAAAAGTATGGTAATCCGTCTGTGGCGTGAAAAAACTGCTCAACCCCATTCCTGTGCTAAGCAAAAGCATGCCGATGGCCAGCAAATATTTCGCCGGGTACTTACCAACTAATTTGCCGACGATAGGCATGATAAACACCACCACCAGACCACCGGGCGACAGCACCAAACCCGCCAGCGTGGCATCGTAACCGAATTGCGTTTGCAGTAATAAAGGCAGCAAAGTACTGGAGCCGTAGAGCGCGAATCCGACAAAAAATACCATCAGACAGGCCATACCGAAGCTGCGATTGGCTAAAAGCCTAATATCAATTATTGGCTCTTTTTGCCGCAACAGCCAAAAAGCTGCGGCAGTCAGTGACACTAGGCTAAACAGCGAGAAATCTATAATAAAACGACTGGAAAACCAATCTTCTTCCTGGCCCTTGTCCAGCACGATTTGTAAAGCGCCTATGCCCAGCATAACCAGGCTGAGGCCTATATAATCCATAGATAATAAACCCTTAGCCTTAGAATGCTCCGGGTCTGTTACCAAACGATTTACCAGAAACAGCGCCAGCATGCCGACCGGTACATTCATGAAAAAAATCCAGCGCCAACTAAAATTATCGGTAATCAAGCCGCCCAAGGTTGGGCCGAGTATCGGCGCCACAATCATGGTCATGCCGGTGATGCCGAACGCGGTGCCGCGCTTTTCCGGAGGAAAGGCGTCCATGACGATAGACATTTGCATAGGCTGTAAGCCGCCGCCGGCCAAGCCTTGCAATAGTCTAAAAACGATGAGCATCAGCAAGGAATTGGCTACCCCGCAAGCAAAGGATGTAGCGGTAAAGCCGGCAATCGACAACAGAAAATAATTTTTGCGGCCCATCACGCCGGCCAGCCATCCGGACAAGGGCAGAACAATGCCGTTAGCAACCAGATAAGAGGTTACCACCCATGTGCTTTCATCCTGACTGGCGGCAAAATTGCCGCCGATATGCCGTAGCGCCACATTGACGATGGTGGTATCTAATACCTCCATAAACGCGGCTAAACTCACCACAATAGCGATCAGATAAGGATTGATCGGTTTTGCCTGTGCTGTACTGATCATGCTTAATCGGGCGCTGTGTTAACCGTAGGGACGGCCGACATGCCCGGACCTAGTGCTAATGCCGCGTCCGGCAGCGGCTGAAAAATGATTTTAACCGGCACGCGCTGCACGATTTTTACGAAATTCCCGGTCGCGTTTTGCGGTGGGAAGGCGGAAAAAAAAGCGCCGGTTCCGGACTGAATACTGTCTACCTTGCCCTGCAAGGTTTGATCAGGGAAGGCGTCAATACTAATCTGTACCGGTTGACCGGGACGCATGTGGGTTAACTGTGTTTCTTTAAAATTAGCCGTTACCCAAAATTCCATGCCGACCAAGGAGCTTAAATGCTGGCCGATTTGCACATAATCGCCGCGTTCAACGGCGCGATTCGTGATTCTGCCGTCCATGCCGGCAATCAGTTTAGTATTGGCTAAATCGAATTCGGCCAACGCCAGATCGGCTTCGGCCTGTTTAAATTGCGCGGCTAACTGATCTTTTGTGGCTTTGGCGACAGCAATCGCTTTTGGTGCGGTTTCTGCACTGCGCAGTCGCGCCTGTGCTTCATAAACACTGGATTTTGCGGCTTTCTCGGCCGCTACTGCTTGATCTAGTTGTCCTTGACTACGGGCTTCGCTGCTTAAGTGTTGCATGCGTTTTAGGTCTTGCCCGGCTTTTACTAAATTGGCATTGGCCGCCTCGACTTGCGCTGCTGCCGCGTCGCGGTTGGAGGGTGCGGAGACAGTCGTCGTTTCCAGCACGTTATGCGAAGCTAATGCCGCCGAGCGTGCGGCTTCGAAGACGGCTTTGGCTTTATCGCGACGCATGATGTAATCGCTGGGGTCGATTTCCAATAACACGTCGCCGGCTTTTACCAACTGGTTATCATTGATGTTAAGGGTTTTGACGTAACCGGAGATTTTCGGGCTAATGCTGATGGTGTGCGCGCTAAGCGCGGCGTCATCGGTAGACTCCTCCCAGCGTTGGCTATATAAATAAGCTCCGCCTATGGAGATGGCAGCCAAGATCAGTATTAATAAAGCAACCTTTTTCATTCAGCACCGGCTACGGTTTTACAGCGATAAATGGTTAGAAAGGCCGAAACCGTGGCGCCGACATGCAGTTCCAGGTCCGGTTGGCTAAGCGTTGGCGCCAAAAAGATCATGGCTTTGTTGTAGACTTCGCCTTTTAGCAGGCTGAAAAATTGCTCTGTTGCCCTCGTAATGTCAGGAACTGTCAATTGGCCCTGGTTTTGCCATTCCCGCAATAATTCGCCAAACGCGGTTTTGACGCGTTGTGGTCCAGCGGCGTAAAAAATCTGCACAATTTCAGGATGGTGGATAGCTTCGCTGTACAGCGTGCGTTGCAGGTGCAGAGAATCTGAATTGTAGATCAGTGTAGCGAGTAAGCCGCCCAACTGTAACAAGGCTGCTTGCACCGGTATTTGCGCGAAACCCATAAAATTGTCAGGACCGGCTAATGAGTCGCATCTTTGCTGGATAACTTCCTTAAATAGTTCGATTTTATTGTCGAAGTGGCTATAGATAGTGAGCTTTGAAACATCCGCTAATTTTGCCACGGCGTCCACACTGGTCAAGGTATAACCATGCTGCATGAAAAGCTCGGTTGCGGCGCGAATAATGCCCTGGCGTTTGGCGGGATCTTTGGGGCGGCCGAATATCTGGCGGTTTTTCGTGGGTGATAACTCTGTCGCTAGCATATACTGTGCGGTATGGTTTATTATGTTACTTAATGTACCATACGGTTTGCTTATTGCAAGTGGGTAGGTCTAGCTTGTGGCGCGGCAAGGGTTTTGCAGGCAAAATGAAGGGTTAGTTGGTTCCAAGCAATTGTGCAAAAAATAAACCGATAATTTGTAAAGAATATCGGTTTATTTTTATGAATTTGATCTTTAATAACACCCAGCCGAAAGTGGGTTTTTTGTAGGATGCGCCACCTAGCGTCAGCACATCCTACAGGGCATTGTGTCAAATAAAAAAATTATGCGGCTTACCCTGGTGTTTTGGCCGGTCTAATAACATTTTTTGCTGACCCAAACGTTTACTTTTCAGATTCGGCTTCAATGATGACATCTAGATTGATACAAGCTGAGTGCAGCATTTGAATAGCATCCGCCAGCAGGTTCAAGGCCTGCATTTGTCGCCAGTCTGCGGGGGGATTATCCAGCCAATCAAATAATATTTGTTCTGCGTTATCATGAATCGCTTTGATTTCCTTCGCAGCATTATGGGTATTGGATTCTGTGTGTACCAATTGTTCCCCGTCAAGCAGCCAAGGGAAAAATGAGCGGGTTTTATCGGTAGTAATCGTTCTGGCCATCGGCTTCTCCGGTTTTTTTTAAGTATAGCTAAACAGCAAACATTTGCTTCGATACGGTGTTATGGCTTTAATTTTAGAAAAGAAACTGAATAAATTTGTGAGCATTCCCGAACTTTTGCATGATATAAATGTTTTTTTGCTTTGTTGTTGGCGTTTTGTGTGCCAACTAACAAATTTAAGAATATGCCTTAAGTAATGCTGAATATCTGCTAGGCGACGAAATGCGGCTGGTGAAATGGGGGATTTGACTTTGATGTCTTTTTATGAGTATCTTATATTATATGAACTTATAATTGGTTAAGATTTCTTAGTGCTCGCGGTATTTTTGGCTTATCATTTGCCTTATGAACCTTAAGTCTAAATAACCATATTCTGAATTTCCCAAACTATAAACATGTGTAAATCCATTCTTAAAGCTATATGGTGGGATATTTTAAACAGCGAAAGCTATTTGGAGTTAACTTTTAGTCTACTCAACCTATTTCCCGGTGATTCCGGAAACTTGTTGCGTGGTTATGCCCTAGGCAGAGCCATGAAATCTGCCGGCCAAAATACGAAAATTAATTCAGGTTCGACGATTAACCATCCGAAAAACATGACGGTAGGCGACAATTTTTTAATGAACACGCAGTGTGTGATTAATGCTGCTGCCGGACTGGTATGCGGAGATAATGTTTTACTTGGGCCTGGCGTTAAAATTTGGACCATAAATCATGAGTTTATGGATGCTGAAAAAACCATCAATCAACAAGGTTGGAGTAAAGAGAGCGTTTCCATCGGCCATGACGTTTGGCTGGCCGCCAACGTGATAGTTTTGCCAGGTTCGATGATTCCGGATGGCGTGGTGATTGGCGCAAATTCTGTGGTTACTAAAAAAACCACTATCGAGCCTTACCATTTATATGTGGGCAATCCACTGCGCAAAATTAAAAAGCGTGAAAAATTGCTTGACTAACCTTCTGCTGCGGGAGGGTTAGGGTAAAAATCCGGTGAAAATGCTTGACGTTAATAAAAAATCTGCTAACGATTTTTGGTAAGTGCTTCCAGAAACATCAGGCATTGTCCTGCTTTGCACCGGAAAAAAGTGATTAGTTACAATCTATAAGGGTTTACAGCAACTTGTAAGTTTTTGTGTTTCAGCGTAGGATTTTGCTTTTGTCATAAACTGGAAATTTAGTTTATATCACACAATTTGTTATATTTTGCCTGACCGGCAAAGGCCAGGATTAATTTCTAGCTGCTTTTTTGGCTTTTCTCCGCTCTATCCTTTACGCTTATGTCAAAGATCAATCAAAAACTGCTCAGTCCGCTCGATGGGCTGTTTAAATATATCAAAAATAATCCCAACGCTGGTTTAGTGGTGATATTTTGTTGTTTGGCGATTATCAGTAGCTTTGATGGGCTGATGACTTTAATCGGCTGGATAAGACCGAAAGAGTTCGGGGTAAGTCTTTGGTTGTGGTATTGCATAAAAAGCGTGCCGATTTTGTTAATTGTTATCCTGCTGCAAGTCGTATTGGTCAAAGCACTGTATGAGTGTATTGACAATATAATGGAAATCTTTACCCCGGCCAAAAACTTTATGGTAATTTTGATTACCAATACCTTGGCGTCGATGTCTTGGTTAGTGATTTATGTTTTCATCATGGGCTTGAGCGTATTTTTTAGTTATCAATTTTATTATCGCTTTATCAGTGCGGAAAATTTTGCCAAAACCACCTATGTCGAAGCCGTCAACGACATCTATGGCAAAGCCGAGAACTTTAGCCGCAAATTCGCTACCGCCAAGGAGGAATTGGGCAATCTGAAAACCACTTCCATGCATTTGAAGGGAGTAGAGGATCAAGTTGGCGGTACCTGTGGTAATAAAGCCGTTACTGGTTGTGGTGTTTTCTGTTGGTTAAGAGCCACGGAAGCCAACGAGTTTGGTATGTATGCTGACCAAATAGCGGAACTGAACGATAAATCCCAAAATATTGTGAAGAATATCCAGTTTGAATTAGATAAATTTAATCCGGATACCTTCAGCAAACAACAATTAAACATTAACAAGCTGGTGGGTGACGCCAATGATTTAATCACCGAATCAGACATCGTCAATCGCATCAAACAAGGTTTGGCGGCGAGAGAAAACCGGCATGCTTTAATGGCCCGTAATACCAGAGATGAAGTGATCAGCGATATAGATTGCAGTCATGAAAATCCGGAAAAAATTCGTCCCGGCATAGAACTGGCCTTGGCAAGTTTAAATCAATTGCAAGCAGTAGCGGCGCCAGCTTTATTCGATCCTCATGACGAACAACTCGTCCAGCATCGCGCCTGGTATGTGTTTAAAAGCATGTTCATTACTGGCGAAGATGCCGATATAAGCACCTTAGACCGTAGCCCGATATTTTTCGGCGTCAGCATCGATGTATTGATTTTTCTGCTGGGTCTATCCGGAGAAATTACCAAACACCGGAAAAATATTCTGCGTTTGCATCCGGATGACGGCAAGTCGCTGTTTGCGGTGAGCAAGGCTAAAATCAAACAACTACTGATTAATCAGTTTGCTTTTGTCGGCAGCGATGAGATATTTTTACTTAAATTGCTGATGGAACAACGCGGTGTCAATGCCGGCGAGTTCTTTGAAAGTTTAAATAGTTTCAGCTGGCAATATAACAAGCGATATAGAATTTTTATCGTGCCGCTGATCAAGCATAATCTCACCGACCCCGCTAAAAAGAATCTGGCGCTGTTTGAAGAATTAATGCTTACCAATCCTAAGCTGAAAATAGGCATGCGGGATGTCAGCATTCAATGCGACTTGTTGTCCATGCCGGATAATCATCAGGATTTTGTTAAAGGTTGTTTATATAACCAAGAATTGAGCACGGCAGATTTTAATAATTATCAGTTTACCAGCTATGTTATGCCGACTAAAGTGTGGCACAAATTTGCTAGAGTGTGGAATTTTGCCTTATTGCCGGATGACTTAAGCTGGAAAACGGTGACCACGGAAATTTCGAAAATTACCGCTGAACAAAATAAAGTCCTGGAATTAGTTTGTGACTTGCAAACCGATGTGCAAAAAGCCAAGGATGTGTGCGATAAGCTCTATACCTACCGGCAATATTGGTTGGATAAAGAAGAAGATTTTAACGACACATGGTTAGAACATACCAAAATCCTGTATGGTTTTCAGCCTGAATGGAAGGAAATGGTACATAGAGTCTCTGAGCTGGAGTCCGAACGCTCGGTTATCAATACTATGTCCACAGAAATACAGCAATTGAATACCGACCTCAGCCAGGTTGCCGAGCTGAGAAATCAGCTGGAAAGCAAGTTTGCGGACCTGCTGAGTAAGCAGGAGCAGTTTAATCTCGATCAGAAAAATATCTATAGCGATACCGGCAAGCTTTTCCAAACCAAGGAACAGTTAAAAGTCATGCTAGCGGAATTAAGCAAAGAGCAGGCGGAATTTTTGAATAGGCTGGATTTCTACCAGCAACGCCAACATCATCTGGAATTTACCTTGTCGGAAGTTAAAGGCGATGTCACCGATATGAAAAATAAAGCCAATGAGCAGGATCATTCGCTGTTTTCCTGGGTAAAAAATCATATGCCGGATTTTAATAAACTGTTGCAAGATGAAAATAGGGCGAGACAGACATCTGCTAAAGCCGGTAATAAGTTGTTGGAGCGGACTGAGGTTGAGGCGGAGTAGGGGCTATGCAAAAACCTCAGCTAGGGTTTTGGCGTCTAGGATACGTTCGGCCCAATTTTCCAATTGGTCAGTATTGGCTGCCGCTAAGTTTTGCTGAGCCCAGGTCGGTAGTGGGCCAAAACGTTTTTTGAGTAAGCGGCTTATTATTTGGCTTTCGCCTTTGAGGACGCCTTCTTCCGTAACTTCCTGATAGAAGCGGGTTTGTTTTAATTGTACGTCTAATCCTAACATGGCTCTGATTTCCTCGCGACTAAGATTCGGTAACTTATAGACTAAAACCGTTTCGATAAATTCCAGCATTTCTTTGCTTAGTTTATCAGGTTGTTCCGCTAATGCATGCGCTAGTTGTGCCGTTTTGTCAGCCGGACAGGCTATCAACTTTAGCATGTCGTAGCCGGGTTCTTCCAGTTGTTGATAATCGTCCAGATAAATGCGCTTAAGTTCTTGCGCATTGGCAAACAGGGCAAATTCTCTGGCATGTGGTTTTTCGATAGCTCGGTTTGGATAGATCACTATTGCTAACCAGTCCCGACCTGGTTTATGCCAGTATAGATACAACATAAATAGAGTTTCAGGTTTATCAAAAGTTAAAGTTGCAAGCTTTGCAACAAGATTTAATGGCTGGCATAAAGCAAGCTGATCAAGGGTTGCTATTGGATAGCGATACAGTATTTAAGGATTTGATTTAAGTACCTCAATACTAAATCTGACGCTATGGCGTGATGTTATTACAATTCTAAATCTAGATGAGTGAAGCTGAGCTGTTAGCGTAGCCTAGATGCAAGCCAGCTTCAAACTGACCAGTTTGCCAGCAACTCCGCTACTTGTAGACTTTCCGGCAGCCCTGGTCTAGCCCCTAATTTTGTACAACACAACGCCCCGGTAGCGCTGGCGAAGCGTAACAAGTCCCGCCACTCCATTTTATCTGATAAACCCGCCGCAAACGCCCCATGAAACGCATCGCCAGCCCCGGTAGTATCGATGGCGGCGGAAATCAGCGGGGCGGATAGAGCGCCGGCTTCCAGCCCGCGCCGCCAAATTAAGCCACGTTCGCCCAGCGTAATCACAACCACTTGTGCAAGCGCCGACAATTGCTCTAAAGCCGCCTGCTCCGAACCGGCATATTGCAACGCGAACTTTTCCGAAGCGACCAAATAATCAACTTTGTCCATTAAAGCCCGCGTCCCATCGTGCAACGAGCCGGCGTCCAGTACACTGGAAATCCGGCGGTCGGCTAGCTGCGCCAAAAGCGTCAACGAGATATGCGGTTCATGCCCATCAAACAACAACACCTTGGCTTGCACACCGGTAAAATCCAAAGCATCGGCGGGCAGGGCGTGGGCGTCGCCTTTGTAATTGATCAAAGTGCGTTTACCATCCGGCTTGACCAACACCACCGATAAAGGGGTAGGGGCGTCGCCGCGCACTACCAGCCGGATGTCGACCGCATGACTTAGCAATTCCTGCAAATGGCTCTCGCCGTACACATCCTTGCCCAAATAGCCGCAAAAGCCGGCCTGAAAGCCTAGTTTATTGATGCAAACAGCGGCATTGGCGGCAGGTCCGCCGCCACAGCTCAGCAAGTTATCCGCCACGGTTTTTTCATCGGCAGCCGGGTGCTGCGGTACGCTAAACACCAGATCATAACTGGCGTGGCCGATGCAGAGTACGTCCAAGGCTGTCATTGGCTTAAGCCTTTGCTGCGATTTTCCATGCGCCGCAGAAACTCGGTCATGATTAAGCGATAGAGATCATCGCCTAAATATTTGTCTTCAATGCCGCTGTCGATATTTGGGTTATCGTTTACCTCGATCACATAACCTTTGCCGTCGATTTCTTTAACATCCACTCCATAGAAGCCGTTGCCTATAGGCTGCGTGGCTTTTAAGGCCGCCTCCAGCACGCCTTTGGGGACTTCGAATGTGGGTAACGTAGCGAAATTACCGCTGTCGATGCGGTTGCCGCCGTGCCGGTAAATCTGCCAGTGATTTTTCACCATGAAATAGCGGCAGGCGTACAAGGCTTTGTTGTTGAAAACGCCGATTCGCCAGTCAAACTCGGTGTATAAAAATTCTTGCGCCAGTAATAAGGCCGATTGCTGAAACAACTCGCCAACCTTGATATTCAATTCCTGGCGATTGTTGACCTTAACGATGCCTCGGGAAAATGAGCCATCCGGGATTTTAATCACCACCGGGTAACCGGCGGTGGCTTCCAGTTTGTCTAGGTGCTTGGTATTACCGCGATGTAACAGCCAGGTTTTTGGCGAGGGGACTTTATGCGTGCGAAACATATCCGCCAGATAGACTTTATTCGCGCAACGCAACATCGAGGTAGGATCGTCTATCACCATCAAACCTTCGGCTTCGGCTTTCTTGGCGAAGCGGTAGGTATGATGATCAATGCCGGTGGTTTCGCGGATAAATAGACCGTCGAATTCCGGAATGCGGCCATAATGATTGGCGGTGATCAGTTCCACATCAATCCCCATTTGCCGGCCAATGTGGATAAATTTCTTTAACGCGCCGCGATTACTGGGCGGCAGTTTTTCCAGCGGATTGATCAGAATAGCTAAATCATAGCGCGCGGTTTTGCGCGTGCGGCTTTTACGCCAGACTTTCTTGCTGAATTTGTCCAGCGCCTCGGCAAACAGGGTTTGCATAGCGTCATCCAGGTCGCGATGCGAGATGGCTTTTAAGTCGGCAATTTGTAATTGCTGTTGCAGATTTAACGTGATTTCAAGCACCGGGCAGGCGAAGCGCTCGAACAGCAACCGCGCCAGTTCTTGGAAGGCTGGATCGGCGGTGATGCCGAAATAGCTGTAGAGTTTAAAGTCGCCGTTTTTATTTTGGTGTTTTAAGGCGCGGGCTAAAGGTCCCGTTAAGTCTTCCAGTTGTAAGCGGTACAGCGCATTTTTGCCTAGGTCGTTAATGACTTTAATGGAGGGAATAACATGGTGGTTGCGGGCTTCGGCGAGTAGCGAGCAATAATAGCCATCGGAAAGATAAGCGTAGCTGCTGCATAGATTGATAATGCGCACCCGTTGTTCCGGGTCGCCTTGCTCCGTTGCCAGATAATTTTCAAAGGTAATGACTTGTTCGCTGGGGTAATAAGGGTTCCAGTCGGATAAGTCGTCAACCACCAGCAGCGTGCTTGCCATAGCAAAGAGTACCTTAAGCTATAAAAAAAGATAATTTTGAAACCATGCAGGTTTTAAAACAAGGTGTAATATTAGCTGATATATCATAGGACAAAAAAGGCGTTCGTTCGGCTATGTTTTCGCAATTTAGATTCACCCAAATCGATGTACAGGTTTTTCTTGCCGACTATGCGCAAGCCAGGCTAGCCTGGCTGCGTGCTGTAGATAGTCTTGCTTGCCGGCATGCGCATTTGGCCTTCCCTTGCGCCGGTGAAGGCCCGCAGGGCGAGGCCTTGTTTACCGATAGTGTTTGGCTAGGCGCGGCAGACGCCAAAAATGTTTTGGTTGTAATCGGTGGTACGCATGGCATAGAAGGTTTTGCCGGCAGCGCTGTACAACTGGATTTATTGCGCTGGCTGGCTAGAGAAAAACCGGCGTTACCGCCTCACACGGCTATCTTGTTAATTCATGCCTTAACCCCTTGGGGCTATGCCTGGTTGCGGCGTTGCGACGCCGAAGGCGTCGACCTGAATCGAAATGCCGTCGATTTTACCCAGCCTTTACCTGATAATGCTAATTATACGCTATTGAAGCCGGCCTTGTTTGCTGCCGATTTGGCGCAACGCCAAGCGCTGTTTGCCGAGTTTGCCGCGCAATTTGGCCGCATCGCATTGGAAAAAGCCATTAGCGGCGGTCAGTATAGTGATGCGCAAGGCCCGTTTTACGGCGGTGCGGCCCCGGCGCATGGCCGGCTGGTTTGTGAAAGCCTGATGCAACGCTATGCCTTGTCGGAGCGGCGCTTGGCGGTGATTGATGTGCATACCGGTTTGGGCGCTTATGGTTACGGCGAGATCATTTGCGACCATGACCCAGCCAGCGCCGGGGCAGCGGTTGCCGCGAATTGGTATGGCGACTCCGTGACTTTGCCCTTGGCTGGAACCTCCAGCTCGGTGCCGAAGCTCGGCCTAATGGATTATGCCTGGCATGTCATTATGGATCAGCAAAGTTGCTTTGTTACCTTGGAGTTTGGCACCTTTAGTACGGATCATTTGTTCGAAATCCTGTTGCGCGATCATCAGTTATGGGCGCAGGCAGAAAATTGGCCGGAGCGCTTGGCGCATAGTCAAATCATGCGCCGGCATTTCTGCCCGGCGGAGGCGGCCTGGCAGGAAATGTTGTTGTTTCGTGGGCGGCAGGTTATCACGCAGGCTTGGCGGGGCTTAGGGGTTTGAATATTGTTACTATTCAGCGTATATATACCACAACTTTGTAGGAGCGGGACTTGCCCGCTTCTACAATTTTTCTATTTGCTGAATAGTTACAAATAATAAAAAAATTTCAATTACCGATAGTTTTAATTTTCGCGTTCTAAGGCTAAGTCCTGAGATTTTGGGATCGATGAGGGTACTTTCATCTATTCAGCAGGCGATTTGCAGCGATATGACTAGTCGCGCTAGCAATTAGCTTTATTAAAAACCGCGTCCGCGGAATTAAGCTGTTTTGCACGGAGTCCAACTGCTTGACTCACTAAAGAATCCTGTTCGAAATAATACCCCTCGACCCAATCGAAAGCGGTTTTCCGCGCCAACCCAACGGTTTGTTTGTCTTCAATATTCAGCAAGATGGTTTGGCCTTTGATAGAGTTGACCAAGGTGTGTAATTGCTGAAGTTTGTCCAAAAGTTTATTATCCCGAATTCGTTCGAGATTTTGCCCGTTTACGCCAACATAGTCCGGCGCTGCTCGGGAAATAAGTTCAATAGCCGATTTATCCAGGCCGTGATAGTCAAATTTTAGCGTTAAGCGATAGCCGCGTTTTTGATAATTATTCAATCCCTTTAAAAGGGAGGGATAAAAGCGCACGTAAGTGTTATCCACCGGCATGGCGATGGCGACGTTGCAGGTTGCTAAGCCGCAGCTAACCAGCACTTCCTCAAAATAGGCGCCGTGATCTGCTTTAACTCCGAGAATATGCCGGGGATCGACATCCAAAAACAGCAGTTCGTCCAGATGGGCTTGCGGCAAATAATTCAGCATGTGGACGGTACGCGATAAGCGGTCAAAATTGACCACAGTCTCCGAATTCGGCGTATGCTCAGGTGGTACCGTCAGTACGCTATCTAGTTGACTTTGCGTGCTTTGCACGGCCTGATTTGCTGAAACCACCAGTTGCGCGGCATGGCCTAAAACTTGGGCTGTGCTTTTGGTTTTCCGGATCGGCGCCAGTTTGCTGCTGATGCGGATGGGGCCGAATAAACCGTGCACTTGCTGATTTTCCAAAAAAAAGGGCCGGAAGCCGCTATTATGTTCGTGTTCCAGTCTATCGTTAAAGTATTCGACTAATTGTTGTAGAGGCATGAAGAGTATTCCTTATCCAGGTGTTTTGCTCCTAGGCTTTAAAAAAATGGCGGGAATAAATCCCGCCATGTACACATCCTTGTTGGTCAGGAGGAGGGAGACCAGATCCAGGTAATCGTCAGTGCAAATGCTGGGTTTTGCGCTTGGTTGTCATAATAATGCAATAGAATCCAATAATAAAACGATATAATTCGAACTCTTTATCTAAAATTTGCATTTCTTAGGCCTGTAAAAATTTCTTACTTGGATGGGTTTAATTCCTTATTGAACTTGAGTAATCGATTGATTACACTATTGTCATGATTTTCATTAAACGTACTCAGGAATTCTCGGATTGGCTTGATAACCTTAAAGACGCTGCAACGAAGCAGAGATTGGTTAAGCGTTTGCGAAAAGCTATGCTAGGTAATTTAGGCGATGTGAAGCCGGTTGGATCGGGTGTTTTTGAAATGCGTGAACATTTTGGACCAGGCTGGAGAATGTACTATGTGCAGCGTGGTGCAGTGCTGATTGTGATGTTGGGAGGCGGTGACAAATCCAGTCAAGCTGTCGATATAGCAAAGGCCATCAAAATGGCCGAAATTTTAGAGGATTAAATCATGAACAAAAAAATCAGTGTTTCCTGTCTACCGGATTTTGACGCAGCCGAATACCTGAAATCTGACGAAGACATTGCCGAGTATCTGAATGCGGTCCTTGATGATGGCGACCCGGCCTTATTAGCCGCGGCACTTGGAGATATAGCTAGAGCGCGCGGCATGACTGAAATTGCCCGCGCCTCCGGCTTAACGCGTGAGGCGTTGTATAAAGCATTGCGTCCTGATGCAAAACCCCGCTTCGATACGATTGCTAGGGTCTGCAAGGCCTTAGGTGTAAGATTACATGCTGAAACTATCTAAAAATGAACCTAAACTAGCTTTCAATCTTATCACCCTTAGCCGGCAACGCCCAAGTCCCCACCTAATTCCGGCTTGGAAAAATCCCCTGCGTGCACATACAAAAATTCAACACCTGAAACGGCATCATATTAGTATGTGGCTGACCGCCCACGCCGCCCAACGCGGCAACCGCCAAATTCCCTCCGCCGGCGCTACTAAACACCTTATTTCCACCGGAATCCTCCGCCCAAAACTTGCCGACCGGGTTCGCCAGAGTCCCTTGCGCATTAAGGCAATTCACCGGATGGCTATGCGCCGGCGTCGTCGCAGCCGTTAAGGTCACCGACTCCGCACCCCCGGCATCGCAGGTCACCCGCGGTGTCAAGCCCGCGCCGCTGCCGGCGCCCATCGCCGCTGGCCGCGTACGCCCCCACATTCCCGCCCGGATCAGTAGACCAGAAATTGCCAACCGGACTTGCTTGATTTTCTGTGCCGTTGCCTAAGGCCGTATGCGAATGGTTGGGTAACTCCTGTGGAGTTAAAGTTACGGACTCGCTACCGCCCAACTGCCCCAGCATCCGAGTCGATAAGCCCTGTCACGCGCCCTGATGCAGCGGAATCCGCCCAGCCAAATTCGGCAAGCCAAACGTCGTCTGGCCGTTACCGCCATAAATAGCCCCAATTAACTGAAACAACGCCGGATACTGCTCAATTGCCAGCAATTACCCCTGACACAACGCCCAGCCTTCCGGGGCGTAATTCCCGCCAAACACCCGGATTTCTCCAATAAATGGGTCAGCCATACTACTCTCCCGACTTAAAAAACAGCCTTAATAAATTAAAGTTCGGCAAGGCGGGTGCTCAACGCCACAGCCAATAATTGCTGTCTGCTCAGCGCCCAAGGCTAAGAAGCGTTTTTCTCCGGCTCGCAAACCAAGCAGAAACCCCGCCCAGCAACAGCATTAGCGTTGAAGGCGCCGGCACTGGATTAACCACGGACTGCGTAGCAATATCGAGTGAAGAAAAGTCCAAAGCCGCGCCGTGGGAAAGGGTTGGCCCAAACACCCCATAACCATTTTCCAAAGTCAAATCCACAGTCACAGTACCGGAAGCCAGCGCCAAAAAGGTCGTGCTGGGCAAGGTCAAGGTATAAATATCGTATTCGCCGCGAAGGCCGCCGGTATTATCAAACACCGTATTCAACGCTACGGTTAAATCAATACCATCCAGCGTGAACGCAGCCACCTGCTCGCCGGGTTCCCCGCCTTGACCGTTTAAAATCCCCAGCGTAAAAGTACCGTCGCTCACAGCGCTGCCGATAGCCGCATAGTTAAACGTCCAACTGGCGGAAAAATTATCATTCGCCACAGTGGCGGCGCCAATAAAATTACCATCAAACGGCGCGGACAGCACGGTCCCATTGTTCTGCTTGGTTGTCTGAAAAGTCCCATCCCCTACCGTTTCGCCATTGGTAAAAAAATCTTGATGGCCATCCGTCACCACAGTATCAACGGCCCATGTGCTGCATGTTCTAGTGCCGCTGGTCATTGAAGGGACAATTTTGCTGGTATGGACTTGGCCACAGCGTTTTTTGTTGTTGGCATTGGGTTTGCTGACCGCGGTTTTGGCGCTTATGGCGACTTTGCCGGCGCAGCTATTAGGAAATTTGGAAATATCCTTTCAGGACATGGCTTGGCTGGGTAAAAACCCTCGATCTGCGCCGTGGTTTGTGGATTGGAAGGTGTTTAGCGAAATGGGCGGCCAATGGCTGTTGGGGATAGTGGCGGCTTGGCTATGTATTCAATTGCTGCGCAGATTGCTGCGCAGTTGCATATAATTGTGGGATTTCCGCGCTAAATGCTGATTTTAGAAAACAGCGGTCAACCAGCGCAAATGCAAACAGCCCCTATTAAAGCGGAGTAACCGAATGAATCTAAACCAGCTTGAGCTACTGCGGGTTTTGCAGGAAACCGACTTTAATCTCAGTAAAGCGGCGGATAAATTGTGCATTGTGCAGTCGGCGGTCAGTCGGCAATTACAGATGCTGGAAGCGGAACTGGGTTCGCCGTTGTTTGAGCGGCAGGCTAAAAAATTGTCAGCCTTGACCGAATTGGGCGAGCGTGTCATGCTGGAAGTACGGCAAATTGCTGAAGCAAAGCAGCAAATCCATAGTTTGGCCGAGGATTTTCTCGAAAACCGCAACGGCGTCCTGCATATTGCCACGACGCATACGCAAGCGAAATACCTGTTGCCGGCGCCTTTAGAAAAATTCCGGCGGAAATTCCCCGGCATCAAAATTTATATGCTGCAATCTTCGCCGGAAAAGCTGGTGCATATGCTGCATCAGCATCAAGCGGATGTGGTGATTTGTACCGAAAAGCTGGATGCGGACGATGATTTGATCGTCAGGCCTTGTTATGAATGGCGGCATATTGCCATTGTCCCGAAAAATCATCCTTTAGTGGACGAGCCCATCACGCTGCCGCTATTGGCTAAGCAGCCGATTTTAACCTATGCCCCTGGATTTACAGGCCGGAGCGCCATTGACAAAACTTTTAAAGCCGCGGGTCTGGAATTGGATATTGTGTTGTCGGCGGCGGACTCCGAAGTCATTAAAACCTATGTGCGCTTAGGTTTGGGCGTCGGCATCATTGCCTGCACTGCTTACGAACAGGAAAAAGACCTGGATTTGCTTGCGCTGGAATTGCATGGTTTAATCCCTACGTCCGTGACAAAAATTGCTTATTTAAAACAACAGCATCTGCCGGCCTATTGCCGATTTTTTATTGATACGTTGCTTGCGGAAGTTCCGTTGCAAAACCATTGAAGCCTTAACGCCGTCTGCCGCCGCCGTTTTGGCCGCCATTGCCACTGCTGCCGCTACTGCTAGATGAGCTTTGCTGTGAAGCGCTCTCCGTGGTGTCAATACCAAACCAGCCGGCAACAGTTTCCCACATGGATTTTTCCATAACGCGTTTAGGCAGTTCAATCGTGGTTTCAGTCGGTTCTTTGACGACAGGTAAACTACCGGGACGGAAATCACCTTGGACGCCGCTAAGACTATCACCGTTAAAAAACAACGAGACGCGCTTTTGCACCCGGTTTTCGCCACCCGGCGCTTTTGAATAAATATAGTCCCATCGGCTGTCATGGAAGCTGTCTGCTAACATGGGTGATCCCATGATGAACTGTGCCTGACGCTTCGTCATGCCTGGTTTTAATTGATCTATCATGCTTTGATCGATCATATTGCCTTGTTCAATATCTATCCTATAGACGCCAGGAAGATTATTCAGAATGGTCGAGCAAGCGGTCAGTGTCAGACTGGCGGTAACGACAAGCAAAATAGCTGGTTTATTCATGAAAAATGGTGAATACTGACAGAAGCAATAGCTATTATCCCATAATTCCGGCAGCGGCTTAAGGCAAAAAACGATACAATGACTAAGATTGATAGATTAACGGAGAAAGACTTGTGGAAACACAGGATTTACGTAATGCCGGCTTAAAAGTGACTTTGCCCAGGATGAAAATTTTGGAGATTCTGGAAAAGCAACAGGATGATAGGCATTTGTCCGCAGAAAAAGTCTATAAAATTCTGTTGAGCGAGGGCGAAGATATCGGCTTGGCGACTGTTTATCGCGTCCTAACCCAATTTGAGGCGGCAGGTTTAGTCCATCGGCATCATTTTGAGGGCGGCAACTCGATTTTTGAGATCAACAAGGGTAGCCACCATGATCATGTGGTCTGCATGAAATGCGGCAAAGTAGATGAATTTAATGATGAAGTCATCGAAAAACGCCAGATAGAAATCGCTCAGCGCCTGGGTTATCAGTTAACCGATCACAGTCTTTACCTTTACGGCTTTTGCAACCATTGTAAGCCTTCCTAACTAGCAGATAATGTTCAAACCACTTATATTTTACATAGGCTTGCGCTATACCCGCGCCAAGCGACGCACCCAGTTTATCTCTTTTATTACCTTAACATCCGTTTTAGGCATTGCTTTAGGAGTAACCGCCCTGATCGCCGTGTTGTCGGTTATGAACGGCTTTGAAGCCGAATTGCGGGAACGGATACTTGGCATGACGGCGCATAGCACGGTCAGTGGCCGGTTCGGACAATTGGACGATTGGCAGGGTCTGGCGCAGCGTACACAGAATTTGCCGCACGTGTTGGGCGTCGCACCCTTTATAAACGGTCAAGTGATGGTTAATGCCGATCGGCAGGTTAGCGGCACCTTATTACAAGGTATTTTACCTGACTATGAGCCGCAAGTTTCGGAAGTGGCCAGGAAAATGCTTGCCGGTAGCCTGAGCGACTTGAAATCCGGTGAATTTGGTATTGTGCTGGGCGTAGAGTTGGCTAATTATTTGGGTGTGCTTATCGGCGATAAAGTGACGGTGATTACGCCGCAAGTAAATTCGACGCCGGCGGGGATTTTACCACGCTTGAAACGCTTTACCGTGGTAGGGGTGTTTAAAGTCGGCATGTTTGAATACGACCGGAATATGGCTTTGATTCATCTGGATGACGCCGGCAAATTATTTCGCATCGAGCCGGCGGTCAGCGGATTACGCTTAAAATTGGATGATTTATTCAATGCGCCGCGCATTACCCAAGCTTTGGCCGATACGCTGGGCGATGAGTATAGAGTCAGTGACTGGACGAAGGCTCACGACAATTTTTTCAAAGCCGTGCAAACCGAAAAGCGCGCTATGTTCATTATTTTGCTGCTGATCGTCGCGGTAGCAGCCTTTAATATTGTTTCTACTTTAGTCATGGTGGTTACCGATAAGCGCGGCGATATAGCCATCCTCAAAACGCAAGGCTTATCCAATCTGTCCGTGATGGGTATCTTCGTTATTTTGGGTTGTGTGATCGGCGCGATGGGGACCTTGGCCGGGATTGTCGGCGGCGTGTTGTTGGCGCTGAATGTCACCACCATTGTTAAATGGATTGAACAACAATTTAGCGTACATTTCATGTCGGCGGACGTGTATTACATAAGCGAAGTGCCCTCGCATTTAATCTGGACCGATGTCTACTGGATAGCCACTATGGCCTTCTTTCTGACCTTGCTGGCGACGATTTATCCGGCTTGGCAAGCCTCACGCATTAATCCTGCCGAGGTATTACGCTATGAATAAACCCGTTATTTTAGAGTGCCGAGATCTCACCAAGCGCTATGAACAGGGCGAGTTAAATGTCGAGGTTTTAAAAGGCGTTAATCTGCAGATTTTTGCCGGACAGCGGGTGGCTATCATGGGCGCTTCAGGTTCCGGAAAAAGTACGTTAATGCATTTGCTGGGCGGTTTGGAAAAACCCAGCGCCGGAACCGTCATCCTGGATGGCGTCGATTTAAATACCGCGAGTAACGGCAAGCTAGGTGAGTTGCGTAATCGCTCGCTGGGCTTTATTTATCAATTTCATCATTTGCTGGGCGAGTTTACGCTGCTGGAAAATGTCGCCATGCCCTTGTTGATTGGTAAGAAATCTATCAAAGATGCGCAAATCCAGGCGACGGAATTGTTAAAAAGAGTGGGCTTGGGGCATCGCATCCAGCATAAGCCGGGAGAGTTGTCCGGCGGGGAGCGGCAACGCGCCGCAGTGGCTCGCGCCTTGATCAATAAGCCGAAATGCGTTCTGGCCGATGAACCGACCGGTAATCTGGACAGCAAAACCGCCGAACAAATCTATCAACTCATGCTGGAGTTGAATCAGGAAATGCAGGTGAGTTTTTTGGTGGTGACCCATGACCCGGTTTTAGCTGCGCGCATGGATCATGTATTGCATATGGAGGATGGCGTGATAGTGGCTTAGTCCGCCAGGTAGGCGGCAATTAGCCGATCATGGTTCGACAAGCTCACCACGAACGGCTTAACTAAACGGCAAGGGGAGGGATTATTACTTGGTATCAGGTTTTAGTTGAGTGATGGCGCTGTCTAAATCTCCCCACAAGGCAGGGCTTTGCAGGGCGATGGTTCCGCCACCGCGTTTTTCCTGGGAAATCATGCGGTTGATGTCGGCTACGCATATCCAGTTGTCTTTCAGGCTGAGCCCCCATTTGGCGTGGTCGTCGCTTTCCTTCCAGGCCCAAGGCAGGCCGATTTTGGTAAAGTCCAAATAGTTGATGTCTTCCACCTCGTGCTGGTGATCGGCGTCGCGGCTAGTGGGAATGGCGCCGCGTATCCACGACTCTACGTCGAAATTCTCGCTTAAGTCCGGGCCGACCAAATCATTCCAGAAGTCATCATTCCACGCCCGGTTTTTGGCTATCACTTTAAAGCTTAAACCGCCCAAGGTAGTGAGGTTTAAAATATCGGCGTGGGACGGTTCTTCAAGGTTGATGGGTTGGGTCAACTGGAACAGCGGGTCGTCTTGCGGCATAGTATCGGCCAGTTTCCAGGCGAATACCTGCGGTTGTTGGTGCGTGAGCATTAACTTGGCAATATTGCGTATGCTATCCAGAGACAAAGTTAAGCAGATAAAGGTTTGTCCATATTTTGGGGTGGGCATTTGCTCGGCCTTGGGATCAGCATATTTAGGCCAGGAATGCAGCAGCCAAAAACCTTGTTGCTGAGCGGTGTCAAACGCCAGCAAGCCTTTGGTGTGGCCTAAGTCGCCGTTGTCTTCAATATTAAAACCAGTCGGGGTTTCGTCGTTATAAATAATCCAGCCGGTAGTGGCCGACTGACTGTTGAACAGAGCGTCCAAGGTCTTGTGCAACGCGCCTTGGTCGCTGTCCAGGGTATTGGCGGAGGCCGCCAGCTTCCCCGTTTTATCATCATAATAAGCGTATTCGTAGCCGCTGGTTTTCGGCTGTGTTAATTCCGGAACTTTGTATATAAACCACCAATCTATAGGTAGGCCGTTTTCATCTAATGGTGCTGGACTCACAATTTTCTCCTTTAACAGCTTGCTCAACTTGGTAAGCGCATATACATAGAGATAAACTACGGCCTAATTGAAGAGCCAATGTTGTATTCTAGTTAACGTTCCAGTTAAGGTAGGTTTGAACTTTGTATTAAATTACTAAAACAGCAAAGGCTCAAACAAACTTTTTTAGTCAGGCTAACGCATTTTTTATTTTAAGTCAATCTCAGGTTTTTTATTTTTCCATAGATTTCAGATCCCGTCATAGATATTCTCAAGCTAACTATAGTCCATTTGGACTATAGAATAACTTCGGCCTTTAATGATAAAGTAGCCCGTAACAAGTCGTGGGTGTCGAATATCCTATGAATCGGTTGACGTAAGTCGTGGCTGGTTGCCGCCAATAACTGCGATTTTTCCAGGCTAGCCTGTTCCGCCTTTGTGCGAGCAGCCATAGTGGCGGTGATTTGTAACTCAAGTTGATCTGCGAGGTCTTGCTTTTCCAGCTTTAATTGCATGGCGGTAATTAAAATATTTTGAGCATTTGCGGTCATACAGTAAATATGTTGCTTGCAAATATTAGAGCGTGATTATTAGCGCTTGCCCAAAATAAAGCCTTTCTGCAATACCCCTTCCTGATAGTATTTGCTGGCGTCAATCCGGTAATCACTGGCTTTGACTATGCCCCTGATGGTATAGGGGGTGCCGAAGATGTCTTCCTCCAGTAAGGCTAAATCAATTATTTTCTCCGGAATTGGGGTTTTAAACTCATCCAAGATCAGCAAAACTTTAGGACGCAGGCGATGAATTTCATTGCTTTCTATCACCACGCCTACTGCACGATTTGTCATACTGACAAAACACCCAGGCGGGTAAACGCCTAGACTTTCGACGAATTTAATCACCAGTGTTTCATCTACATGCCGACCGGTCAAATCAAACATAATTTTGGTAGCTTCCAGATGGGTGCGGCCTTTTTGGTAAACTCTATCGCTGGTTATCGCGTCGTACATGTCGGCGATGGTGACTATTTTTGTATACAGCGACAGATTATTTCCGCCAATTTCGCGGGGATAACCCTTGCCATCGATGCGTTCGTGGTGTGAATGCGCCGAATTAATGGCGCCAATATACATGCCTGAACTTGATTGTAATAATTCGGAACCTAAGCTGGGATGCGCTTGCATAATATGCAATTCGTCTTCATCTAATTTGCCGGGTTTATTCAGTATTTGCAGCGGCACGCGTAATTTTCCAACATCGTGCATTAAACCACATAAGCCGACATTATTTAAATTAGCTTCCGAGAGTGCAATATGCCGGCCTAAGACGATGGATAATACGCAGACATTAAGACTATGCTGGGCCGTGTATTCGTCTTTATTTTTGAGCTGGGTTAACCACAGCGCGGCGTCAGGCGAGTGTAAAATAGTATTAACGCATTCCGCGACGGCCTGTTTCGCCAGTTTGGTGTCTACGCTATCGCCATGCGTAATACGATCCATGAGTTCGGCGACAAAGCGTCCTGTGGTATGATAAGTTTCCTTGGCGCGTTGCATTTCCTGCTCAAAATTGCCGATGATTCTAGGCGGTTCCGGATAACTGGATTGGGATTTTGGTTCTGATTCTGCTTTATTTGGCGTTATTGTTCTGCCCTTGCGAGAAATAGTCGTGTCGATATAAACATGTTGGCAGGTAGCTTTAAGTGCTTGTAGCTCTTCGGTGGTTTTTATTTCAAAGCCTTGAAACAAAAACTCGGTTTCCAGCCAAGGTTTATCCAGTTCAATGACATACATGCCTATGCTTAACAAGCTGACCGGCGTAAACACGCGTTCCGGCACAGACCATCTGGAGTCGGCAGTCGCCAGATTTTTTTTTCGCCAAAAGAATAACCAATCTGCAACGCTCATGAATGTCCTAATGAAGAAAGTGGTTATGCATTTATAAATTTAGCGGATTGTTGCGATCAATGCCTTCCATAAACGGCAAGCGTCGGTCTTCATTGGTAATTTGATACACCTTCCCCAGCCAGTTGTTGAATACCGCTTTTGCCGAGTCGCGCCAGGTATTATCCAGCCGTTCGATAATGAAGTGCTCCGGCATGGCGGGTAGTGGTGCGTCAAAATGTTTGGCGATTTTGACCTGCTCCTGGTATTCAGCCAACAGCTGTTTTGCTTCTGCGTCGAAATAGTTTTCAGGGTAGGGCGGGTAATCATCGCGCTCCCCTCGGTAAAAACGGTGTACTTCACGTTTGTACTCTTTTAATAGGCTAATATCGTCATATTCAGGATGACCTTGAAAAAACACAATCCGAAATCCATCCGGGCTGACAGCTAAATGCACGCCTGCTTCTTTGCTGGCGACCAGCACCTTAAGGCCACGACTGACCATATCGGCCTGAAAAATTTCATTATAGCGCGAATGAGGAACATCGAAGCGGGTGTTGATTTCGGCAACCAAGGGATGTGTTCTGTCTAAAATCTTATGCGAGAATACACCCCAGCGCTTGCTTGGCAAGCGTGTGCGTTCCAAACCATAACAGTTTTGAATCAAAGCATGCGTGGCTAAACAAGAGCACAGGATAGATGTGACGTTAGCCTTTGCCCAGGCGAAAACTTCGGTTAAAGGCTGCCAGAATGCTTCATCCTGTAAGTGGGCGTGGGTGACATTTGCACCGCTAATGATTAAGGCATCCAGACCATCTTGTTGGAGTTCTTGAAAAGTTTCGTAATAGGCATGGATATGTGCGGTTGCTGCCGGGCTTCTCGGTAGGCCGTCTATGGTGAACGGATGCACATGAAATTGGGCGATTTGATTACAGGCGCCGACCAGCCTTAAAAATTGGCGTTCAGTGGCTTCCAGGGCTGCATCAGGCATGATGTTCAGCAAGCCGATATGCAATTCGCGTATTGATTGGTGTTCGGCTCTGTCAGGCGTGAGAATTTCTTCGCCTTCTTCTTGCAATCGCGCAAATGTGGGTAATTTAGTATGGGCGACTAAAGGCACGGCGCTTAATTTTGTTGGGCTGCTATGGCTTCGGCGATGAGTTGGATAAAATCCGCTTCGTTGTTGACTTTTGCTGTTTGATCAGCACTGACAGTATAGCCATATTGTTCAGCGATGGCCTCGTATCGCGGCACCCTGGCTTTAAACAACTCGGGAAATACCCAGCTTACGAATTCGTCGGGCATGATTTCATCGCTGGAAGTGTACCCGAACTCACGCAGGTATTGTTCGAGTTTTTGATCTATAAACTCCGGGCGGTAATACAGTGGTTTCGGCTCTTTTTTGGCGCGATCGATAATAGTTTGTTCCAATGACGGAGGAATTTTGATATAGATAACTAGTGTGTGCTCAGCCAATCTTTCCAGAACCGCTGGGCAATCCAGTTCGCAAACGCTGCCGCCGGCATCGTTGATGAAATGTTTATAGCCGTAGATCGCTTCGGCTTTGTGAATAAAGTCCGGCACATCGTTCATGGCATTGATCTCGGCCTGATGATGCAGAGCCTGACGGCGTTTGAATTCCGCCTGTGATAAGCCGCCATGCGCAGGGTTGCCGATTTTGCCCAAAAAACTGGATACCGGCGCCAAATTTTCCACCGTGATATTATTGCGCAGGTAAATTGAATCGGATTTCAGCAAGTCGCGCAGAAACGGCACGCCCATCGCTTGTTGCTTTATATTGTCCAGAATAGGTTCTTCCAGATATTTAGTGCCAATCCGGTAATCGCCGGAATAATGAAACCATTTGTCTTTAGGTAGTTTGTTAGAAAGAGTGGTTTTTCCGGCGCCCGACATAGCCAGCAAAGTAATACTTTTGGATTCCCAGTCCAAAAATTGATGTGGGGTCATTTTCATAGAGTCTGCATTAATCCAAGAAGTCGCTAATATCTAAGTCTTCCCGATCAGACCGCACATGCCGATCGGTGTCTGTATAACCCAAATCGTCGGTTTCGATGTCGTCGAACGGAGCGCTCCAGTCTTCCGGATCTTCTATGTAATCGAAAGTGGAACTGTACCAAGCATCATTGTCGTATTCACCCAAATCGCCATTGGCATATTGAACATCTATCGAATCGTCCGGCCCATCAATGGCCACCACTTTAAAGGTGAGATTGTTTTCAAAATCTTTGTACCAACGGCCTATGACCGGGTCTGCAATGGTTGTCATTTTCGCGTCCTCAAAAAAGTTTTTCCAGTGGTTCTATACTCAGCAAACTTGAACAATGCCGCCGGTTGTTACATCGCGCAAACTCCAATTTCGAAGCTAACCTTGAGCCAAAATTCAGGTCCGGTGAATTTTGTAGTTCGTATTTGCATAATCTTAGCTTATATTCTGTAATTATACCTAGGAACAGACTTAAAACCGCTATTGGTTTCGATTAAAATAAGATACTTTAAAAACCGGAGTGGTCATGAATGAAGCAAGAATAGATGAGCTGGAAATTAGGCTGTCTTATCAAGAAGATTTAATTCAGTCTCTGAATCAGGTGGTTGCTGATCAGCAAAAGCAACTCGGCAAGTTGGAGGAAACCTGTAAATTATTGCATCATAAAATCGCCAGCTTAGCTTTTTCCGGACCCGATGCGGAGGCTGTTGACGAACGGCCGCCACATTACTGATTAATGCCCGGCGCAGGCCCTGGTTTTATGTTGTTCGTGTTTGCAGGCAGATTTTGTTTTTGCATGCGCAGATATTCTTGATGGCTTATGGTGTGATGCGCTGTGTTTGCCTGTATGCGTACTGATTTTTTTTGCTGTCGCCAAGTGCTTGTGCTGCTTAGTATGCTTGCCGGCTCTATGGCTTTTATTGACCAAGGCGGCGTGATGCAGATGTCTGTGGTGGACAGGACTATATTCGTTTTGACTGGAGTTATCCTGCGGTTTGATATGTATCGCCGTATGATGAGAAGTCCCGCCGGCGTCGGCGCCCATTTGTTCAGCGCTACCGGCGCAGCGATTGGAGGATAATTGAAAGGGCGGAGGCAAATTGCTCTCATCTTTTAGTTGTGAAACATGAACGCCGCTGGTGTTGTATTTTTCAAACCCTAAATCCAGTAAATCGCCCATTTGCGCAAAGCGTTCGCCGCTGCTATGCGCACCGAGCAACACGCCGATTAGCCTGTGGCCGTTGCGTTTAGCTGAGGCGATAAGATTGTAGCCCGAGCCGCAGGTGAATCCGGTTTTCATGCCGTCCGCATCCGGATAACTTTTCAGGATGCGGTTGGTATTCGGCAACACGCGGCCTTTGTAAGTAAATTCGGTGGCGGAAAAATAATGGTAATGTTTGGGAAAATCCCGAATCAGCGACGCCGATAAGATCGCTAAATCCCTTGCGCTACTGATTTGGCCTTCATCCGGCAATCCACTGGCGTTTTGAAACGAACTGCTGTGCATGCCCATACGATGGGCTTGTTGAGTCATCATCTCGGCAAAGTGCGATTCATTGCCGCCGACAGTTTCCGCCAGCAGCACCGCGGCATCATTTGCAGAGCGGGTGGTCACCGCCATAATGGCTTGCTCTACGCTGATGGTTTGACCATGCCGCAAGCCTAATTTGGACATAGGCTGCTTTGCGGCGTGTTCCGAGACCGTCAAGATGTCATGCAAAGCAAGTTGGCCGGATTCCAGCGCCATTAAGGTCATATATATAGTCATGACTTTGGTCAGCGAGGCCGGATACCAGCGTTGAGCAGCTTCGTTTTCGTGAATCACATGCCCGGTATCGGCGTCTATCACAAGGGCGGCATATTTTGCAGAGACATTAAGGCTCTGTAACAGCATGAAAATAAATAAAATCAGGGATAATTTCGGTTTTAACACGGAGCTCAAGTTGTTAATTTACGGCAGGAAGTTGGTCTAAATGATTGACTGGTCTATTTAAGCAGATTTATCGTTTTCAAAAAAGCAGCATTTGCAGTAAGTCAGGATAATTTTTTTATTGCTGACTTGGATAGACTGGCTAAGACTGCATTTTTACCGCTTTATAGCCTTATATGCTATATCATGCGCATGAAAGCCGTCGATTTGTAGACTACTAATTAATGCCTATTATAGCTTTAACCCGAAACGATTTTAATATTAATGCCAAAAATTATGGAAATTCTAGAACCCTCTGAGAAATACAGCAATTTTTTAAAATTATTAAAAAGCAACGGTAAATTGTCGGACAACGATTTGACTAAAGCTAGGCGTATGCAAAAATCGTCTTTAGACGATTCCTTGCCGCAGTTATTGATAAAGCTCGGATTGTGCTCCGATAGCGATATTGCGCAAACCTTTTGCGAAAGTAGTGGCGTCGCCCGGGCTATTCCGGAACAAATTCCACCCGAATCGCCATTGGCGGATAGTGTACCTCGCCGTTTTCTTAAGAATTATCATGTGGTTGGTATTGAAAGCAGCGAGGAGGTATTGAAAGTCGCAGTCATGGATCCAGAGGATGACTATATTATTCAATCCTTACAATTGGCGACCGGCAAGCGGGTGGAATGTTTAGTCGGTCAGCAATCGGAAATCGACGCCGCGTTGGAGATGCAATACGGCGAAGGCAAATCGCAAATGGATAAATTGGTCGACGATTTGACAGTGGAAGAAGTCGGCAATGAGGATCTGGAGCATCTGAAAGATTTAGCGAGTGAAGCGCCGATTATCAAAATGGTTAACTTCATTTTGCAAAAAGCCGTTGAAAGTCGTGCGTCAGACGTACATATCGAACCTTTTGAACAAAGTTTGAAAGTGCGTTTGCGGATAGACGGGGTGTTACAGGAGATTGATTCGCCTCCGGTTGCGTCTACTGCGGCAGTGTTGTCGCGGATTAAAATTATGGCGAAGTTGAATATCGCCGAACGGCGATTGCCGCAAGATGGCCGTATTAAGTTGCAAATGATCGGTAAGGAAATGGATTTGCGGGTGTCCACCATTCCGACCTTGCATGGTGAGAGCGTGGTGATCCGGTTGCTGGATAAGGAAAACGCCGTGTTGGATTTTGCCGCGCTCGGTTTTGCCGGCAAGCAGGCGCAGCAGTTTGTGGAGGTTCTGGCGCAGCCGCATGGCATTATTTTAATCACCGGTCCGACCGGTAGCGGTAAATCGACGAGTTTATATGCGGCTTTGAAACAGTTAAATACCTCGGAGCGTAAAATTATCACGGTTGAAGATCCGGTAGAATATCAGATGGAGGGTATTAACCAGATTCAGGCTAAGCCGCAGATTGGTTTGACCTTTGCGTCGGCGTTGCGCTCTATCGTCCGTCAAGACCCGGATGTGATCATGATAGGCGAGATGCGGGATTTAGAAACCGCTAAAATTGCTGTGCAGTCGGCGTTGACCGGTCACTTGGTGTTGTCCACTTTGCATACCAATGATGCAGCGGCGGGGATTACCCGCTTACAGGATATGGGTTTGGAAGAGTATTTGCTGAGTTCCACCATTAATGGGATTTTGGCGCAGCGTTTGGTGCGAAAGCTGTGTGCGGTTTGTAAGACTTCTGCTCCGGCTTCGGAGGCGGTGATTGAGGAAATGCAATTACGGCGCTGGCAGCCGAGTGGTGAGATTTTATTGCATAAGCCGGTGGGTTGTCCGGTTTGCAACGGCATCGGTTATAAAGGCCGGTTGGCGATTATCGAATTTTTGATCATGACCGATACGATACGTAAGCAGGTGATGAAGCATGAGGAGGCTTATGTGATTCAGCAGCAGGCGATTGCGGAGGGCATGCAAACTATGTATGACGATGGGGTTGGTAAGGCTTTGCAAGGGGTTACAACCTTGGAAGAAGTGTTGCGGGTGACTACTGAGGCTTAGGGGTATTTTATAATGGGGCTTAGCGTACTTCAGGCTTTTGGCGTCGGGATGGTTTGTCAAAGGACGCCGTGAATACATATATGGACTCCTCCCCGAGGATGCGCCATATTATGATATTAATCACCCTAATTTTGATGAATTAAAAAGACACTTGAAAGTATTTCTTTGCTGAAAATAGTTAAATCAGATAGTTAGCCGCCAATTGCATCTAAATAAGCCGTGTAGAGCAGTTGTTTTTGTCCACGGGTTTTGGCCTACGAGTTGTCATGGAGCAAAGTCGTCCTATTCTGCAAACCTGTCCTGACGCAAATCCGCAATTTCCGCTACGCTTAAACCGGTGGTAACGGCTATGTCTGCATCATCCAGCTTGTCTAATAAATGAGTAGTAATTTTTAAAGCCATTTCAAGTTTTCCTAGCTCAAATCCTTCTGCATGACCTTGTTTTAGCCCATCATGTAAGGCTTTTTCTATAGAACCGCGCTGTAAGCGAATAAAATCAAAGCGTTTCTCCTGAGCTTCCAACTCGGCTTCGGTCAAACCCGCTAGATTGGCAATGTCGAAAGCCTGATGAATCTGGGTATCTTGCGCCAGACTTGCCGGTATCATTTGCAGGGAACCAGCATTTTTCACAAAATACAGCCAGCGATCCTTGGCGGTTGCCAATTCCGTTTCTTCAAGAGTAAATTTGGGCAGTTCGATGAAAATCAGTTCTATATCATCGTTATATTCGATGAAATGCTGTTTTTCGATTAATTTGAAACGGCTGGTCAGATTAGGCGTATCGAATAATTGAAAATCGGTTAAGGTGAGCGCTATGACCGGATTCAATAAGGAGTAGTCTTCACCTTTTTGCAATTGCTGGGAATAGGATTTGGCAGCGTTATAGAGTATGCGTTGTTCAAAGCCCTGGACATTTAGCACCTGCATTTCGATGATTACTTGTCTGCCATCGGCCAACTGTGCTTTTACATCAACATAAGTGTCTTTCATGCCTTTCAGCATGGGGATCTGATAAGGGTCAACGATGATCAGCGAGACTATGGCCTGCTGCGGAGGGTATTCCAGTACCGCGTTCAGAAAGTCGATTAGAATAGCGGTGCTTTGCGCGCTGCCGAAGACTTTTTTAAACGCAAAATCGGTTCTGACATCCAGGAAACGCATAAATTAAGTGAAATGGAAGTAATGGCTGGAGTTAACGGTATTATGGCATTGAATGACCGGTCTGGATCGACTTTTCCCAATCAGTCTATCGCCAAAAAAACTATCTGAGCTTAATTTTAACTGATAATAACCGGGATTTACCGTTTGTCCGCAAAATTGCCTGTACTATAACTATAATTCCAGCCTGGAAAAGTTGATAGACTGTTCTGCAAGAATTATTGGCAAGTTGTGTCACGAACAAAAAACATGAAACCCAAGTTTTCAATACGTATAAACACCATCTAGACAAATCCTGACCATGCCCTTATTCTTCTATAAAGTAGTCAACACCCAAGGCGTAGCCGAAGAAGGCGAACGCGATGCGGCGGACGAGCAGGCCTTGCTGCTGGATTTGCAAAATCAGGGGCTGATTCCGATCCGGGTAGGGTTGGCCAAAGACAAAACCTTTCTTGGCATCAAGCTAAAGTCGGCGCGAACCCGTTTATCTCAAAAGGAAATCGGTTTGTTTACCGGCGAGCTCTCGACCTTGTTGGATTCCGGGCTGCCGTTGGACAGGTCGCTGACCATTCTGATGCAGTTGACCGAAGAAAATGTCAAGCTCAATAAGCTTACCGGCGATGTACTGGAGAAGGTCAAAGCCGGAAAGTCCCTGGCCGATGCGCTGGAAAGCCATAGCGGCGTGTTTTCCAAGTTTTTCCTGAATATGGTGCGGGCCGGGGAAATGGGCGGTAACCTTGGCGGCGTATTACAACGTCTGGCCGATTATCTGGAACGTTCGCAGGAACTGAAAGACACCGTCAGCACCGCGCTGATTTACCCGGCGATTCTTTTGGTGATGTCTTTAGCTTCGCTGTTCGTGATGCTGACCTTTGTGGTGCCGCAATTTAAGGAAATGTTCGATAGCGCCGGTAAGGCCTTACCTATCCCTACCCAAA
This sequence comes from uncultured Pseudomonadota bacterium, assembly GCA_963705975.1. GTDB lineage: Bacteria > Pseudomonadota > Gammaproteobacteria > Methylococcales > Methylomonadaceae > Methylomonas. The sequence goes on from CAVPMI010000043.1 coordinate 96,239, forward strand.
TCGTCGTCGGCTTGGCGGAATTTTTGCAGCATTACTGGTGGATACTGCTCTTGCTAGTGCTTGGCGTAACGCAATATATGCGCTCGCAACTGGCAAATCCGGTCAGTAGAAAAACCTGGGACAGTCGGTTTTTAATCATGCCTTTATTTGGCGATATCATCCTCAGCATGGAAGTCGCAAATTTTAGCCGCACCTTCGGCACTTTATTAGGTAATGGCGTGTCTATCCTCAATTCATTGGGAATCGTCCGGGAAACGGTCGGGAATCTGGTGCTCTCGGATTTTCTGGAAAACGCTGAAACCCAGTTGAAACAGGGGCGTACGATGTCGGAAGCCTTGACGCAGCAAAACCTATTTCCCAAATTAGCAGTGCAAATGATTAAAATGGGCGAAGAAACCGGACGACTTGAAGAAATGTTGTTGCGTATCGCCCTGATTTATGACAAACAATTAAAGACCACCATTCAGCGCATGCTGGCCTTAATGGAGCCTGCGTTGATAATTACGCTGGGATTAATGATAGGCGGCATCATTGTTTCCATATTGTTAGCCATTCTGAGCGTCAACGATCTTGCTGTATAACTACTAATGAGGATTAATCAATGAAACACCTGTCGCCGCGCCATAGCGGTTTTACGCTGTTGGAACTGTTAGTTGTATTGGGCATTATCGCCATGCTGGCCGGCATCGTCGGTCCACAAGTGATGAAGCACATGGGCGCATCCAAAACTAAAGCCGCTAAAGTGCAGATAGAGGATCTCGCGTCTTCACTGGATATGTATAAACTGGATGAAGGCCGCTATCCAACCCAACAGCAAGGCTTGAGCGCGCTGATTGAAAAACCATCAGACGCGAAACGCTGGAATGGCCCTTATTTACGCAAGGATAAAATCCCACAAGACCCTTGGCACCAAGACTATCATTACGTCTACCCGGGTCAGCACGGCAAGTTTGATTTATTCAGCTATGGCGCTGACGAAAAAGAAGGCGGCGAAGGTGAAGATCAGGACGTGAATAGCTGGGATTAAGCGGCTGTGTACGCCATTCGTAGGCCGGAGCAGGGTTTTACGCTGATCGAGCTGATTATTGTCTTGGTCATCAGCGTCTTAGGCTTTGCCGTGGTCGGCAGCAATATCTCCTCCGGTAATCAGACTACCAAATTGTCGGCTGCCGCCCGGGATATTGCCTCCGCCTTAAGATTTGCGCATGGTGAGTCCTTGTTAACCCGCCAGCAGATTAGCGTGGCGATTAATTTGGATGAAAATAGTTATCGTATCAGTAATCGCGATAAGCTTTATCGTTTAGCCGGCGAGATTGAAATTTCTTTGGTGGTGGCGGACGATCAGTTTATCGATGGCGAGGGCAGTATCCGGTTTTTTGGGGATGGCTCCTCTACCGGCGGCAGGATAACCTTGGAATGGGGTAAGCAATTGCGCCGGATAGATGTGAATTGGATTACCGGGGAAGTGAGTATCAGCGATGCAGCGGCATAACGGCTTTTCTTTGCTGGAAATTTTAGTCGCCTTTGTGATTATGGCGGTGGCGTTGACTATTGTGTTGCGGATTTTCGGCTCCGGCGTTAATAATGCGGTCATCTCCGAAGATTATACTATTGCCGTGCAGATAGCCGAATCGCTGCTGGCTAGATCCGGTGTGGAAACGCCTTTGGAGATTGGGGATATTTCCGGTAATGAAGCCGGTAAATTTTTTTGGACAATTTCGACCAGTTTGCGCGAGCAAAATTCTGTGACTAGCAATCAAACGCAAAATAGCCCGCAAAATCCGGCGCAAAATGCGCAAGTGACCTCGCTCTATTCTATTATCGTGCGCGTCGCCTGGGATGACGAAGGCAGTTCTCAACGGATTGTGGAATTAAGTTGCTTAAAAACACTTTAGGAGCAAAGGGTTTGAGTGCTTATAGACCACAAAACGGTTTTACTTTAATTGAAATGCTGATTGCTATGACATTGCTGAGTATGATGGTGGTATTGTTGTTCAGCAGCTTAAAAGTGGCGGCGGAAAGCTGGAATGCCGGCGAATCCAAAATTATTGAAGTTAATCGCAAGGCGGTGGTTTATCAATTCTTCAAGCGCCAATTTGCCGGTATCCGGCCCGTGACTGCGCCGGCTTCGCAGCAGGTAAACGATGGTAGTATGCCGGCGCCGGCCTTTCTGGGGCAGCGGCAGGCTATCAGCTTTGTAGGCTCTTTGCCGGCCAGCGCTCTAAGGAAAGGCTTGCATGTATTCGATATCGCGGCCAGCCCGACCGATCCGTCGGCATTGATAGTGACCTTGGCGCCGTATATACAAACCGACGCTACGCCGCCGCCGGAAAAGGTGGTTTTATTGGAACATGTTAAAGCCTTCGAATTTTCCTACTTTGGCGGCAAAGGAGATGGCGGCGCGGCTGTTTGGGAATCGGAATGGATAGGTTTAGGCGTTTTACCGCAATTAATTAAAGTCAGCATCCGCTTAGAGGATGATAGCTTTTGGCCGGAAATGGTGTTTCCGGTCAGGATTAATGCCCAGCCGACGTTTACAGTCAACAATAACCCTGGCGTTACGCCTCAACCACGCTAAGTCATGCAAAAAACACAGCAGGGATTCGCGCTGGTTATTGTGATCTGGATCTTGACTTTGCTGAGTCTGATGGCCGGCAGCTTTGCGCTGACCATGCGCCGGGATAGCAGCGTCACCTCGGCGTTGAAAAATAATGCTCAAGCCTTTGCCTTAGCGGAAAGTGGTTTCGGCATGGCCAAGTATATGCTGCAACAAGCTAATCCGGATCTACGCTGGTTAACGAATGGTGCAATTTATCAAATTTTACGGCCGGACGGTAGCGAGATCAGAGTCAAAATTGTTTCCGAAGCTGGTAAAATCGATATTAATGCGGCCGATGAAACTTTATTGTCGGCTGTGGTTAAGGCAGTGTCCGGTGATTTATGGGTGCAGCAAAGTCTATTAAACAGTATCTTGGATTGGCGAGATGAAGATAATGAAGAGCGGCCGCATGGCGCGGAAAAAAAACAGTATCAGGATGCCGGTTTGTCTTATATTCCCAGCAATAAGCCGTTTCAGAGTCTGGAAGAATTGCAATTGGTTTTGGGTATCACTCCCGAGATATTTGACCGCATTCAACCTTGGTTAACGATTTACTCCGGCCAAAATCAAGTCAATTTACAGGAAGCGACGCCCGAGGTAGCGCAAATTATTAATAATGATTTAAACGATAGGCAAATTAGCAGTCCGGCAACCCAGAATCAAACCCCGAATAACACTCAAGCAGCTAGTCCAAATGGTTTAGGGGCTACTAACAATGAAAATCGCACCTATACTGTTGCGGTAGAAGTATTCATGCCGGATGGCGGTTCTGCAGCACTGGAAACGGTAGTCAAGATCCAGCCTCAAGGTCAGGGCGGGGGCCAAAATCCAGGTCAGGGGCAATTACCGGGACAAACGCCGCAGCAAATTCTGGATTGGAAGCAGAATCAGCTGACGCAGTCTTTATTTTCTGATGACGCAAGCTCGCAGTTAATTACAGTTCAAGATGAATTTACAAACAACTATTGATTTCGATCTCAAAGGATTTTTTCATTGGTGGGGTCAGGAACTCAGCTTCCTGATTCCCAAAAAAATCCGCCAAGCACTCAATGATAAGCCTGCGAGTTTGGTGTTTACGCCCGAAAATTTAGGTTTCAAGGCCTGTTTATTTCCGGAAGGACCGCTTAGCCAGCCGCTTTTTGCTTGTCATGTGGATAGCGCCGAACCGGCGGCCTTTCAAAATCTTAAAGCCCAGTATGTCGAAATCGATAAAGCCGAATGCATTTTGTGCTTAACAGCGGAGCAAGCGCTTGCTAAAGTCATTTTTCTTCCCGAGGCGGCACTGGAGAATTTGCAACAGGTCGTCGGTTTTGAACTGGATCGTTATACGCCGTTTACTGCCGAAAACGCTTATTACACAGTCGTCACCTTAGGCAAAACCGGACAAGGTCAGGTGCAATTGATGCTGGTGCTCTGCCCGCAATCAGTGTTGGACGAGCAATTGATAGCACTGAATAGTATGGGGGTGCGTCCGATACGCGTTGATTACCAACAGGTTAATGAAAACTATCCGGCTTTGCAAGGCCACTATAATTTGTTGCCGGACCGCTTCCGTCCGGAAATAAGTAGATGGGCGCAATCGGTGCATTGGCTGTTATACGGGCTGATTTTCGGCTTATTGCTGGCGGTGATGGTTTACCCGGTTTGGCAGGAAATGCAAGCGGTGGCCGTATTAAAAAGTCAGATAAAGTCGCTGGAAAAGGACACCCATTTTGTAGATCAACAGCAATTGGAAATCGACGCGCTCAGTAATGAAACGCAAAATCTGCTCAATATTAAAAACCAATCGCCGGAACTCATTGCCGTGTTAAACGAATTAAGCCATCTACTGAAAGATGACACATGGCTGACTAATCTGCAATATTCGGATAAACATATGCAGATTCAAGGTCAGTCGCCGATGGCGTCTGCATTAATAGGCACTTTGGAAGCTTCGAATTATTTTAGCAAAGTCAGTTTTGTCTCGCCCTTGACCCAAGATAAAACCACCGGATTAGAGCGCTTTCAAATTAGCATGGATGTCGGTGCAAAATTGACGGAAGCCGGTCAGCCCGCAGCTGCAAGTCCAGCCAAGGCCGCAGAGTCCCATGCAAATACTACCAGGGCTGAGAATAGTCATGAATAAAGCTCTATACCAGCGTTGGTTGGCTGTCGGCCTGTTATTTCTGGTGCTGCTGCTGTTTGTGTTAGGTATTGCCACGCCCTTAATCAGTAACGGTTTGGCTTATCATGAGGAAAAAACCGATTTATTATTCCGCTTGCAACGCCAGCAAAAAATTGCCGCGCGTAAAGACAGCGTAGCGCAAAATCTGGAAACCATAAAACGTCAGTTTCAGGAACAGGGGTATTTTACTCATCGGGATACGGAAGCCTTGGCCTCCGCCGACTTACAAAATATAGTTAAAACTGCGGTCACTGATGCCGGCGGGCAATTAACCAGCACCCAGGGCTTGCCCGGCAAAGTCGAGGACGGCTTTAATCGGGTAGCGGTGCGGGTGCGGATGACCGGCACCATGGAAACCGTACGGAGCGTATTGCACAGCTTTGCCGGGAACGTGCCGATCTTGATAATCGATCAGATCGATATTACGCCTGTGCGGGGCGTACGGAATCGCGGCAACAAGACAGATCCTTCCAGTCAATTGAATGTCAGTTTTCAAGTGGTTAGTTTTATGAGGGTCATAAAATAATGAATCTCAAACTTGTAAAACTGCAATTGTTGCTGAGTGGACTCCTTGGGCTAATATTGATTGCAGAGTATGCTTATGGGCTTTCTGCAGCGCGTAAATTGCAGCAGAGCCTGCAATTCAGCAAAGACGATAGTCCCCTCGCAAGTGAACTCCC
>CAVPMI010000044.1:0-19022 GCA_963705975.1 uncultured Pseudomonadota bacterium
GCGGTTTTCAATTTCCTGAATCAAATTTGTCGCTGTCGTTGAGATAGAAACCACTTCCCAAATTAATTGATTTTTGCCACCTACAAAATCTTCAGTCGGGCAAATTAACCATTTATAAGTTTCCCTAATCATTTGCTGCAATGCTTGTTCAGCACTCTCTTTATTTTTTTTAGCTTGTTTGACTTGAAAGAGGTCCAGATTAAGTTTTTCGTTACTGATATCGGAAACAATCGATTGCCAGGCTAAAAAGGTTTTTGCGTGATCACGCAACCGATTCGCTACATCAAAATCGGCAGCCAAGAAAATTAGTCGGTTTTGTTTTTGACGAGGTTGATCACCACGAAACCGTAATATTTGTTCAGCAGCCGTAAAAGCTTGGTTGTTGGAATCCTTACTGTAGCAGGCAAAATTAATTGGTAACACCACCAAACGAGGGCCTACACCATATTCGTCAGGGACATCAGTTGAAGGCACAAAAACGTGAATACCTGAAAAATGATGGTTTGACCCAAAAATGCGTCTGACATGATCTCTAAGTAATGGCTGAACATGCTCCTTGTCGCTCAATTTCTGTCTTCGGCTTTCCATTTCCCGACGCAAATTAGGCTTAGTATCAAACCAGAACCTATCTTCTTCCGCATATAGATAATGCAAACGATCTCTTAGGCGTTTCAAGACATCTTCAAATACACTAACTGATTGCCCAGGCTGCACACTGCCCAGCAAAACATGATCGGCTTTGACGCCGCGTATCATTTGATCGGATGTCGATGGCGCACTACCTAGAAATATGGTTCGAGCAGCTCGGCGTGCTGCTTGTACACTGCCAAAACGGGTATCTTTACCATCAATGTCGTATGGTTCAGAACGTGTGCCGTCAATTTCCTTTTCAATGATGGGCTCCCAGCCTTGAGGTAAATAATGAATGCTTTTATTTCGGACATTACTGTCATCCAATGGAATCGAGCCAGGCATAATTAAGGCATCACGGTTATTGGAATTCCATAAGCGATGGATGACAATTGCCATGTATTGAAGAACACCACGAGTGCGTTGAAATTTATCCAAAGTTGACCAATCTTCATATAGACGGTCGAAAATCTCAGGATGAATTGGATACGATTGCCGCATACGTTCTTCATAATGATGATTTTGCGTTTCGGTAGGGAATTTATTGCCACCTTGCCGATATAATTCTGCAAATTGTTGGCATACCGCATCTAATTCTGATGTATCGCCAACACTATCAAATAACCGCCTACGCACAATCTCAAATGCTTCTTCAGTGGCAACAGGTTTCCAAACAGATTCAACGCGAGCAAAGTATTTTTCCAATGAATTGAGCGTCCGTTGACCATTGGTGCCGCCAACTTCTAAATCAGATTCTGGTAAGGATGCCAATAATAAAGCTGTAGAAACTGCTTTCAAAGCTTCTGTTAAAGCCTGAATAAATGAAATATTGCTATCAAAGGTACCGGCCAAATAATGTTGGCCAGGTTCGAATTGGCGGATAAACGCAACCAACTCATCAATTAAAATGACACAGGGCGCAGCTTGGTTTAAAAGGTTAATCAACACTTCCTTCCCTGGCGATGTACCGTCATGGTCGGCATCCTTCACCAATTCATAACCAGCTTTACCCAGCAATTGCCAAGCTAATTCACCCCACAAGGTATTTACCTTTAAGTCATCATGCGGCAAATATTGGCTGGGTGATAATTTGATGCCATCCAGAACAGCGACACGTGCATAAGGTAAATCGGAAATACCTGCGGCATCCAAAATGGGTGGTATGCCTGTTAACTGTTTGGTATCAACTTTACGTGTAGCTAAATGAAAAACTGTCAGCATAGTATGAGTTTTGCCGCCGCCGAATGCCGTTTGCAACTGAATTACTGGGTCACCACCTTGACCGCTTAGACGCTGTACAACCGAGGTCAATAATAAGCGCATGCCCTCAGTGATATAAGTACGGGAAAAGAATTTTTCGGCATCTTGGTATTCTGCCGGGGCATTACCAGACGCAACCAAACTAATATCCGCAGCAAATTCTGATTGTTTAAACGTACCTTCTAGCACGTCCTTGTGAGGCTTGGCTATTTCACGCCAGGGTTTTATGCTCATCATTGATCCTGATTTCGTCTAGTTTATTTTGGCAAAATAATTTTTATTCTTGATATTGATCAAGATGGGTTTGCTCACCTGTATGTCCAACTTCGAGTGAGGCCGCTAAAATTTCAGGCCAAGCGGTTATTAATTCATTATAAGCTCTAGCATCTTCTGCCCAGCCTTTGCGCTCACACAAAGTGTATAAGCGATAACAAAGTTGTCTGATTGCCTCTGTGCGCGTTGGCATTTTTGCTGTTAACTGACCAGCCGCACTTTCACCTTGATGGTTAAGAACACGAATTAAGTGATGAGTTGCTTCCCAAATTGGAAGGCGATGTTCGTTTTCAGGTGACCAGTCACTTGGATATTGAGACCATTTTAATAAACGTACTTTTCCAGCGCCAGATTCAATTACGCCAGCGTCAGCAACTCCAGATACGCTTGTACCCTTAGCTCTAGCTAAAACATCCGCTTTTCCAAATTCACCTTCGCTCCAACCTTGCTCATCAAACCAGCTTAAAGCAAATTGGGTATCAGCGTCAAAATCATCCCCGCCTTCTGTAATTGTGCGATTAATTAAAATCAAGGCGTCATGGACAGTCATTGGGCTTCCATCAGCTTCAAGTACAGAGGTGTATTTTGAGAAAATAGCCATGCCAGGGCCAATAACGGCTTGAGCTAAATCCACAGGAGCCACAGGGGAAACCCCTTCTGAACCACCAATCATTGCTTCCACTGCTTCAGTCAATTCATTTTTAAGTTCACGTAGAAAATCTCTACGAGATATGCTTGGGGAATTGGTTTCCCTTTCTCGACAGACCAATACAATGCTTGATGCTAAAGCATTAGATTTCATACCTCGCATTCGAAACTCTTGTTCGCTTCGTAATGGCCATGTTCCTGTTATTGCAAATCCAGCCCTGATTACAGCTTCAAGAAAGGTTTCCCATCCAGTATTACCCGTTCCAGAATCAGTGGTATCACTTTGTTTGAAAGCATAGTAAATTGTTGTAGGAAATGAAGGATGAGCCTGTTCAGCCAAACGGTGCATAGCTTCAGTCATACCAACCAGAAAAAAATTTTCGGCTTTATCTTTTCCGCCATGTCGAAAGGGAGTTGCTACTAACTCTTCTGCTTTCGGTACTGCCATTGTTGCAAATAATCCTGAGAAAATTGGTCGCAATGAATGGCGCATCCAAACATAAAAGAAATCAGATAAATCAGCATAACCAATATTGTCATAATATGGTGGATCAGTAGATATAACTTTTCCTGAAGAAATATTTTGAGATTGTGCATCTGCCTGAGTTGCATAGCCAGTTACAGATGGTGATAACTTCTCAATACAATCAGCGATATAGTTAGCTGCGGGAACAAACCCCCCAACTGTATTTTCCATGGCTACCAGCATAAAGCGGGACAAATCATGTAAAATTTCATTACGATAAGGCGTTATTGTAATGTGAGATAGCAAAAACTCGTTGCAAGTTGTTGTATCATTGTTTAATGACTAAAAAAAACCTTAACACAAAGCATACGAGCAACGAGTCTTTTGATTGTAGGTCAACTGGCAACAAAGGGCAATCAAAGTATCCGGAAAATTGCATCGGCCGTTCATCGATCAAAAAGCGCTGTTCACCGACATTTACGAAGACAGAAAATCCGGAACAAGCATCCGGAATCGACGTTTTGGGAAACCGAAGCCGGCGATGCGTGGCTAAGGCGGATGATGCTCGCAACCCTGTATATCTTTGGCCTGGATTGTCATGTAGGCGCTGATAAATTAGCACAATTTTTTAAACTGATCCGTATCGACACGCATGTGGGCGTGTCGCCCTCGGCATTGCGCCGGCAATTACGCCACATGGAAAACTTATTGCCCTTATTTCAACAACAGTGCGAGAATTCGGCTTCGGTGCAACCGCGCACCATAGTGGCGGCAATGGATGAAACCTTTTTTGGTGATTTTCTCATTCTGGTGCTGATGGACTTATCCTCAGGATACCTGTTTTTGGAGGAGATCAGCGATGACCGCCGTTTCGATACCTGGTATGAAAAGGCTATCCCCCGCTTAAAAGCGCTTGGCATTGAGGTTAACCATGCCGTGAGCGACCGAGCCAAAGCTTTGATCAAGCTGGCTATTACCGGGTTTGACTGTCCATCAGGCGCAGATGTGTTTCATGCGCAGCAGGATATCAGTAAATGGCTGGGTGCAACGCTGGGAAGGCGGCACGAACAAGCAAAAACACAACGGGAAACCGCTGAGGCGCTGTTGCAAAAGAAAACGGACAACAACCTGGCGGAATTGGTGCAGGTCGTTGATGCGGAGCGGGCTTATCAACAGATAAAGGAAACACGCGCCGATTATCACGAAAATCTGGCGGGCATTGCCGAAGATGTTCATCCGTTTTCATTTGAAACCAAGAATATAAACCGAGCGGAGCAGGTGATTTCCAGTCTGGAAAGACGGGCTCAGGTGTTTGAAAAGATCGCACAATCTCAAGCGATTGCAGACTTAAAACAAACCATAAATAAGTTTCGCAATCAATTTGATGACTTGGCGGCCAATGTGGAAACTTGGTGGCTATGGGTCATGGAAATTTTAACGGGACTTTCTGTGGATGACCCCACGAAAAACTGGTTGATCTATAGCCTGTTACCAACGGTGTACTGGCATCAGCAACTACACAAAACACAAAACCCCAAGCAGAGGGAAAAATACCGTCAGGCTTGGCAGCAAGCCGCGCGGAATTTACAGACCGATACTTTTACGGCCACTTTGCCGGTAAGCGAACAGCAACGCTGGTTGGAATGGGCCGAGTGGATGGCGCGAAACTTTCATCGCAGTTCTTCCGCCGTTGAGGGTCGCAATGGCTATCTTTCGCAGATGTATCACAATGGCCGAGGCTTAACCGAAAAACGCTTACGGGCATTGACGGTGATTCATAATTACGGGCTCAAGCGGGTTGATGGGACAACGGCGGCAATGCGTTTGTTTGGGCAATCGTTTCCTGATCTATTTTCATGGTTGATGTCCGAAATGGGCGATCTTCCGCTGCCCAGAAAAGGCAGAGAGTGGGTTACTCGTAACCCGTTGTTTTTAAAATCTGTCCCGGCTTAAGTTGGAAGCCGGATAAAAAGACAATCGAAATGTGTTAAGAGTAAAAATATTGTTGTTAGCCGACATGCCAAAACTCATGTTGTTTACTAAAAATTAATTATACGACACACACTCGGAAAACTACAGGGCTGAATTTTGCCGCCGGGGTATTCCGGAAGAGGCATAGGCGGCATGGACGGGTATTTGCTTCTGCAATATCCGCATACTCCACATCCATGTGGATAATGCCGGCTCTGAGCTTACACGGACGTACTTGCGGCATACTCTAGGAATACCCCGGCGGCAAAATTCGGGGAGTGCGAGAGGTTTTTAAGCCTGATACCGCGTTTGATCCGCCACGCCCAAATTCCGAAACCCCTCCGCCCGCAACCGGCAAGAATCACAAACCCCGCAAGCCCTACCCTGAGCATCTGCCGAATAACACGACACCGTCATCCGATAATCCACCCCCAAAGCCAAACCTTGCTTAATGATTTCCGCCTTGCTCAAAGCCATCAACGGCGTATGAATCTGAATTTTCTTACCTTCCACTCCGGCCTTGGTCGCCAGATTAGCCATATCCTGAAAAGCCTGGATAAACTCCGGCCGGCAATCAGGATAGCCGGAAAAATCTACAGCGTTCACGCCGATAAACACATTATGTACATCCAGCACTTCCGCCCAAGCCAAAGCAAACGACAGAAAAATCGTATTCCGGGCCGGCACATAAGTCACTGGAATACCCGGCTGCAAAGAAGTCGGCACGGCAATATTATTGTCAGTCAAAGCCGAACCACCGAAATTATTCAGGCCCAAGGCCATGATTTTATGCTCCAACACCCCATAATGCTCGGCAATTTTTTTAGCCGACTCCAACTCGGCATTATGGCGTTGACCGTAATCGAAGCTCAAGGCATAACAACGATAACCCTGGCTCTGGGCCAAAGCCAACACAGTAATGGAGTCCAAACCACCGGACAGTAAAATGATAGCGGTATTTTCTCCGCAGCTATTTTCCGCGCGCATCGTCCCAAAGATATTTATGTAATTGAATTTGAAAGCGTACCGGTAATTGATCGGCTAATATTCTGTCCGCCAACTCTCTAGGCGGCATCAGCCCCATTACCGGTGAAAACAAAACCTGGCAGCGTTCCGCCAAGTCATGTTCGACTAATTGTTGTTTGGACCAAAGATAATCTGCCGCATCGGCAATCACAAATTTAACCTGATCCTGAGTGGTTAAATAGTACATATTTTCAAAGCGATTGCGCTGCATTTCGCCGGAGCTCGGAGTTTTTAAATCCATCACCTTCACCACACGCGCATCCACCCCCGCCACATCCAAAGCGCCGCTGGTTTCCAAAGACACATGGTAACCGGCGTCTACTAATTGCGATAGCAAAAGCAAACAACCGGGTTGCGCCAAAGGCTCGCCACCAGTAACCGTGACATAACGCGTTTCATAGCTACGCACCTGAGCCAGAATTTGTTGCAGCGTTTGTTTTTCGCCACCGGTAAAGGCATAGGCGGTATCGCAATACGAACAGCGCAACGGGCAACCGGTCAGCCGGATAAATACGGTAGGTATGCCCACCGTATTGGCTTCGCCTTGTAAGGAATAAAATATTTCGGTAATTCTAAGCGCTTGATCCATGCTGGCCGATCATTGCTGCGGCAATTGCGCCAGCTTTTTCGAAGCCAAATTTGCTGCCGCCGTGCCTGGAAAACTATTGGTGACGCGGGTCAGATAATCGCGGGCTTTGACCGTATTTTGCAGATCGAATTCGATATAGCCCAATTTCAGCAAGGCGTCCGGCACTTTCGAACTGCCCGGAAATTGGCTGACCACCTTTTGGAAAGCCGCACGCGCCTTATCGACTTCCCGATTGATTTTATAGGCTTCCGCCAACCAATATTGGGAGTTATCGGCGAATTCGCCGGCCGGAAAATCGTTAAGCAAGCTTTCAAACATTTTCACCGATTGCTCGGTTTGTCCACTTTTCAAGGTTTCGTAAGCCATTTGATAGCGCTCTTTTTCGTTAACTTTTCCTACAGTTGGAGTGACAGCTGTGCTTGCCGGCGGCGGTGTTATCGGGACAGTGGCCACAGTAGTAGTCTGTGGGATTGTTGCAGCCGCCGTACCGGCTGCAACCGGCGCAACTACCGCACCCGGTTGACCCGTTTGCACTTGGGCGGTTGGTGCTGTAGCTGACGCTGCCGGAGCTGGAGCTGGAGGCTGTGGAGTCGCAGGTGTCAAGGCCTGTACTCTACTATCCAGATCCGAATACATATTGCTTTGCTTACGCTGGAGATCACTGATGGTTTGCGATTGCTCTTCCACCGTTCCCCTTAACTGCTGCACTTCTGATTGCAACTGCTCGACTCGGCTTAATAATTCATACAAAGCGTTATCGGCAGGCGCGACTGCATTATTCACAGACGCAGCCTGAGCTTCGGCGACATGACCGAAACCAATACATAGCAGCAAAAGTGCAGCTCTTCTCATTGATAACCTACTTCTACGCGACGATTCATACTCCAGGCAGATTCGGCATGTCCAGCGACAGCAGGTTTTTCTTCACCATAACTAACGACTTCCAATTGCGCAGCAGTTACACCTTGCGCTTTCATCATACGTTCCACGGCTTTTGCCCGTTGTTCGCCCAAGGCAATATTGTATTCACTGGATCCTCTTTCGTCAGTATGACCAGCCAGGATGACGTGTTGCGCAGGATGGGATTGCAAATATCTAGCATGTGCGGCTACAACCGGCACATAATCCGATTTGACTTGGCTGCTATCCAGTTCGAAATAAATGATCTGTTTGGATAAAGGATTGTTAGGATCGCTAAATTCAGGACCTAAACGAGAGGCACCACCATTCATGCCCATGCCGGATGATCCGGAACCATTACCGAATTGGCTGCCATTTAAGGAACCATCGTTCAGACCGCTGGTTGAGGCGTCAGCCCCTTGCGTGGTATCAGCCAAAGTATCTGTATTATCGCTGGAACCGCAACCGGTGATTAAAACAGCGGTCATGGCCAAGGCCAAATAAGTTTTATTAAATCTCATGTGTTTCTCCAAAATTTTAATGTATAGATAATCGAATGGGTAGCGTGTTAAGGGCCCCAAGCCGGTTCACGTACTTCACCGCTTTCAAAAGCCAGTTTTTGCTGCATCGCGCCATCCGTAGAAACAACCGACAATACTGACCGACCGCCTTTATTCGCCGAATACAACACCATACTACCATTCGGCGCAAAGCTGGGCGAGTCGTCAAGGTTCCCATCCGTTAAGGTATTAACTGTGTGGGAAGCCATATCCATTACCGCGATCCGATAGCCGCCACCGCTGCCGGTAACCATCGCCAGGCTTTTACCATCAGCCGAGAAACGGCCTCTGGCATTGTAACTACCTTGAAAAGTCAAGCGCGTCGAGGTCCCGCCCGAACTAGGTATCAAGTATAATTGTGGTTTTCCACCTTGATCGGAGGTATACACAATTGAGCTGCCATCAGCAGACCAGCTGGGTTCGGTATCGATTGACAAGCTATTGGTTAATCGAGTTAAGCTCCGGCTGGCTAAATCCAGTACGTAAATATCCGGACTACCATCTTTAGACAAAGTCAGCGCCAAGCTACCGCCATCCGGCGAAAATGCCGGAGAACCATTGATGCCATGATACGAAGATACGCTTTCCCGTTGTCCTGTGGCCAAGGTTTGTATCCAGATTTCTGAACGCTTAGTGTGAAAAGAGACATAAGCGATCTTGCTGCCATCGGGTGACCAAGCCGGGGCCATGATAGGCTCGGGGGATTCGGCGATAGTTCTGGGATTAAAGCCATCCGCATCGGCAATCTGCAACAAATACTGCTTGACCGCACCTTTATTGGCGCTAGTCACATAAGCAATCCGGGTATTAAACGAGCCTTTCCGTCCGGTCAATTTTTCATAAATCAAATCGCTGATATGATGCGCCGCACGCCGCAGATCCTTGGCCCCCGCCGTCATCCGGTAACCCATCAGCAGCTCGCCGTTATGCACATTGAACAAATGAAACTCGATATTGAAGCTGTCGCCAGTGCCAACCAACTGGCCGATAACCATATAATCCTGACCCAGCACCTGCCAATCTTTAAAATTGACGGCTTCCGGCGTACTGGGCTTGGTCAGCATATCTTCTTCACCCAGCACTTTAAAGAAACCACTGCCGGCTAAATCCGAATCGATCACGTCTGTCAGTTTGATATTACCAAGTGAACCTTGCTGCGCAAAAGGCACTACGGCAATAGGCACGGCGGCTTGCGAGCCTTTGGTAATTTCTATGGTCAAGCCGGCCGCTTGCACTGAGGTAAAAAACACGCCCAGCAAACCAAGCCATATAATTCGTGTGAATAAAATCATTCTAATATTTCCGATTTTGATTATTCCGGTTTAAAAGGGAAAGTAAGCTCTCTAAACTTATCATTAAATAAACTCCTGTCCTGTGGCACAGGTAAAGGGGAGGCTCTCCGCACCGCATTTTCAGCTGAGCGATCAAATACTTCATCGCCACTGCTGCTGACCACTGTTGCATCCATTACATCGCCACTGGGCAACAATTTTACCTTAATTGTACACTTTAAACCTTCTGCGGCACTGATAGGCCGGACCCAGGCATTATTGACTCTTGACCTAATCAAACCGGAAAGCCTAGCAATTTCGGAAGCTGCCGCCGCATCAGCCGCCGCTTTCGCCTCGGCCTTGGCTTTTGCTTCGGCTGCAGCTTCAGCAGCTTGCTTCTCTTTTTCCGTTTTTTCAGCCGCCAGCTCCTTTTCTTTCTCAGCTTTGGCTTTGGCGGCTGCCTCTGCAGCTTGCTTTTCCTTTTCAGCAGCCTGCGCGGCTTGTTTTTCTTTCTCCGCTTTTTCGGCTTTTTCCGCAGCTAATTGTTTTTCTTTTTCTGCTTTAGCCTTAGTGGCTGCTTCAGCCGCTTGTTTTTCCTTTTCGGCTTTCTCGGCAGCCAGCGCAGCCTGCTTCTCTTTTTCCGCTTTGGCTTTTGCCGCCGCTTCCGCCACTTGCTCAGCCTTTTCAGCCTTGGCTTTTTCGGCAGCTAGCTGCTTTTCTTTCTCTGCTTTAGCCTTTGTTGCTGCTTCAGCCGCTTGTTCTGCCTTTTCGGCTTTGGCTTTTTCCGCAGCCAGCTGCTTTTCTTTCTCTGCTTTAGCCTTTGCTGCTGCTTCAGCCGCTTGTTCAGACTTCTCGGCTTTTTCGGCGGCTAGTGCAGCCTGCTTCTCTTTCTCCGCCTTTTCGGCTTTGGCTTTTTCCGCTTTGGCTTTTGCCGCTGCTTCTGCTGCTTGCTCAGCCTTCTTAGCTTTTTCCGCCGCTTGTTCTTTCTCTTTTTCTAGTTTTTCTGCGGCAAAAGCAGCTTGCTTTTCTTTCTCGGCTTTTTCTCGCGCTAACTGCTTGGTTTTTTCAGCCTTCGCCGCTGCAGCTTCAGCGGTTTGTTTTTCCTTTTCAGCGGCAAGTTCAGCCTGCCTTTCTTTCTCGGCTGTTTCAGCTTTAGCCTTTTCTATTGCTTGTTGCTTAGCTTTTTCCGCTTTAGCGGCGGCGTCAGCAGCTTGCTTTTCCTTTTCTGCGGCAAGCGCAGCCAGCTTTTGCTTCTCGGCTGTTTCAGCTTTAGCCTTCTCTATCGCCTGTTGCTTAGCTTTTTCGGACTTGGCGGCAGCTTCAGCTGCTTGTTTATCTTTTTCAGCGGTCAGCGCGGCTTGCTTTTCTTTCTCGACAGCCTGCTTCGCTAACTCTTGACGCTTGGTTTCAGCAGTTTTTTGGTCCTGTAATTTTTTTTGCTGTTCTTGTTTCTTGGCCTCAGCGTTTAGCTGTTTTTGTTTTTCAGTCTGCTTCTGCTGCTCTATTTCCGCCAGTTTCTCTCTTTCCTGCGCGGCTTTTACTCTTTTTTCTTCCAAAGCCGCTTTTTCTTTCAGTTCAGCCAATTTTTTTTGTTCCGCTGCCGCCTCTTGCTTGCGCTTTTCCAAGGCTTGCAAGGCTCTTTGCTCATCCAAAAGCTGCTGCTGTTTCGCTTGCTGTTGTTTTTTCTCTTCAGTTTTGCGAGCATTGTCCAACTGCGCTTGCTGCTGTTGCTCGGCCTTATGCTGCTCAGCTTCATTTTTTTGCAAGCGATCCATTTCTGCCTGGATTTGCTCGCTATCCAGCACCGTCGCTTCTATGATTTCCGGGGCGGGTTCCGGTTTAATCTGAGCCAGGAATTCAAAGTTAAAGTTGAACAATAGAACAATAACAAGATGCAAGGCCAAAGCCAGCGCAAATGATGATCTGAATTTTTGCATGCTGGAAATCTTGATACTATTTCTCTGACGGCGGCGTGGTCATCAAGCCAACTTTAGGAACACCAATTTTTTTCAATGCATCCATTACAGTGATAATTTTTCCATATTCTACGGATTTATCTCCACCCACATAGATTTGCACTTCTTTGTGTTCTGCCTTTTTATTATCCACTACTTCTTTAATACGTCTGAATAACTCAGTTTCGTCGACCTGGTCATTTTCACCATCAACACGGTTAATAAAAAAACTACCATCTTTTTTGATTGACACGATTACCGGCGGCTCATCTTTCAAATCAGGAGTCGCCGCCTCAGCTTGCGGCAATTCCACATCCACACCGTTTTGCACCAGCGGCGCAGTAATCATAAAGATCATTAACAACACGAAAGTAACGTCAATATACGGAACGACGTTAATTTCCGACATAGGCGCGCGACGTTTACGCGATTTGCGATGACTGCCTCCCACATTCATTTGTTGTGCGCCTGTCTTTGCAGTAATACTACGAATTCATCTATGAATAACTCATAACGTCCGGCCAACCGGTCTAAGCGAGTGGAAAAGCGGTTGAAAGCAATAACCGCCGGAATCGCCGCGAATAAACCAATGGCGGTAGCAATCAAAGCTTCGGAAATACCAGGAGCGACACTGGCTAAGGTAGCGTTTTTTACGCCCGCCAAACCCTGAAAGGAGTGCATAACCCCCCACACTGTACCGAACAAACCTATATAAGGACTAGTAGAGCCTACGGTCGCCAAAAACGGCAATGTTTCATCCAGCCTATCCAATTCTCGGGCCAACTCAATTCGCATCGCCCTTTGTGCGCTTTCCACCTGCACCATCGGCTCCACATCGCCTTTTTGCCGCATGCGGGCAAATTCTCGATAACCGGCAAGGAAAATCTTTTCTATGCCTTCCGGTTCGAACCGATCGCTGGACATTTTTTTATACAATTCGTTTAATCCCACGCCGGACCAAAATTCGTCTTCAAAATCGTCTGTGATGCCGATGGCTTGTTTGAGTTCCTTGCGCTTGGAAAATATAAACGTCCAGGATGCCAACGAGGCCGCCAGCAAGATAAACATCACAAACTGGACGACAAAACTGGCCTCTTTGACCAGAGTGAATATGGATAAATCGGTATTCATTCGCTTAATAGTTCCAAAATAGCAATGGGGATTAGTTTGGGTTTCATGCTTTGGGCATCGAGACAGGCTATCCGTATCGCACCGCAACATAATAAATCTTGCCCGCGCGTAATCGATTGTTCAAAGGTGAGGTTGGTTTTCTTGTGTTCAATGACTTTAGCGCTAACCTGAATGTGCTCGTTGAAACGAGCAGGTTTCAAATAGTCTATCTTAACCGAGCGGACGACAAAAATAACATTCTCTTCAGCCAACAAACGGTCTTGTTCGAAGCCTAAGCTACGCAGCATTTCGGTTCTGGCTCTTTCAAAGAAATTTAGATAATTGGCATAGTATACTACGCCACCGGCATCAGTATCTTCATAATACACCCTAACCGGCCAAAGGAAATCGATCATTTACAACAAAAAATGCGTTAGGTATTAAAAATATCATCACTCACAGGCAATTGGTTAGGCGGTTTTAAGCCAAAATGGCTATAAGCCTTATGCGTGGCGACCCGGCCACGGGGAGTGCGCATAATGAAACCTTGCTGCAACAAAAACGGCTCCAGCACATCTTCAACTGTTCCCCGCTCTTCGCTGATCGCAGCGGCAATGGTATCTAAACCAACCGGCCCGCCTTCGAAATGCTCTATCATCGCCAATAGTAATTTCCGATCCAGCATATCAAAACCGTATTCATCAATATTTAACATCGCCAAGGCTTGTTTGGCAATATCGCCGGTCACAGCGCCGTTGGCTTTGACTTCGGCAAAATCGCGGACTCTGCGCAACAAACGATTGGCGATCCTTGGCGTACCTCGCGAACGGCAGGCAATTTCAGCAGCGCCGCCCGTATCCATGCTAATCCCCAAAATATTCGCGGAGCGCCCAACAATGCAAGCCAGCTCTTCCACGCTGTAAAACTCCAGGCGCTGGACAATACCAAAACGGTCACGTAACGGTGAGGTCAATAATCCGGCCCGTGTCGTAGCACCAATTAAAGTAAACGGCGGTAAATCCAGTTTAATCGACCGGGCAGCTGGGCCTTCGCCTATTATAATATCTATTTGGTAGTCTTCCATAGCCGGATACAGTATCTCTTCAACTGCCGGGTTTAACCTATGGATTTCGTCGATAAACAACACGTCGTGCGCCTGCAAATTGGTCAACAGCGCAGCCAAATCGCCGGCCCTATCCAACACCGGGCCGGAAGTTTGCCTTATATTGACATTCATCTCCATCGCCACGATATTCGCCAACGTCGTTTTACCCAAGCCGGGCGGTCCAAAAATCAGCACATGATCCAAGGCTTCCGCACGGCTTACCGCCGCTTGAATAAATATCTCCATCTGCAAGCGCAGCTCGGTTTGGCCAATATAATCTTTTAAGCGTTTCGGCCGAATCGCCCTATCCTGACGCTCTTCGTCATTATTACCTTGGGCGGCAATCAAGCGATCACTTTCTATCATTTCAATGCGCCTCGTAAGGCTAGACGGATGATGTCCTCACAGCTTTTATCATCCTCGGCGATGGCTTGCACCATGCGTTGCGCATCTTGTGGCTTATAACCCAAAGCACACAGCGCAGTCATGGCCTCCTGCTTCGGGCTTGCCGTCAAGACTGTCGCGACATGGGCGCTCGGCTGCGATGAAGTCTGACCGGATAACTCCGGCAGCCGTCCGCGCATTTCGATAATCAGACGTTCGGCGGTTTTTTGGCCGACTCCAGGCAAACGCACCAAGCTCTTGACATCATTGACATCCACGCAACGATAAAACTCTGTGACGCTTTGCCCTGACAAAATTGTTAATGCCAATTTCGGCCCAACGCCGTTGACCTTAATTAACGCTCGAAACAACAGACGCTCGGTTTCACTAGCAAAACCGAACAATATATGCGCGTCCTCCCGCACCACTAAATGCGTATGCAACTTAACTTCATCGCCAATAGCCGGTAAATCGTAAAAAGTTGTCATCGGCGCTTCGACTTCGTAACCGACGCCCTGCACATCCAACAGTAATTGCGGCGGCGCCTTGGAAATCAGTTTACCGCGTAAAAATCCGATCATAAGACCGCCTTCAGCAAACGACTGGCCGTTTCTTGATGATGGCAATGGCAAAGACCGATAGCCAACGCATCGCTGGCGTCTATCTGCATTTCACCCTGAATACTTAACAAGATTTTTACCATATGTTGAACTTGTTGCTTCTCGGCGCTGCCTTTACCCACCAGAGCCTGTTTGACTTGCCGGGCGGCGTATTCAAACACCGGTAGTTGTTGATTGGTACTGGCGCAGATTGCCGCACCCCGCGCTTGACCAAGTTTTAAGGCCGAGTCGGCGTTTTTATGCATAAAGACTTGCTCTATCGCCATCTGCTGCGGCTGGTAAAGCGCGATAATTTCGGTCACGCCATCGAAAATCTGTTTCAAACGTTGCGGGAAATCCGCATCTTGCACACGGATACAGCCACTGGCAATGTAACGCAAGCGACCGGCGTGGGACTCAATCACCCCATAGCCGGTGATACGCGATCCGGGATCTATACCTAAAATTCTAGTCAACAGTTTGTATAAAGTGGCAGGGGAAACTGCATCATCATACACTACCCAGTGCAATCAGAATCTCGTCGCTGATATCCGCATTCGAATAAACATCCTGGACATCATCCAAATCTTCAAGCCTATCAATCAACTTCAACATTTTTTCGGCTGCAATGCTATCCAACTCGGTTTTAACATCCGCATGCATGGTGACTTCAGCATTTTCCGGCTCGAATCCCGCAGCAACCAATGCTTCTTTAACCTGCAAATAATTTTCCGGTGTCGTGAACACATCAACAGAACCATCCTCATTGGTCACCACATCATCTGCACCGGCTTCCATCGCCACTTCCAGCAAGGCATCTTCATCGGCTACCGAGGAATAACTGATGATGCCGATTTTACGGAATAAATAAGCCACCGAGCCATCGGTGCCAAGATTACCGCCGGCTTTGGAAAACGCATGCCGGACATCAGCAACGCTACGATTGCGATTATCGGTCAAACAATTCACCATTACCGCTGTGCCGCCGGGGCCGTATCCCTCATAGCGCACCTCTTCATAAGCCACGCCATCCAACGCGCCAATGGCCTTTTTGATGGTGTTATCTATGGTGTCGCGCTTCATATTGGCGCCTAGCGCCTTATCGATAGCGGTCCGCAAACTTGGATTTTTTGCCGGATCGCCTCCGCCTGAACCCTTTGCTGCGACACTGATTTCCCTTATCATTTTGGTAAAAATCTTGCCCCGTTTTGCGTCCTGTGCGCCTTTACGATGCTTGATATTAGCCCACTTACTATGCCCTGCCATTTTTATCTCTCTTAAGTTTCTCTCTAAAACCCTAAATTTTATATTTTATCATTGCCCAAGCCGCTAATCGAGTCCTAGCTACACAGGACATACGGCAAAATGGCAGTCAACGAAGGATCGGTGATATAGCAATCCGCTTGTTCTTGCACGATTTGCCTTTTTAACACGCCGCCAAAACCGATCATATAGGCTCCGGCCAATTTCGCTTCCAGATCTGTTTTACCATCGCCGACCATTACTAATGCTGAATGCGTTAGCCTGAGTTTACGGCAAATCCTGGCTTTCCCGCCACTGAAGGCCAGCGGCGAATGCCTGGCAAAATCCAGATAGCCGCCATCTTCTGCAAATTCCACATCCACAGCATGCACATGCTCTTCTGGAATATCCAGGTAGGCAGCCAAAGGTAAAATAGCCTGCCGCAAGCCACCGCTTACAATATGGATTTTTTTATGCTGGGCTTGCAAGGCTTTAATGCTTTCAACCACGCCTGGCACCATCTCAGTAATATACAACTCAGCCAGCCAAGCTATCGCCGCTTTATCCGGCTTGATTAGATCCATGCGCTTGGCATAGACCTCTTCCAACGCTAATTCGCCGTTCATGGCCGCATCGGTTAAACTCGCCACTTCGGCAAATAGCCCATTCCGGCGAGCCAGTTCATCTATACCCTCAATCTTGCTTAAGGTACTATCGCAATCAAAGCAGACCACATCAAAACTCATAACACAATTTGCCTCGCCGTATGCACCGCCGCCACACCGCACAGGGCTTTAAGCAGTTGTTCGTTTAAAGGATCGGAGACACTGATCACCATCATCGCCAATTGCTGCTGATCAGCGATGCTGACCTGCATGCGGGTAATATTGATATTGGCTGCGCCTAAAATGGAGCTGATCGCAGCAATTACGCCGGGTTTATCATCATGCCGGGTGATCAATAACACGCCTTCAGGCACCACTTCAATTTCAAAATGATTAATGCTGACCAGCCGAGGATGTTGGTCGCCTAAAAGGGTGCCGGCCAAGGAAATCGCTTTCTCGCCGCTAAAACCCGTTATTTTCAGCAAAGATTGGTAACCCTCCGACTCTTCGGTTTGTAATTCGACTAAGCGTAGGCCTTGACGTTTAGCAATATTCTCTACATTCACCCGGTTTACTGGGGTCGAAAACCGGCCGGACAACAGACCCACCAAGGCTTCTGTGGAAATCGGTCGGATTTTTACCTGTGCCGCTTGCCCAAAAACCGCCACTTCCACTCTTTCCAGCGGTTGATCAATCAAGCCTGCCAAGACCTTGCCCAAAATATTGGCGAGTTGCATAAACGGCTGGGCTTTTTTCAGTTCCTCGGCCGACAAACGCGGCAAGTTCAAGGCATTAATCGCTTCGCCAGTCTGCAAAAATTTAACCGCCTGCCGGGCAATCTCCACACTCACCGCGACCTGAGCTTCCTTAGTGGAAGCGCCTAAATGCGGAGTAAACACAATATTATCTAGACTGAGCAAGGGCGAATCCTGCGGCGGCTCAACTTCATAGACATCCAGCGCCGCGCCGGCTATTTTGCCGGCATGCAAAGCCTCATAAAGAGCCGTTTCGTCAATCAAACCGCCACGGGCGCAATTAATCAAACGCGCGCTTTTTTTCATCAGCGCTAATTGTTCACGGCCTATGATATTGCGGGTTTTTTCGATCAGCGGACAATGTAGCGTCAAATAATCCGCTTGCTTAATTAATTGCTCCAAGTTGACCATTTCCGCGCCATAGCTGGCAAACACATCCGGGGCCACAAATGGATCAAAAGCAATAACCCGCATCCCTAGGCCTATCCCACGTTGGGCAACGATACGGCCTATGGTGCCAAAACCGAGTATCGCCAAGGTTTTATGCGTGATCTCCGCACCCATCAGTTTTGAGCGCTCCCACTTACCTTCTTTAACCGATTGGTTGGCAACCGGCAAATTACGGCTTAAGGAAAACATGTGGGCGATCGCCAATTCAGCCGTCGTAGTCGCATTTGCGTCCGGGGTGTTCATAACAATCACACCCTGTTCCATTGCCACATCAAGATCGACATTATCGACGCCAATGCCGGCTCGGCCGACCACTTTTAATTTTTTGGCGGCTTTTAGAACTTTTGCAGTAACCTGGGTATCGCTCCGGATCAACAAGGCATCGTAGTCGGCAATAATTTCGCATAAAGCATCCTCATCTAAGCCGGTTTGGATATGGATATGAATGCCTTCCTGCTCATTTAAAAAATTTATGCCGTCTTCAGCAAGCTTATCGGCAACCAATATCTTTTTCATGATGAGATGTGTCAAATGGGAACTAAAACCGCTATTCTAACAGCTTTGCTATAATTGCCGTATTCCGCATTTTCCACATAAAGGAATTTCCAAAAAAATGCCAAGAAAGCAAAAATTCGGGCTTTTCTGTCTGCTTCTGATGGCTAGCGCTTTTTATTATTGGCTATCCCCAAGCATTTCAACCGCACCCAATGTCGTCTTTAAAACCATCAAAGGTGAAACTATTTCCTTAGCTGCTTTGCAAGGCAAGCCGGTATTAGTCACGTTTTGGTCGACCGATTGCCCTAGCTGTATCAAAGAGATTCCCGACTTGATCAATCTGCATCAACAATTCAACCCACAAGGATTAACCATTATTGCCGTCGCCATGTATTACGATCCGCCCAATCATGTGTTGACGATGGCAACCGAGAAAAAATTACCTTATGCAGTTGCGCTAGATCCTAGCGCAGAACTTGCCCAAGCTTTTGGTAATGTGCAATTCACGCCCACTACCTTTCTGATTGATAAAACAGGGACAATAATAATTAAAAAAATTGGTTTATTAAGTCTACCTGCATTAAAAAAATGGCTGGAAACGCAAATTTAGCTAATTTTAGAAAGATCAATATACACAACAAATCCGTTGCGTAAAATATTTTCAATGAAATCAAAAAGGCAAAAAAAAACCCAATCAGTTACCTGAATGAGCTTTTAGATTAAAAGCT
>CAVPMI010000045.1:0-8810 GCA_963705975.1 uncultured Pseudomonadota bacterium
TTTTTTTATTTCCTGCATGATCATCGCCAATCTCTGGATCAGCGGTAAAAATTGGATTGATCTTATCATCTTCATGTAATTTAACTTTTTCTTCCGGATAGATATGCCAGAAAGACTGATCTATTGCGCCATTGGTATAACCGTTCTTACGGTCATGGTGAAAAGGACACCACCAGTTTTCCACAACTTTCACTAGATAAGCATGCCATTCGAATAAAGCCACGCTATATGGACAATACCAAGTGCAATTCAGTATCCAGAACAACTTCGATTGTGACATGCTTAGCTTAAAAGACGCCTTCATGGTAATCTGGGACTTAAGATCGTAACGATGACTTGCACGATCCGGTAAATAATCACTATATTTTTTTACATTTTCCGCGCCCACAAACTTTAAACTGTAATAAGTCAAATAAGCACTTAAAAAAACAAACGGCAGTGTCAATATGGGCAGGTAAACAAACAGCAGGCCAAGCGCCCTAGACCATACTGGCATGTTGTTATGATGACAGCCGATATTGACACGATCGGCACA
The DNA here is from genome assembly GCA_963705975.1 of uncultured Pseudomonadota bacterium. Lineage (GTDB taxonomy): Bacteria > Pseudomonadota > Gammaproteobacteria > Methylococcales > Methylomonadaceae > Methylomonas. Next base: position 536 of record CAVPMI010000045.1, read on the forward strand.
AGATTCGCAGGATTTCATTTTTTCCTCTTTTATTAGTTTAGTATTGTTATAGTTAAATAATGCCCAGGAAGGAGCAATCGAAAATGCTGACACAAACGACGCAGCAAGAATTATTTTATCCCAGCACCACAGGCAAAATAAAATCAGCCACGCAAAAAATGAGACCCTTAAAAACCAGAGAACACTAAAAGCCTATATTCCCCCGCTAAAATCGCGCAGAGACCGTACAAAAAAAACTCTTCAGATATTCTGTTTCCGGCACACCCGGATGAATAGGATGGTCGGCGCCCTGCCCACCATCAGCAAAAAACACCAAATGCCGATCTATATGCCGCGCTGAAGATCTCAAAATTTCATGCAAATTTTCTCGACTCAAATGATGGGAGCATGAAGCTGAAACCAAAATTCCGTTATTCGCTAAGATTTGCAATGCCATATGGTTCAAGCGGCGATAAGCTTCGTAGCCGGCTTTAAAATCTTTTTTGCGTTTTATCAACGCTGGCGGATCAAGAATAATCGCGTCATAGTGCTGATTTTGTTCGCGAGCCTGCTTCAAAAACTCAAACACATCAGCACGAACAAACTGCATTTTATCCTGCACCCCATTTAACTCGGCACTTTCCGCAGCATAAGCCAAAGCACTTTCCGAGCTATCCACACAAGTAACTTCCGTAGCACCGGCTAAGGCTGAGGGAATTCCCCAAGCTCCGGCGTAACTAAATAAATCCAGTACTTTTAAGCCTTTCGACCAGTTAGCCAAGCGCGCCCGGTTGTACCTGTGATCATAAAACCAACCAGTTTTCTGCCCCTCAGCGACATTAACAACAAAACGCGCGCGGTTTTCCTCAATAATCAAACGCTCCGGCAAACACCCATAAGCCATTTCCGCAATTAAAGACAGATTCTCAATTTGTCGCTGGCTATTGTCGTTTTTTAACAGCACGGCGCTCGGTTGAATTAATGCAACTAAAACATCCACCAGCAAAGTTTTTTGCCTCTCCATACCAGCGGTAGTTATCTGCACCGATAGCACATCACCAAATCGATCTACCACCAAACCCGGCAAACCATCGCTTTCTCCAAACACCAAGCGGTAATAAGGTTTGTCGAACCAGCGTTCGCGGAGTTGCAAAGCTTGAGTTAGACGGGCCGTGAAAAAGTTTTCACCAATTGTCGTATTAGGTTTTCTAGATAGCAAGCGTGCGCAAATCAACGCATTTGGATTAATGTACGCCACGCCCAACGCCTTTCCGGCGCTATCATTGACCACCACCAAATCACCTGCCGTAAATTGCTCCAGCGGACTACGGTGACAATCCACTTCATTACTGAATACCCACAAATGCCCTTGACGCAGGCGTTTTTCTTCGTTTTTTTTCAGGAAAAGCTCAGGATATGGCATATATATTTAAAGCAAGGCAATAGTATAACCGCCAATCTTAACACCTCCTGGCGGAACTATTGTCATGCTTATTTCTTCGGCTTCATCGACAGGCAGTACATCGGCATGCGCATAGTCATGCGGCAAAAAAACCCTTTGCGCAACAGCATGCCCATTTAAATCCAGCAAAATCAAATTTAAAGCTGGATGTGCCTGCGGCCAGGCGGATTTATTGATAATTGCCGCTGACAATCTCATGCTGTCATTAGATAGACTACGCAGATCGCTTTGCAAAACAACACAATCTTCTAGGTTTTTATAGGGTGGCAATTGGCAGTGCAAATGATCACATACAGAGATTAAGAAGCGACGCAGATTTGGCTGGGTTAATAACTTATGATCTTCAAAACACCAGATTTGTAACAGTAAAATCGAAAAACTAAGCACAAAAGCGGTTTTCCAAACTCCTCCCGAGGTTTTCGCTCCTGACACAGGCAACAAACCTTCAAACGCACTATTAAATATTTCAACCTCTGCTTCGGCTTCATCACTTAAGGACACCAAGGCATCAAAGTATTCGGCACAGTTCGAACAGACTAATAAACCGCGACCAAGGCGTAATTGCGCCGCTGTAACCAATTGCCAAGTATTACAATGTGAACAGCAACTATACATTAAGATTCAGAACATTTTTCGGCATCGAGCCGCTGCCAATCTTCCCGGCTAATCGCATCTGCCAGCACCAAGCCCTGCCGGCGATAAGCGTCGGCAACCGAATCGGCTTGCTGCTTAAGAATACCGGAAAGAATTAAACGTCCGCCTTGCTTCACTAAAGCGGCTATTTCGGCCGATAACTCAATTAATGGCTTAGCCAAAATATTTGCCATGACCACATCAGCAGCCACAGGAGAAAATTGTTCAGGCAAAAAATAGCTGATACGATCAGCAACGTGATTCTTTTCAGCGTTATAGCGACTGGCTGTCAAAGCCTGTGGATCGATATCAATTGCATAGACATGCTTGGCGCCTAGCAGCAAAGCCGCAACCGCCAAAATTCCAGAGCCACAACCGTAGTCAATCACGACTTTATCCAGGAGATCGGCGCCGGCCAACCATTCCAAACATAATGCAGTGGTGGGATGCGTGCCGGTGCCAAACGCTAAACCAGGATCTAAAGTCATACACACAGTACCTGCCTCGTCAACTTCTTGACCACTGGGACATACCCATAGCCTATCGGCAAACTTCATGGCCCGAAAATGCTCCATCCATGCCCGCTCCCAAGCCTGATCTAACAAGACTTCCGAACTCCAGCCAGCCAAAGGTTGCCCAATAAACTGGTAAAAAATCAGGGTTTGCACCACATCAGGATCGGCATCCAACTCGAACAGCGCCGTGACTCTGGTGTTACTCCAAACTACTGTCTGATCAATCGCCGGTTCATACACCGGCTCATCCTCTGCGTCGCTAAAGGTGACGGAAACCGCCCCTAATTCGCTAAAAAAATCTGACAGTTGCGGTGCGGTCGATTCATCCGTCACAATAGAAAGCTGGTGCCATGCCATAAATTTAACCAATCTGCATAAGTAATGGAAAACCTGTACTAAAAAGCACAATTTCATCTAAATTAACGAATATATGACCGCCCTTCCAGACAACGACCGGCTTATAGAAAAACTATTAGTTATTAATTCATTTTAACATTATTTTATAACACACCGCTGCATCCGAGTATTCTGGCGCGGCATGGAATTTTTTCCACTACCCCCCTCGATCCAAATTTCCGATCCAGCCCGAATTTAAACAAAACAACAGACAATATCCACCGTTTTCCAGCAAAAAGTCATGTTTAAGAAAGAAATAAGACACTGCTCACAGAAGCCATCAAGTAAGACAGCTATAAATTACCTGTAACAAAATTTTATTAAATTCGGACTGTCCAGATTGAAGAGTTCCAGAATTTTAAGCCGGGATCAGCGTAAATGCTGTTTCCACTGTAGTAAGTTGGCTCGGTTGGTGTGCTTACTACATTTATAAAACCCAAAGGTGACCGAAATGAAAAAAAATCAAAAAAAACTCACAATTCTAAGTGCTACCATTATTGCAGGACTTACATTTTCAACATTGACATTTGCCGACGACACAACGCCGTTGATCGGCAAAGACCTTGATCAAAATCGTGATTTAGTGACCTCCGTCATGCACGGTCGTAACTACATGGTGCAAGTTGATCAACAAGGTAAGATTGTGCAAATCATTGATACCGGTGCTAATGGCGATGGTTCAGAGGTAAACATCAACAATAATAATACTGCAAACAGATTATCCGACACGCTAACTGGTCAAGCCTCTATGCCTGTCACTTATCAAGGTCAACACGCCATAGATTTCATTGGCGCTGAATTGCCAAAGATTGCCTTGCGGTATGGCTTAGATCCGGACAAGCTTAAAGAAATGCTGGTAAATGACAACACCATGCATATCGACGCCAACAAGAATATCGTATATGTTGACAACAACTCGAATAATACTGCAGCTGACACCACGGCAACCGGTGTTAATCCTCCCGTACCCATTGCTTCCAGCCCGCAATTAGCAAACACCTTTAAACTGCATAGTAAACCCGGCGCTTCCAAGACCATCTATCTTGATTTTGTTGGCTATACGGCAACCGGAACAGCATGGTCCAGCACACCTATAGTCGCGCCAGCTTTCGATCTCAGCGGCAATCCTGCAGTCTTCGATAATAACGAAATGAGCAACATTATTTCTATTTGGAATAGCGTCTCCGAAGATTATATTCCGTTTGATGTCGACGTCACCACCGAACCGCCCAGCGCAGACGCATTAATTCGCACCAGCGCCAGCGACACGACCTTCGGCACTCGTTTGGTTATTACCAGTTCGGCCAAAACCTTGGGTTGCGCTTGCGGGGGAATTTCCTATGTCGGCGTTGCTTCATTGGTGAATAACACCACTCTTCAACCTGCCTGGGTGTTCCAAGACATGCTCTCCAACACTGCAAAATACATAGCAGAAGCTGCTAGTCATGAGGCCGGCCATACCTTTGGTTTATTTCATGACGGCTGGCAATCCGGCAGCACCCTAGATGTTTATTACTATGGTTACGGCAGTGGCGAAACAGGTTGGGCGCCGATTATGGGCGCCGGGTATTATCAAAACGTCACGCAATGGTCAATGGGCGCATACCCCGATGCTAACAACAAGCAAGACGATGTCGCCACTTTTGCAGCCAACGGCTTGCCGGTTCGTACCGACGATGTAGGTGACGTCATTAAAACCGCCAGTTCGTTAACTTATACTATCACTGGCGGTAAAGCGAACGTGCAAACCTTTGGTATAATAAGTACACCTACAGATATTGATATGTACTCGTTTACCACAACCGGCGGCACTGTAACCTTGTCAGCAAGCCCTGCAGCAACTGGCCCAAACCTAGATACTCAACTTGCGTTATACGATGCAACCGGCAAATTGTTGGTTTCCAGTTCGCCGGCAAACACCTTAAAATCCAGCGTAACAACTACCCTGGCTAATGGCGCCTATTACTTGGCCATCAGCGGTAGTGCCAGACCTGTAAATGGTTCAACCGATTTTGGCTATCCAACCTACGGTAGTCTTGGCCGATCTTCAATTACCGGAAGCTATGCTGCAGCCGCCGCTACCCCACCAAACGCAGCAATATCAGTATCTGCCACAACTGGTGCAGCAGCTTTCACGGTATACTTCGATGCCAGTCAATCAATCGGTAACGGAAATATAACAGGGTACTTATGGAACTTTGGTGATGGCTCAGCAACTTCAAATACTGCCGCCCCCGTGCACACCTACAGCACTCCTGGTACTTATACTGCAACATTGATGATAACAAATCAATACAACGTAACCAACACCACATCTATTGTAATTACTGTTACTACACCGCCAACACCAACTACCCATAATGCAAATTTAACACTTACTGTCAACAAAACCACAACGGCATATAGTCTACAAGCCTCTATTACCATAAAAGATGCTAATGGAATAGTCGTGCCAAATGCTAAAGTAACCGGGGTTTGGTCAGGCGCATTCACCGGAACGGCAAACGTCTCAACCAACGCAAATGGTATTGCAACAGCTACCTCAAGTACTGTGCCACTCACAAATGCTATACGTTCCGGAACTTTCACTATCACCAACGTAACTGCAAACAATTATATTTATAATCCAACACTTAACGTTAGCTCAGTTGCGACCATAAGCTGGTAATCTTCCGCAAACAAGTTGAAAGAGGGTCATATGACCCTCTTTTTTTATCCCAATTTTTTGGTAACTATTCAGTCTAATATCCAGTTTAGAAAATTCGTAGCGACGGACCACCCCACAATACAGTCTTTTTAGCAGAGCAGATTCAACAAAAAACCAGCAAGAATTCATGATCGCAACTAGACTGATGGATGGTGTCGGAAAAGTTAGCCCTCCGCTCAAAAATATATCCTCAGCGTGTTGACAGAACGATACTTTTGAACAATATTTCATACGGGCAACAATGGCTTAATGTTTAATATTTTTAAAAAATCATATGAAAATTAATCAACCTGTTACAGATTGCGAAGTTATTCTTCCATCTGGAAAAATATTGATCACCCGTACGGATTTAGAAGGAAAAATTACCGCTGTAAACGATGCCTTCATAGAAATATCCGGCTTTTCTCGCGATGAGTTAATCGGCAGCGAGCATAATATTGTCCGTCACCCAGATATGCCTGCTGAAGTTTTTGCAGATTTATGGCAGAGTCTAAAATCCGAAAGACCTTGGAATGGGATACTTAAAAACCGCATGAAAACTGGCGATTATTTCTGGGTAGAAGCTAATTTCAACCAAATTTATGAGAATGGCCAATTAAGCGGTTACATGTCAGCTTTTTCTCCAGCCAGCCGAGAACAAATTAACGCCACAAGCCAACTTTACGAAAATATCAAAAACCGAAAAATCCAATACAACCCCTCTAGCTGGTTGGACAAAATAAATTTTGGTAACCGCTTAAGCCTAGGCGCGAAAATCGGTCTACTGGGAATCTTGATGATTCTACCGTCAGTAATTCTGTTTAAGCTGCTGATTAATGAGAAGAATGTCAACATTAAACACACACAGCAGGAAATGCAAGGGCTTGCGTACATCACACCCTTGAAGCAAATATTGGTGCATTCCGCGCAACATCGCAGTTTAACCGATAGCTATCTACATGAAGCAAACGACATAGGCAACACTAAAATTCAGGAACTCCACAATACAGTCGCGGATGAAATTAAAGCTGTCGATGCGGAAAACACACTTTATGGAGAGGCCTTTAAAAGCACTGAAAAATGGGAAGAAATTAAACAGGATTGGGCAAATCTAGAGCAAAATTCCTTAAAACTTGTAGCCGAAGACAACTACACGCAACACAATCATTTGCTAGATAAAATTAGAGAATTAATCGAACAGGTTAGTGCTAGATCAAACTTAATACTGGATTCCGAGCCTGTTACCTATTACTTAATGACAATATCTACTGCATTAGTACCGGAATTAATAGACAACTTAGACGACTTCCGTAGCACAAATATTTTTAATGCTAAAAATAGCGGTCAATTGGTTGAAAAAGCCAAAACGCAAATCACCATTAGCGATCAACGCATACGCAATCAAAGCCTAAAGATAATCAACAATTTAGGTGTAATTTTCGAAATTAATGAAAATTTAAAACCTGAGCTGGAAGAAAAGCAAAATGCCTTTTCGTTAAAAGTCATTGGCTTGCTCAATCTTGTTAAACGCGAAATCTACAACGCCCCCACTATTACAATTTCAGCGGAACAAATCGCCCAACAGGGCACAGATGCGCTGGAAGCAGTTTTTGCTTTAGATTCAACAACTACATCACTCCTTAAATCAGGTTTAGAAGAACGCAAAACCCGGCTGGAAAACTCCAAACTTAGCATGTTAACCTTGGTTGTTATCTCTATACTATTTGTATCCTGTATCGGATTTTTGAATATTCGTAATATCGTCAAGACCCTGAGGGAAATAATCAAAATTTTCTCTAAAATTGGCGAAGGTGAGTTCAAAAACAGCATAAGCTTAAACCAACACGCTGAATTAGGCGATTTGCTGCGCAGCCTGCATTCGATGCAAGTAAGTCTGAATGTCAATATTTCCGAGACCAAAGAACAAGCCATAAAATCCACGCGGGTGCAAAGAGCTTTGGATAATGCCAATTCCTGCGTAATGCTGGCCGATAACAATTTTCAAATCATTTATATGAATCAAGCCGTACAGGCTTTATTTAAGGCAGCAGAAACCGATATACGCGAACAACTGCCAAACTTCGACGCGAATCACATATTGGGCGCGAATATTGATATATTTCATAAAAACCCGAGCCAACAACGCGATTTTCTTGCCAATGCGCAGACAAACTTTCAATCTGAAATGAAAATTGGCCCACGTCATTTTCATCTCAGCGTTAACCCCGTCATTGCTGCAGAAGGCGAACGCATAGGTACCGTAGTAGAGTGGGTAGACAGAACCTTGGAAGTTAAAATTGAGCAGGAAATTGCCGACATCGTCTCCGCTGTAAAAGCCGGCGACTTATCGAACCGTATTGAATTGAGCGATAAAACCGGCTTTTTTGAAACCATGAGTACCGGTATCAATGAATTCAGTGACTTAATCGAAAATGTTTTCTTGGATATCAGCCATGCAATGCAATGCTTGGCGGTTGGCGATTTAACCAATACCATTACCAGTGACTATCAAGGCGATTATCTGAGATGTAAAAACGACATTAACGCCTCAATGCGAAAATTGGCGGATATCGTTAAACAAATCAAGGACTCCTGGCGATTGGT
>CAVPMI010000046.1:0-34472 GCA_963705975.1 uncultured Pseudomonadota bacterium
CATTATCGCCTTACCCTTATTAATGGGCTTAGGTGTCGATAACGGTATTCATATGGTAGAAAAACTGCATCATTCTCTATCTGAAGATCAAAATATTTATCAATCCAGCACTGCCAGAGGCATGTTTTATGGGGCATTGACAACTATTTCCAGCTTTGTCGGTTTAGCTTTTTCCCCGCATCAAGGTATTTCCAGCATGGGTTTGGTGATCACGATTGGTATTTTCTGGATAATGACTTGCACCTTTGTGGTACTGCCGGCTTTGAGTAAGCTGGTTTTGAAAAGCGAATCCTAGCCGAAAAAACAGATTCATTAGGCATTTTTATGTTTTAACTGATATCCTTAAACAAATTGATACTGGAAAATAATATCTTATAAATCATTCGGTTAATTTTATTTATAATAAATTCGTTAATCTTATATTAGGAGTGAAGTCTAGTGCGTCAATTTATTGATGAGGAGCCGGATCTGAAAACTGACTATTCTGCAGAAAACCATGATCCGTCAATGACTCTAAAAAAGCTATTAAATCATCGACTTCCGAATCGCTAATGGCAAAACCCTCAATTATAGAATCCCGCAATGGGCTTGGCGGTTGCCCATCGCTAACAGCTTTGCCTTTTACAGCATAATGTTTAAGGATCACATCCCGTAGCGTTGCGATGGAACCGTCATGCATATAGGGGCCAGTCACTGCGACATTGCGCAATGAAGGCGAGCGAAATTTGCCTTCGTCTGTGGCTTCGCCTGTAATGTTGCGCACACCTGAATTGTTGGCCGGATAAGCGCCTTTGCCGTCCAGATTATACAGGCCGGTATTATGGAAGCCGATTTCCGAATACGCCAAACGGGTGTGCTGAATATTGTCAGTAAAATTAAAGCCGCCGTGGCAATGTGAGCATTCCAACTCATCCCCAAAGAATAAATTTTCACCGCGTTTTGCTGCTGCGGAAATGGCTTGCGCTTGTCCTCCGTATTTGTAATGATCATATGGCGATTCAAAAGACAGCAAGCTACGCTCGAAACTTGCGATAGCTTTAGAAAGGGTGGAAAGATTGATGGCGCCATGTTCTTGTGGAAAAGCTTTTTTGAATTGCGCCGGATACAGTGGATCGGCCCGTAAACGTTCAAATAGCTGATTTTCCTTACCGTCCATGCCTAATTCAATCGGGTCGCCACCAAAAATCGGTGTCAGTAATTGTATTTCAAGTTGTTTTTGCGTGGGGTTCGCCCAAGTTAATACCGGCAAGTAAGCCAAATTGGCTAAAGACATTGCGTTGCGTACACCCAATTCGCCATTCACGCCAGGCGATAGCCGCTTGCCATCGCTAAAACCTTTTTCTTGAATATGACATGTGGCGCACGCCATCTGCTCATTTGCTGATAAGCGCACGTCATAGAACAATCGCCGCCCCAGTTCAACCTTGTCCATGCTCATGGGATTATCTTTAGGAACAACCGGTTCAGGCACCCAGTCCGGTTTATTCCAGTGATACGCATTTTCCGTTGCACAGATAAGCTCAGGCGCGACCAAGATTAGCGCGAGTATGCTTAATCCGAAGTTAAAACGCATAAGGCTATTTTATATGCAAAAAATGTTGCGGAAAGGCAGTCTGGTCATTAAAAGGTACGCCGAAGGCAGACATAATGGCATAGCAATCTGCGTCCTTGGGGTCGGACATACAACCGGGGGCAGAGTTAGTCGTGTGGTAATCGACATCGGTATCGGCCAATAGATCAGCTACGTCTACGACAATGACATTTTTATCAACGTCAAATTCATCAAAGACTATTGTTACCCGATTAGGGTTGTGGCATTCAATCGGCGGTATCGTGCGCGATGGCGAAACACAGGCGGTGCTGCCTAAATGTACGGCAAAACCGGATGTTTTGCCGGGTTTGCCTTCTTCAGTCGATGTTTTGCTTGTCTCTGCGGCTAGAGATGCACTTCCATCCGACTCCGGTTCGACGGATTTTTCTGTATTTGATTTGGATTTAAGCTTGGGAATTTGCGGAAAAGCCGTAGTGGCCATATCTAATCTAACAAATTTATATCCGCCCCGCCAACTCCAAAACATACTAGTAACGTTCAGCGGCGGCGGTGCAAGGGTCGGATCGCCGTGATTCAATTCATCCGGTAAGCCCAGTGTGAGACGTAAGCCCTGATAGTGCTGATTAGGAACGCTGCCGGTAATTGTCTTATGAATGCCGGCATTCCCATTCAGGCAAGGTCCGCTGCCATTCTCAAAGTCAAGCAAAGTGATATTTTGGTATTGCCAAACTCCATCCTGCTGCAATTCTAAAGGTATGGCGCGACCTTTCCTATCCAACAATTCAACATCGGAGACATAAAAACGCAAGTCGGAAGGCGTAATGTGGGACTTTGACAGACCTATTCCTGCATAGCTTTGTCCACAGGCAAAAGGTTCGTTGCCCACCACAGCCGCAAAATTTATGCTAATTGTTTTTTGCGGTTTAGCTGCTAAGCAGGTCGAGAAAGAAAAAGCGTTAAATGCAGCGAATAGGAAGTATAAGCCTAGTCTGATTTTAAATTTAATCATTGTTAATGAGTCCTTTACTTTGTAACTAATAATAAGCTAAGACCTAAGCTCCAGCAAGTTAATATTATTTTTACTACTCCAATTTGACTGAAAAACGTACGCTTCTTTATATATGTTAATCATTAATAACAATGGGTTACCTTTTTTAAAGTTTGGTAATTTTAAGTAATATGCGAGTAGATCTCGATGTTAATAAGTCGTAAACGACTAACATAAGAAACATCAAATTTGTGTGATATAACTTAATTTTTAAAATAAAGCATTGCATTTAACATAGTTTAATTAATTAAGATTAAGACAGGGGATAGCCCTATATTAATTTATAATAAAACCCTATTGTTTTTATTATATATTTCTATAGTGGTATATTTTTTGCTTTTAGCTGATGACTAATTTAAAGCGTAGCAGGATGAGGACAAATATGTCAGTACCGGACCATATAACAACAAGGGATAAACCGGAAATACCCAGATTTAGTACGCCCGCTTCGACCGTGCTTTTCCCTCATCTGGCAAACCGTTTAAAGAAATTGACCTTGCGCAAGGTCTTACTAAAACTGCATCTCTATATTTCCCTGGTTTTTGGAGGTTTTTTAGTGCTGGCCGGATTAACCGGCAGTTTGTTGGTGTTTGGGCATGAACTGGATGAATGGCTTAATGCCGATATTATGCATGTGGCCGCCGCTGGGCAACGCCGGCCTTTATTGGAGCTAATTTCTATAGCGGATCAGGCTTCTCCGTTTAAATCCTCTGCATCCAGCTTGGTGTTGCCCAAAACGCCGCAGAACGTATTGATAGTCCGCTATAAGGTGCATCAGCACGAAAATATGTCCGGGCATAATCATCAACTGCATGAAGTTATGGTTAATCCCTATAGCGGCCAGGTGTTGGGCGATCGTGACAGAAACGCCGCCTTGATACCTTATATTACCCAGTTGCATTACAAATTACTGGCGGACGATATCGGTAAAATAATTATGGGTATAACCGCCTTATTAACGATGATCTTAAGTATTACCGGTATTTATCTATGGTGGCCGAAATTAAACAAAATCAAGCAAGCGTTTGTAATAAAACGCAACGCCAGTTTCACTCGCTTCAATTACGATTTGCATAAAACCGTAGGCATTTACACTTGTATAGTTTTATTTTGCAGCGGTTTATCCGGGGTATATTTCAATTTGCCGCAAATTTTTAAGCCGGTAGTCAGCTTTTTCTCGCCGCTTACCGAGTTGCCTAAAAACATTAAGTCTAAAACCGCAGGGGGCGAAGTTATTCCGCCTGAAGCTGCGATCCGTTCGGTAGAAGCAGCCTATCCCGGCATTCAAGTGCAACGTCTGACTTTACCGGAAAGTGCTGACGGCAGTTATCTACTCAACGCCCGTCAAGCTGATGAAATTCGCAACTCAGGTTCTACCGTCCTCTGGGTAGATCAATATAGCGGCAAAATTCTCTTAGTCCGCGATCCTAAGCAATTTGCTGCTGGCAACGCCTTTATCAATCTACAACTGCCTATCCATAACGGCGAAATTTTGGGTATGCCTGGCCGGCTATTTCTGCTGGCGGTTGGTTTTGCTCCGTTAATTTTAATGATTACCGGTGTGATTCATTGGCTGAAAAAGCGGCAAGCTAAACGAATACATAACTTGCGATTAAAAATAGGTTAACAACAATGTAATCGCTCTGAAAAAACAAATGCATTTTTAATAATTTTAATACAACATGGAGGATAAGCCATTGAAATATCGAAACAAGAATCTAACTTTGTTTGCCTTGAGTCTGATGTGCATTAACACGGCCCTGGCTGATGGGGAAAATATCACTTCAAAGGCAGGCGAGACGCAACAGCCTAACACTCAATCGGAAAATTCCGCCAATATCCAGACAGCGCTTGGTCAGCAGGGAGATGAAAGCACAAGCGGCGCAGCAGAGCAGCTTGAGGAGATGGTGGTTTCCGCGACTCGTTCAGAACTCAGCACCACTCTAACTCCGGGTAATCCTACAGTTATAAATGAGAAAAATACCCAGAACAGGCTTAACCAGCGTATAGGTGACGCGTTATTGGAAGCTCCCGGCGTCTATATGCGGGGTAGCGCCTACGGTACTGCCTGGCCTGGTTCCGGCGTAGGCGGAGCCGCTATTCATGGTATTACTGACGCTCGCCGATCCTTATTCATGGTTGATGGCTTGCCGGTAAATAATGGTGCTGCAAATACGGTGGACTGGAACACTATGAGTATGGACGACGCCAAGCAAGTTGAATATATACCGGGGCCGTTTTCGGCTTTGTACGGCAGTAGCGCGATGGGCGGCGTTATCAATGTCATCTCTCAAAAACCGACAAAACGTGAAGGCAGCCTGACTGCCGGCGGTGGCGGCGGCGCCGTGGATCAATGGGATATAAAAGGCAAATACCGGGATGTATTCGATAACGGTTTGGGTCTTTCCTTAACGTACAATCATATGGAAAGTTCTAATTGGAAAACCAGCGATCCGGTTATCGCTACCTCATCAACTGCCGCAGCAAATAGCGCTACACCGGTTTATGGCGGTACACCAGCAGGAACTGATGCGTTTGGAAAACCCCAAGCTGGGTATCTGATAGGTTACAAAGGAGCAAGACCTTGGGTGCAAGATAATGCTTCTTTGCGACTTTACTACGATTTGACTGAAAATACCAAGGTTGATGCAGGTATGACCTGGACGCGTTCTGTTACCAGCATAACTTCGCCTACCAGTTACTTGATAAACGCTACTACCGGCGCACCTATCCCAGCAACTGCTGGCAGTACCCATGTTAATTTAGATGGTTTAGCCGTAACTGTGGCGCCAAACACATTTTACAACCTACTGCCGCAAATTGAAGACACCCGGCGTTATTTCTCGCATCTACGCCACGATTTTGGCGGTGATATAAAACTCAGCGCGGATTTCCAATATATGGAAAACACCTATAATTATGCTTATGCAAATAATAGCTTAGATACATTTTCCGGCGGTCCTGGACAGGCCTCCGCTCAACCTAATCATCGGATCGATGGTAATCTGTCATTACGGTCTCCGTTGCTCTGGAAAGATCGGAATTTTCTGACTGTTGGTTTCGGCTTCAATAAAAATGTGTTGGATGCTGCACAAAAAGCGAATACCAGTAATTGGACCGATATTAATTCTATCACCCAAATTACCAATTTGGGTACCGGTCAATCGACCATACTCTCAGGTTATTTACAAGACGAACTCTACATTCGCAAAGACTTAATCGCCTATATCGGTGGACGCTATGACGACTGGTCAACAAACGGTACCTATATGCAAACATCACCGGTTTCCTATAATGCTACTTATAATCAGCGGGGGCAGGGTCAGTTCAACCCAAAATTTGGTTTGACTTGGTTACCTGCGGAAGGCTATAAATTCTTCGCCTCTTCAGGTTGGGCTTTTCGTCCTCCGACGATGCTTGATCTGTATTCAACCTCGGTTTCGAATTCGATTGTATATAATGGCGTAGCTACGCCGGTGATTAAACAAGCGAGTCCTGGATTAAAAGCTGAAACGATGTTCAGTTTTGAGTTTGGCGGCGAAATTAAACCTTTTGAAGGGACTACCTTATCTGCCAGCTATTACCAGCATTATTTGACCAATTTGATTTATACGCAAACGATCTCTCCGGTATTACAGCAAGTCAATAATGCCGGCGCGGCCCAGGTCGAAGGCGTTGAGTTAAAACTCAAACAAAGAATTTATTGGGATTGGCTACATTATACCGGTACCTATACCTTAAATAATTCCAAAGTAACCGCTAATAGCGCAGACCCATTAAGTGTTGGCAAAGCGATCACCATGACACCTAAAACTATGTTTACCAGCGGCCTGGATGTGAACTATGGACAATGGTCAGGTGGTATTATTGGCCGCTATGTTAGTAAAGCCTATGGTCAAGCCGAAAATACAGATACTCTTAGCGGCGTGTATGGCAGTTATGATCCGTACTTCATAGTGGATACGCGTTTAAAGTATCAAGCCTCCAAAAATGTTGGCGTAACTTTTTCTCTCAACAATTTGTTGGATCGGAATTATTTCGCCTATTACCAAATGGCTGGGCGGACTTTTTATGGCGATATTTCTTATAGTTTTTAGTTGACCAAGCCAAAAGCTGATAGCGACATAAATGTCGCTATCACTATATTTTCATTATCAGCCGGTGTTGACCTAAGGCTGTGCATTTGCAACATGATCTCAGCAAAGACCAAAATCCCTCCTTTGTGGTGAGATGTACATCGTAAAAACCATTACCATCTTTCATCGAGAGCATATTTTCCTTGCCTATGATTGACTGTATTGTACCCATAGTCCCATAAAAATAGCCGGTTATAAAATAAATTCCACACATTTTGTTTGTTTTTATCCTATGCAACTATATATTCATAAATAGATGTATTTCAAGATCTGAAATCCTGATATGCCTAAAGAAATTTACCTAATTTATCGTTTTAAAAGTGAGGAGCCCAATTATTACACTTGAATAGTTTTCGATATGCGCCACACTTGCAAGTGGAAATATAGAATTCTGCAATTTAAGGTGTATAGAGGAACCCATGTTTGTAATTATCGGTTATGTGGTGATCTTGGGCTGTGTTTTGGGTGGCTTCATGATGGCTGGCGGGCATCTCGGCGTACTGATGCAGCCCGTGGAGGTACTGATCATTTTCGGCTCGGCGGGCGGGGCGTTTCTTGCCAGTAATTCCATGAGCACGGTAAAAGCCGCCTTAGCCGGTGGTACCGGTACCTTAAAAGGCAGCACCTATACCAAAGCGTATTTTTTAGAATTATTGCTCAGCTTTAATGCACTTAGCCAAAAAGCCCGTAAGGAAGGATTGTTGTCTCTGGAAAAAGTGGTGGACGACCCGGAAGGTAGTTCAATTTTCGGTGAAAAAATAGTCCATGATCATCATTTAATGGAATTTATCAGCGATAAATTACGCCTGATTTTGACCGGCGTGGATGTAAATCAACTTGAAGACATCATGGATGCCGAAATTGACGTACATCACGAAGAAGGCCATGCCCCGATTAAAGCCGTGCAACGCATTGGCGACGGCATGCCGGCTTTCGGCATCGTGGCGGCAGTAATGGGCGTCGTGCATACTATGGAATCAGTAGGCATTCCGCCTGCCGAACTAGGGAAACTTATTGCAGCTGCCTTGGTTGGCACTTTCTTGGGTATTTTAGTGGCTTATGGTTTTGTGGGCCCGGTGTCGGCGGTTATGGAAGATAGGCTGGAAGAGGAGGCAACTGCCTATAAATGCGCGCAAAAAGGTTTATTAAATGTTGCTAAAGGTACTTCGCCCGCCATGACGGTCGAGTTTATGCGCACCACGATTCCCCATCATGCCCGTCCAGGTTTCAGTGAGTTGGAAGAGCAGTTGAAAGCTAACAAAGGTTAAGCAAAGATGGCCGAACAACCGATTATCATCAAGAAGGTCATTAAAAAAGCCGGGCACGGCCATCATGGCGGTGCTTGGAAAATCGCCTATGCAGACTTTGTGACGGCGATGATGGCCTTTTTTTTATTGATGTGGCTATTGGGTTCAACTGATGAAATTACCAAAAAAGGCATTTCCGAATATTTTCAGAACCCGTTTGGCGTGACTCTTGGAGCAAAGGGCGAAGCCTATGGAGACCGGGTGCATATCATCCAAGCCGGTGGTTCGGATCTTAAATCTCAGGAGGAGGGGCAGGTGCATCAAGGCGAAGAAACGCCGCCACCAAAGCCTAATGAAGATCAGCGTCCCCCCAACCCCAATCCGGAAGACATTGAAAAATTGGCTGAGCAACAGGAAAAAGAGAAACTGGAAAAATTACAGGAGAAAATTCAAGCCATGGTGGATTCCAATCCAAACTTGGCTGAATACAAAGATCAGATCAAACTTGAGACAACCCCGGAAGGCTTAAAAATCCAGATTATCGACGCCAAGAATCGCCCCATGTTTAAATTGGCAAGCTCTGGTATCGAAGGCTATGCCGAGACTATTCTTAGGGCTCTCGCGCCGGTGATTAACGAGTTGCCTAATAAAGTTAGTCTAAATGGTCATACCGACGCCTTGCCGTTTCCAAGCAACAAAACCGGCTATTCCAATTGGGAGTTGTCTACTGACCGGGCCAATGTAGCCCGGCAACAACTGACATTGGGAGGCTTAGCGGAGGAAAAAGTCCTCAGAGTTATCGGTTTAGCCTCAAGCATTCCTTACAATGCGCAAAACCCGACTGATCCAATGAATAGGCGGATTTCGATAATTGTTATGAACAAAAAAACCGAAAATCAGGTGTTGCACGAAGGCGCAGGGGCTGAACTGCCGCAAACGCCTGCGATTCACACTTTAGCGCCGGAGATTCAACAAAGCGTGCACATAAGTCCGCACTAAGCGCATGCTTTAGCATTCGCGAAAAATTAGACTGCCGGTATGCCCTTAATCAAATTTCTGATTTGTCAGCTTCTGGCCGTATTAGTCGTTTTCTTAGGCTGGTACTTGGCCGCATGGACTCAAGATTTCCGGATGTTATTGTTGCTACAGCCGTTAATAGCAGCAAGTTTGTCTGCCTTATGGCGGCAAGCAATTTGGTGGCGAGTTATCCATGTAGTTTTCCTGCCGGCAATTGTGACCATGCTGGTGCTCAATATACCTTCCTGGCTATATTTAGTGATTTTTATACTCTTGACTTTGGTCTTCTGGGGCACGGTAAAGGGGGATGTACCCTTGTTTTTATCGTCTACAGCAGTCAGTGATGCCTTGCACAGCATTTTGGTCAAGGAAAAAGCCGCCAGTTTTGCCGATATCGGCGCCGGCATAGGCACTGTGGTTGCCCCGCTTGCCCTGAAGTCGCCAAACTTGCACATCGTTGCCTTGGAACGCGCGCCCTTGCCTTGGCTGCTGGCTTATTGGCGTTGCCGCCATCTGCCGAGTGTGGAGGTACAGTACGGAAGCTTGTGGGAAAGCAATTTTGCCGCCTATCAAGTCGTTTTCGCTTTCCTCTCTCCGGCAGTGATGGCGCGGGTCGCCGCAAAAGTCCGAAGCGAAATGCCGATTGGCGGCTTGTTTATTTCCTCCTCATTTCCTGTGCCGAACTGGACTCCGGAAGCGGTGATCAAGATTAAGGATAAACGCGGTACCCATTTGTATTGTTATCGTATTTTAGCAAGTAACTAACTTCTCAAATTTTCAGCATTGGAATATGGGAGGTATTGGTTTGTAGTGATTTTCTGGGATTAATGAGAGTAGGGCTTAGCTTACTCCCGCTTTGATGTCAGGGTGGCCTAGCAGAGGACGCCGCAAGTACGTCCATGTAGGCTTGACGCCAGCATCCATGCTGGCGACACCTCAGCTAGACCACCCAGACATCAAGTCTGTGGCTTTTTAGATATGATGCGTAACGACATGACACCCAAGCTGCTGATAATACTTATACCGCTGCCGCCCTGCCCGCTTGCACTCCTCGCTGCCATCCAAAATTTCCACTATGCGTTCGGTTTTTTCGCTAACGGCAGGCGTAGTTGCTGAGAGATTGACCAACAGGTTTTGCCGGTTTTCAGGCACGTCTGCCCCACCAATCAATATGGTTTGCTTTAATTCCGGCAGCACGCCTTTATAAATCTGATGCGGCACAAAACTGCCTGCGCGGAAAGTCCAAAGTAGTTTGTCCATACTGGCGGCTTGTTCCAGCGTGTCGGTCAAAACATAACAGTTTTGACCGGCTCTGAAGATTTTTTCGATTAACTTACAGGCAAACTCTTGACGCTCCTGCTGCGAGTGCGAAGTCAGTACGTAAAACAGGACTTCCTGCATAGCGCTTAGGCACAGTTAAGCAAATATTGGCTGACCAAAGGCACTGGGCGGCCAGTTGCGCCTTTGTTGGCTCCGGTGCGCCAGGCCGTACCGGCTATATCCAAATGCGCCCAGCGGAAGTCTTCGGCAAAGCGGGACAAAAAGCAAGCCGCAGTGATGCTGCCGCCATCCGGGCCGCCGATATTGGCCAAATCGGCAAAATTGGATTTCAGTTGCTCCTGATACTCTTCCCACACCGGCATGCGCCATAGCGTGTCGCAAGCAGTATCACCAGCACTTAGCAACTCTTCACAGAGTTTATCGTCATTGCCGAATAAGCCGCTGGGAAAGCGTCCCAGTCCTACGATGATGGCGCCGGTCAGTGTTGCCATATCGATAACGACTTCGGGATTAAATTTTTTCGCATAGGTCAGCGTATCGCACAGTAATAACCGGCCTTCAGCGTCGGTGTTCAGCACTTCTATGGTTTTACCGGACATGCTGGTCAGAATATCGCCGGGTTTGTTGGCGTCGCCGTCCGGCAGGTTTTCCGATGATGGCACCAAGCCGACGATGTTTAACTTCAGATTCAGTTGCGTGGCAACTCGCAGAATCCCTAACACGCTTGCGCCGCCGCACATATCGTATTTCATTTCATCCATGCCTAAGCCGGGTTTCAAGGAAATGCCGCCGGCGTCAAAGGTTAAGCCTTTGCCGATTAACACGATGGGTTTGACGCTGGCTTCGCCACCTTGATAATAAAGACTGATCAATTTGGCTGGCTGCCGGCTGCCGCGCGATACTGATAGAAACGCGCCCATGCCTAGGGCTTCCAGGTCACTTTCTTCCAAAATTTCACAATTCAGTTTTTCATGTTCGCCAGCCAACTTCAGCGCCTGTTCCGCCAGATAGCTTGGGGTACAGATGTTTCCGGGCAAATCAGCTAATTGTTTGGTGAGTTCCACGCCTTTCGCAATTGCCAAGCCTTGCTGGAGTCCGGTTTCTGCTAATTTTTGTTGCGTAGCGTTTGCCAGCAGATCTAGTTGTTGCAGAGCCGGTTTTTCGTCACATTGCTTGGTGGCGCTATAGAGATACACGCCGTCATTAAACACTTCTACGATTTGCCGGGATTTCCAGCTAATATCGGCATGTTCCAGCTCAATATCGATTAAAGCCGCAGTTGCGGTTTTAACTTTGCTATCCTTAACTGTTTTTATCGCTGCAGCCAGCGCTTTCCGGTACAACTTGCGCGTGACTTTGTCGGCAGCGCCAAAGCCGACCAATACGATGCGCTGGATATTGGTGAGCGGGACATTATTGATCAGCAAGGTTTCTGCGTTTTTACCTTTGATGTCGCCTCGGCTAATCAGCTTGAGCAATAAACCGTTGCAAAGTTGGTCTAGCGCACTTGCAATCGGGCTTAATTGCTGGTTTTCGTAAATACCGACCAACAGACATTCGCTTTGCAGTTTGTCTAAGGATGAGGTTTCTATAGAATAGTCCATGATGACAGTGGCCTTTAAGTATTGCGAAGTGGAAGTTTGTGCCCGGTGCAAGGCATAGCTATGAATTATACCTTAGAAAATTGGGAGTGAGTTGTTGAGTATAGAACGAAAAATACCCGGCGCAGGCCGCAAATTTAGGTTGTTTACCGTATTGGACAAGATGATTTTGGTGAATTTACTGGAAACAGTGGCTGGTATCCTCTTGGTGTTGGTAATGATTATTGTTAGTCAGAAATTTATAAAAATGTTGGCTCAGGCAATCGAAGGCAATATTGCCAATGGGACTGTTTTCCAGTTGTTGGGGCTAAAGACCATCATCGTCACTTCGTCTTTTTTGCCGGCTGCAATTTTTATGGCCGTATTAATAGTGATAGGTAGGATGTATCAAGACCAGGAAATATCGGCTATCAATTCGGCAGGCGGCGGCATTTTCACGCTATATCGCGGTATCTTTATACTGTTGATACCTATTGCCGTCATTACGGCCGGCCTATCGTTGTATGCGGCGCCGTGGGCGGAAGCAAAGACTCAGGAATTGATGCATCAGGATGGGCAAAATGCCGATATCCGTGGAATTTCCGCCGGTCGGTTTAGCGAATATAGCAATGGGGAATTAATTTTTTATACCGAAAAAATTGATGACAATGGCCGGATGCGGCATGTTTTTGTGCAAAATCGAGAGGGTGACAAAACCGGCGTGACGAATGCCGAATTTGGCAGCTTGAAAATGTTGCCCGGAGGCTTGTATTTAATTTTAGAAAACGGTGAAAGGATTATGGGGGTTACCGGTCAAAAGGATTTTACAATAGAAGCTTTTAAAGAATATGCAGTACAAATTGAAAAAAATGCCACTTCGTTAAATCTTAGCAGTCAGGCGGTGCCGACAGAGACGTTATGGGCGTCACATAGCATAAGAGATGTGGCCGAAGTTCAGAGCCGGTTAAGCACGCCTTTGGGCGTATTACTATTGGCATTCCTTGCCGTACCTTTAGCCAAGCTATCGCCGCGAGGTGGCATTTACGGCAGCTTGCTGATTGCCTTTGGGATCTATTTCACCTATGGCAATCTGCAGAGACTAAGTTTTAGCTGGGTAGTCGCGGGGGTTATACCGACTTGGATGGGTTATTTTTGGTTGAATGGCTTGTTATTAATGCTGGGGTTGTTAATGTTGCTGCGTTCTTATGGTTGGATATGGCTTGCTCAAGTGCTTAGAAAGGCCTTATTCAAATGAAAGTACTCACTATTTATATAATTAAAGAAGTACTGAAAGGATCTTTCATTGCTGTGCTGGTGCTGGTTACCTTGTTCGATTTGTTCACTTTTACCGACGAATTAAAAAATCTTGGCCGTGGCCATTATGGGCTAAAAGAAATTTTTATGTATTTGGCGTTGGCCACGCCAACTTTGTTTTATGAGGTAATACCTTCGGCTGCTTTACTCGGCAGCTTGGCTGTAGTCGGTACGATGGCAAACAATCGTGAGATTACCGCCATGCGGGCCGCAGGTTTGTCTACGGCATGGATTCTGCGCAGCATCATGTTGGCAGGCTTGGTGATGGTTTCCGTTGCGTTTTTAGTTGGCGAATTTGTTGCCCCAAATTGCGAACGCGCCGCGCAACTTCTGAAAAGTACCGCACAAAACGATAGTGTAGTCATGCGTTCTAAATTCGGCATGTGGCTTAGGGAAGGTAATAATTTTATAAATGTACGGCAAATTCTGGATAACGGCTCCTTGGCGGATGTACGTATTTATCAGGTAAATGATCAACATAGATTGGCTTTGGTTTCCCGGGCTCAGCATGCATTTTTTTTAGGCGACAAGCAATGGCGCTTGGAAAATGTAATTTATTCGGCGTTTGATCAATCGAAAATTTTAGCTGGCTCCATAGCTGAGCAAGAGTGGCGTTCCGGGATCGATGCAGATTTGTTAAATCTGGCTGTGGTATCGGCAGATAACCAATCCTTATACGATTTGTTCATGTACATTGATTTTTTAAAACATAACAATCAAAAGTCGCAGCGTTATGAAGCTGCTTTCTGGAGTCGGCTGGTCAATCCTCTGATGACTTTTGTGATGTTAATGGTGTCGGCGCCTTTAGTAATAGGTATTGGACGTGGTACCAGTTTTGGCTCGCGGATTTTGATCGGGATCGTCATTGGCGAAACGTTTGATGCTTTTGATAAAATGATAGGCCATGCCGGTTTGATCTATAACCTTAATCCAATCCTGACCGCGTTATTGCCGGGTGCAGTGGTGCTCTCAGTATCCTTGTATGCTATGCGCAGAGCCGGCTAGAAAACAACTGGGCCTAGTAAAATGTAACGAAATTGTCAAGCTATGGGAGTAAAGTCTGCTCTAAGTAATTTTACGAGTAGCTTATGTTCAATCGGCTAAAAAACATAGCGTTTACCTTGCTGATTCCTCTGACCAGCCTGCTTTTATTGGGTGGTTTATTGCGGATGCAGGGTTTACAATATTTATTTGCTTATACAGGCAATGGCTTTGCTAAGTCCTTGCCTAGTCCTGAAATTTACCCTCCAAATGCAGAAAAAAGCGCATCAAGTTGCCAAAGTCAAACGTTTAATGTTTTAACCTACAATGTTCGTTACGGTTCCGATTTTATAGAAATGCTCCGCAAGCCTTTGGGTAAGTTCGCGCCCGGTGATTATCTGCCATGGTCAATGCGTTATCCGGAAATTCAAAACCGCATTGCTAGCTATGCGCCGGATTTAATCGGTTTACAAGAAATGCATACCGACAAGGACATAGCTAATATTGTGCCGCTGCAAGAATATAGCTTAGTAAGTTATCATCTGAATGACTTTCAATACGGGGATGCTGCTTTGTTGTATAAGAAGGAGCGCTTTGAAATGATCGATTCCGGGCAATTTTGGCTAGGCCCCCATTCCAAACTGCCGTTTAGCCTGGGTTTCAAACCCTTGGCGATGATACGCTATGTCAATTGGGCCTTATTACGCGAAAAAAGTAACAGCTTTACTTTTATTTTCTTGAATACGCATTTCGATAATAATCAATTGAACAGAGAGAAGAGTTCTGACTTGTTTAATCAAAACATAGTCAAACTCAGCGAACATTATCCAATGATAGTGGTTGGTGATTTTAATAGTAAGGCTGTCACCGAGCGTTACCAACGCTTAATCGGCTCCGATCAGCCGCAGCCGCGCTTGGTTAATGCTTACGACTTGCATGAGAACAAATTGCAGCAAAAATCACATCCTAATGATTTGATCGACCACATAATGGTAGGTGGACCATGCGCTGCTAAGGCAAGCAACTGGCAGGTAGACAAAAGACCGCTAGAGAATGGGGAAACTTTATCGGATCATGATCCGGTATTGGCTCAGTTGCACTTTACCGGCCTTAAGTAATAATGCATAGATAAATCGCCTTCCGTAAAGCTTATACGGAAGGTTTAGATAAATGCCAGAGAAACTTGTGCAGTAGGCTTGGCTTTATTTGCGAGTCAGGAAGAAGTAAAGGAATTTACACTTTAAAACCATGTCCTTACCGTTTAATTCCATAACTGAGCATTCTTCGTATTTCTCGCGACCGGGCGAAGTTTGTTTTTTGATTTGGCCATTTTCGACGCTGTATTTTACACCGATTTCCATTTCTCCGGCACGGCCCAGCGAGTCTTCGCCGGTGGTCATTAAAGTACCGTTACTTTGGAAATCCCAAACAACATGTAAGGTTTTCTTTTCTTTATCCAATGCGGTGGCTTCCGCAGTTACCTGCCATTTGCCGAGAATTTGCGAATTGTCTTTTAATTTTATTTCAGCGTTGGCAGGAATGGCGACAATTGCTGCACACAGAGATAAGAATGTTATTATTGTTTTCATGCGGGCTCTCCCGATTGAGCGATAGGATAATGAGATTACATCTGGAATATAACATATTCATTGCAGCATCAAGTGTTTTCTCTGTCGACCATGCAGAGTCTGGTGTTGGATAAATAATCGTGCCAGCATAGATGGTTTTTATCGAACAGGCACCAGAAAAATCCCAACCCAAAACATAACCAGGATAAGCCGGCTGCGGTAAAGCGGAAGGCGGCCAAGCGCCATGTGACGTCACCACCATCCATTCGACAAAGTTTAATTTTCCAGGATCGTAAACCCAGTGTTTGGCCACCGTGAGTCCAGAACCAACCGTAGAAGATAAAACAGACGCTTAACAGAAAGAAGTGATAAATATATTGGCTAGAAGCAAATGCTTGGCCGGAATTAAAGGGTAAGCTTAGCGCAGTGGCGAAAAATAAAACTGCCAGCAGCAGCACGGCATCGTAGCAAACCGCCATGATTCGGCGCAAAAAACCCGGAGTTGTTTTCGGAGCAATGCCGGGTTTTTTGCTGAATTTGTTTGCAGTTTGCTGCAATTACTTGTTGAATAATTCGAGTTTTTGACCAAGATACATGCTCATAGCAACCAAGCCGCCCACCATTAGCATCGAAAACAAAAACGGCGGTCTATGGAACAGCAGTATAAAAAAATCTGCTGCAAACAAACTGGTAAAAACAGGTTGGTCGATAAAACCATTCAATAATTTTTTAAACATAAATTTCCTCAAGCATCTGAAAAGTAATAGACCAGTGTCTTTGGCGACGATTATAACGGTCTGTTCTTAATAGCTGATTACGCCACAACCGCTATGCGTTCGCAGATTTTACTATATCGTTGCTCAATGTGAAAGCAAGGGTTGATTGAGCTGGTATCTGGCAAGATGTTATGATAAGAGAATCGCCAGATTAGGAGGTTTATGCTGCGTCACTCTGCACCATGAAACCGAACAAATAACCACCAAGGAATAGTGCCATTTTAAATTTCTTCAAAAAGATCTTTTCCTCTACCGAGCCTTCGGAGCCGGTAGCGCAGCAGGTCAAGATTTATCCGCGCCCCGAGCATTGCATTTCCCGTTCGCAAATCAGCGAAAATGCACTTAAGGTACTGCTGCGCTTGAAAAAAGCCGATTTCGAAGCCTATCTGGTCGGAGGTTGCGTCAGGGATTTATTATTGGGGCGAGAACCCAAGGATTTTGATGTGGCAACCAACGCAAGCCCAGAGCAGGTCAAGCAAATTTTCCGTAACTGCCGGATTATTGGCCGGCGTTTCCGCTTGGCGCATGTGTTTTTCGGTCGAGAAATTATCGAAGTTGCAACCTTTCGCGGTTCCGAAACTGAGGTGTCCGATCAACAAGTCGTACATGAAGACGGGCGGCTGTTGCGGGATAATGTTTTCGGGACGTTGGAAGAAGACGTCTGGCGGCGGGATTTTACCGTCAATGCGCTCTACTATAATATTCGCGATTTTTCGGTAGTCGATTTTACCGGTGGTATGGCTGACCACAGTGCCGGCGTCTTGCGGCTGATCGGTGATCCGGCCCAGCGTTATCGGGAAGATCCTGTGCGCATGCTACGGGCGGTTCGCTTTGCCGTAAAACTTGGGTTTACCCTGCATCCGGATACCGAACAACCCATCCATGAGTTAGCGGATTTATTGAAAAGCATTCCGTCTGCGCGGCTTTACGATGAAATGCTGAAGCTGTTTTTGGCCGGCTACGGTTTACAAACCTTCGAGATGCTTAGGCATTACGGTTTGTTTGGCATTCTGTTTCCGGCTACCGAAAAATGTCTGGAAACCCAGGATCACGATTTCCCCCGCTTGTTCTTAATTAAAGCTCTTGAAAACTCTGATAGACGTTTTGCAGAAGCCAAAAGCCTAACCCCTTATTTTCTGCTGGCGGCCCTGCTGTGGGAGCCATTGCAAGTGGCGGCGGAAAAGCGCATAGAGCGCGGCGAAAATGAAACCATAGCCTATCAAAATGCCGCCAATGAAGTGCTAACCGGGCAGATAAAAATTACCGCGATGCCCAGGCATATCACGCAAGCCATGCGCGAAGTTTGGTTTTTACAGAACAAATTTTCTAAAACTACCGGCGTTAGGCCTTACCGTTTACTGGAACAGCCGAAATTTCGCGCAGCATACGATTTTCTGCAGCTTAGAGCAGAAACCGGGGGGGCTGATCCACTGTTAGTTGACTGGTGGACGCATTTTCAAGAGGCTGACGAAAGCTTACGGCAAAGCATGACGACGCCAAGCAGAAGCGCTCCGGGAAAACCCCGGCGAAAATCCGGCCGTTATCGTTCTAGAGCCAAACCGGCTAATAAGGGAATGAGCTTGCTTAAACCTGGGGTTGAGGTCTTTATCGGACTTGGCAGCAATCTTGGCAACCCGATCGAGCATATCCATAACGCCCGCTTTGCTATTAAGGATCTGCCGGAAGTAGAAGAAATCGATTTCTCGCCGCTTTACACCAGCAGCCCGGTTGGTCCACAAGATCAGGCCGATTATGTCAATGCGGTGATGTATATCAAAACCAGCTTGTCAGCGGAGGATTTACTTAAAGAACTGCAAAATATCGAAAACAGTCACGGTCGGGAACGCCTGGTGCGTTGGGGTGCAAGAACCTTGGATCTGGATATATTGCTCTATAATCAACAAACCATTAGTGAGCCCAATCTACAAATTCCGCATCCGGAACTGCCGAAACGGGCATTTGTGCTCTATCCCTTAGCGGACATTGTTGATCTTGAGCTGGTCGTGCCAGGTCTGGGTCGCTTAAGCGAACTACTGGCGGCCTGTCCGGCAGAGGGCTTATTTAGGATGGAGTAATGAAATTGTACACAGACATGCCAAAGGCGCTGAACATCAACGATTTGCTGGCTATGAAACGTAGTAGTGAGAAAATTAGTTGTTTAACGGCCTATGACGCCAGTTTTAGCGCTTTACTCGATCATGTCGGCATAGATGTCATTCTGGTTGGCGATTCTTTAGGCATGGTGATTCAAGGTCACAGCACTACCTTGCCGGTACTGGTTGATGACATGGTGTATCACAGCCGGCAGGTAGCCGCTGCCAGGCAGCGAGCGTTTATTGTCACTGACATGCCTTTTGCCAGTTATGCACAGCCGGAACAAGCCTTGCATAACGCGGCGAAATTAATGCAGGCCGGTGCTGCGCAGATGGTCAAGCTTGAAGGGCATAAAATTGATGTCATCGCTTTTTTGGTGGCGGAAGGCATACCAGTATGCGGACATCTAGGTTTGCTACCGCAATCGGTTAATCAGGTCGGCGGCTATAAAGTGCAGGGTAAAGAGGCTCTGCAGGCTCAACGTATCCTAGATGAAGCGCTTAGCCTGGAGCAAGCCGGCGCAAGTATATTGGTCCTGGAATGCGTACCTGCGCAGCTGGCGGCCGATATTACGGCCAGACTCGCTATTCCGGTGATAGGTATAGGCGCAGGGGCAGCCTGTGACGGTCAAGTATTGGTGCTTTATGATATGCTCGCTATCAGTGTCGGGGCTAGGCCAAGATTTTCCAAAAACTTTATGGCCGGCTCAGACAGTATAGAAGATGCGGTCAGACGCTATCATCAGGCGGTAAAATCGCAACAATTTCCGGGTATGGAACACAGCTACTAAATTCATGCAAACTATTACGTCCATCAAGGCCTTAAGAAGCTGTATCAGACAATGGCGGCAAGCCGAACAAAGCGTCGCCTTAGTGCCGACCATGGGTAATTTGCACGCTGGTCATATGCATTTACTGACGACGGCCAAGCAAAAAGCGGATAAAGTCGTCGTCAGTATTTTCGTCAATCCTACGCAATTTGGACCTAACGAGGATTTTCACAGCTACCCACGCACTGAGCTGCAGGATCAAACTTTGTTGCATGAGCACGACGCAGACTTGTTGTTTATGCCCAGCGTTGCCGAAATGTATCCACAAACATTGGAAACCCTGATTTCAGTACAGGGGCTATCGAAACAGCACTGCGGCGTCACGCGTCCCAGCCATTTTGACGGGGTAGCGCTGATCGTCTGCAAGCTTTTGAATATTGTGCAGCCTGATTTACTGCTGTTGGGTGAAAAAGATTTTCAGCAATTGACAATCATCCGCCGCATGATTACTGACTTAAATCTACCGGTGGAGATTCATGGCGTGGCAACCGTCAGGGAAGCCGATGGCTTGGCGATGAGTTCCAGAAATTCTTATCTTTCGGCGATGGACAGACAGTTGGCCCCCAGATTGTATATGGCCTTGTGCGCAGTGCGCGATGCCATTTTAGCTGGCGCTGACGATTATTCAGACATTATTGCGCAGCAAGTGCAGCAACTGCAGCAGGTCGGATTTCTTATGGATTATTTCGTGGTCTGCCGCAGTAGCGATCTACAACCGGCAGAACCGGACGATCAAAATCTGGTGATTCTGCTCGCCGCAAAATTGGGCGCGACCCGGCTAATCGATAATATCAGTTTAAGCAAACAGTTGCAGGAGTAAAATTAAGCTAAGCAATCGGCATAAATTCAAATGCCGAAATTTGATAGCGACTGCAATTTAAGGCATAATCGCCGGTCCTTGTATTTAATGTTGTTTACTATGCACATAAACATGCTTAAAGCCAAGTTACACCGGGCGCGTGTAACTCATTCCGAACTGGATTACGAAGGATCTTGTGCTATCGACAGCAAAATTTTGGATTTTTCCGGGATCAGAGAATATGAGCAGATCCATATTTATAATGTCAATAATGGTCAACGATTTACGACCTATGCGATACGCGCAGAAGAAAATTCAGGCGTATTTTCAATTAACGGCGCGGCGGCGCGTTTAGCTTGTCCCGGAGATTTGATTATAGTTTGTGCTTTTGCCAGTCTGGACGACAAGGAATTGAAAAACTTTCAGCCTACACTGGTGTATTTTGATGGGAATAACCATATCAGTCATTCGAGTCACTCCATACCGGTCCAGGCTGTTTGATTTGTTTAAACCGCTACTAAGTTAAGGCTTAGTGGCGGTTTTACCACCTGAACGCGCTTCAGATAAAGCAATTTCGCTGGTTTTTTCCGTCAAGGTAATGCTCTGCTCAAACAAAACCATCACCTTCTGGTAGCCGATACGTTTTTCACTGTTAATCAACAGCGGTGACTTGATCGAGCCTTTAATCGTTGGGCTGCCGTTTTCTTGCTCCTCGTCTTTATGCAGCAGAATTAGAATTAATAGATCGTCTGGGGTGTCCGCCTCCAATAACTTGGTCTCCTCATCGGTCAATACAAAATTGTAATTGATATGAAAATGTAGCGGATGAGCCACAGAAAAAGTTAAATTATCATCATCCAAAGATTGTAACCAGTAGACAATGTCACTGCCCTCCTGATGGAAGAGCTGAAAACGGGTTCGATTTTCAAAACCAGGCAGCCCACGGGGGAATTTAATAATGGAATCTGGATTGACTTGTTGTCTGCCTAGCAGTTTAGATTGAATTTCCATGGGTCTGTCCGGTCGCTATTTAGAAGTTGTAGCTTGTGTTAAAAGTATAGCAATTTATCTGGTTTTTATTGGCTGTCGACTAGTTTTTTATATAAGTTAATAAACCCTGTAGTTTCTGTTTTGCCGAACCGTTGGCAATGACCTGTAGCGCTGTTTGTACGCCTGCCTGTAAAGTCTCGGTTAAATCTGCCGCATAAATCGCCGCGCCGGCATTTAAGGCTACTATATTCAGAGCTGCACCTGGTTGATTATCGAGTACGGCATTGATTATCACCAGACTGGATTGGGCGTCTGCTACGGCCAAATCTTGCAGATTACCGCGGGTAAATCCAAATTGTTCCGGTGTGAGTTGGTAGCTGTGGATGTCGCCGTCTTTTAATTCGGCGACATCGGTTGCAGTAGCAATGCTGATCTCATCCAGGCCATCTTCCGCATGCACCACCAATACATGCCGGCTGCCGAGTTTTTTCAATACCTCTGCTACCGGAATTAACCATTGCTTGTCGAAGACGCCGATTAATTGATGCTCAGCCTGAGCCGGATTGGACATTGGGCCGATCAGGTTGAAGAGGGTTCTGACGCCCATTTCCTTCCGAGGCCCAACCGTGTGTCGCACCGCGCTATGGTGTTTGGCGGCGAATAAGAAGCCGACGCCAATGTCATTAATACATTGCGACACCTGAGCGGCGGAGAGGTCCAGATTAATACCGGCGGCTTCCAGTACATCGGCGCTGCCGCAGCGGCTAGATACCGAACGGTTACCGTGCTTGGCGACCTTGCCGCCGGCAGCCGCTACCACGAACGCAGCTGCTGTCGAAATATTAAAGGTATTTGCTCCGTCGCCGCCGGTACCGCACGTATCAATAACATGCGGGCCTTGCACGTCTACCCGTTGCGCCAGCTCACGCATTACCGCTACCGCTGCGGCTATTTCCTCGACAGTTTCGCCTTTACAACGCAAGGCGATCAAAAAGCCGGCAATTTGGGCGTCGGTTAATTCCCCGCCCATCATAGCATGCATGACTGCACGCATTTCTTGATCACTGAGGTTTTGCTTGCTGAGAAGTTTTTGCAGGATGGTTTGGATTTGCATTGTGTTACGAAGTGACCTGATGGCTAAGTAAACCCACTGCCAATACAGCAAAGTTAATCCGTTCGTGGTGAGCTTGTCGAACCATGAACGGATTAACCGTTCCCCTTCGACAAGCTCGCGACTGCCTAGGGTGAACGGTTAATCCTTAAGTTAACGATTTTGGTCTTGGGCTGGAGATAATTAAAATATACCGCATGATAACAAATGGACGACAAATTTTGATAGCGCGTTAAGTATTTATTGCTGCCCTAACCAAGCCAATGCTCCCAAGCCGGCAGACCGGCCACTGGCAAAACTGGCTGTCAGTAAATAGCCGCCGGTAGGTGCTTCCCAATCCAGCATTTCGCCGGCACAAAATACCCCAGGCTTGTTAAGCAGCATCAAGCGGCTATCCAGCGATTTAAAGCATACGCCGCCGGCTGTGCTAATGGCCTCTGCCAAAGGGCGGGTTGCCGATAACTTTATCGGCAAGGCTTTCAGCAGTGGGGCCAATTGTCGCGGCTTATTTAAATCCTCTGTCGGCACTGTTTCCCGCAGCAAGGCAATTTTAACCTGATCGAGGTTCAGGCGTTTGCGTAGCCAATTAGCAAGAGAATCCTTGCCGCGTGCTTGCGATAGGCGGGCTATGATGGCATCCATATCACGGTTTGGCATTAAATCTAGGTGTATCGAGGCAGTTCCGCTAGCGGAAATTTCATCGCGAATAGCCGCAGAAAAGCTGTATATTAGTCCGCCTTCCAAGCCATGCTCCGAGATCATTAATTCGCCTTGCCGCCAAACTTCGTCGCTTGTTGCGGATTTAAAGCCGACACGCACGGATTTTAACGGCTGACCAGCGAAGCGGCTGGAAAAGTATTCGCTCCAGGCTATCTCGAAACCACAGTTAGCCGGTTTCAGGGTTGCTATTTCGATGCCGTATTTCGACAATAAGGGCGCCCAGGCCCCATTTGAGCCCAATTGCGGCCAACTGGCCCCGCCCAAAGCCAATACAACTGCATCAGCCGACAGAATGCGTTCTTCAGTCGTTATCGCAAAACGGAGCTTGTCTTCATTCGTCCAGCCTAGCCAGCGATGCCGCATATGAAAATGTACGCCTGCCTGTCGTAATCGATGCAACCAGGCCCGTAATAAGGGCGCGGCTTTCATTTCGGCTGGAAATACCCTGCCTGACGATCCGACGAAGGTGCTAATCCCCAGTTCATGCACCCAGGCGCGTAAGGCGTCCGGCGGGAAATCGTGTAGTATCGGCTCAAGTTCAATGCTGCGGTCGGCATAGCGGGATAACAATTCCGCATACGGTTCGGAGTGGGTGATATTCAGCCCACCCTTGCCGGCCATCAAAAACTTCCTGCCCGCCGAAGGCATGGCGTCGTAAACCGCGACCTGGACGCTGGCCTGGCTTAATACCTCGGCAGCCATTAGCCCGGCAGGGCCCGCTCCGATGATGGCGACAGTTTTGATAGTTTGGGTCATCAATTAAAAGTGCTTGGATAGACCGCTAAGTTGATTAAACCCCTCACCTTTAACACTTCAGCTGCGCTTAAACCAAATATAGCCACTGACGTCGCATAATTCAGAATATTTAACCGAACTCTAAAAATTTTCGGTGCATAAAAAACATATTGCTTCTTCGTTGCAGAAAACCTGGATTATTAAGCCAAAAAAAAACGCCCACTTTGCATTCCCATACGAGAAAAGCAAAGTGGGCTCCTAAACGACAGCTATTTTCTAAAGATACCGATACCTTTCAATAAATTCAATGCTTCGCTTAAAGGATAATCGCGTAGATTTTTACTATCGTCAGCCTTTTCATCGCCTTCAACATTGTTATCCTTGTCATCAGCTTTATCTTCTTCCGGTTCTTTCACATCTTTTGGTTTTCCGCTCGGATTGCTCAAATGATGAGATAGATCGGATTCCTTAATTGAATCAAATTTAGCTTTATCTAAAGACTCCAACTTCACCCGAGCCAGTTTTACATCAGGCTCTATGCCTTCCGCTTGGATAGAGCGGCCGGAAGGGGTGAAATAGCGGGCTGTGGTCAGTTTAATCGCAGCTCCATTGCTGGTTGGCAGTATGGTTTGTACCGAACCTTTGCCAAATGATTTTTCACCCATAATGACTGCGCGCTTATGATCTTGCAAAGCACCAGCGACAATTTCGGAAGCCGAAGCCGAGCCGCCATTAATTAAGACCACAATTGGCGAACCGTTCATGACATCGTCGGGAGTAGCATTGAAACGCATTTCAGAGTTTTTAATCCTTCCCTCGGTGAAAACGATGAGTCCAGATTCAAGGAAGGCGTCACTTACCTCTACAGCTGCGTTCAACACGCCGCCTGGGTTATTGCGTAGATCCAGCACCAAGCCTTTCAAAGGCCCTTCATTTTCCTTTTTTAACTCGCCAACGGCGTCAAGTAAGCCTTGACCAGTTCCTGATTGGAAGCTGCTAATTCGCAGATAACCGTAGTTTTTTTCTAAAAGGCGGTGCTTTACACTTTTGACCTTAATAATGTCGCGAGTCAAGGAAAATTTTAACGGTGCTTCTTGCCCTTCGCGGACCACAGTCAATACTATCTGGCTGCCTGGTTCGCCTCGCATCACTTTTACAGCGTCAGCCAGCGACATGCCTTTTACTGGCCTGTCATCCAGTCGGACGATTAAGTCTCCGGCTTTTATTCCTGCTCTCTGCGCCGGTGTGTCATCAATTGGCGAAACGACTTTAACAAAACCGTTTTCCATGCCCACTTCGATGCCTAAGCCACCGAATTGTCCGGTCGTGCCTTCCTGTAGTTCTTTATATTCCTCACTGGCTAAATAAGCTGAATGCGGGTCGAGTCCTGATAACATACCGCGAATGGCGTCTTCTAATAATTTCTTGTCGGAAACCGGCTCTACATAATCCTGTTTGATGCGACCAAAAATTTCAGTGAAATTTCGTAATTCATCGAAAGGTAAAGTTGTTTCCAACTGTTCATTTTTTGTCGGGGTGTTAGCTTCCTTTTCTGCCAGAACACTGCTGCAAAGGCTGATGGCCGCACCCAAAATAATACCGGCTAATAAAATTAATATGTTTCTGTTTTTTTGCATGTGTTTTAAAGCTCCAACAACCTGTTTCCTATAAAAATTAATTTTTCGCTGGTTTTCTGCACCAATGTTCGGGATCAACCGGCCTACCATTACTTCTGATGCCAAAATAAAGCGCAGCTTGGGAACGTCCGCCGCTACGCCCGACCGAGGCCAGTGTTTCTCCTGCTTTTACCTGCTCACCTACGCTTTTGTGTAGGCTTTGATTGAACGCATATAAACTCATATACCCTTTGCCGTGCTCGACAATGACCATTAAGCCATAGCCACGCAGCCAGTCGGCATATACCACTCTACCTGCGGCTACTGCATGAATGTCCGCACCTTCGTGGGCGCTAATTACATCTCCATCCCAGGTCGTTTCGAATCTACGACTACCGAATCTCTCGGTAATAACACCGTGCACTGGCCACGGTAACTGGCCTTGCAGGTCGACAAAAAGTTTTTTTGCTAAACTTTCGTTTTCTAGCTTAGGCTGCTTTCGTGACGATCCCTGGGCGATTTCAGGTTTCGGCGGCGTTTTAGCTTGCATATTGACTATTGGCGCCGATTTTCGTTCCAGCTCGGCATTATCATCAGTTTTTTGTAATGTGGCTACCAGCGATTCTAATTTTTTCTTATCATGCAGCAATCTAGCCATTTGTTCGTTTTTTGAAGTATAGCTGCTGTCTAGCTCAGCTATAACTTTTTCGCGCTGAATTTTAAGCCCCTGCATTTTCTCTGTTTCCTGTTTTTTTTTGTCCAAAGTAACTTGCAGTAATTGGTTTTCCTTATCCATCTCGGTTTCCAAACGCTTTAATGTCTTTGCGTTTTCTTGAATGGACAGCAGTTTTTGTGCGCGGGCTTTGCTGATGTAATCACGATAAACCAGCATTCGACCTGACGAACTGGCGTCTCGTTGGTTGAGAATGACTTTTAAACCTTCATGATTCCCTATTGCATAGGCTGCCTTGATCAAGCCCTCAAGCATCCGCCGCTCAAGTTGCAACTCTTTTTGGGTTGCGGCTATTTTACTGCGCACTTCCTGTAAGTTTTCTTCCTGTTGGCTAATATTGGATTTGATTTCTAGCAAAGCATTAGCCAATTCGCCGTATTTTTTTTCCAGTTTCTTTAATTCTTCAAGTTGAGCGGTTTTTTCCCCAGAAATGTTTCTTATATCTGCACCAACTAGCTGGATTTTGGCTTGGACATCGCCTAACTCCCGTTTTTTTTCGTTATCGGCATAAACCAATCCGGCAGAGCTGATGCCGAGGATGGCAATCAAAAAGATGACACTGGCTTTCATTTTATTAAATCTAAAGAGCGGTCAGTCATTTGGGTGGGTGGACAATTTCTGGAGTAGCCATATGCACGCCCGGTAACCCTAGGCGTATCGCGAAATTATATGGCTCAGCATGTGGGTAATTCTGCCAATTGCTATCCGAACAGAGCGTTTTCGCCAGTAAAAATGGGTTATAATTAATCTGTGTCCTGATGCCAGAGCCTTCAAAGATCCGCAGCAACAAGGGGTTTTGTCTATTTGTCATGAATTAAAACTCCAGGTATTTGGTTCGTGCTGCTGTGTATCGAAAGCCCAATTAAAAGATAAGCACAAACTGTTTCAAACGACTTAAATTTCCCAGTTCAGCCATTGGGTATTGAACAATAAAGCGCAGTCTGTTAGATTTGCCCATCTTTATGCGGCAATATCGGTGTTAAAAACCTTTCTGTTGTCGACATTATAGCAGTATGCACATGCTGTCGTAGCTTGAAAATGCCGCTCGGCACAGCACTTAAAAATAACAGGTGATGTTTTATTATGGAAGCCAGAGACGATATCATTCACTACGAAGATGCCGACATTATCCGTGCTGCGCGGTGTTTAAAGGCAATGTCCCATCCTCTGCGCTTAAAAATTTTATGCGTAGTCGGCAGCAACTCAATTAGCGTCCAAGACATAGTTGAGCAAGTTGGCACAAGTCAAAGTAATATTTCCCAGCATTTGGCCATCTTGAGGGACAAAGGCATACTTGACTTCAAGAAAGAGGCTAATCGTGTATTCTATTTTATAGACGATGATCGCGTTATTCATCTCATTCAAATGATGCGCGGTGTTTTTTGCAGCGCTTGATACTTTATTAATATTAACTAGAACTTAACCCGATGGATCAATATATACAATTTGCCACTAACCATTATTTGCTCGTCTTTTCACTCGTATGTGTTATTTTCTTGTTGATTCAAGATTTAACTGCAAGTGCTTTCACAAAATTTGAGAGCATTTCGCCTCTAATCGCCGTGACAAAAATGAATAATGACGATACTGTCATTTTAGATATTCGAGAACCAGCCGAATTTACAAAAAGCTATATACAACAAGCAATTAATATTCCTTTAGCTAAGCTGGAGGAAAAATTATCTTCGCTGGATAAACACAAAAATCATCCGATTATCGTGGTCTGTCAAACCGGAGCGCGTTCAGTTACCGCTTGTAAAACCTTAACCAAAGCTGGTTTTGAACAAATTTTTAGCCTGGCTGGCGGTATGCAAGCCTGGGAAGATAATAAACTTCCTATAAAAAATAGCAGCAAAAACAAAGACTAACTTTAAACTCAGGAGTAGTAACCATGTCAGAAATCAATGGCGGCGGCGAAAAGCAGTTCGCTATCCAAAAAATCTATACTAAAGATATTTCCTTCGAAACCCCAAATGCGCCAAAGGTTTTTACTTTGAAATGGGAGCCGGCTTTGGATTTAAATCTTGGCACGCATGTGGAGCCTTTGGAAAATTCAATGTACGAGGTATCCCTCACTATTACTGTCACAGTGAAGATTGCCGACAGTACGGCTTATCTGGTTGAGGTGAATCAAGCCGGCATATTTTCCGTTGCCGGATTTTCTGATCAGGAAATGGGTCCTATGCTTGGCAGTTTTTGCCCTAACATTTTATTCCCTTATGCAAGAGAAGTTGTTTCCGATTTAGTCAGCAAAGGCGGTTTTCCGCAGTTGATTTTGGCGCCGGTCAATTTTGACGCGCTCTACATGCAACATTTGCAACAAGCTCAACAAGTACCTGAAGCAAAGACCTTAAATTAAATTAAGTTAAATGTCTTTTTCTATTAGTGTCTTGGGTGCCGGCTCATGGGGGACGGCGCTTGCTCTGCTCGCGGCCAGAAATGGTTGTGACACGCTATTGTGGGGACACAGCAGTCAACATATGGCCGCTCTCAAGCACGATAGGGAAAATTGCCGCTATCTGCCTGGTTTCGCATTTCCTGAAAATCTCAGGGTGACGGACAACTTGCAGGAAGTGGTTCTGAGCAGTTCATTATTGCTCATTTCCGTGCCAAGTCACGCCTTTAAAACTACCTTATTTAAAATTCAGCCTTATTTAAGCAAAAGTTCGCAGATAGCCTGGGCAACAAAAGGCTTTGACGGCGAGAGTGGCTTATTATTGAGTGAGGTGGTTGCTCAGATTCTTGGAAGTGAATTTTCGACAGCAGTTTTGGCGGGCCCAACTTTTGCGATGGAAGTCGCAGCAGATCTACCGACAGCCATTACAATTGCCTCAAGCTCAGAAAGCCTAGTTTCTGAGCTTATCGTTATTTTACACAACCAACGCTTTCGAACTTATACCAGTACAGATATGATAGGCGTCCAAGTTGGCGGTGCCGTAAAAAATGTATTAGCTATTGCCGCCGGTATTGCCGATGGCCTTGGATTTGGCGCAAATACCCGTGCAGCTCTGATTACACGTGGCCTTACTGAAATTATGCGTATTGGTGTTAAATTAGGCGGTCAGCCCGATACCTTTATGGGTTTGACTGGTCTTGGCGATATGATCTTGACCTGTACCGACAATCAATCCAGAAATCGCCGGTTTGGTTTGGCTTTGGGGCAAGGAAAGTCTCGGCGGCAAGCTATAGACGAAATCGCGCAAGAAATAGAAGGCATCTCCGCTGCCCGCGAGGCTTTCGGTTTGTCGCATAAATACCAGGTTGAAATGCCGATAACCGAGCAGGTTTATCATGTGTTATTCAATGACCTTGATCCGAAAAAAGCCGTCAATAATCTTCTGGCTCGCGATCAAAAATCTGAAATTTAATTAATTTTCCATTGACGCTATCTTTTTGCCTAAGCATCTGCTTGTCCGCTTATTATTGATATTCTCTTTTAATGTCGGTGTTTGCAGTAAGTTCGATCATCATCTTTTTTTTCTTCTGAAGTTCAGAATGTCCCAATCAAAGCAATCATTGATTGAATTTGATCATGATTATCTTTTACATCAAAAAACACAATTAACTTTCTGATAAAAGTCACTTTTATTTTTAAGGAATTCCGTGCCGCCGCCCATTTTGTCTATACGGGCTAAGTCATTGTAGAAAAAGAAAGAATTTAATCTAAACACCTCTTGACTAAGCAGCATTTGAAAACTATAGTGGAGCATAAGTGTGGAAAAGTGGAAAAAAAGGGAGTTTTTTAGATATTAGAGGTTCATTTTGTTTCGAGGCATCAGTTCAATCAGTTTAGACGCGAAAGGGCGCGTTGCGATTCCTACCCGCTATCGGGACGAATTGCAAGACTGCTGTGAGCGCCAATTAGTGGTAACTGTTGCTGTAGACGAGAATTGCGTAGGGGAATCTGGTTGTCTTTGGCTTTATCCCCTGCCCGAATGGGAAAAACTTGAGCAAACTATAAGTAAGCTGCCTACGTTGAACAAAATGGCCGGTAAGCTGCGTCGATTTGTAATCGGCAATGCTACTGAATGTGAAATGGATAGTCAGGGGCGTTTATTGTTGCCGGAAAAATTAAGGGAATTTGCCGGCATGGATAAACATATTGTTTTAGTTGGGCAATTGAATAAATTTGAAATTTGGAATGAAACAGCCTGGCAGGCCAAAGAACAGGAATGGTTGGAAGGCAACGATAAAGAGGGCCTTGAGGAACTGGGCTCTTTGTCGTTTTGACTAAGATGACAGCGCATCAGGCGGTTTTATTTGCGGAAGCCTTAGAACAGCTCAATATTAAACCGGATAGCGTTTATCTCGATTGCACATTTGGCCGCGGTGGCCACAGTGCCGGCATTATGAGCTTATTGTCGGAATCCGGCAGACTGCTGGCATTGGATAGAGACGCCGATGCATTAGCTAGCAATGAAGCCCGACAATTGCTTATGGATAAGCGTTTCAGTTTACACCATGCGTGTTTTTCTGAAATGGCGGGAATAATGGCTAACCAAGGTTTCAAAGGAAAAGTTGCCGGTATTTTGCTGGATTTTGGTGTTTCCTCGCCACAGTTGGATAACGCAGAACGTGGTTTTAGTTTTCTGCGAGATGGACCTTTAGATATGCGAATGGACACTAGTCAAGGTTTATCGGCTGCGCAATATTTGGCACAAGTTGATGAACAGGAACTGGCGCGGGTAATTTTTGAATACGGTGAAGAAAGATTCGCCAGAAGGATTGCCGGTGCAATCGTTGCTCAGCGCCAACAACAAACCCTGAAATCGACTTTAGAACTAGCAAAATTAATTGAAAATGCCGTGCCGTTTCGCGACAAATTTAAACATCCCGCCACCCGGACATTCCAAGCGCTCAGGATTGAAATCAATCAAGAGTTGGCGGAAATTAGAACCGGATTAAAACAGGCGGTAGAAATATTGGCGCCTGGCGGTCGTTTAGTTGTTATTGCCTTTCATTCCTTGGAAGACCGAATTGTGAAGCGCTTTATCAGAGATGAGTCGGGACGAAAAATTAATCCCGGCAAGTTACCGATTAAAGAGCAGGACATAGAGCAAGGGCAATTAAAAAAGATCGGTAAATCCATCAGGGCGCAGGCACAAGAGTTAAAGTTAAATCCGAGAGCTCGCAGTGCAGTTATGCGCGTGGCGGAGAAAATTTAATGGCGACGGCAAAAAATTTATTCCTTATTTTATTAGTTGTTGCACTGATGTTGTCGGCAATAGCCGTGATTTTTAGCAAATACCAATCACGTTTGGTATTTATGGAAATCCAGAAAAAAGAAAAAGAATTGGACGATTACGAAGTTGAATGGGGGCGTTTACAACTGGAATTGACGACCTTAACAGAAGAAAACCGGGTTGAGATTGAAGCAAGAAACCGTTTAATGCTGACCTTGCCTACCCAAGACAAAATTATTTACATAAAACCGTAAATGCGAATTTCTATAGGAGCGAGATCAACGCCAAAATCGCATGGCGATTTTGTTGGTAGGCGTAAATTATTATTATCAACCATGCTGTTAGCCATGTTGATTTTGGTTGGTCGCGCCTTTTATCTGCAAATCCTGAATAAAGATTTTTTGCAGGATAAAGGTGATTTACAGCATGTCGGCGTGGTAGCTGTATCGGCTTATCGTGGTCAGATTCAGGATAGAAACGCTGAGCCTTTGGCGATTAGCACGCCTGTCCAGTCAATTTGGATTAATCCCCGGCAGTTAAAGGCAGAGGAAGATCCTAAGATCGGCGAGATGGCAAAAATATTAGCTTTACCGGAAAAGGAACTCCGCGCGGTTTTAAAAAAAGAAGCCGGAAAACGGTTTTTTTATTTAAAACGGCAGATTAATCCAAGCTTAGCCGAAAAAGTAAAAGCATTAGAGATAACGGGCGTGTATTTCGAACGGGCATTTAAACGCTATTATCCGGCAGGCGCAACTACTGGGCATTTACTGGGTTTTACGGATATTGATGACGTGGGCCAGGAAGGCATGGAACATGGCTACGAACAAATTTTGCGTGGCAAAATCGGTAAAAAACAGGTTATTAAGGATGGTAAAGGTCAAATCATCAAGGATGTTGAAAATATAGAAGAGGCTGAAGCAGGCCGTGATTTAGTTTTAACCATTGATGAACGCTTACAGTATCTCGCGTACCGGGAATTACAAAACGCAATGATAGTGAATAAGGCCCATTCGGCGTCGCTGGTAGTTTTGGATGCAAAGAACGGCGATGTATTGGCGACTGTCAGCCAACCGGCGTTTAATCCGAACAACCGAAAAGAATTAAGCAGTAACCGTTATCGTAATCGAGCAATTATGGACAGTTTTGAACCCGGTTCCACGGTAAAACCGTTTGTGATCGCCGCAGCTTTAGACGGGGCTTATGTTGATCCACGGGTAGTGATAGAAACCCATGGTATCTATCATGTCGGACGTAACGTGGTTAAGGACACCCATAACTATGGCACTTTGGATTTGACCTTAGTTTTACAGCATTCCAGCAATATTGGCGCGACGCAGATCGGCATGACCATGCCGCCGGAATATTTATGGAATGTTTACAATAACTTGGGATTCGGCACTTCGGCAGGCGTAGGGTTTCCGGGGGAGGCCAGTGGCCAATTGTTGGATTATCGGGCGTGGAATGATTTTGCTCAAGCGACCATTTCGTTTGGCTATGGCGTATCTACCTCGATTTTACAATTGGCGAGAGCGTATACGGCATTGGCTGATGACGGTGTTGTGCATTCGGTAACTTTGTTGAGAAGGGATGAAGATCCGGACGCACAACGTATATTTAAACCGGAAACCGCCAGAATGGTCAGGGAAATGTTGGAGCACGTTGTCAGTAAGGATGGTACTGCTTATCAGGCCAGAGTTGAGGGTTATCGGGTGGCCGGCAAGACCGGAACCGTGCATAAAGCCACGGCAGGTGGTTATGCGGCCGACAAGTATTTTTCTATATTTGTTGGTATGGCGCCGGCCAGCAATCCTCGATTCATCATTGCTATTGTGGTTGATGAACCTAACTCAGGATTACATTTCGGCGGCCAGGTAGCAGCCCCGGTGTTTTCAAAGGTCATGGCCGGCGCTTTGCGCGTCTACGGTGTTGAACCTGACGGTATGGATAATATGCATTTATTATTGAGTAAGCAATGAAACTGGCTGAATTACTCACAGATATGACGGTTTGCGATGGTGATTTAGACATAACCGGGCTGGCACTTGATAGTCGGGAAGTCCGAGTCGGCGATGCATTTTTTGCGCTAAATGGCGCGAACCAACATGGTATGAATTTCGCTGATCAGGCGGTTGCCAATGGCGCCAAGGCTGTGATTTACGACCCGGCCGGCTGGAATCAGCCGCACGATTCGGCGTTAAGGGTTGCTCAGTTTTCGATTAATGGCTTGGATAAGCATTTAGGAAAGATTGCCGCCAAATTTTACGGCAATCCATCGCGACAATTGACAGTCATCGGTATAACCGGCACCAACGGTAAAACCACTTGCAGTCAATTAATCGCGCAAGCCTTAACTCAGTGTGGAGTCATCGGTACGATAGGCTGGGGCGAACCAGGGAAATTATCGCCAACCCAGAACACAACGCCGGATGCCTTAATGGTCCAAAAGTATTTACAACTATTTGTAGAACAGCGAAAAAAGGCTGTTGCCATGGAAGTTTCATCCCACGGCTTACAACAGGGGCGGGTAAACGCCGTGGAGTTTAGAGGTGCAGTATTTACCAATCTCAGTCGTGATCATCTCGATTATCATGGTGGTATGGAGGAATATTTTCAGGCCAAATTAGCTTTGTTCACTAGTCCTGCTTTGAAATTTGCGGTAGTGAATCTTGACGATTCGAATAGTAGCGATGTCTTGCAGGCATTGGCTGGAAATGTGCAGCGCTGGACCTTTAGTACTCAGGGGCAAATGTATAAGCAATCCGAATGCATTTTTGCGAAAAACATCCACTACGACTCTACTGGCATAGCTTTCGAAGTTGTTTGGCAAGATAGGAAAGTCAGTGCCTATACGCCTCTAGTTGGCGTATTCAACCTGGAAAATGTACTGGCGGTATTGTGTGTGCTATTGGCGATGGATTATCCCTTGACAGAGGCAATCGCACGTTTAGCAGATTTACATGCAATTGTCGGTCGTATGGAAAAATTCGGTGGCAATGACAAGCCAACCGTATTTGTTGATTATGCGCACAGTCCGGATGCCTTGGAAAAAGCCTTACAGGCCGCAAAAGGTCACGGTCAATTATTGGTGGTGTTCGGCTGTGGCGGCGACAGAGACAAAGGCAAACGGCAGGAAATGGGGCGGATAGCAGAAACCTTGGCTGA